>JBQTJT010000013.1:0-85941 GCA_052386855.1 Reyranella sp.
AGCAGCAACCGGGGTGTTGGCGTTGAAGTTCATCATCCAGTTCAGGCCGCCTTCGGCGCCGATATAGAAGCCCGGCATCGGAGTCTGCGCCTGGGCAATTGCCGGCAGCGCAACAAACGCAGCGGCGATAAGTGCCTTCTTCATGTCTCGATCTCCCCTTTATTCGCTAGCCCAGGACGCTCGCGGCGCGGGCCGAACTCGAAATCGCAATAACGCCACAATGTAACTGAGAGCCCCGGCGAGACGCCAGCCTGTACAACGGCCGCTAAGTCATTGTTTCACAAGGTGTGGCAAGCCAGTCACAGTGACCGCCCTGCTTACTCCCATTTTGGTCTCGTTAGGCCCAGGTCGCTCTGTCGGTGGCCACGCTGCCGGCTGCCGCCACGGATTTATTGCTGATTTTTGGGAATAAATCGCGCTTTTCGGCAATTCCGAGCAGGTTGGAGGCCCCGCCCAGCAGCGACTTGGCGATCCCCAGGCTGGGATCGTGGTTGGTGAGCGGCGGAACGGCCGAGTTTGCCAGGAAATCGGCCTGTGCCGTCTGGTTGGCCGCCTGGATCCTGAAATTCCAGGCCTCCCGCGCCGCCTGGTAGCGCGTGGCGAGCGCGTCCTGCTCGCCAAAAGCGGCGGTGTCGCCCAGCAGATCGAGCGGCGAGCCCAGGAGATCGCTGCCTTGGGCCGCAAAGCGCGCTTGCTGGGTGCCGAGCAGCAGCGAGGTCTTGCGCCGCTGCCGCTCCTCCTCGACCGCGCCGCGCCGCTCGGCGTCCTGGGCGTTGTATTCGGAGACCGTGGCGGCGTTGCGCGCCTGCGCGGTCTGATAGGATGTCTGGTAGGCCGCCTGCCAGGCGCGGCTGGCCTGCTGCGCCGCCGCCTCCTGGGCCTGCTGCGCCTGTTGCGCGACGCCCACCAACGTCGTTGCGGCGGAAACGCCCATCATCACCATGGAAACCGGTTCACACATCTTGTCCTCCTTGAATTAATGACTCGGTCAACCAGATCGATCTACAACCGAAAGTTGGTTGTCATCATCGAAACAAAACACCACGAATTTGCGCAGCGGCGGGGCAGCGACTGGATGGTTCAAATGAACAACCCTCTTCGATCGACGTACCAGACTGCTGCGATTCGGTTGTTCATCGGCTTGAGCCAAGGCGGTGCCCTGTGGTTCCTACACCAAGCCCATCATGAGGCACTCTGGCCGGCAACCCATGATGCGTTGTTCACGCCCTTGCTGGCGATTGCTCTTTTCGTACCAGCTATCGTGCTCGCCGGTATTGGCAATCTCAGTCCTAGGGTTTTGGCTGTCTGGACCGCGATCGTCTGCATCCTCTGTGCGGGTCTAGGCTATTATTCGGGCTTTCGCGAAGCGCCCTTACAGAGTGGTCGCTTCTACGATGCTGTCTGGCCCACTTTCTACCTCCCGTTGATGGGTCTTTTGTTTGTCGGCCACGCTCTGGTCGCGGCAGCCGACGCCGACCGAAAATGGATCGCAAATTTTTCGACCTACTTCGACGTGTCCTGGAAACAAGTCACGCAGCTCGCCCTCGCCAGCATCTTCGTCGGCCTGTTCTGGGGCGTGCTGGCGATGGGCGCTGCGCTGTTCGATCTGATCAAGATCGACCTTTTTGCGACGATTATCGAAAAAAGCTGGTTCTGGATTCCCGCAACCACCCTGGCAATCAGCGCCGCCCTTCACCTCACCGATGCCCGGGCCACCATGGTGCGTGGCGCCCGGGCGCTCCTGCTTAGCCTGCTGTCGTGGCTGATGCCGCTGATGGTGTTGATCGGCGTAGCCTTTCTCGCCGCACTACTCTTCACGGGCTTGGAGCCTCTCTGGAACACGAGACACGCGACTTCCAGTCTACTGGCAGCCTCGATCATCCTGATCCTCCTAATCAACAGCCACTTCCAGGATGGCGGACCGGAGAGCAACAGGGTCCGTGCGCTGATCTATGCGCGACTCGTAGCAGCGCTCATGCTCGTTCCCCTGGTTGTGTTGGCGGCCATCGGATTGACCCTAAGAGTCGAGCAGCATGGCTGGACGCCCTCGCGGATAATGGTGTTGACTTGCCTGATCGCCGTCGGCTGTCACGCGTTCGGTTATGCGGTGACCGCGCTCCGGTCAGGCACGGCGCTCCGCGGCCTTCCGTCGACCAACGTATTGTCGGCCTTTGTCACGATCGTCCTCGCCGTCGCCCTGTTGACCCCTGTCGCTGATCCCGCACGCCTGTCGGTTGCGGACCAACTCAGCCGTCTCGAGTCGGGGCAGATCACCCCGGACGAGTTCGACTATGGCCTTCTGGAACGCCACACCAGCGGTTACGGCCGGGCTGCGCTGCAACGTCTTGCGAGCCAACGCGAGGGGCCGAACGCCGCGCAGATCGCCTCCAAAGCGGCAGATGCGCTCAATCCGGCACGGCCCGTGACGAATCCTCCAACGATGGCAACGCGCGCCACGAACATCACCGTCGTCCATCCCATCGGACAAAAACTGCCAGAGAGCTTCATCCAGCAAGCAGGAAAGATAGGCGGATGGCCGGAGATGGCACCGGATTGTCTGATGAGCCTGAGTGCGACTTGCGAGGCCATCCTGCTCGACATGGAAGGCGACGGGACCCTGGAAATAATTTTGATCGCAAAAAAATACGCGAGGAGAAGCGCGTTTCTCCTTTCGGAGGGCGCGGACGGCCGATGGGCCTACACAGGATTGATCGAGAACGTCGGATGCTCGGATGCCCTCGATGCCCTGCGGAACGGGAAATTCGAGTTGGTGCCGGCGCGCGCGAGGGACATCCTCGCGGACGGCCAACGGCTGCGTTTCGTACCTCGCTGCGTCGGGAGATCCGGGATGACGCCTGGGAGTTGGTGGTCGCGAGGAGGGTAATCGTGTTCCCACTCGCATTGAAGCATCGACGCACAACGAACGACATGAAGCCGGACACAATCCAGGAGCATCAAAGCATGAAGGTTCTGGGAAGCCTGATCAATTTCATAGCCGTGCTCCTCTGTGCCGGTCTTGGCTTCATCGTTATCTACTGTGTCTGCTTCTGGCTATACGCGGCCTTCGCCGTCGGTATGGACTGCGTGAGCGCCAAGGCCAGTATTGGCCAATGCATTGCCGATATGATCCGGGCTCCTTTCTTCTTGCTCCTGGGTCCCCTCAGTTCTGTCGAGGGGACTTCCTCTCCAAGTCCGCATCCCCAGGTATTGGCGGTCGCGCTGGCCGTTACTGTCGCCTTGACGGTGATCACCTATTTGGCGAGTCGCCGCAAAAAGTGGAAAGGCTAGCGATCAGTTGCCGCCGGACCGAATGCACCGTTTTGACCAATCTTGTATCCGACCTCAATGAATTCCCTAGTTTGAGCATTAAGGCTGTAGGGCTGCGTTGGATCGGCATTACTTGAATGTTTGGCCGCGTATTCTCCCGCTATCGTTAGAATGTCGTGAAGTGACATCCCCGCCTGCTGGGCAAAGAGTCCAACGTTCACGTTTGACACGTTTCGAAATTGCCTGAGTTGAGTGAAGCCTGATTTGTCTTCATTACCTCTCTCGCGTTGATAATCGAACGCGCCTCCCTGACCGAGAAATCTGCGCATCGTAAGACCTAGGTAGGCAAGTGCCGATCCACCGCCCCCGCCGGGCTTAGTCAGAAGCGAACGATAAATGGCACCGACCTGCTGACCTTTTGCCGCGACTGCACTCAGATCGCCTACCGGCGCCATCAAATAGCCCGTTGGAGAATACCGATCTGGAATGCGTGACCCGTTGGGCAGGGTGACAGCCTGCCCTGGGCCATCATTTAAGCGAGTACCAAGCGGCAATTCGACGGTCGGCGCGATACCGCGCCTAGCGGCCGACTCCGGCGCCGAGTTCTCTTGTTGCGCAATCTGAACATCTCTTTCTGATGGGACGGGCTCGTCATGTGCGACGCGGGCCGTTCTCGGTTCGTCGTAAGCGCCTCGGTTTGTAGGCGGAAGGGCGCGCCGAACAATATCGCCCGCAACACGGTCGATGTCCTCCAGAGTCGCTGAACGACCCTGGATAGCCTAGAAAGCGCCAAGCGTCTTGTCGAGTTCGACTTGTCCGGCCCGTGCTTCCGGCCCGTCGGGATCAAGGTTCGCTTTCCGATACCCGTCGTCGAGTCGGGTCCGACCGCGATCATAACGCTGGAAGGCGACATCGGATTTGCCATCGGCCAGCACTTTCTGGAAATTCACGAAGCGCCCGTAGTCTTGATCATCGAGCGACAGGCGATACTGACTGAGATCAAGGCCTGCGAACGCCTTGGGCTCATAGACGGCCTTCCGGTTCAGCAGTTCGTAGACCTCACGGTCGGTGACCGCGTGCCCGCCATTGATGACCGCTTGGTCAAGCCGCTCCGTCTGCTCCGGACTCAGCCCATCTCCCAACGCCGCAGGCATCGCCAGCAGTCGCGCGGTCGGGTTCGCGGCGAGCCAATCGAGGGCACCCATGGCCGCGCGGCCCCGGGCGGCCTGCCAGGCACGGTCGGCATGAGCATGTTCGATCGCCGCCATCCTGTTCACCTGCGCATGCACCTCGGGTGAGGCATCCGGCGGCGTCAACTCGGTGGCGCGGCTCTGGAAGTCGACGAGGTCCGGGCGACGTGTCGGATCATCCGATACATCGGCGAGCCTGCCCACGACGTCGGCAACGCGACGCTCTTCCCGCGCCCGCGCCAACTTGCGTTCGACGGCGGTCTGCCGTTCCGGCTGAATCACGTCACGCGCATGCTCGTAGAGGTTGGCAGCGCCGTCGGGGTCCTGGTCGATGGCCTGTTCGACCGCGCCAGCATAAAGAGCGCTCAGTCCTTGCCGCACGCTCGTGTCGGTCTGGGTCGCGTCCCAGCCCTTGCGCTCGCCCTGGTAGCGAAGTTCACCCACCGCCGTGCGGCCCAGCGCGCGCAGATGCGCCGGGTCGCGCCACGCCAGCGCCGCGTCCTGCTGCAGGTTGGCGATACGTTCCGCCACGATGCGGTCGTCGAGCGCCGACGTCGCCCGCGGCGCGGTCGAGGCGGCTGTCGATCAGCGGTTCGAGGATGCTCCTTTGGCGCGGGCCGATCGCCCGCGCCAGGTAGCGGTCCTTCAGCTCGCCCAGCATCGGCATCGCCTCTGCGACGCCACCCAGCGCTTCTTCCGGATCCTTGCCCGCGAGGCCCGTTTCCGGGTCATGCACGAGGTTGCGGATCTCACCCGCGAACCCGGTGTCGAGCTGGCGCGCGAACATCTCGTCGGCCTGGATCGATACCGGATCGTTGTCGCCAATGCCGTTGGGCGACCACAGCTCAGCCTCCGGCTGCGCCACGAGCACAGTCGGGTAGATCGTCGTTGCCATTTCTGCTCTCCGGGTTTAGCGGCCCACCAGGGCCTGAAGGACATTTTTGCCGCCGCCCACGTCGATGCGCCCGAGCTTCTCGGCGCTGGCGGCCATCGCCTGGCCGGCCTGCAGCGCCATCTGCTGCTGTTGCAACTGCGCCCGCTGCTGGCGGGCCGCCGCTGCCCGGTCCGTCGAGACGATCAACCGGCTGGGCACGCCCAACAGGTCGCCGTAGGCGTCGACGGTCTGGTCGATGTCGAGCTTGTCCAGGACATCAGGCTTCATCGCCGCGGCACGGCCGGCGAAACTCACGAACCGCTCGATGCCGCCGGTTGCCACCGAACGCTGCGTCTGGGCCAGCGACGAGACATATTCGATGCTGATGTCCTTGCCGGCCATGGCCGGCGGCAGTTCCGGCACCTGCCCTGCCCGCTCCTTCAGGCCGAACACCCGCTTGATCAGCGGATCGAGCAGTTCGTCATGCAGCCGCTCCAGCACCGGTCCCAGCATCACCATCTTCTCCTCGCGCCGCTCCACGATCTCGGTCGCCGAGCGCACGTCGTCGAGCTGGCTCATCATCAGGAACAGGTCGGCATAAAAGGCCACCTGGACGCTGCGCTGCCGGTCGGCGATGGCCGAGGCCAAGTGATTGAGCGGCGGGTTGATCTGGTAGGCCGGCCCGAGAGCGACGAGGCCGTGTCGTTGCGCAAAGACAGCGGCCCCACCATCGGCGGATTCACTATCTTCTCCAGCGCCTGGTCGAAGCGCTTCTGCAGAATCTGCAGTCCCTACTTAGCTCGAAGCGGCGGTACGCTCTGGCCAATCGCTACCATGATGGGAATCGTGCCGTCTGCTTTGCGCCAGCAGACGATACGATTGATCAATGGCGCGAGCGACTTGCCACCGATTTCGAAGTCGGCACGCCAAACATCTCCCCAAGTGTCGCTGCGCGTCACCAACTGCGCGCCCAATTTCCAATCCCCGAAAGGTGGAAAATTGTTGAGCCCGGCCATACATTCCGCCGCAAACGCTGCATTTTCCGGCACGAGCTGCTCGCTGGTCGCCGGCTCCACCGACGGCGTCTCCGCCGTGTCTTCCGTCGAATTGTCTGATGTCATGCTTAACGCTGACGCAGCAGTTCGTCACGCAGTGGTCCAGGCTGCATGAGCGGTTCGAGCTTTCGATACGGGATGATCACCGGGTTGAACGGGTTGTGAATATCATCGACGCATTGGTTTTCGCCATTTGAGACCGACCGGACACTATGGATCGCGAGGCCAGCGTCTGTCAGGTAAAGTGAAAACTCAGGTTGGTCGATATAGGCCAATGCTCGTGGCCGACACACTTCCAAATCGGTGGGTAGACTCTCCGCTTGCACGCGGGTGACGAGCTCGAGGGCATGGGCCTTCCAAAGATCGCGAAACGTCGCGAACCTGGCCTTCGTGCATACCGACAGGACGTTGCCGAACTTGAACATCGGACCCCTGCGATCGGAACCGCAGGCTTCGACTACAAGAATCGTTCCACGCTCGACATCGATCGTGACCCCGCGAGCATACGGTATTTGCGCCGTGCCGCCCGTTCTTTCGACGCCCACTTCCACAATGCTCAGATATGTGTCGGAAAAGTAGGTCACCTTGGCTGCGGTCTGCATGATGCTCGAGCCGGGCTCCCAAGCTTCGTCTCCTCTGTTGATTGTCGCTATCCGATCGCTCTCAAGTGCCAAGCGGATCATGCGACCGTGTATGGCGACCAAAGCACCGTTCACTATATTGGATGAACCGTGGGCGAGGTCGACGATGCGCGGATATGCGAGCTTCGTGCGCGTGTCCGTTTCGAGAGCCCAACTGCCCGTCCTGGACGTGTGCAGCGCCTGATCGCGTAGCGGCTTGGCGACCGAAAGGTAGAAAGACGCATCGCTCTGGTCGGGAGTTCGATTGCCATATCCCACGCGAGGATCGGCAAAAACAGGGGCCACCACACCCAGCGCGGCAAACAAGGAACTCACACCCAGCACGAATACCCAGTAGGCACTGGCGCTCATTGTTCTCACCATTGCAAAGAGCACTCGATCTCTATTGCTGCCTTCTGCCGACGTCAATAACTTTTTTGGAAATACTACCTATACGAGTGTTTTGGCGTAAGCCTCTTCACTCATCAAACGCCTTCGGATTACCGCGAAACACATATTTCAGGTACTCCTTGGCACGCCGCCAGTGGATGTCACGCGATACCGTCGGATCGCTCCGTCCCGACAACCAGTTGTCGAAAGCCGTTGGCCCGAAATTGTACGCAGCTATTGCTCCCGGCCAGGTCCGACCTCCGCGCTCGTAGCTATGGCGGAGGTACTCCGCCGCCATATCGATTGCCTGAGAAGCGTTCATGACATCGTAGCCTTGAAGTTCGCTAACCCTGGCGCGATCTCCCCTAAGCCCTGCAAGCCTTTGCAGCTCGGCCTTGATCCCCTTGGTCCCGTCTTCTAGCCCAGCTATGCCCTTCGCGCGGCCAACCGGCTTGTCGTGATTGCTATCCTCCTTAAATTCGCTCTCCTGCCAAAGGACACGCGCCAGAAGTTCGCGCGGCACGTTGTAACGCTTTGCGCTTGCGTCGACAGCGACCAGAACTCCCGCTGGAAGACGTTGCGCCCAATCCTCCGGCATGAGCTGCTTTTCTGTTGGTTTCGGCGCAATCTTGATGCCCGCCAAACGATCAAGTTCGGCTTTTCGCCGCTCCGTGATTTTCTGCCGCTGCGTCTCCACGGTCTGGCGTTCTTTCTCTTCTTTTGTCGGCGTTGGCGTTTGGTCACGCGGACTTGTGCCACCAACTTGTGCGAGTTGAGTCTCCCCGCTTCCCGCTTCACCGTCTGCGCCGTGAAGCGCCGAAGCCTCATTTTGGCCATCCGATGGAGCAGTCGCATCAAGAGTACCTTCTTGGCCATCCAGAGTGTCCTGGCTGTCTACCGCCCGCCGAACGATATCACCCGCAATGTGCTCGATGTCCTCTAACGTTGCAGGGTGCCCTTGAATGGCCTCGAAGGCGCCAAGTGTCTTTTCGAGCGCTGTTCGTCCCGATCGTACTGCCGGTCCGTCGAGATCAAAGTTCGCTTTCTCGAACCCTTCGTCGAGGACGGAACGGCCGAGGTCGTAGCGCTGGAAGGCGACATCGGGTCTACCGTCGACTAAACCCTTCTGGAAGCTGACAAACCGTTGATAGTCTTGATCGTCGAGCGACAGGCGGTACTGGCTGAGATCGAGACCGGCGAACGCCTTGGGCTCATAAATGGCTTGCCGATCCAACAGTTCGTAGATGTCGCGGTTGGTGACCGCGCGTCCACCGTTGATGGTCACGGCGTCCAGCGCCTTGGTCTGCTCCGGGCTCAGGCCGTCACGCAGCTCGGGCGGCATCGCCAGCAGCCGCACCGCCGGGTTCTTCCCGAGCCAGTCGAGGGCCGCCACCGCGGCACGGCCGCGCGCCGCCTGCCAGGCGCGGTCGGCCTGAGCGTGCTCGATCCGGACCATCCTGTTCACCTGCGCCCGCACGTCGGGCGAGGCATCCGATGGCGCCAACTCGGCGGCGCGAGCCTGATAGTCGTCGAGGTCCGGGCGACGTGTCGGATCATCCGATACATCGGCGAGGCTGACCAAGACCCCCGTCACGCGACGCTCATCGCGCGCCCGTTCCATCTTGTGTTCGATAACCCGTTGCCGCTCCGGCTGGATGACCTCGCGCGCATGGACATAGAGCTTGTCGGCGCCTTCGGGGTCTCTGCCGATCACTGATTCCACCGCACCGGCATAAAGATCGCTCAAGCCCTGACGGACCGTCGTATTGGTCCGGGCCTCGTCCCATCCCCGACGCTCACCCTGGTAGCGCAGTTCGCCCACCGCCGTGCGGCCCAGCGCGCGCAGATGCGCCGGATCGTGCCAGGCCAGTGCCGCGTCCTGCTGAAGATCGGTGAGGCGTTCGGCCACGATGCGGTCGTCGAGCGCCGATGTGGCCTGCTGCGCGATCCGGCCGAGGTCGCCCGCCGCGCGGTCGAGGCGGCTGTCGATCAGCGGTTCGAGGATGCTCCGTTGGCGTGGGCCGATCGCCTGCTTTAGGTAGCGGTCCTTCAGCTCGCCCAGCATCGGCATCGCCTCGGCGACGCCACCCAGCGCGTCCTCCGGGTCTTTGCCCGCGAGGCCCGTCTCCGGGTCATGCACGAGGGTGCGGATCTCGCCCGCGAACCCGGTGTCGAGTTGGCGCGCGAACATCTCGTCGGCCTGGATCGATATGGAATCGTTCGAGTCCAGCCACGGGTCCGCCGCCGACGCCGCCGGGTCTTCCGGCGGGCCGTTGATCACAATACTTGCCATGTTCCTCTCCGGTCAGCGGCCCAACAGGGCCTGAATCGCGTTCTTGCCGCCGCCCACATCGACGCGGCCGAGCTTCTCGGCGCCGGCGGCCATCGCCTGGCTCGCCTGCAGCGCCATCTGCTGCTGTTGCGCCTGCGCCCGCTGGTTGCGGGCCGCCGCGGCCTTGTCGGTCGACACGATCAATCGACCCGGCACGCCCAATAGGTCGCCGTAGGCATCGACCGTCTCGTCGATGTCGAGCTTGTCCAGAACGTCGGGCTTCATCGCCGCGGCACGGCCGGCGAAGCTCACGAATCGCTCGATGCCGCCCGTGGCGACGGAGCGTTGCGCCTGGGCCAGCGACGACACGTACTCGATATCCATGGCGCGGCCATTCAATGCGGGTGGCGGTGGCGGAACCGCGCCCGCCCGCTCCATGAGGCCGAACACCCGCTTGATCAGCGGATCGAGCAGCTCGTCGTGCAGCCGCTCCAGGACCGGTCCCAGCATCACCATCTTCTCCTCGCGCCGCTCCACGATCTCGGTCGCCGAGCGCACGTCGTCGAGCTGGCTCATCATCAGGAACAGATCGGCGTAGAACGCCGCCTGGACGCTGCGCTGGCGGTCGGCGATGGCCGAGGCCAGGTGATTGAGCGGCGGATTGATCTGGTAGGCCGGCCTGAAGCCTACGCCGGTCGGGTCGGCCACGTAGGTGACCGCGCCCGAGAGCGACGAGGCCGTGTCATTGCGCAAGCTGGGCGGCGCCACCATCGGCGGGTTCACCATCTTCTCCAGCGCCTGGCCGAACCGCTTCTGCAGGATCTGCAGACCCTTCACGTCGGGCAGCGCGTCCATGCCGGGCGAGCGGCCCCAGACGTCGTTGCCCACCAGGTGCCAGCGCGGGCACATTGCCGGGAACGCCTCGAATCCCGAGACCGACAGCAGGCCCTCATCGGCGCCTGCCTTCTCGTAGTAGACTGAGCGGAACGCCATGTTGCGGTTGTCGGCACGCTCCAGGTCACGGCCCTCGTTGGGCTCGATCGCATGCACGACCGTGACCTCGCGGTCCCAGGTGCCGGCGTCGTACTGCTCGCGCACCAGCGGCGAGACGGCGTCGCGGCCAAAGCGCTCGACGAGCTGGAACACGGTGAGGGGAAACTCACGGTAGAGCGTGTTCACCACCTGCCGGTCCGACGAGGCGAGCCAGTATTCGCCCACCGTCAGCGGCCAGGCGCGCACGATCTCCTCGTCGTCTTCCAAAACCAGAAGAGCCGCCGAGCCAAACACGCCCAGTTCCTCGTAAACCGTGGCGAGCGCGTTGTAGAGGTTGGAACGGGCGAAGACGCGCAGCATCGCTTCCTGCACCCGGTCGAGCCAGGCGCGCACGCCATCGGCCTGCGCGAGCGCCGGATCGCCGACGGTGAGACGGAACCACGGCCGTGCCGGCGAGGTGACGCCCGACATCAGACCCGACGACAAGGTGCGGGCCGCCAGCGTGCCGGTCGAATCGAGCATCTTGCCGTTCACCTTGCGGCCGCGGTCGCTTTGCCCCGGCGTACTGAGGAACTGTCCGCGCCGCGGCAGGATGTGGTCGGAGAGTTCACGCCAGTGCTGGAACCAGCTCTGACGCTCGCGGTCGAGTGCGCCCATCCGGCGCTCGCAGTGGCGACGCAGGTCGCCGTCGGAAAGAGTCATGATCCCGCTCCTCTCACTGGCCCAACAGGGTCTTGAACCCGGTGCTGTTGGGCGCGGGCGCGCCGGCGAGCCCGAGCCCTGATGTGGCGATGGTGCTGCGATAGCCCTGCAGGCCGGCGGCCCGCCGGCGCGCGTCCTCCCGCGCGGCCTTCACCGCCGGATCGGCGGCCTGGGGCGGTTCGGGCGGCGGCGGAGGTGCTGCCGGCATCGGCGGCATGGGCGGCATCGACATCGCCGGGGCGCCAGAAAATAGACACATGGGTTTCACTCCTGTTGGTCAGAGATCGTGGAACATGTCGTAGTCGTGGTTCTCGTCGAGGATGCGCGGCCTGAGATCGGCCTCGCTTCGCAGCCAGAGCGGATGCACTGGCTGGGCGAAGGTGAGCGCCAACGCATCGCCGAGGTCGGGCGAAGCGAGGCCGCGCTTCTTCATGTCGTCCTTGCGCTCGAGCTGGATGGCATTGCGCGCGTCGTAGCCGTACTCGACGCCGGTGAGGTCCTGCGCCAGCGCGGTATCGTCGGGAATGGCGCCGACCTTCAGCCATTCCTTCATCCGTCCCCAGATCTCGGCCCGCTTGTTGGCAAACAGCGGACCAGTGCCTTCCGGCGCCCAGCCATCGGGCCTGCCGGCGAAGTTGACACCGATCACGTGCGGCACGCCGAGTTGGCGCAAGCGGTCGACGACGCCACCGCCGACACCGCCCTCATCGACGAACACGGCGTCGGCGCGATAGTGGGCCGCGACCTCGACCACGCGGCCCGACAGCGTCATGGTATCGACGCCGCGCAGCACCAGCGGCGGGCGGCTGCGCGCATCGGAGCCCTTGCGGACATAGATAACCGAGCGATCGTCGCCGAAGCGGGCGACATCGACGCCGATCACCGTCGGATCATTGGGCTGAGGCATCGTCTCGCGGCGCATCGCCTCCTCGACGCTCTCGGAATCGATGAACTGCATCGAACCGGCGCGCGGGAAGACGCCGCGTACACGCACCCTGACGAAGTCGCTGTCCTCCCCATAATCATCGACCCAGCGTTGAAGCTGGGCCTTGTTGGTGATGCTGACGGTGCGCGAGTCGACCTGGCGGCCTCGCCAGCGATGGGCGAAGCGCGCAAAGCACTCGCGGAAGCGGCCTGAATTGCGCGTCGGATTGCCGAACACCAGCCAGAGAAGCTCGGTCTCCTTGTCGGTGAGCGCGCCCTCGGTGGTGTCCCAGATCACGTCGGGGATCGCCGAGGCCTCGTCGAACACCACGATGGTGCGCTTGCCGTGATTGTGCAGGCCGGCGAAGGCCTCGGCATTGGTGCCCGACCAGGGCACGAGATCGAGCCGCCAGGTCTGGCTGTGACCCACCACGCGCGAGGTGAGTGCCATCGAGGTGAACTCAAACCACGCGCGGTACTCCCAATCGCGCAGCCACTTCGCCAACTCGGCCCAGGTCTTGGTCCGAAGCTGCGTCTCGGTGTTGGCGGTCACCACGCCGCGCGTATCCTGGTGGGTGGCCATGGCCCACAGCAGGATCCAGGCCACCAGTGCCGATTTGCCAACGCCATGGCCCGAGGCGACGGCGATCCGGATGGCCTCGTCGGGCGTGGTCAATCCCCTGCCGATCTCCTGCAGCACCTCGCGCTGCCAGGCATCGGGCTCGGCCTTGAGCGTCTGGGTCACGAAGCCGAAGGGATCTCGCGCCCAGCGCGCGGTCGCCTCGAGCAAGGGCGCAGCATCGACCTTCGCGTCTCGCCGCATCTACCTCTCCTCTGAATAATCGGCCCGGGAACCTTTCCCTCGTCCCGGGCGTTGCCTGCCCAGAACCGACAGGGCCTCACCCTCCCCGAGGCCTGTCCGTGTCCACTTACGTGTCGAGTTAGCCCCCCAGCGCTCGATGCGTGCAGGGCCCGCCCGGAGGCCAACCCCTTCAGGCGGGCCTTGTTTTGCCTGCGTGTCCCCGCCCTGTTTCCGGGCCCTCATTTCCCAGTCCGGTGCCGATGGCCGATTTCCTGGAAGAATTCACCCGGCCGACATGGCTGTCGTTTCCCGTGATCGCCGCGCGCGTGGCGATGGCCGCCCTGCTGGGCGGCGTCATCGGCTTCGAGCGCGAATGGCGGAACCGGCCGGCCGGCCTACGCACCCACATCCTGGTCTGCGTGGCAGCGGCCATGGTGGGCATCCTCACCATCGAGATCATGAATGCCCCGGCGCTGGGCGGCCGCGCGGGCGCGACAGTCGATCCGCTGCGCGCCGTCGAGGCGGTGACGGCGGGCGTGGCCTTCCTGGCCGCCGGCACGATCATGTTTTCGCGCGGCGAAGTTCAGGGGCTCACCACCGGGGCCGGCATGTGGCTGGCCGGCGCCGTCGGCCTCTCGGCCGGGCTCGGACTTTGGCAGATCGCGGGCCTCGGCACGCTGCTTGCACTGGCAGTGCTGGGGCTGATGTATTCGCTGTCGCCCGGGATCGCGGCCGAGAAGAAGGACGCGGCGGAGGGCAAGGGAGCGGACAAGGATGCTGCCAAAAAAACCGGCAAAGGCCCACCCAAGGCTACCGGCGCCAAACCCTCCGCCTAGCGCGGGAGATCCGATTACGCCCTCGATGCGTATGTGAGGCACGTGACTCACAGGCGGGTGTGGTATCCCTTTGCAGAACCGCGCGACAGCGTCATACAGCGGTCACCGGCAGGACCCTAGGCTCGCCTCGTGATCTTCCATCTCAACCTCCTCCATCTCGTTCTCGTGCTCGGCGCCATCGGTGCCGTGCACCTGGCACTGCGCGAGATCCGCGGCCGGTCCATGCGGGCCTGGCGGCTGTTCGCGCTGCCGGCGGTGGCACTGATCCTGGCGATGATCCTGGTGCTGTTCCAACTGGCGGCACGGCAGCCGTCGTGGTGGTTCGGCGCCGTCTTCGCAGCCGGCGCCGCCATGGGCGCCGTGCGCGGCGCCACCATGATGCTCAAGGTCGACCAGAACCTGCGGCTGCTGCGGCCGACCAGCCGGCGCGCCCTGTTCTGGGTGACCTTGGCCATTCCCATCGCGATCGGCGTCGAGATCGGCGGCGCCATGGTGGGCGCCGACGGGGTTCTGCTGCGCCTGGCAGCTGCCTTCACGATGGTGCTGTGCGCCGGCCTGCTGGCCGGCCGGGCCGTGGCGCTGGCGGCCCGGCTGCACCGCGCCCCGCATGTCGATTTCCGCCAGATGTCCTGAAGAGGCCGTTCCGCACGCGCCCCCGGCATCATGTCGGAAAACATAGCTCAAATCTGCTGAACTTGCAAGTTTGATTTTTGGCCCGATTCAGGGGATTATTTGCCGATGGTCCCGCAGCCCAGCCTGATCATGATCCAGTTCCTCGAATGGGTGGCCGCCAGGCCGCGCCGGCGCGACGACGTGCTCGACGCCTGGCAGAGCTCCTGCCCGCGCTTTCCGGTGTGGGAGGACGCCCGCGCCGAGGGGCTCATCCGCCAATGCGGCGGCCGCGAAAACCGCGTCGAGCTGACCGCGCACGGCCGGCGGGCGTTGGCCCGGGCGCTCGGTGAGGCGAACTGAGGGGAGTCAGTTGAGGGCGAGCGGGTCGGGTCCGTAAGTATTGGGGCCGACCGTGCCGCGCAGGAAGCCGCACTCGATCAGGTACCACAGGCCGCCGATCACCGGCACCAGGGCGATCAGGACCCACCAGCCGGACTTGTTGCGGTCGTGCCAGCGCTTGACGCCGGCGGCGAGGCCGATCCAGACGAAGAAGATATAGACCGCCGCCAGGATGAGGCCGGGGACCGTGCCGATCGACCTCAAGGCGGCCTCGTGATCGGTCGTCATGGCAGCGCCGCCGACGATGACGCTGAACGCGACGGCGACAACGACCCACATGACAACATGAACAAGCCAGAACTTGGCGCGATTGATCCGACCCTGGAAGCTGAACAAGAGATTTTGCATTGCATCCCCCGACAAGCGTGCTTTGGCCCGGGCTGGGCCTATCAAAGCTACTCTCCCCACCACAGCCGGTACATTCTATAGTGCGCACATGACTCTGCAGCGTGCCGCCCTGTGGGCGATCGTGATCGCCGCCACCATCTACCTGCTTGTGGCCGGCCGCGGCCTGCTGCTGCCCTTCGTGCTGGGCCTGGTGCTCTGGTACATGGTCGATGCCCTGGCCGACGCTTTCGAGAAGCCGCGGCTCGGCTCCCTGCGCCTGCCACGGCCGGTCGCGATGCTTGCGGCCCTGGTCGCGATCGGCGGGTTGTTCTGGGTGGTCGGCCGCACCATCGGCGCCAACGTGACGGCCGTCATCGCCGCCGCCCCCAATTACGAGAGCCGGCTGACCAAGATCATCGGCCAGGTGGCCCAGCTGGTCGGTCTCGAACAGGCGCCGACCCTCGTCGAGCTGTTCGACCGCTTCAGCCTCGCCGACACGCTGACCGGCTTCGCCGCCGCCGCGGCCTCGATCGTGAGCATCACCGGCATCGTGCTGATCTATGCCGGCTTCCTGTTCGTCGAGCAGGTCCATTTCAGGCGCAAGCTCGCGATCATCTTCGGCGAGGGCGAGAGCCAGGCCCGCGTGCGCGCCGTGCTGGAACGGATCGACCGCGAGATCCGCGTCTACATCCGCATCAAGACCACGCTGGCGGCCACGACCTCGGCGCTGGCCTATCTGGTGATGGCCTGGGTCGGCGTCGACTTCGCGGGGTTCTGGGCCGTGCTGGTGTTCTTCTTCTATTACATCCCCACCGTCGGCTCGATCCTGGCCATCGTGGCGCCGGCGCTGCTCACGCTGGTCCAGTTCGACCACCTGACGCCGTTCCTGATCGTGCTGTTCGTGTTTGGCAGCATCCAGGTCGTGACCGCCAACGTCATCGAGCCGGCCATCATGGGCCACACGCTCAACCTCTCGCCGCTGGTGGTGATCGTCTCCCTGGTGGTGTGGGGTACGCTGTGGGGCGTGGTGGGGATGTTCCTGTGCGTGCCCATCACCGTGGTCGGCCTGATCGTGCTGGCTCAGTTCGAAACCACGCGGCCCGTTGCGGTCCTGCTGTCGGCCGACGGCGACATTCCCAAGCCCTACACGGAGAACGGGCAATGAAGCGGCTCGCCATCCTGACGCTCGCGCTCCTGTCCGCGGCCGCCGGCGCCGCGATGGCACAAGCACCCTCATCGACGACAACGACGACCCAGCGCGAGGAAGGCCAGCCGCCGGGACCGGAGGTCAGGTACGTCTGCCCCGGCGCCACCGATTTCAGCGCCATCTTCTCCAACGACGGCGACCTCGCCACGATCACGGTCCGAGGTCAGCCCGAGATCGAGTTGCCGCGCCAGCGCTCCGGCTCGGGCTTCGCCTATGGCGACTCTTATTACGAGCTGCGTGGCCGCGGCCGCGAGGCGACGCTGACGGCGGCCGGACGGGCGATGCGCTGCCACGCCGCCGGCCGGCCCGGCGATCCGCCGCGCACCTTCGCCGGCACCGGTCTCGTCGTGACGCTGTTCCCCGACGGCACGTTTCGCCTGCGCGAGACCCGCGAGGGCAGCACCGCGCCCACCCTTGACCTCGGCCAATGGACGCAGGAAGTGGATGGCGGCGTCCGGCTGATCCTGCGCGGCAGCGTCGTCGCCCGACGCGCCTTCCGTGAGGCCAACGACCACCGCCTGATTGCCGACGACGGCGCCGAACTCGTGCAGGCCGCCGCCGCCGACAAGATTGACGGGCGTTTCCGGCTCGAAGGCCTCTATCGCGATGCGCAGGACGGCGGACTCTTCACCGAGTGCTTCACCGGGCGGACCTACGGCGTGGCCCCGAGAGGCGCGGAGCCTGACCTCGAGCATGCCTGGGTCCAGGCCGCCCCCTCGCGGGACGCCCAGCTCTTCTTCCAGGTTCTGGGCCGCTTCGCCGACGACGGCGAGATCGAGGTCGAACGCGTCCTCAATCTCAAGCCCAATACGACGTGCCCGCCGCCGCCGCCCCGAAGTGCGGCGCTGCGCGGTACCGAATGGCGTATTCTCGAGATCGACGGCGACCGCCTGGCCTTCGGCGACGGCGTGCGCCGGCCGACGCTGACCCTCGACGACGACGGCAAATTCTCGGCGTCGACCGGCTGCAACCGCCTGGGCGGCGACTACGCACTCGATCCCGATGGTCTGCGCTTCATCGCCGGCCCGATGACGATGATGGCATGCGCCGAGCCTTCCTCGAATGCCGTCGAGCGGCGCTTCATCGACGCCCTGGGCGCGGCGAAGAGCGCCCAGATCGCCGCGACCACGCTCGATCTCAAGGACGCCAGCGGCAAGCTCCGCCTGCGCCTTGAAGCCAGAGGCCGCTAGCTAGGGCTCGGCTGCCGGATCGGCCTGGAGAACGAGGATCTTGCCGTCGACATCGAGTTCGACGCGCAGGAACGGCAAGCCGAACGGTACCACCTGATCGAATTCGCGGACGATTTCGTCGAACAGCCGCACGTAAAGCTTCCACTCGACCATGCCCGGCTCGATCGGCATGCGCGCCGGCTCGCGCCAGTCGAGCGCCCGGACACCGCTCTTCAGGACGTTGTCGACCGGCCGGTCGCGCACCAGCGTCGCCTCGAAGCGGCCAATGGTGGCGGTGCGCGCCGTCTTCGTAACCGGCTTGGCGAGCACGGCGATGCAGATCTGGCCGGGATCTTCCTCGGGCGCGAACTCGACCAGGCCGGCGTTCATCGTCGGATCGGCGATATCGTCGACCCAGCCAAGCCGTTCGACGATGACGACACGCCGGCGCTCCTTGTCGAAGCGCCATCCCTGGGGCGGGTCGAAGCAGCGCCGCACGGTGCGGGTCTCACCTGGCGGTGCCCGCGACAGGATCTCGGGCGACACCAGCGTGTTCGACTCGAGCTCGGTCGTGCGTACCCGCTGATCCAGGGCAAAGGAGCCGGGACGATCGGGCAGCACCGTGAACAGCAGCTGGAACGTCGTCGTCCGGGAGCCGCGACGGACGATCAACGAGCCGGACGCAAAGGTCGTGCGTGCAGCATCGTTGGCGAAGGCAGTACGCGGCACCGAGAAGCGCAGCCGCTCCGGCGCAACGGCTGCATCGCCGCGCCAGGCCCCGATCGCGAGGACCGGCGGCGGTCCGCCGCCGGCGGCGAGATAGACTCCGGCCACCTCGATCTGGACCGCCGGATCGTCGTCGCCCGACGTCGCGAAGTCGGGCGCGTAACGCGGCACGGTCGGCGTCGCCGAAGACGGCAGCGCGGAAGGCGTCGTTGCCCCACCAGCCCCCCCTGGCGGCATGTCGAGACGCAGCGCGACTTCCGGTGGAGCAGTGCCCGAGGCACCCGGCGCCAAGGTGAGTTCGCCCGTGGCACGACGCGGCGGCACGAAACGCGGCGTATAGGCCAGCACCAGCGGCGCATCGTCGAGGCCGGCGATTCGCTCCAATTGGGTCGTCGCCTGCTCGGCTGCCTTGCGGGCCGCGTGCCGAGCGCCATCGCCAGGCCGGTCGAGGGCGTCCTTGATGGCGGCATTGAGCCGATCGACCTCCGCGAAGGGTTGTAGGCGGCCGGCGGGCAGGCGATCGAAGGTGCGTTCCGCGTCGGTCTCATACCGCGCGGCAAGGGCGTCCGTCAGCAGGCTGGCGGCCCGGAACGCCTGAAGCAGGCCAATCCTTGCTTCGCCATCGGCGCGGGCCTGAAGGTTCGCGCGCTCGGCCCTGAGGATCGCCAGCTTCTCGCCGATCGTGGCGCCGGTTCCCGGCGCTTCGGCGCGGCCGAACACGACGAAGAACGCGGCGGCGGCAACGCACAGCATCAGCACCGCCACACCGATCGTGCGCAGGCGCTTGCGGTCCTCGGTCGGTCTCGGGCCAGCCGTCATGCGGCGCGTTCTAGCACGGCCGCCGGCGAAGGTACCGGCGGCGGATTGTCGGTGCGTGAAGAGCCGGTCAGTACGAGAAGAGAACTGGCAGCGGCGAACTCAGGATGAGGTGACGGGTCATGCCGCCGAAGATCATCTGCCGCAGGCGACTCTGGGTGTAGGCGCCTTTCACGATCAGGTCGGCGCCGCCGGCGATGGCCGTGTCGACGATCGTCTGGCCTGCCGAGCGCGAACCTGGCTTCTCGTGCTGGCTGGTGACGTTCAACCCGTGGCTCTTGAGCGACTCCGCAATCTCGGCCGAGGTCGGTCCCGGGACCATCGCACCGTCGACGCTCAGCACGACGATCGCTTCGGCGCCGCTCAGCACCGGCATCGCAAGCGAAATGGCACGCGCGCTCTCGGTGGAGCCGTTCCAGGCAAACAGGATGCGCTTGCCCACAAGCCCATCGACGCCCGTCGGCACGACCAGGACCGGACGGCCCGAATCGAACAGCGCGGTTTCGAACACGCTTTCCGGCATTTTCGGCAGCGCCCCCGGCTGGGGCAGGACGATCAGATCGTAAGCGCGCCCGATGGTGCCGATCGCGGTCGGGCCGCTGTCGTCGGCCGAACGCCATTCGGACTGGAGCCCGGCCGCCCGTTGGTCGAACGCCTGCTTCACCGCGGCGACGCGCTGACGCTCCTCCGCGTCCTCGGCCAGGCCGCCGCCGATCGGTGCCCCCATGCCGGCATCGGCCCATGCCATGCTCATGACGCCGTAAGATGGCGGTTCGAGCCCGACCAGCCGGGCGTCGAATTTCCGCGCTATCTTGGCCGCCAAATCGAATGCGGACGGATCTTCTGCCGTCCAGGCCATTGTCAGAATTGATTTCATGACACGCCCTCCCTGTTGCCGAACGATAACACGAGGCTTGTCGCGCCCCGACCTTCAACTTCCATCAGCGACAGAAAATATGGCTGTCATGAACAAGTTGATACAATTCATTCGTTGAATACATTATTTAAATCAATAAGTTAGTATCAATATCTCAACTATTTATTGAGGTAGGGGCGCATATCGGCCCCAGCGGTTGTGTCGATCACCCCCCGGCAATCCCCAGAACGTCATGGGGCGGTGGACACAAAAGCCGACCAAAAGACGTCTTTTCCTTTGGAGATAAAAATGCTGTCCATTTTCCGTCGCCTCATGAAGAACGATAACGGCGCCACCGCCATCGAGTACACGCTCATCGCCTCGCTGATCGCTGTCGCCGCCATCACCGCGATGAAGACCGTCGGTGGCAAGGTCAACAACACGCTGAACACTGTCGGCAACAGCCTCACCTGATCGATTTTCGTTCGGTCGAAGCATGGGCGGTTCAGCAACGAACCGCCCATGGTCGCCTGCGGGATAACCGGGACGCCACTTTGCCTTTGGAGATCCAGATGCTGTCCATTTTCCGTCGCCTGATGAAGAACGAGAAGGGCGCCACTGCCATCGAGTACACGCTGATCGCCTCGCTGATCGCCGTCGCCGCCATCGCCGCCATGAATACAGTCGGCGGCAAGATCAACAACACGCTGAACGCCGTCGGCAACAGCCTCACCTGATCGATCTTCGTTCGGTCAAAACATGGGCGATCCGTCGACGGATCGCCCATTTTTTTGCCGACCGATCGGTACACTTCCTACCAACGTTACATGTCCGACATTGTGCCCGCCGCCTTGTCCGATAGACTCCAGGCAACACGTCGAAACGGGTGAGCTCCCTCGCCGCGGTCGAGGATTGAACCCATGCCAGCACATCTGCCGTCCAACCCGCTGGCTTTCATCGGCCGCATCCTCGGCACCCGACACGGCTCGAGGACGGTCAGGTACACCACGCTCGTCGGCTACAGCTCATTCATGCTGCTGGTCGCCATCGCGGCGATTGCGGTCCTGACGCAGGTGCCAGCCGGCACGAACGCGCCGCCCGGCACCACGATCGGCCTGTTGAGTTGAACCTGCCCGACCGATTGCTCAGGCGATCTGGGATGCCTTGGGCACGATCCATGCGAATCGATCGGACAGCGCCGCGAGCGTGATGCGGTTGATGGCAGCCGCATCGATCGTGGCGCCGCCGGTGGCATCGGGCAGATCCCGCGTAGCCACCGTATCGGCGGCGATCGTGCTCATGAAACCCTGGTCGGTGGCGGCTCGCACCGTCGCCGAGACGCACATGTGGGTCATGAACCCGCCGACGATCAGGTTCTTGCGGCCACTGGCCGCGAGATGCTTGCCGAGTTCAGTGGCGGCGAATGCGTTGGGGAGTGCCTTGTCGACGATCGTCTCGCCGGCGCGGGGCGTAAGCGAGGCCACGATCTCGTAGCCCGTCGATGACGGATTGAACGCCTTGCCCTTGGATTGGTGGCGCACATGCACGACGGGCGCACCGGCCTTGCGGGCCTTCTCGAGCAACACGGCAAGCGCTTCGACCGCCGCGGCCACGCCGGTGAGCGGCAACAGGCCATCGGTATACTCGCGCTGTGCGTCGATGATCAGCAGGACACCGTCCGCCGTTGTCGCCGGCGTGGGCGTGGCGCCCGCCATCTGCAGCATGGTCATTGCCATGGTCTTCTCCCAACTACACTAAGAGGTCTACGCTACGGTTGTGTACGATCTGGGTACATCAACGCGCAATACGATCCTTTTGGCAAGACCTACGACGCAATGCCGCGGAAGAGCTTGTCACGACTGCGTCATGTACGGCAGCGGCAACGATGCGATCGATCGCGGCGCTCCAGCGATAGCGCAGCCGCCCGACATTGATGCCGAATTCACGTGCAAGGCGTGACCACGACAGCCCGACTGCGCGCGCCCAGACGAGTTGTCGGTCCGTGTTGTCGAGCGCTCGCAGCCACGGCAAAACGCTGTCGAGTTCGGAGATCGCCCGTGGTCCGGGCGGCAGCCGGGGCGCGCGCGAGGAGGCCTGGCCGCAGCCGTCTTCGGGATCGATCGGCATCATCGGCCACGACGAACTTTCCAGCGCCGGCCTGCCGTTCCGAGGCATCGGCAGGCGCGTCAGCGTATCGGCCGCCCGTTCCAGGGTGACGATCACCGCGCGCCGGACTTCGGCGAAGGTCAGCTCAGCGGTCATGACGGCCTCCGTTCTTCTCGGTTTCTGCGATCAGCTCGGCAAGGGCGCGATCGGCCGACAGGCCGAGCGCGCGCGCGGCCTCGCGGGCGAGCGGCCGTGCCATGAACGGCAGGACGTCGACCGGGCGAAGGCCCATCTTCGCGGCAAGGAGCCGGGCGATCCGGACACCATGGTAGTTGGCGGCAGCGGCGCGGCCGCCGAAGGCGGTGGCGAAGCGCCGGGTGGGGAGTTGATCGTAAAGTCTGGGATAGGACATCCGTACCTCCTGTCGGCAGGAATATAGGATTATTTATCCCTGTAAATCGTACAATTCCTAGTAGACGAAATCGTCGCCAGCTGGCAAAATGCCAGCATCATGGACGCACCCCGCAAAGTATTGGTCGATACTCTGGCGCGTCGGCCGGATCTCGATCTCAAGAACCTGTCCCTGGCCATTGGCCGCAATCACGCCTACCTGCAGCAGTACCTGATGCGCGGCTCGCCGCGCGAACTGCCCGAGGTAGCGCGGCATGGTCTGGCGCCCCTGCTCGGGGTTTCGCCGGACGATTTGCGTTCGACCGCGGCCCCCCCTGGCGCCGGCGGCCGGCTCGAAGGCGACCTCCGGATGGCCGGCCCGCTCCGGGCAGCCGATCGCGCCGATCTGCCGGTCTATGCCTCGGCAGAAGGCGGCAACGGCGCCATTATCATCACCAGCGAGCCGATCGACTACGTGCGCCGGCCTGAGCCGCTCCTGTCGGTGCGCGACGGCTACGGCTGCTACGTCATCGGCGACAGCATGAGCCCGGCCTACGAGCAGGGCGACCTGCTGCTCATCCATCCCGGCCGGCCGGTGCGGCCTGGCGACGACTGCGTCTTCGTCCGCGACCAGGGCGACGGCACCCAGCAGGCCCTGGTCAAGCGCCTGCTGCGGACCACGCCCGAGAAGTGGCGGGTCCGCCAGTTTAATCCGGCGAAGGATTTCGACCTCGACCGCAGCCAGTGGCAGAAGGTCCAACTGATCGTCGGCAAGTACTCCCGCTAGCCTATCGCTTGACGTTCCATAGGAGTTTATCCTATCTATCCCTACCGTCCTCGAACGGAGGGGAGATGGAAAACACCTATTATCTCATCGTCGAGCAGCAGGCGGGCGGCCAATGCCTCAGAACCATCGACGAATATGCCTCGGCCGACCGCCTGGTCGCCGATGCCGCGGACTACGAGGCCGGAGAGTTTCCCGGGCGCTGGGTCGGCGCCCTGAAGCTGTCGTTCGACAGTTCGGGCCGATTGATCGCTGCTCTCGCCCTGCCCGACATGGCGGCAGGCGTGCATGCCGAACTCGCGTCGCGCCTGGAATGGCGCGGGCGCCAGGCCGCGCTCGACCGCTGGCCAGCGCGCTAGACGGTGATTTGAGGACACGATCATGAAAGCGATTATCGTCGGCGGCGGCATCATGGGCCTCAGCACGGCATGGGGGCTGGCGCGCGACGGCCACGAGGTCGAGCTGTTCGAGCAGGGTCCGCTGCCCAACCCACTCGCCTCGTCGATGGATGAGCATCGTCTCATCCGTCATCCCTACGGCGATCATGTGGGCTATGCCCGCCTGATCGACGACGCCTATGCGGCCTGGGATCTGCTGTGGCGCGAGCTCGGCCAGCGCTTCTATGCCGCCACCGGAACGCTGGCCCTCACCGGCAATGGCGCCGATTGGGCCGAACGCTCGGCCACCATGCTGGCCTCCATCGGCAAGTCCATGACCGAACTGCCGGTGACTGATTTGCGGCATCGCTTTCCGCAGATCGAAGCCAGAGGCGTCGAACGCGCCTTCTGGATCGACTCGGGTGGCGTGTTGTTCGCCCAGGATATCGTCGCCGCACTTGCCCAGTACCTTGCGCGCCAGCCGCGCGTACGTCTCCATCCCCATACGGCCGTGCGCTCGGTCGATCTCGAGCAAGGCCGCATCGTCACCGAGGCCGGCGCGGCTCATGCCGCCGATGTCGTCGTGGTCGCCGCCGGTGCCTGGGTCGGCCGCCTGCTGCCCGATCTCGGACAGCGCCTGATCCCATCGCGCCAGGTCGTCATCTATTTCGACCTGCCGGAGGAGGATCGTGCTGCTTGGGCCCGGGGGCCAATGATCATCGAGAAGACCGGCGACGTCGGGCTCTACCTGGTGCCGCCGATGGAAGGTCGCGGCTTCAAGGTCGGCGACCACGAATTCAGCCGATCCGGCGACCCGATGGCCGAACGCACCGCGACCGAGGACGACATCCGACCCTTGCTGCAGCGCTGCCGCAGCCTGCTGCGCGGCTTCGACCGCTGGCGCACCGACCGGCTTAAAGTCTGCTTCTACACTGTGACCGAGGACGAACGGTTCCTCGTCGAGAAGCAGGCCGCCCGCGGCTGGGTCATGTCGCCCTGCTCCGGCCATGGCTTCAAGTTCGGTGCCCTGATGGGGCTCGAGCTCGCCCGGACGATTGCCTCGGGCCGCGATGCCCCGACCCATGCAAGATGGGCGGCCGGTCTGGAAGCAACCGCACCGACCTGACAAAATGCACTGAAACACAGGAAAGAGAGACCGACATGGCTTCCCGCAAGCGCACGACAAGTGCGCCGAAAGCGACCGGACTGCGCCAGGGCCTCGCCACCTATGGCGACGCCGGTTTCTCGCTCTTCCTGCGTAAGGCCTTCATCAAGGCGGCGGGCTACACCGACGACGCGCTCGACCGGCCCATCGTGGGCATCACCAACACCTTCAGCGACTTCAATCCCTGCCACGGCAACGTCCCCGACCTGATCGAGTCGGTGAAGCGCGGCATCCTCCTGCAGGGCGCGCTGCCGATGGTGTTTCCCACCATCTCTATTCACGAGAGCTTCTCGCATCCGACCAGTATGTATCTGCGCAACCTGATGGCGATGGATACCGAGGAGATGGTGCGCGCGCAGCCGATGGACTCCGTCGTCATGATCGGCGGCTGCGACAAGACCCTGCCGGCCCAGCTCATGGCCGCCGCCAGCGCCGACCGTCCCACCATCGTGCTGCCCGTCGGCCCCATGCTCGTGGGTCACTTCAAAGGCGAGGTCCTGGGTGCCTGCACCGACTGTCGTCGCCTGTGGGGTCAGTATCGCGCCGGCACCTTCTCCGAGCAGGACATCCAACAAGTGAGCGAGCGGCTGGCGCCGACCAAGGGCACCTGCATGGTCATGGGCACCGCCAGCACCATGGGCTGCATGGTCGAGACGTTGGGCATGGGCCTGCCCAACAGCGGATCAATCCCGGCCACCCATTCCGACCGCCTGCGCGTCGCCGAAGCCACCGGCAAGCGCGCGGCCGAGATGGCCAGGACCGGCGGGCCGAAGCCCAGCGAGATCATGACCAAGGCTGCCTTCCGCAACGCGCTCACCGTCATGCAGGCGATCGGCGGCTCGACCAATGCGCTGGTCCATCTCACCGCCGTCGCGCGCCGCCTCGGCATCCAGATCGACCTGGAGGAGTTCGATACGATCGGCCAGAACGTGCCGGTGCTGGTCGACCTCAAGCCGTCGGGCGACCACTACATGGAGCATTTCCATTGGGCCGGCGGCAACTCGCGCCTGATGAAGGAGATCCGGGGAAAACTCGACGAGACGGCGATGACCGTGAGCGGCCGCACGCTGAAGCAGGTGATCGACAAGGCCGAGATGGTCCCGGGCCAGACGGTGATCCGCAGTGCCAAAAATCCGATCAAGCCGACCGGCGGCATGGCCGTTCTGCGCGGCAACCTCGCGCCGCGCGGCGCCGTCATCAAGCACTCGGCGGCATCGCCCGCGCTGCTGACTCACACTGGTCGCGCCGTTGTGTTCGATTCGCTCGAGGACCTTGCGCTGCGCGGCGACGATCCCAAGCTCGATGTGAAGGCCGACGATATCCTCGTCCTGCGCAATGCCGGGGCGAAGGGTGCGCCCGGCATGCCGGAAGCCGGCTCCTTCCCGATCCCGATGAAGCTCGCGCGCGCCGGGGTGAAGGACATGATCCGCATCTCCGACGCCCGCATGAGCGGCACCGCCTTCGGCACCATCGTGCTGCACGTCTCGCCCGAGGCGGCGAACGGCGGACCGCTCGCCCTGGTGAAGAACGGCGACCGCATCACGCTCGATGTGCCCAAGCGGAAGCTCGAGTTGCATGTGTCGGCCACCGAGCTCGCCAAGCGACGCAAGGCCTGGAAGGCACCGCCGCCACATCCCGGCAGCCATCGCGGCTATGCGAGTCTCTACTTCGATACAGTCCTCGAGGCCGACGAAGGCGTGGACTTCGATTTCCTGGGATCGGCGGGCGCGAAGCGCTAGCGGATGGCCGACACCAAGCTCCCGAAAATCTCGGTCGTCGTCACGTGCTACAATTGCCGTGACTATATCGGCGACGCCATCCGCTCGGTGGCGCGCCAGACCTTGCGCGACTTCGAGTGCGTGATCGTCGATGACGCCTCGACCGACGATTCCGCCGCAGTCGTCCGACAGCTGCTCGACGACCTTGGCGACCCGCGCTTTTCGATGATCCAGCTGGACAAGAACGTCGGCCAGACCGGCGCCACGCGGCGCGGCCTCGCGGCCACCCAAGCCACGTTCGTCTGCTTTCTCGATTCCGACGATTTG
The DNA here is from genome assembly GCA_052386855.1 of Reyranella sp. Classification (GTDB taxonomy): domain Bacteria; phylum Pseudomonadota; class Alphaproteobacteria; order Reyranellales; family Reyranellaceae; genus Reyranella. The sequence goes on from JBQTJT010000013.1 coordinate 26,905, forward strand.
TGGAATGATGATTTCCTCGAACGCCACCTCGCCGCTCACCTGAACGAAACCTTTGCGGTTGGTTTCACCGCCTGCAACGCGCGACTGATCGACGGCCAGGGCGCCCTGATCGCCGGATGCGTCTACTGGTTCGGCAAGGACCGCGCCCGCGTCGATCGCGACCAGGCCTTCGCGCCGATCGACCCGGCGCGCGTGCCCAAGGTCGATTCCGTGCAAGGCGCCACCTGGCAGAGCCAGACGCCCTATCGCCTCTACACCAGGCGTGTCGTGCATTGGGTCTGGGTCAGCACTTCGTCGATGATGTTCCGCCGCTCGCTGATCGACCTCGTCTTTCCCGACGACGACGAGGCGTTCCGCCTCCACATGGATTTCTACATCGTCGTCATGGCCCAGATGGTTGCGGGTTCATTGCTGATCGACGAGGCGCTTTATTCCTACCGATTGCACGGCCGCAACGGCGCTGCCGACAATCCCGTTCTGGGTGGGCGGCTGCATCTCTCCAGCCGCAACTGGGGCGATACGCACGGCCGCATGCTGGACCGCATGCTGACGGCGATGACCCGTGATCGCGAGCGTTTCATCCTGGCTCTGGGAGACCGGCAGTATCGCCGCATGGTGCTGCGCATGCGGGCCGCCCGCGCCGGGCCTCTACTAGGATGGACTCTGATCGTCCGGAGCTGGTTGATTTAGCACTCCTGCTGCATCACTCTAGTCGAGTGACCTCGCGTTCATGCGGGCCGTGGGGAGACGAAGATATTCGGTCAGTTGAAGCGTGTTGCAGGCATCGTGGCAGCTTGCGCACTTGTATCTGCCGTGGCGACGTCCCTGTCAGGCGGCGCGCAGGCCCAGGCCGCGGCTGCATCCGCCGACGCTGAAAAGCAGTACGACGACGCCTTCCAGGAGATGCTGAGGAAGCCGGCCGATCTCGACGTCCTCTTCAAGTTCGCCACCATCGCGAGCCAGACCGGCGATCCCGAAGGTGCGATCTCGGCCCTGGAGCGGATGCTGCTCATCAATCCGGACCTGCCCCGGGTGCGACTCGAACTCGGCGTCCTCTACTACCGGCTGGGATCCTACGAGATCGCCCGCACCTACCTCGAAACCGCCCTGAAATCGCCGTCCCTGCCGGCCGACGTGCGCGGCCGGGCCGAGCAGTTCATGGCCGAGATCGAGAAGCGCCAAAGCCCCTCGCGTTTCTCGGGCGAGCTGTTCCTCGGCACGCGCTACCAGTCGAATGCCAATCTCGGTCCCGCGACATCGGCGGTCCGACTGTTCGGCCAGACCGCCAACCTGAACCAGCAGGCCCTCGGCACGTCGGACTGGGGCTTCGTGAGCTCGGCGCAGTTTCGCCATTCCTACGATCTCGGGCTCCAGGACAAATCCGCGATCGAGAGCCAGCTCACGACCTACGCCAACCGCCAGTTCAGCCTCCAGGCGGCAAACGTCTCGCTGATCGACTTCACGACCGGGCCGCGCTTCCAGGCGTTCCAGGGCATTTTCGAGGAAGTGATCCTGAAGCCGTTCCTCAGCGCCGGCTACATCTGGGTCAACGACCAGCCCTACTACGGCAGCTATGGCGCCGGACTGGAGAGCGGCGTGGTGCTGGCAAACGGGCTGCGCAACATCTCGATCTTCAGCTGGCGCCAGCAGAACTACCCCAATACCAACTACCTGCCCACCAACAGCCAGTTCACCGGCACCCAGTACTCGGCCACCACGACTTTCCAGTACCAACTGACCGAGGTCATCACGCTCTACGCGCTCGGCAACGCCCAGCGCTACCAGACGCAACAGACGATCTCGCAGAACTACGCGGTGGCCGGCGTCGGCGGCGGCATGGCCTTCCGCTTCGCCGACCCGCTGTTCAAGAGCGAGCTCCCCTGGAGCATCAATCTGTCGCTCAACCAGCAATGGTGGAAATACGACGCCCCCGACCCGATCATCGATCCAGCCGTCGTTCGCCAACAACTCGACACAATCCTCAATCTGGTGCTGTCGATTCCATTCGACGAGCGGACGACTTTCAGCGTTTCAGGCGGCCGATTCTCGCGCGGCTCCAACTTGCCGAACTACGAATTCGTCAATAACAATGTGATGTTCGGCATCGGCTGGCGCTTCTGACGTCGGCCAGGGAGACGAAGATGGTCAAGGCCAGCATTGTCGGCTTTCCGCTTGTCCGCGCCATGCTGCTGGGCACGACGGCAATCGCTCTTTTTTGTGCCCCGTTCAGCATCACCGACGCCGCCGCCCGGGTGGGCGTCACCTCGGCAACCGATGGTGATCCCCTCGGCAAGCCACCCTCCGAGGCTGAGCGCGTGCTGCGCATCGGCATCGACGTGCAGGCCAACGAGGTCATCACCACCAACGCCCGCGACCGCGCCCATCTCGTGTTCCTAGACGGCACGTCGCTCACCGTTGGGCCCAGCGCGCAGCTCACGATCGACAAGTTCGTCTACGATCCCGCCACCAAAACCGGCGATCTCGCGATCAACGCCGGCAAGGGCGTATTCCGCCTGGTCGGCGGCAAGATCAGCAAGACCAAGCCCATCACCATCACCACGCCGTCGGGCACGATCGGCATCCGCGGCGGCATCACCATCTTCACCGTCCAGCCGACCAGCACGACGTCGACCTTCGTCTTCGGCAACGGCATGACCTTCACCGCCGGCGGCCAGACCCAGACGGTGACGCGGCCGGGATCACAGGTGACCGCCACCGGCGGCGCGGCGCCTGGCGCCCCCACGATGGTCGGCCAAGGTGGCCTCACCGCCCAGCTCAGCCAGCTCGAAGGCACCAGCCAAAGCAGCGGACAAAGCAGTGGTGGTGGCGGCGGCGGCGGCGGCACGACCGGCGGCAATGCCGATCAGAAGGCCCAGAGCTCGGGCTTCTCCAGCCGCAACTCGGGGCAGGCCCCAGGTGCCGTTCGGCCGGGCGCCAATATAGGCCCGACGCCGGCCGCGCAGAGGCTCAACAATTCGGAACTCGTCGCCACCGCCCTGTCCAACAATCAGACGGTGGAGCAGACAGCACAGGCCGAAGCATCGAAGAAAACCACGACCACGACCTCGACGCCGACGACCCAGGTGATCGTCACCCGCGGCCGGTTCTTCGGCGATACCCCCTACACCGCCTTCAACAACCAGACGCTGGGCGTCACACCGGATTCGCAGAAGAACGTGCTGTTAAATTCCACGGGTACGGTGACCAGCGGAAAGGCGACGATCACACTGAGCGACGGCCGGTCGGTCACCGTTCCCTGGAACCCGGGATCGGGCCCCTTCTCCGTTTCGCTGAACCATCCGACTCTCGGCATGCTCACCGGCACGGGCTTCGTGAGCGCCAACAGCAACTATTTCGCCTACGTGTTCGAGACGACGAACAATGAACGTCTCGGCGTCATCGGCGGCACGCCGACCACGCTGGGTCAATTCCCCTCGACCGGTTACGCCAAACACACCGTGATCGCCCTCGGCGACTCCGCCAAGATCCCCTTCGCCAACGACACCGTCGGCAACAATGCCGCGCTCAAGGCAGCAGCCACCAAATCGCCGCTCTACTCGGCCTATTCGGGCACCACATCCCCCACCGTGGGCGGCGCGGAGCCGGGCGCCGCGCGCGCCACCGCCATGCAGGCGACGGTCTCCATTGCCGGCCAGGGTACCAGCCAGAAGTCGTACATGGGCGCCTTCATCGGCACCTATTTCAAGGACTACAACAACAGCACGATCTTCAGCGCGGGTCGCTTCAACGCCACTTATCGACTGGGCGACACCGAACAGATCGGCCGCCTGGTCTCCGCCCAATCGACCTTCGATACCGGCGCCGGCAATTCGATCTTTGGTCCCAACGGTGAGACGATGGTGTTCACGCCGGACAGCCTCAGAACCACGGTGACCTCCAGCTCCGGCATCGTGTCCACCATAGAGACCACCCGCACGTCGCAGGCCTCGTTCAACCAGCCCTACAACAACCTCGCTGGCCAGGACTATTACACCGTCACCCAGGCGACCAGGACGTCGTCGTCATCGACGACCGACAACGCCCGCACCAGCCAGACAATGAACGGCTATGTCGGCGGCCTCATCGAGCAGCGCAACAGCTCGGGCGTCATCACGACGCGGCTTCTCGGCAATCCGAACAATGCCGCGCCTGCGAACATCATCTTGGTCACCGACGCCGCGTCCAACCGCGCCTCGGCGACCTTCACGGTCCCCGAATGGGACGGCTCCGGGACATCGGCGACCTTCCGGCTGGGCGGCACCTCGGGCGCGAACTTCTCCACCAGTTCGTTCATCGACGACAAGGTCTACGCCCTCGCCGACCGGCCTTCCGATCTGTTGACCAACACGACCAGCGTCACGATCAGCTCCGTGACTTCTCAGACCGGCGACCTGGAGTCGCGGACCTTCGCGGTCAGCTACGGCACCGCGCCCGGGACGTTCGATTCCTTCTTCCAGGCGGCGGGCGTCACGCCCTGCTCCTCCTGCGAGTTCATGACCTGGGGCGTGTGGGGCGGTGACGTCAAATACAAGCCCAACTACACTGCGAACGAACGCGACCGCCTGAACTTCGCGACTTACGTCGCCGGAACCCTGACCTCCGCCGTGTCGTTGCCCATGACGGGGACGGCAACCTATAGCGGCCACGCCTTCGGCAACGTCCAGAACGGAACAAGCTCTTATCTTGCGGCCGGCAGCTATACCAATGCCTGGAACTTCGCCAACCAGACCGGCGCCGTGACCATCGGCAACTTCGATGGCGCCACCTACACCGGCACCACGGCGCTGACCAACGGTACGGTGAACTTCACCGGCCCCCTCAGCGGCGCAGGTCGGACCGGCGCCGTGGCCGGTTCGTTCTTCGACGCACCGGGCGCGGCGGGTATCGCCAAGGGCCAGGCCGGTACCTTTACGGTCACCGGCACCGGCTACAAGGCGGGTGGCACCTTCGTGGGCGCGAAGCCCTAACGCCGAGGGGCGACGATGAAGTCGGCGATGCCGGCGATATCGTCGCGCCGGAACCACGGCAGGTGCGTTTCGGTCGGCTGTACGTCCGAAGCGATGGCAACGACATTGGGATCTTCGGCCGCGAGAGAAGGCGCCTGCCCCGCGCGCACCTCGATCTTGGGGTGCGCCTCGCGCTTGTAACCCTCGATCAAAACAAGATCCGCCGGCGCCAACCGCGCCAGCACCTCGGCCAGCGTGGCCTCGGCCTGCTCGCGCATGATCGCGTAGCGCAGCCCGCCGACGACAGCTACTTCGGTCGCGCCTGCCGCTCGATGACGGTAGGAATCGCGGCCCGGCTGGTCGACGTCGACGTCGTGATGGGCGTGCTTGATAGTCGAAACACGCCATCCGCGCCGGACGAACTCCACCACCAGCCGCTCGACCAGCGTTGTCTTGCCGGCGTTCTTCCAGCCGGTGATGCCAAAGACGCGCGGTGGGGTCACGAAACGATCCGCTGGGCGTTGGCATAGACGGTGAGCCGGCCGTCGCGCACGAAGGCGACGAGGGCGATGCCCGCCTGCTCGGCCGTCTCGATGGCAAGCGACGTCGGCGCCGATACGGCGGCGACCGCCACCGCGCCAAGGGCGGCGGCCTTTTGCACCATTTCGTAGGAGCAGCGGCTGGTCACCACCACGAACCCGCCTTCGAACCCACCTTCCTTGGGCACAGCCGCCGTCGCCAAGGCGCCGCCCAGCTTGTCGAGGGCATTGTGCCGGCCGATGTCTTCGCGCACCAAGGCCAGCGTGCCGTCCGCAGTGGCCCAGCCCGCGGCATGGGTGGCGCCATTCAACTTGTTGATGCGTTGCTCGCTGGGGAGCGATGCCATCGCGCGCTCGATCGCTGCGCGCGAGACGGTGCCACTGGCCTGCGAGACCGGCACGGGACGGAGTGCCGCGTCCAGGCTGTCGACACCGCACAGGCCGCAACCAGTGCGTCCGGCAAGACTGCGCCGCCGCGCCTGCAGGCCGGCCATCCTCTGGTTCGCTATTTTCAGCCGGACCTCGATGCCGCGGCCACCCGACCCGACTTCGATGTCTTCCACTTCGATGTCATGGATCTCCGACGCCTTCTCGACGATGCCTTCAGTCAGCGAGAATCCGCGGGCGAAATCTTCCAGGTCGCAGGGCGTCGCCATCATCACCGCGTGGCTGATGCCGTTGTAGACCAGTGCCACCGCGACCTCCTCGGCCACGATCTCGTCCAGCGTTTCGGCGCCCGCGGCTGTCAGCCGTCGTGCCGGGCGACGAACGGATCCTGTCTCGGTCATCGTGCCGTCTCGTCGATGCGCAGATGCCGGCCCTCGCGGTCGAAGAACATCCCGCGATTGAAGGCAAGTGGATCGGCCTTCACGTCGGCTTCGACCTGCTTCAGCTTGGTCGCGGCCACCGCGTCGGGCAGCGGCCCACCCTCATGTCCCAGCCCGACGAAGAAGGCGACGCCGTCCCAGGGTGTGCGGGCACTGTCGAGCAGGCCGCGCATCCCGGGCCACGGCATGTCGTCCCCGATCAGGTGGGCGTAGCTCGATTTCACGGGAACGACCGCATCGTTCCCGATGCGGACCAGGACGATGAAGATCGTGAACGCCCCGGTGTCCGCGAACTGAGCGGCCAGCCACTGCTCGAAATCGGTCTTCATGTCGGCCCTAGAACTCGACGACCGGCGTGGGCGGCACGTAGCGCTCGTACACCTGCAGGAACGCGGTGCCGCGCTCGGCCTCGTACCAGGCCTCGAACGCCCGAAAGGCGGCGATGGGATCCATGAGGGGGGGATCAGCGACGACCGGCGGCTCCGGCGCCTCGCCATCTCCCTCGGCATCCCCTTGGACATCGACAGGAAGCGGATGGGCCTCGGCATGCAAGGCCTCGGCGATCGGCCGCAGCCAGTCGAGCAGCGGACGGGCGCCCTCGCCCAGCTCGGCGAGGCCGCCTTCGATCCAGCCGATCTCGCGAAACAGCGCTTCGAGCTGGCGTTCCACGGCAAGGTCGCGATCGGGTTCGAGGGCCGCGACCCGGGCCATGTCGGAGAGGGCGCTCAGCCGGCGCCAGGCAAAGGCACGGGCGCGCTCGGCCGCCTGGATCTGGGCATCGACACTGGCACGCACCGAGCGCTCAGCCGCCTCGGCGGCGGTGCATTCGGCCTGCAATCGGGCGATCAGGGTCTCGGCGGCGCTCGGCATGGGCCAAGTTGACCCGACCGGCGGGCCGCCGGCAAGCGCCCCGGATGAGGCGCCTGCCGGGAACCGTTACTTGACGTAGGTGAGGTCGACCGCGCCCACGCCGGCGGCGACGTTCAGGCCGACATTGCCCTCGACGCTGACCGGCTGCAGGGTGACCTGGCCGCTACCGCCGCCTACCAGGACGTTGGCGCCGACGCCGACGCCGACCGTGGCCGAGGCCGTGGCACCGGCATAGCCGCCCTGCAGGGAACCCGGCGCGATGCTGCCCGGCGCGAACACCAGCCAGATCATCTGGGCTTCCTTGGTGAAGCCGATGTCGACGCCATACTTCTTGATGGTGCCGGTGTAGCGCTCGGCGATGCCGTCGGTGCGGGTGAACAGGCAGTTCATGTCCTTGGACGAGCCGAAGATGAAGCCGACGCCGCCCGCGACGCTGCAGGACAGCGAGCCGACATTGGCGCCGGACCGGCCGGCCGCTGCCGGAGTGCCCGGCGTTGCCGGAGACTGGGCCTGAGCCGCGGAAGCGGCGCCCACGAGCAACAGTGCGGCACTTGCCGTCGTCAGAACTGATCGAAGCATTGTTATTCCTCTCGGTTGCCCGGTTTGCCGGGGGATCGGCGCGGGAAAGCATTAATCGAAAAACCCCGCCGAGTGCTTGAACGATTGAGCACCCGGCATGTTCCACGGCTTTTGACGCCCAATCCCGGCTGAATTGCGTCCTTCGCGAACCGGCCCCAGGTGGACCATCGGCTGCCGATTTTTCAGACACGATCTGTCCGGAATCTGTCTGTCCGGAAATTCCCGAAGCGCCGGCCCGCTTGAACCGGACGATTCTTTTCAACGCAGGCCCGAATCGCGGACCTGTCCGGAAATTCCGGGGGCGCGGGCGGGCCGGCAGGCCTCGTGGGTGGCTGATGGACGGCGGAAACGCACTTCCGCCAAGATAGTCAATTTCCTAGCATGATCCTGTCAAACTTGCAACTTCGTCTGCACGACGTCTCATTCAATCACCTCGTCGGCCCGGGCGCGCAATGCCGGCGGCACGGCAAGGCCGAGGGCGGCGGCCGTCCTGAGATTGATCGACATCTGGAAGGTGGCGGGCTGCTGGACCGGCAGGTCGGCCGGCCGGGCGCCGCGCAGGATGCGATCGATGTAGCCCGCGGCGCGGACATAGAGGTCGACGAAATCGGCGCCGTAATACATCAGGCCGCCATCGGGCGGGAACGGCGGGTTGCCGGTGATCAGCGGCAGGCGATGGCGTGCGGCGAGCGCGATGATCTGCCGGCGATGGCTGGCGGTGAAGATATCGGTCGGCAGGACGAGGCCCCCCGCGCCGGCTGCCGTGCCGGCGAAGCCGTCGAGGGCGGTCTCGATCTCGGCCGCGCTGTTGACCTGGGCGAAGGAGACCTCGACGCCGAACTGCTTCATGGCCTGTTCGATGCTTGGCCGGTAGAAGCCTGCGCTCTGCTGCGTGAGGACGAGCAGGCGCTGCGTGTCGGGCGAAATCTCCTTCAGGAGTTCGATCCATTTGGCGCCGAAGGCGGGCTCGGTCGACGTGAAGCCGGTCGTCTCGCCGCCGGGCCGGACGAGGCTCTCGACCAGCCGGGTGCTCACCGGATCCGGCACGCCAAGGAAGACGATCGGCAAGCCGGTGCTCTCTGCGCGTATGGCAACGACGGACGGCAGGCCCTGGGCCAAAAAGATGTCGGGCTTGAGAGCCGTGAGTTCCGCGGCCAGCCGGCGGGCCCGCTCGGCGCTGCTCGGCTCATAGCGCACGTCGATGACGAGGTTCTGTCCTTCACGCCAGCCGAGCGCCGCCATCCTTTCGCGAAAGCCGGTCAGCCTGGCCTTGGTCGCCGGATCGGTCTCGGCAAGCCCGGTCAGGATCGCGACGCGTCTGGTCTGCTGGGCCCATGCCGGAAAAGGCAGGACAGCGGCCGAGACCAGCAGATGCCGACGCCTCACTCGATCACCTCGTCGGCGCTGGCCAGGATCGACGGCGGGATCGTGAGGCCAAGCGCTTTTGCCGTCCTGAGGTTGATCACCAGCTCGAACTTGGTCGGCTGCACGACCGGGAGATCGGCAGGTTTCGAGCCTCGAAGAATTCGGTCCACGTAGACGGCGGCTTTGCGGAACTGATCGGCTACTTCGGTTCCATATGAAATCAAACCGCCGCTGGTGGCAAAATCGCGGAACGGATAGATCGCAGGAAGCGTCGTGCGCGTGGCCGCCGAGACAATCGTGGAACGGAGACGCACGGTGGTAGCATCGGGCGTTACCAGCAGCGCACCGCCCGTTTCCTTGGCGAATGTATCGATGCCATGGTCGGCATCGACAGCTTCCTGAACCGGCAGCGCGACGATCTTGACGTCGGTCGATGCCACGGCCTCTTTGGCCAGATTCAGATAGTAGGAGCCGCCGCCTGCAGAGGTCTTGGGCCCATACAAAACAGCGATACGCGTGGCGCGTGGATCGACTTCCCTGAGCAGTTGAACCCACTTGCCGCACAGGGAAGCTTCGACATTGGTGAAGCCCGTCACATTGCCGCCAGGCCTCGCCATGCTGGAGACAAAGCCATCGCCGACCGGATCGGAAACGACAACAAAGACGATGGGTATCGCGCGTGTCTCCCGCAGGACCGTCGCCGTTACGAAGGTCGAGCGCGCCAGAATAACATCTGGCCGTGACGCAACGAGTTCGCGCGCAAACGTCATTGTCCTGTTCGCGTCGCCGCCGGTCCAACGAATCTCGATCCTGAGATTGCGGCCATCGCTCCACCCCAGTTTGGCGAGTTCGCCCCTTAATAGCGCGAGATGTTCCTGCGATTTTGTGTCGCCTTCGCCGTAAGGAAGCACGATGCCAAGCCTGCGCGGACCATCGGGTGTCTGAGCGCGAACCGTGCGCGCGAGGGTCGTGGAAGCGCCGCCGAGCAGGGCGATAACTGTTCGCCGCCTCATTCGATCACCTCGTCGGCGCGTAGTTGCGCAGGCAAGAACGCGTCTGAGGCTTTCGATTTGGTGAACATCGTCGAAACGCTATCACGCCAACCGATGAACTCAAACACAGTGCGCTTCATCGCGTCTTCCATCATGTTGAATATCCGTTGTTGGCACGAGACGATCCCGGCGAGCCGGAGGACAGTCATTCGGGCAGACCGGCGAGGCGCAGACCGCCGATCATTCGCTCGATGTCTTCCGGTCGCTGATAGATATTGATGCTCATGTAATGCGAGATGCTCGCCGTCGGACTGATCTGGATAATTCTCGCCACGATTTTCCGCGCTTCGTCGATGTTTCCGGCAAAGGCGTTGGCCACCGCCGCGGCTCGCAGGACCACCACGAAATTCGGCCGCTGCGCGAGTGCCCGGGCTGTCCAGCTCAAGGCCTCGTCGTAGCGGCCGCGGAACAGATGAACCATCCCGATATAGCCTTCGGACAGGAAAAGCCCGGGATCGAGCGGGCTGAGCCGCAAGGCGCGAGCGAACTGCTCCAGAGCTGCGTCGTGCTGTCCCAGCCACAAGCTTACCAGACCTCGTCTTTGCCAGCCGGCGGCCAGATTGGGGTTGATCGCCAGCGCCTTGTCGATCAGGGCCGCGCCCGTGTCGAACTCACGGCAGACCACGACCAGAGCCTGGCCGGCAATGGCAAGCGCCAGAGCGTCGTCTCCGCCGAGGGCAGAGGCGCGCATGGCCAGCCGTCGGGTCTCGGCCACCTCCCACTCCCTGTCCCGTACCCAACCCTGGACGCTTCCGGTCACATAGCAGCCGGCCGCAGCGGCGTAGGGCGCAGCGAAGTGTGGATCGAGTTCGACGGCGCGGTAGAACAATTGGATCGCTTCTTCGAGAGCTTCCCGCCCGTCTTCCTGCAGCCTGGCGCGGCCCCTGAGGTAAAAGTCATAGGCGTCGAGGTTCTCAGCCGGCTTTCGTTTGGCGCGCTCGGCTTCCGCCTGATCGAGTTTGGGCGCGATGGCCCCGACGACGCTGGTCGTGACCTGATCCTGAAGCTCGAACACATCGTCAAGCGGACCGTCGAACCGGCCCGCCCAAAGGTGAGCGCCCGTTTCGCTGTCGATCAGCTGCCCTGTGATCCGGACCTTGCCACCGGCCTTGCGCACGCTGCCTTCGAGCACATAGCGCACACCCAGTTCGCGCCTGACCTGCTTCACGTCGACGGCCTTGCCCTTGTACGTGAAGGATGAATTGCGCGCGATCACGAACAACGACTTGAAGTTCGACAGCGCCGTGATGATGTCTTCGACCAGGCCGTCCGCGAAGTATTCCTGGTCGGGATCGCCCGACATGTTCTGGAACGGCAGCACGGCAATGGATGGCTTGTCGGGCAGTGCAAGCGGCACGACGGTGGCCGGTGGTGGTGCGACCCGAGGCGCAATGGCTGTTGGAGCCTCGACATTCCAATCCGCCGCTTCCCACTTCACCCCAAACCCCTGAACGGGTCGGTCGATGTTCTTGAGCGCAAGGCTGCCAAGATCGTCGAACGTGGCCTTCAACCTGCCCGCGACGGCGTCCCGCACGCTGTACGAAATCACAATGCCACCGGGCGGCGCTTCCGCTTCCAGCCGCGCCGCCACGTTCACGCCATCGCCATACAGGTCGTCACCTTCGACGATGAGATCGCCAAGGTGCAGTCCGATCCGGAAGACGATGGCCGTTTCCTCGGGCTGGTCCCTGTTGACCTCGGCCATGGCTTGCTGGAACTCGATGGCCGCGCCCAGGGCATCGACGGCGCTGGGAAACTCTATCAGGGCACCATCGCCCGTCAGCTTGACCAGCCGGCCACCGTGCCGGGCAAGCGTCGGCTCCAGACGTTCGGTGCGGTGGGCTCTCAAACGTGAGAGCGTACCGTTCTCATCGCGGCCCATCAGGCGCGAGTAGCCCGCGACATCTGCCGCAAGGATCGCTGCCAGTCGCCTCACCACCCGCTCGCCGGTCAAAAAGCCCCCTGGGCCCGCGCCGGAAAAGGCAGGACAGCGGCCGAGACGAGCAGGTGCCGCCGCCTCACTCGATCACCTCGTCGGCGCGGGCGAGGATCGACGGCGGGATCGTGAGGCCGAGCGCATTCGCCGTCTTTGCATTGACGATGAGCGTGAACTTGGTCGGTTGCTCGATCGGCAGATCGGCGGGCTTGGCACCCTTCAGAATTCTATCGACGATCCCCGCGGACTGCCGAAAGCTGTCGCTCACGTCGTCGCCATAAGTCAGCAGGCATCCTGCCCGGGGGAAACGGAGATCGGTGCACACGGAAGCCAGCCGGTACCGGAGCGCCAGTGGGAGAATGACCCCTCTCCCCGTCATCAGGACCGGGTCGCCGTTGACGATCAGGGCTTGTCCGCCGTCCTTCGCGAATCCTGCCAGCGCCGGTTCGACGTCGTCGACGGAGCTGACAGGCAGGAGCGTCAGCTCGAAGCCGAGCGCCGCTGCCGCCGCCTGGCGCTCGGCCAGGAAGATCGGAAGATAGCTCTCCGGAGCGGTCTGCGCATAGTAGAGGAGACCGACGCGGCGCAAGGCGGGCGCCGCCTCCCGCAAAAGCTCGTAGGCCTTGCTCCACCCCAGATCGATGACGCGCCCCGTCACGTTGCCGCCCGGTCGCGCCAGGCTCGCAACCAGCCCGCGCCCAACCGGATCGCTGGCGGCGCCGAAGACGATCGGAACACGGCTCGTCGCCTGCTTGGCGACCGCTGTCGGCCCGCCGCCCTGGGTCACGATGACCTCGACACCCGAAGCGACGAGCGCCGTGGCCTCGGCGCCCATCCGCGCCGTATCCCCACGACCATCGCGGGCGTCGATCACGAGGTTCCTGCCCTCCACATACCCGCGCTCGCGCATACCCTCGAGAAAGGGCGCCAGGCTGGGCGACGGGGTACCGTCCGGCGTGCCGATCCAGAAAAATCCCACACGACGAACCTGATTGGCCGGCTGCGCCAGAACGGCGGTCGCGCCCGCCATCAGAACGAGAAGACCGAGCGCGGCAAACGGAGAAAATCGCCCCACGCGATTGCAGACCAACATCAATCCCCCCAGACCGACCCGCCTCCGGGCCCGGCAGCTCGGCTCGTTTGCATCTTAACGCGCCGCTTCGCGCGCGTCCCGCGCCGTCATCAGCGACGCGTCTGGATCCGCACCCAAAGAAGAAGTTTTTCCTCCCAGAGGCTAGCCGGTGGCCATCCTGCTCCAACCCACCCGATGATCCTTCAAAATCTCCAGCCCGAAGGCCAGCCCGTGCCCCTTACCTTTCTCTCCGCTTTACGGCAGGGTGGAGCAGGGGGAACCAAAAATGCAGGGGATGACGACGACCGAAGCCTACTGCGCGAGGCTGTTTACGCTGCTGGCCGTCCTGTTGCTGTGGGCGCTGCCTGCATCCGCGCAACGGGTCGACTGCGGCAACGGCAGCTGGTGCCCGAAAGACAACGTCTGCCTTTTGGGCGGCCTGTGCAGCCGCGTGGTCGAGGCGGCGCCCGGCAGCATACGCACATCGAACGGCACCTATTGCGATCCCGGCTGGCGCGAACACCGCTACCGGCCCGGCAGCTGCCTGGCGCCGGGCTATGTCGACTGCACCAACGGCGCGATGTGCCCGCCGCCGAACGCGCAATGCGGTGAGGGTGGCAAATGCAACGGCGGCCCGCCGGACACCGGCCCGATGTGCGGCGATACACGCTGCGCCGAGGGCCGCATCTGCTCGAGCGCTGGAAGATGCATGAATACCGCGATCCTGCAGGATTGCGGTAACGGCTCGGTCTGCTCGCGCCATGCGGCGTGCAAGCAACCGAGTGGCTGCGCGTACGTAGCGCCCGAGCGCACACGCCAGCAGCGGTGACGTTTCGTCCGTTGGCTACCCCTTCATCCGCGTCCCGCCCACGCCGACACGCGGTGCCGCGAAGTGTTCGGCGCCGATGCTGAAATGCGTTTGTAGCCCGTATCCCCGTTTTAATTGGTCCATCTGGCCATTTTAGGGTGGCTTTGGAGGGGAGGTGGCGGAAGAGAGTGGGAGTCGAACCCACTAAGAACCGTCTGGCGGCCCTCTCTGGCTTTGAAGGCCAGCCGCCCCACCGGGAGCGCTTCCCCTCCACTGCCGATCATTCCCCAGAACACGCGCCCTGTCACGCGGCCCTTAAGTGGCTGGCGGCGGGCCGTATTGCTCGAGCTTCTGCGGCACCACGCGACGCAGGTCGCCGCGACGGACCGTGACGCCGTGGCGGTCGAAGAACTCCAGGATCAGGATGGCGACCTTGCGGCCGTTGTCGAGCTTGTCGCGGAACTCGGCCGCGCTGAAGTCGCGGCCGAAGGCGTGGGCGATCGCCACCATCTCGGCCACGACGGGCCGCAGGAAATACTGGTCGGGCGCGACCTCGATGACCTTGCCGAGGCGGGCCAGCCGCTGCAGCAGCTTGCGTGTGTCCGGCTCCGGCGCGCCGTAGGTCTGCGCGAAGTCGCGCACCCGGGGCGGCTTGAAACGCTCCCGGGCGAGGTCGGCCGAGATCTTCTTCCACAATGCCTCGTCGCGCGGCGACAAAGTGAGCGAATGTCCGGGCAGGCGCAGGAACGGGCCGTCGACCATGACCGCCTTGGCCTTGACCTCGCGGTCGAGCAGGGCGCGGAAGACCGGCGCCGGCCAGCGCTTCTTCAGGGTAACGCGCAACCGTTCCGGCTGCAGACCAGGCGCATCGGCCTTGGCCTGGTGAAACGCCTTCAGGGTTTCGACGATGTCGGTGCGTGCGGCTGCCAGCGTCTGGCTGAGGAATCCGTAACCTTCCAGCATCTCGCCGCCGGCCGCCGCCAGGAGCTTCTCGACCTCGGCCGGCCGCAGGTTGCGCGACTGGCCGAAGCGCGCCAGCTCGACGAAACCCGACTCCAGCCGCAACAGTTTCGGAAGCACCTCGGCGTCGGCGTCGCCCAGCGCCGCGAGTTCGGCGCGGCGGCGCTCGGCACGGCGATTGCGCGGCGGACCGAAGGGATCGATCACCGTGGCGCCGGCCAGGGTGCGGGTGGCCGAGGGATCGCGCAGGATGATCCGGTCGCCCGCCAGCGCGCCCACTTTTTCCTCGAGCACGAGTTGCGCCAGCCCCGAGGCGCCGGGGGCCAGCTTGTCGCCTTCGAGCAGCGCCACCCGCCCCATCGCATGGGCCGAGCCCAGATGGACATGGACCGGCGACCAGTGTTTCAGCGGCTGCTCTTCCGACGCCAGCAGTTTCAGCCGCACGTCGATCCGGTCGGTCGGCACGTGCAGATCGGGGCTCACCACCCAGTCGCCGCGCCGGATCGCTTCCTTGGAGAGTTTTGGCCCGGCGAGATTGAGCGCGCAGCGTTCGCCGGCGCGGCCGATGTCGGCCGGGCGATTCTGCGCATGCAGCGAGCGCACGCGCGCCTCCAGGCCCGAGGGCGTGAGCACCAGCCGGTCGTCCACCTTGATCTCGCCGGCATGGATCGTCCCCGTCACCACCACGCCGGCGCCCGACAGGACGAAGCAGCGATCGACCGCGAGCCGCGCGAACCCGGTGACGCCCTTGCCGCTCTCGCCCAGCGCCAGCAGCTTGGCCTTCAGCTCGTCGATGCCTTGGCCCGTCAGCGCCGAGACCGGGATGATTTCCGCGCCCTTCAGCGACGTCGAGGCCAGCAGCGTCTCGACCTCCGCCATGCGCTCCAGGATCTGGTCGTCGTCGGTGAGGTCGGACTTGGTGAGCGCCACGATGCCGCGATCGAGCCCGAGGAGATCGACGATCTGCAGATGCTCGACGGTCTGCGGTTTGATGCCCTCGACCGCCGAGACGACCAGAAGGGCGGCATCGATGCCGGTGGCGCCCGCCAGCATGTTGTGCACGAAGCGCTCGTGGCCCGGCACATCGACGAAGCCGAGCTGGCGTCCGTCGCCGAGATCGCTGTAGGCATAGCCGAGATCGATGGTGATGCCGCGCGCTTTCTCTTCCTTGAGGCGATCGGCATCGACGCCGGTCAACGCTTTGACGAGCGCGGTCTTGCCGTGGTCGATATGGCCCGCGGTCCCGACGATCATGTCATCTTCTCATGCGGACCGCGGGCGTCCCGCCCACCTCTTGACCATGAGCGCGCCGGAGGCTCGCGGTCCGGAAGAGTCATGAGAGGGGCTCCGATGCGCGGCGGGCGGCTTCGGCGCGCTGCGAGGGTTTGGTGTGGGCCTGCGCTTCGCGCAGGAAGCCGGTGGCAAGCTCGCCGGCACCGCCGGCCTCGGCGCGCAGCAGCCAGTGCAGGGCTTCTACCGGATCGCGCGCCACGCCCTTGCCGGCGAGATGGGCGGCCCCCAGCATCGCCTGTGCCTCGGCCTGGCCCCGCCGCGCGGCGTCGCTCCACCATCGGGCGGCCAGGACGGGGTCGCGCTCGACGCCCAGCGCGTTGTGATAGATGTCGCCCAGCCGGGCCATGGCGCCCACCCGGCCCTGCGCCGCCGCCTTCTCGGCCCATTGCCGGGCGCCGACGTAGTCCTGCGGGCAACCGCCGCCGATCAGCTTCATCCACGACAGCATGTCCTGGGCGTCGGGATCGTCCTGTTCCGCCGCCTTCTCGTACCAGCGCGCGGCCTCGACCTGATCCTGTGGCACGCCCCAGCCCTCGTAGTAGCAAAGCGCCAGGTTGCGCTGGCCGCCGGCATCGCCCTGCTCGGCCGCCCGGCGCAGCCAGGCCGCGGCCTTCTCGTGGTCGCGCTCGACGCCGCGGCCTTCGAGGAAGGCCGCGCCCATGTTGCTCTGCGCCCGCGCATGGCCCGCTTGCGCCAGCGGCGCCCAGAGATCGAGCGCCACGCCGTAGTCGGCCGCGTTCCAGGCGGCGAGCGCTTGGGCCAAGCGCTGCTCGGCCGGGGCCTCGCGTTCAAAGAGTTTACCCAGCCACGACATCGAGCTGGCCCAACTGGGAGATGAAGGCAGCTTCATCGTCCAGCGTGCGCAGGTCGAGAAGCAGCGTGTCGTCGGCAATGCGGCCGATGACGGGAATTGGCAGGCTTCGGAAAGCGTCGGCCAGCTTGTCGAGGCGCTTGCCGCGCATCGCCAGCGCGAACGACTCCAAGAGATCGACCGGCAGCGCGCCCGAGCCGATCTGGCCACGCACCGGTTCTATGCTGGCCTCGGCCACGCTGCCCAGCGCCTGGCGCAACGCGGGCAGCAGACGCTCGGCCTGGGCGCGGATGTCGGCCGCCGGCCGTGCCAGGAAACGGATGGTGGGCAGGCGTTCGGCCAGCCGCGCCGGATCGGCATAGAGGCGGAGCGTCGCCTCGAGGGCGGCCAGCCGCACCTTGTCGAGGCGGAGCGCGCGCTTCATCGGGTTGCGCGCGATGCGCTCGATCAGGTGCCTGCGGCCGACGATGAGCCCCGCCTGCGGGCCGCCCAAAAGCTTGTCGCCGGAGAAGGTCACGACATCGATGCCCGCCTCGATCGCCTCGCGCGCCGTGGGCTCGTGCGGCAGGCCCCAGGTCTCGAGATCGGCCAGCGTGCCGCTGCCGAGATCTTCTATGAGGGCCAGGCCTTTCTCTCGCGCCAGCGACACCAGGTCGGCCGCCGGCACCGACTTGGTGAAGCCCTGGATGGCGTAGTTGGACGGATGGACCTTCATGATCGCCGCCGTGTCGGGGCCGATCGCGGCGGCGTAGTCCCTGAGATGCGTGCGGTTGGTCGTGCCGACCTCGACGAGGCGGCAACCCGCCCGCGCCATGATGTCGGGAATGCGGAAGGCGCCGCCGATCTCGATCAGCTCGCCGCGCGAGACGATGACCTCGCGGCCCCTCCCATCCTGAGAGCCCGCGAGCGCATTCAGCACCAGCAGCACGGCGGCGGCGTTGTTGTTGACGGCGGTCGCCGCCTCGGCGCCGGTCAGGCGGCACAGCCAGGGCGCGATATGGTCGTCGCGGTCGCCGCGCGCACCGCCGCCCAGATCGTATTCCAGCGTGGTGGGCGAGCGCATGGCCTCGACGGCGGCCTGGATCGCCTCCTCGGCGAGCACGGCACGCCCGAGATTGGTGTGCAGGACCGTCCCGGTCAGGTTGAAGACGCGGCGCTGCGAAGGCCGTACCAGGGCGGAGAGCCTGGCCTCGCACCAGCGGGCGCAGGTAGCCTCGTCGGCGACATCGGGCTTGCCTCGCCTTGCGTCGGCCCAGGCGCGCAACGCCTCGACGACCAGCGGGCGGCCGGCCCGATCGATCAGCGGCGCCAGCGCCGGCCAACTGGCCATGCGATCGACGGAAAGCGGGCGGAAAGCGGTAGCGCCTTGGGCGCGGTCGGCACGCGACACGGATCAGTTCCCCAGAACGGCATTGCCGGACGAAACATCGGGCAAGGCCGCAGGATGGCCCAGCACGGGCCGCCAATCAAACGAAAGACTGGCAAATGAACGGCAGCCCATTCTGGTCTTACTGGCTGGCCACCGCCGCGCCGATACGGGCCAGGACCAGCACCGCCGACGACGACAGGCCGATCAGGAGAGCGAGCTTCGTCGACGATGAGCCGAGATCGTTCGCGAGCAGCGAATTGATGAACTTCATGATGACATCCCCAAGTTTAAAAACCCCGCCGGCCGAGAGCGAACCCCTTCGCTCTCCTCGGCCAGCACCCTCGCCCTCGCCGCGCACGGCGGAGCATCATCCCACACAGCCCGGACGCTTCCGCGCCAGGGCAAATCGCAACACCAAGACTTTATCCAAACCCCAACTTGTCGCGGCGACCGGGACCCCTCCCGTGCACCGCAGGCAAACGTATACGCCGTGCGATCGTAACGTTGGTGTCTCAACATCGGCCGTTTGGTATCAGATGTTTCGGCAAAGCCCGTGGGCCGATTACCCGTCGGCCGGTTCCATGACACCGAGCACAAACGGGTTGGAAACACGGGAGAAGCCTTCTTCGCCGACCAGGACGTCGAGCCCGAGAGAGGCGAGGTCGTCGGCGAACGGTTCCAGGACGCGGGCGGACTCGATGTAGAAGACCTTCGAATAGCCATGGCAGACCTCGCAGCACTCCGCCCGGAGGTACGCCGTGCCGGCGAGGTTGCGAAACGAGATCTTGTCGGTACTGCCGCAGTGGACGCAGCGCACGCGCACGTAACGCCACGACGTGGCGCACAGCGAGCAATGAAGATGCCGATGACCGAACTTGGTCCCGCCGGGTGAGATGAGGCCGGAGACTGGCGGCGAGCCGCAGGCAGGGCATTCGCCGCCTTCGACCTCGCTGGTTCCGAAATCGTCCTTGTCCAGAAGCGCCGCCATGCGCGTCCAAACGACCTGCAGGGCTGCCGCCACGAAGACCGTGCGGGCGGCCTCACCGGCCGCGATGTCACCCCCCAGGAAGCGATCGGCCAGCGCCTCGAGATCCTGCGGGCTCGTCTGGGCGAGCGCCAGGCGCGCCTGCCGCGCCGGCTCCGGCAGGACGCTGTCGTCGACCTTCTCCAGGATGCGCGAGAGCGCCACTCGCCAGCTGTCGTCGCGCGGCCAGGTCGACGGGTCGAGCGGTGCCCGCTTCACGAGCTTCGCCTTGGCGATCTCCGCCGGCCCGGGAAGCGAGCCCGGCGGCAGGCCTGCCAGCGCCGCGTGCTGGACTTCGACGAGGGCCGCGATCAGGCGAAGAAAGCCTTCCAGCTCGTGCCCTGGCGCCAGCGCCTGCAACCGTTGGGCACGGCGCTGGAAGATCGTCGCGAGGTTGGGCAGGCGAACGCGATCACCCTCGGCGATCTCGCCCAGGATGTTTTCGCCGTGGCTGGCAGTGGGTTTGTCCTGGCCGGAACTCAGGGCTTGCCGACTTCCTGGCGGAACCACTTGCGGTGGTGCTTCCAGGCCCAGCCGCCGCTGACCGAGCCGCGGGTCATGGCCCTGAGCGTGCCCTTGACCCAGATGGCGGCGTAGACGTGCACGATCCAGATCAGGATGGCGCCGATCGCACAGAGCGCATGGACCACGGCCGACATCCGCTTCTGGTCGATCGTCGTATAGGCCTCGAAATAGGTGTCCCATAGCGCGAAACCGCTGCCGAGCAGCAGGAGGATCAGGATCGACTGCCCCCAGAAGACGAGCTTCTGGCCGGCGTTGTACTTGCCGAGCTCGGGCAGCCCCTCTTCCTTGTTGTTGATCACCGCGCCGAGGTTCTTCATCCAGATCGTGTCGTCGCGATTCCAGAAATTGAGCGTGAAGAAGCGGATGAAGAGGCCGAGGAAGCTGATCGTGAGCACGACGCCGATCCACGGATGGATGATGCGCGTGAGCTGGCCGCCGCCGAACAGGTAGGTGAGGAAGTAGAGCGACGGATGGAACAGCGCCAGGCCGCTCAGCGCCAGCAGGACCAGCGATACGGCCGTGATCCAGTGATTGATTCGGGCCGCGGTCGTGTAGCGGCTGACCGACTTGGCTTCGGCACTCATGCCTTGTCGCTCCCGCCCAATTCCGCGGCCTTCTGCTCATCGTGATCGGAGACCACGTTGGGTCCCTTGGTGACGTAATGCAGCAGGCCGAAGGCGCCGGCGAAGGCGATCGCGGCCAGCGACAGGGGCTTCATCACGCCCTTCCAGACGCCGACAAGCGGACTGATGTGCGGATTGTCGGGCAATCCGGCATAGAGCGACGGCTTGTCGGCATGCTGCAGCACGTACATGACATGCGTGCCGTTGACGCCCGGTGGATTGTAGAGGCCGGCGTTCTGGTAGCCGCGCGACTTCAGGTCGACGATGCGCTTGCCGGCATGGGCGATCATCTCGTCCTTGGTGCCGAAATAGATCGCCTGTGTCGGGCACGCCTTGGCGCAGGCCGGGGCCTGGCCCACCACGACGCGATCGGAGCAGAGCGTGCACTTGTACGCCTTGCTGTCGGCCTGGGAGATGCGCGGGATGTTGAAGGGGCAACCCTTCACGCAGTAGCCGCAGCCGATGCAGTTGTCCGAGATGAAGTCGACGATGCCGTTGGTGTACTGCACGATGGCGCCCGGCGCCGGGCAGGCCTTCAGGCATCCCGGATCGTCGCAGTGCATGCAGCCGTCCTTGCGGATCAGCCACTCCAGATCGGCACCCTGTTCGTATTCCGTGAACCGCATCACGGTCCACGAGGCGGGCGTCAGGTCGGTCGGGTTGTCGTAGCTGCCATTGGTGAAGCCGATCGCCTGGTCGAGCTGGTTCCACTCGAGGCAGGCGGTCTGGCAGGCCTTGCAGCCGATGCACTTGCTGACGTCGATCAGCTTGGCGACAGCGACTGCTGCAGGCTTGCCGGCAGGCAGGGCCGGCACGCTTGAGGCGGAGCGGCGGCGGAGGTCGAGGGCTTGCAGGACAGACATTTCACCCTCCCCCTTAAACCGTTGCCGGCTGTGAAGCCGGTGGCGTGGTCTTCTTCACGTCGACCAGGAACGCCTTGTACTCCGGCGTGTTCACGCTGGCGTCGCCGACCGACGGCGTCAGCGTATTGAGCGGGTACGACTT
Source organism: Reyranella sp. (assembly GCA_052386855.1). Taxonomy (GTDB): domain Bacteria; phylum Pseudomonadota; class Alphaproteobacteria; order Reyranellales; family Reyranellaceae; genus Reyranella. The sequence continues at coordinate 48,509 of JBQTJT010000013.1, forward strand.
CCGCGTCATGCCGATGAAGCCGAAGTGGATCGGCAGGCCGATGACGTCGCACGGCTTGCCGTCGACCATGATCGGCCGGAAGCGCTTGGAGACCGACGCCTTGGCCTTGATCATGCCGCGCTGGCTCGACACCTCGACCCAGTCGCCGTTCTTGATGCCCTTGGCCTTGGCCAGCCGCTCGCCCATCTCGACGAACATCTCCGGCTGCAGCACGGCATTGTCGTGGACGTTCTTGGTCCAGTAGTGGAAGTGCTCGGCGAGGCGGTAGCTGGTCGCCACGATCGGGAACTTGTCGGGCGTGCCGAACGACTTGGCATCGGCCGCGAATATCCGCACCACCGGATTGGTGGAAACCTTGGGATGCAGCGGGTTGGCGATGTAGGCGTCCATCGGCTCGTAGTGCTCGGGGAACGGGCCGTCGGGCATGGCGCCGCGCGAGAACAGCCGCGCCGTGCCTTCCTGGTTCATGATGAACGGCCCGACCGACTTGTCCGGCGCCATGGTCGGCGCATAGTCCGGCACGTCGCCGCCGACCCAGCGCGAGCCGTTCCAGGTGATGTACTTCTTGCGCTCGCTCCACGCCTTGCCAGCGGGATCGGCCGAGGCGCGGTTGTAGAGGACGCGCCGGTTGGCGGGCCACGAGAAGCCCCAGTTGGGATGGATGCCGAGGCCGGTCGGGTCGCTGGCGTCGCGGCGCATCGACATGTTGCCGGCCTCTGTGTAGACGCCGGTGTAGATCCAGCAGCCGCCCGAGGTCTTGCCGTCGTCGCGCATCATCCCGAAGGTCGGCAGCAACTGGCCGGCCTTCAGCAGCGTCTTGGTCGCATCGGCGGGATCCGGCAGATCCTCGATGGCGTAGCCGTTGATCTCCTTCAGCAGCTCGACCGGATCAGGACTGAGCGGCTTGGCGTAGTTCCAGGCCGTGTTGACGATCGGATCGGGGAATGCGCCGCCCTCTTTGGCGTAGAGCGTGCGCAGGCGGGTGTGCAGATCGGCGATGATATGGATGTCGCTGCGCGACTCGCCCGGTCCTTCGACGGCTTTCCAGTGCCATTGAACGACGCGGCTGGAATTGGTGAAGCTGCCCTCGTCTTCGGCATAGGCCGTGGTCGGGAGCTGGAACACCTCGGTCTGGATCGCCTTGGGATCGGCATTGTGGAACTCGCCGTGGTTTTCCCAGAAGCGCGCCGTCTCGGTCTCGAGCGGATCGATGATGACCAGCCACTTGAGCTTGGCGAGGCCGCTTTGCACCTTGGCCTTGTTGGGCGCGGCCATCAGGATGTTGAGGCCCTGGCAGAACAGGCCGTTCATCTGGCCGCCCGCCATCATGTCGACCATCTTCAACACGTCGTAGGTGGTGTCGAACTTCGGCAGATAGTCGTAGGCCCAGTCGTTGTCCTTGGTCGCGGCCGCGCCGAACAGGCTCTTCTGCTGGCTGACGAAGAACTTGCCGTAGTTCTGCCAGAAGCTGGTCTGGCCCGGCCGGATCGGCTTGAAGGCGCGCGACTTCATATAGTCGGCGTAGGTGGTCTCCCGCTCCGTCGGCAGCACCAGGTACCCCGGCGTCGAAGTCGACAGCAGGGCCATGTCGGTGATGCCCTGGACGTTGGAATGGCCGCGCAACGCGTTCACGCCGCCGCCCGGGATGCCCATGTTGCCCAGCAGGAGCTGGATCATGGCCATGCTGCGGATGTTCTGCGCCCCCGTCGTGTGCTGGGTCCAGCCGAGCGCGTAGAGCGAGGTCATCGAACGCTCGCCGTTGGCGGTCGTGGCGATCAGCTCGCAGATCTGCAGGAATTTGGCCTTCGGCGTGCCGCAGATGCGCTCGACCATCTCGGGCGTATAGCGCTCGACATGGGCCTTCAGCAGATTGATCGCGCAACGCGGGCTCTGCAGCGTCTCGTCGACCTTGGCCATGCCCTGCTCGTCGAACTCGTAGTCCCAGGTCGAGCGGTCGGCGTAGCTTCTCTTGGATTCGTCATAGCCCGCGAACAGGCCGTCCTCGAACTTGAAGCCTTCCTTGATGATGTACGAGGCGTTGGTGAAGGCCTTGACGTATTCCTGATGGATCTTGCCGTTGCTCAACAGGTAGCGCATCAGGCCCGACAGGAAGGCGATATCGGTGCCCGGCCGGAGCGGTGCATAGATATCCGACACCGCCGCCGACCGCGTGAAGCGCGGGTCGACCACGATCAGCTTGGCGCCGTTGTTGGCCTTGGCTTCAGTGACCCACTTGAAGCCGCACGGATGGGCCTCGGCGGCATTGCCGCCCATGATCAGCACGACATCGGCGTTCTTGATGTCGTTCCAGCTGTTCGTCATCGCGCCGCGTCCGAATGTGGGGCCAAGACTGGCCACCGTCGGACCGTGTCAAATTCGTGCTTGATCCTCCAAGGCCAATATCCCGGTAGATCGGATGGCCTTGTAGGTGAGATAGCCCGCTTCGTTGCTGGCCGACGAGGCGGCGAGGAAGCCGGTGCTCAGCCAGCGGTTGACCGTGACGCCGTCGCGGTTCTTGGCGATGAAATTCTTGTCCCGGTCTTCCTTCGCCAGCTTGGCGATGCGCTCCATCGCGAAGTCCCAGGTCACGCGCTCGAACTTGTTCGAGCCCGGCTTGCGGTGCATCGGATACTCCAGCCGGTTCGGGCTGTGCAGGAAGCCGAGCGAGGCCGCGCCGCGCGCGCAAAGCGTGCCGCGATTGATGGGATTGTCCGAGTCGCCTTCGATATGGATGACCTGCGGCTTGGCGTCCTTCGATCCGTCGCTCTTCGAATAGACGAGGACACCGCAGGCCACGGCGCAGTAGGGACAGGTGTTGCGGGTTTCGGTCGCTTTTTCGAGTCGGAAGGGCCGGACGCCGGCCGCTAGTCCTTCGCTCGCACCGAGGAAGCCCAACGCACCGACAGAAGAGGCGGCGAGGCCAGCGGCGCTCACCTTCATGAATTGCCGACGTGACACGGCCATGAGCAGCTCCATCCCTAGCGACGCTTATGAGGCGCTTGCGCGCCTGCTTATTTGCTGTGCGTCTCGGCCAGTGAAACGCTACCGCGAGGCGGAATCAACAAGAAACGGTCACAATTCGGGAAAATCCCTGAATTGTGAACAACCCTAAGGTTTACGCTGCAGGCCCCAGGTTTCCGCCAGCAACTGCCCCATGCGAGCGGAGATCAGCCGGTTGCCGCGGCTCTCGGCGGCGGCGTCCCGGTCGAAGTGGATGTGATCGGCGTAGATCGAGCCTTTCTCGTCGGCAAAGACGTCGCCCAGGTCGAAAATCGGCAGGTTGCCGGCCCGGAGCGTCATCATCCCGTTCACGATCTTGCGATAGAGGTCGCGGTAGGAGAGATCGCCCACGATGCGCTTTTCTTCCTCCGTCAGCACCTTGCCCCAGGCCGGGGACGGCTGGAGGAAATAGGCGGTTTTCACACTATTATCGCGCGCGACGGCTTCCATGCCGCGGACATATTTCTGATAGAGGCCGAGCTGGACGGCGAAGGCACGCTCGTGGTCGCGGCGGATGTCCTCGGGCATGGTGAACATGCCGTTCAGCGTCGTCTTCTTGTTCGACTTGAAGCTGTCCTTGCCCTTGGCGGCGGCCTCGATGCCGCGGATCACCATGTAGGCCGCATGCGACTGCCCGAGGATGGGATTGAGGGCGAGCGTCCCGGCCAGCCGGCCCATCACCCAGCCGATCGCGGCGTCGCCGAAATTCTCGTCGGCGACGAAGGGATTGACGTCGATGAAGTTGCTGAGCGGCCGCTCGAGCCGCTCCTGCGCGCCCGGCCAGAAGAAATAATGCTCGTTGAAACCGTCGAGCGTCACGACGGCATCGACCGATGTTGCATAGAGGGAGAACAGGATGAACGACTGCGGCTGCTTCCACGCGCCGTCGCCGCCGTTCAGCACCAGGAACGGCTTGCCGTTGGGGCTGACGTACTTGGCGTTCAGCTCCTCCTCGAAGTAGCGCGGCGCCGGCGGCTTGCCGTTCTGGCCGAGCTGCGAGGCGACCGACCCGCCGGTCAGCAGCACGACGTAGCGGTCGGTCCGTTTCGTGACGGTGTAGTCGTCGCCGAACAGCCCGACATTGTTGACCCACGGTATGCCGCACGGCGGGTTGGCGTGATGCACGAAGGCGACATACGGATGCGGGAAAAGCGTGTCGACGTAGCGACACGAGGATCCCTTGGTCGAATCGCGCACGTAGGTGTTCTGCGTCCGCTCGTAGAGCTGGGCGGCCGGGGTGTAGCGGCCATCCTCGAGGTACAGCCAGGCGATCGCCGTCACCTCGACCGCGGCAAGGGCGAGAACGATGCCGATGACGGCCGATATCCAGCCGAAGATTCGCTGCTTCATCGCCTAACCGTCACCCTTTGACGTTGCCCCCGGCGTTCTTCTTGGCGCTGCGGAGCGCCTGCCAGACGCGGTGCGGTGTCGCCGGCATCTGGATGCTACGCACGCCAAGCGGCCACAGCGCATCCATGATCGCGTTCATGACGGTGGGTGTCGAGCCCACCGCGCCCGATTCGCCCACACCCTTGGCGCCCAGCGGGTTGGTCCTGGCCGGCACGCTGTCGTCGAGCTGGTTGTTGAAGGTGGGGAAGGTCTCGGCGCGCGGCATGGCGTAGTCCATGAACGACCCGGTGATGAGCTGCCCAGATTCGCGGTCGTAGACGTTCTCTTCGAGCAGCGCCTGGCCGATGCCCTGGGCGCAGCCGCCGTGGATCTGGCCGAACACGATGGGGCGGTGCAGCGGCCGGCCGACGTCGTCGACCGTCGTATAGCGCCTGAGTTCGACCAGGCCGGTCTCGGGATCGATCTCGACCTCGCCGACATGGGCGCCGTTGGGCCAGGCGATGCCGTCGACCGTGTTGACGTTCTCGATGAAGATGCGCTTGTCGGGCTGTTTCGCGGCCAGTTCGCCGAGCCCGATGCCGCGATCGGTGCCGGTGATGGTGAAGCGGCCGCCGGCATAGACGATGTCGGCCGTGGCCGCCTCGAGCGCGTCGGCCGCCAGCTCCTTGCCCTTGTCGACCAGCTTCTCGCTGCCGCTCAGCACCGCCGAGCCGCCGATATAGGCCGAGCGCGAGCCCATCGAGCCCACGCCGCCTACCTTGTCGGAATCGCCCATCGCAATCTCGATCTGGGAAGCGTCGATGCCGAGCAGCTCCGAGGCGAGCTGGGTGAAGCTGGTCTGCAGCCCCTGCCCCATGCCTTGCGTCCCCATCCAGATCACGACCTTGCCGTCGGCCTTCACTTCGTAATGGGCCATCTCGTTCATGACCATGGCGCTGGTCCATTCGACGTAGGAGGCGAGCCCGCGGCCGTAGAGCTTGCCGCGCTTCTCGGCCTCGGCCTTGCGGGCCGGGAAGCCGTTCCAGTCGGCCGCCTCGAGCGTCTTGGTGAGGAACAGGTCGAAGTCGCCGGTGTCGTATTTCTCGCCCATCGCCGTGGTGTAGGGCATCTGCGCCGGCGTCACGAAGTTGCGGCGGCGCAGCTCGGCGGGATCGATGCCGAGCTGGCGCGACGCCGTGTCCATCAGGCGCTCGAGATCGAGCAGGCATTCCGGCCGGCCGGCGCCGCGATAGGCGCCGATCGTCGCGGTGTTGGTCAGCACGCAGGTGATCTTGAGGTCGACCAGCGGGACAACGTAGGTGCCGGTCGAGACCTTGGGCCCGACGAACAGCGGGATAGCGATGCCGGCGCCCGACGGATAGGCGCCGACATTGGCGAAGGCTTCCATGCGCAACGCCAGGATCCTGCCGTCCTTGTCGAGCGCCAGCGCCATCTTGTGCAGCTGGTCGCGGCCGGCGGTCGCCGAGGCGAACTCCTCGCTGCGCTCGGCGCGCCACTTCACCGGACGCTTCAGCACCTTGGCGACCCACACCGCGACCGATTCGTCGGGCTGGATGCCGGTCCGCATGCCGAAGCCGCCGCCAATGTCGCGCACCAGCACGCGCACCTTGTCCTTCGGCATCTTGAGGATGACGTCGCACAGGATGTCGCGCGTCGCCGACGGATTCTGGCTGCCGATATGCACGACCATGCGGTCGCCGTCCCACTCGGCCATGATCGCGCGCGGCTCCATCGCGTTCACGATCAGCCGCTGATGCACGACATCGATCTCGACCTTGTGCGCGGCGGCCGCGAAGGCCGCATCGGCCTTGGCTGAATCGCCGAAACGATTGAAGCCGACGCGGTTGCCCGGCGCGCCCTTCCAGACCTGCGGCGCATCAGGCTTCAGGGCATCGTCGATCTCGGTCACCGACGGCAACTGGTCGTACTCGACCTCGACCAGTTCGGCGGCATCCTGGGCCTCGGCCCTTGTGTCGGCCACGATCGCGGCCACCGGCTCGCCGACATAGCGCACGACCTCATGTGCCAGCGGGCGGCGCGGCGTCATGTCTGGCTTCTTGCCGTCGGCATTGGGGAACATCGCAGGCAGCACGAAATAGCCGCTGCCTTCCTTCTCCATGTCGGCCCACGTGTAGACCGCGACCACGCCCGGCGCCTTGCGGGCAGATTCGGTGTCGATCTTCACGATCCGGGCATGCGCCTGCGGCGAGCGGACCAGCACGACATGGGCCTGGTTGGGTCGGGTCAGATTGTCGGCAAAGCCACCGCTGCCCGTCAGCAGCCGGTCGTCCTCTACACGCTTGATATATTGGGCTTTACCGAACACCGCCATACGCCACTCCCGCCACTATAATCTACCCGTCGGAGGGGCGGACTATAGCGGCGAAGCGGCGTCCGACAAGCTGGGGCTCAGTGTCTCAGGCTGGGCATCTCCGGCAGCGGCACGATGCGGATGCCCGCTGCCTCCAGGCCCTCGCGCACCGCCTTGGATACCGTCACTGCGGTCGGTCCGTCGCCATGGACGCAGATCGAATCGACCTGGCAGGGAATGCGCTTGCCCGAGGTCGAGTAGATCGCCTGTTCGTCGACCATGCGCCGGACATGGGCCACCGCCTGGGCGGCATCCTTGATCATCGAGTTGGCTTCCTTGCGCGGCGTCAGGAAACCGGCATCGGTATAGGTGCGGTCGGCGAAGACCTCCTCCGCTACCCTGAGCCCCTGCTTGCGCGCGGCCTTGCCCTGCTCGGTGTTGGCCTGGGCGAGGATGATGAGGTCGCGATCGACCGCCTTGGTGGCGCGGCAGATCGCATCGGACATCTCCGCACTCTCCGCCGACATGTTGCCCATCATGCCATGCACCTTGAGGTGGGTGACCTTGCCGCCGTGCATCGCCGCGATCGCCTGCAGCGCCCCGAGCTGGTAGGCGATGTTGGCCTCCAGTTCCTTGACCGAGAGGTTGATCACCCGGCGGCCGAAGCCCTGGAGGTCGGCGAAACCGGGATGGGCGCCGATGCTGACGCCGTTCTGCTGGCAGAGCTTGACCGTGTCGACCATGACCACGGGATCGCTGGCGTGGAAGCCGCAGGCAACGTTGGCCGAGGTCACGATCTTCAGCACCTCGGCATCGTTGCCCATGACCCATGGGCCGTAGCTCTCGCCGAGGTCGGAGTTGATGTTGACGAATCCAGCGTTGGTCGCGGCCATGGGAGACTCCCTGAATCGAAGACGCTATCCTAGCAGATGTGAGCGTTCGGTACCTATCCTGCGGCGACACCGCCTTCACCGTCGAATTCGGCAACGAAATCTCGCCCGAGATCAACGGTCGGGTGATGGCGCTTCACGCCGCCATCGGCCGCGCCAAGGAGGCCGGTGAGCTTCCGGGTGTCGTCGAAACGGTGCCCACCATGCGCTCGCTGATGGTGGCCTACGATCCCCTCGCCACTTCCAGCGCCGACTTGCGGCCCCGGATCGACACGCTGATCGCCCGCGGCCTGTCGGCTGGCATGGCAAGCCGGCGCATCGCCCTTCCCTGCTGCTACGACGATCCCGAGTTTGCGCCCGACCTCGCCGAAGTTGCGAAGCGCACCAGGAAGACGGTCGAGCAGGTGATCGCGGCCCACCTCGCGTCATCCTTCAAGGTCTACGTGCTGGGCTTCATGCCGGGCCTGGCCTATGTCGCGGGCCTCGACCGGTCCCTCTATCTGCCGCGGCGCGACCAGCCGCGCGTGCGGGTGCCGCGCTCGTCGGTCGCCATCGCCATGGACATGACGACGATCTACCCCTTCGAGAGCCCGGGCGGCTGGCACCTGATCGGCCGCACGCCGCTTTGGATGTTCGACAAGCGCCGCGAGCAGCCGGTGTTCCTGGCGCCGGGCGATTCGCTGTCGTTCCAGCGCATCGACCGCAAGACCTTCGACCGCATCGCCCGCGACGTCGATGCCGGCACGTTCGACTGGACGACGTTGGTGAAGACATGAGCGCCAATCTTCTTCTCCTCCCCATTCAAATGGGGAGGTGTCGATGTCCTACGCCGACGGAGGGGTCAAAAGCCTCAGAGCGGTTGTCGCTGTCCATGCCCCCTCCGTCCGCTTCGCGGCCACCTCCCCATTTGAATGGGGAGGAGGAAGAAACATGAGCGCGGCGCTGAAGGTCGTGCGGGCCGGCCTGTTCGACACGCTGCAGGATCTCGGCCGCGTCGGATTCATGGCGCTTGGCATGCCGACTGCGGGGGCGATGGACCGGATCGGCTTGCGGCTCGCCAACGCGCTCCTCGGCAATCCCCCCGGCATGGCGGGGCTGGAAATCGGCGTCATGGGCCCCGACCTGCTGGTCGAGGCCGACAGCGTGCGTGTGGCGCTGGTCGGGCCGCTGTCGGCCGCCGTCATCGACGCGCCCGATGCGCCGGCCAAACCGCTGGAGTCGGATCGCACCCATCTATTGAAGCGCGGCCAGCTCCTTCGGGTCGGCATGATCGAGGGATCGAGCACGGCCTATCTCGCGGTCGCCGGCGGCTTTGCCCTGCCGCCTTTCATGGGCAGCCTCTCCACCTATGCGCGCGCCGGCGTCGGCGGCATGGAAGGCCGCAAGCTCGGCCAGGGCGATTGCCTTCCGCTGGCTCACGCGCAGGCGACGCCTGGCGATGACCGCAAGCTCGCGGCGCCTTTCGACTACGGCAGCGGACCGATCCGCGTCGTCTGGGGTCCGCAGGACGACTATTTCACCGCCGACGGCCGGCGCACCTTCGTGGAATCCGACTATCGCGTCTCCAAGGAGGCGGATCGCATGGGCATCCGCTTCGAAGGCCCCGTGATCGCGCACGCAAAAGGCGCCGACATCATCTCCGACGGCATCGGCCCCGGTGCCATCCAGGTGCCGGGCGCCGGCCTGCCCATCGTGCTGCTGGCGGACCGCCAGACCGTCGGCGGTTACCCGAAGATCGCCACCGTGGCCTCGGTCGACTTGCCACGCCTCGGCCGCCTGCTGCCGGGCCAGACGGTCCGCTTCCAGCCCGCCTCGGTGGAAGAGGCGGAGAAACTCCGCCGCGATCAGGAATCGCGGATCGCGCGCGCCATCGCCGACTTCAAGACCGCGCGCCCGCCGGGCGGCATCGACCTCGCGCGGCTCTACGAGGAGAACCTGATCGATGGCGTCGTCTACGAGGGCTGAGGCCGCCCGCTTAGTCGCTGCTCTCGCCCGCGCCGTCGAACGACATGCGGCCCGGCCCCGAGACGTAGAGCGCGAGCAGGCCACCGGCCAGCGCGACGTTCTTGAAGAAATGGGTCATCTGCCCGCGGTCGGTGAAGTTGGCGTGGAACAGCAGGGCCGTCACGATGCAGAAGCCGGCAAGCGCCAGGGCGGCAAACCTGACCTTGAAACCGACGATCAGGAGAGCCGCGGCGCCGATCTCGACGATGATCGCGATCGGCAGCAGCATGCCGATCGTGCCGTGCTGCACCATGAACTGCCCGGCGGCGTCGTAGCCCGTGATCTTGCCGATCCCAGACCACAGGAAAAGGCTGGCCAGCAGGCACCTTGCCACCAGCAACACGCTGCTGTTGCCCGTTTCGTCCATCGGCCCAGCTCCCCGGCTCGGATGCTTTCAGTGTAGCCGCTCAAGCCGGGCATTGGTACGAGACTCGACTGATTTGAGACGATTGAAACAACCGGACCGGGGAATCGCGCGATGAGTTGGCAACCGGAGATGGACGAGCTGCGCCGCCGTCAGGAAATGACGAAGCGGATGGGTGGCGCCGACAAGGTCAAGCGGCAGCACGATGGCGGCCGCCTCACCGTCCGCGAACGCATCGACCGGCTGCTCGACAAGGACTCCTTCCGCGAACTCGGCAGTATCGCCGGCAAGGCCGAGTATGACCACGCTAACGACCTCGTCGATCTGACGCCAGCCAACGCCGTGATGGGCCGTGGCAAGATCGACGGCCGGCCAGTGGCCGTCAGCGGCGACGACTTCACCGTGCGCGGCGGCTCGGCCGACGCCACGATCAAGGAGAAGTCGAACTTCATCGAGCGCTATGCCAACCAGTACCGCGTGCCGGTGATCCGCATGATCGAGGGCTCGGGCGGCGGCGGTTCGGTGAAGACCATCGAGACGACCGGCCGCGCCAATGTCCCGGGCGTCAGCGGCTGGGAATGGGTCGTGCAGAACATGGGCACCGTGCCGACGGTCGGCCTCGGCCTCGGCTCCGTCGCGGGCCTCGGCGCCGCCCGCCTCGCCGCCACGCATTATTCCGTGATGGTGAAGGAGATTTCGGCGATGTTCGTCGCCGGTCCCCCGGTCGTGAACCGGCTCAGCCCCAAGCAGTACGACAAGCAGGAACTGGGCGGCTGGGAGATCCAGCTGCGGGCCGGCGCCATCGACGAGGCCGTCGACAGCGAGGAAGAGGCCTTCGCCGCTGCGCGCCGTTTCCTCTCCTACCTGCCCTCGTCGGTCCACGACGCGCCGCCGCGCGGCCCCGCGACCGACGATCCGGCGCGGCGCGAGGAGTCGTTGTTCGACGTCATCCCGCGCGACATCCGCAAGGTCTATCGCATCCGGCCGATCGTCGAGAAGGTCGTCGACCAGGGCAGCTTCTTCGAGATGGGCAGGCTCTACGGCCGCTCGGTCGTGACCGGCTTTGCCCGTATCGACGGCTGGCCGGTGGCGGTGATGGCGAGCGACCCGATGTTCTACGGCGGCGGCTGGACCGCCGATGCCTGCCAGAAGGTGACGCGCTTCCTCGACATGGCCGAGACCTTTCACCTGCCGGTCGTCTACTTCTGCGACTGTCCCGGCTTCCTGATCGGGCTCGAGGCCGAAAAGAGCGGCGTCATCCGCCAGGGCGTGCGCGCCATGTCGGCGATGTTCCAGACCACCGTGCCGTGGTGCACCTTCATCATCCGCAACGCTTTCGGCGTAGCAGGCGCCGCGCACCAGAACGGCTCCAGGGTCAACTGGCGCTACGCCTGGCCGTCGGGACGCTGGGGCTCGCTGCCGCTCGAGGGAGGCATCGAAGCCGCCTACCGGGCCGACATCGACGCCGCAGACGATCCCAAGGCCAAGATGGCCGAGATCGAGGAGCGGCTGAACAAGCTTCGCTCGCCGTTCCGCAGTGCCGAGACCTTCTGGATCGAGGAGATCGTCGACCCGCGCGACACCCGCAATATCCTGTGCGAGTTCGTCGAACTCGCAGCCCCTGTCCGCGGCGCGGGCCGCAGCAGCCCCTGGATGCGGCCCTAATTTTTCAGACGGGGGTCGTCCCAGCCGTAGCCGCTGAGCTTGGGCAGCAGGCCGCATTCCGGCTCGAACGGCGGGTTGCTGAGATAGTCCTGGTCGACAACGACGTATGCCTTGCCGGGCATGCGGCTGACGATCGCGCTCAGCGCCGGAAACGACCAGTCCTGGAAGAACAGCTTGTTGGGCCATTCGTGCAGCGGCAGCGTCTCGGCGCGAATGATGCCGGTGCGCTCGTTGACCACGACGCGGAGACCGTCGAGGTAGCCCGCCCACAGCCGCGTGAGGGCAATGTCGGGGACCGCCGCAGCGAATGTCAGCGCCGTCATGAGGGTGAGCAGCCGCTGCGAGACCATCGCCTGCCGCAAGGTCGCGAGCACGACGGGAGGACTGCTTCGCCGGCCAACGTGCAGCCACATGCCCCCTAGAAACGCCACCAGCAGAATTCCCGCAGCCTGGCGCGCCACGTAGTGAGAGGGCGGATAGAGGATCGACGGCGGATGGACGACACGCCACCACGGCGACAGGGCGAGAAGCACGACAATCACGCCCAGGACGATGAAGGGCCCCCGTCCCTGCAGCCAACCGGGTCTGCGCAGGCCCGCCACACCGCAGATCACGAAGCCCGACAGCGGAATGGCAAACTGCATGTTCTGCCAGAAATCGACGCTGGTCGATCGCACCTTCAGGAAGTGCGGATGCTCCCAATAGTCGAAGATCGTCGAAGCCGACACCACAGCCGCGCCGATGAAGGTGAGCGCCGCAATGGCGCAAAGCACGCGAAAACCCAAGTCGGGAATAGCGGCGCGCCGCGAGGTCCACACGATGGCCACCGCGAGCAGCGGCCCGAGATAGACCATGGCCTCGTAGGAGCGCAGGCAAAGGGCGCCGAGCGCGCACAGGATCACCGCGTCGCGCAGCCTCCTGCCGCCCATCGTCAGCGTCACCGCCATCGCGGCCGTCACGGCCGCGAAGGTCGCATTGTACTCGCCGACGATGAAGAACGAGGTCGGCAGATAGACCAGGACGATGATGGCGATGACGGCGGAGAGAAGCAGCGGATCATGCCGCACGCGCGCCAGCGCCAGCTGGTAGAGAGCGGCTGGCACCGCGAACAGCGTCGCCGAATAGGCGATGGCCAGCAGCCTCGTATCGCGCAGGCCGGCATCCGCCAGCAGCAGCATGGGCGCCTGGGTCAACCAGTCGATATGGGCGCGGGCGGCATAGAAGTCGTGAAACCGCTCGCGGTCGAGCAGGTTCACCAGAAAGGACGCTCCATCCCAGAAGAGTCCGCGGCTTTCCACGGCATTGTGGACGACCAGCGCCCATAGCAGCAGAGCGACGCCCCGGTAGGCCATCGAGAGCGGGATGCCGGGCATACCTAGTCGCGCCAGACGAAAGCGCCGAGCCCGTAGGGTTCCGCAGGCGGGAACGGCTGCCACGCATCGAAATTCTGGGGCGGCGCGATGATCCCGTCGCCACGCTTGGCCCGCAGCACCAGGCTCTGGCTGGGCAGTATCCAGGCTTCGATCAGATGGAGGTGCGGATTTTTCGACAGCGGCGTGTTCTCGAAGGCGATCACCCCGGCCTGTGTCCGGACGACGGACCGCACCGCGTCGAGATACTGCATCCAGGTTCTCGTCAGGTAGATGTCGGCGGGTAGGCCGGCCACCAGCATCAGCAGCGCAAAGGCAACGAAGCGCCGCGCCGCGTCGGGCATGCGCAGGATGGTGAACACCGGCAGATTGGCACCGACTTTGGAACGATAGGCCCAGATGAAGATGACGATCGAAGCGATCACCAATCCTGCCGCCGTGCGCGCGACGTACTGCGACTTGGCCAGCGGCCGCACGAGCGTGTCGTTCATCGCAAGGATCGGTGACAGGGCGAGCACAACGAGGAACACGGCCGCCCAGGCATAAGGGCGCGTCCCCAGCAGGGCGCTCGGCTTGACCAACGCCCAGACCACGACGATCAGAGCCGCCAGCAGCACCATGTCGAACTGCAGATTCTGCCAGAAGTTCGTGGCCGTCGCGATGGTATCGCTGAGGTGCTCCTCCGAGTAGGGCGTGAGAATGGACCCGATCGCCACGACCATGCCGGCCAGGAACATGCCTGCCGCCGCGACATGGAGTGCGGTGGGGAGAATCGGCCGTGACGGTGCCCGGTGAAGGGCCCAGAAGATCATCGCCGCCAGCAGGGGACCGAGATAGATCATCACCTCGTAGGTCCGCATGGCCAGGAAGGCGAGCGCCGCCAGCACCAGGCTGTCGAAGAAGGTGAGACGCTCCGCCGTCGCCAGCCGGATCGCCACCAGGATGGTGAGCGCGTAGGCGGTGTTGTATTCGCCGACGATGAAGAACGAGGTCGTCATGAACACCACGGCGATCGCCGCCACCACGGCCGCCAGCAGCACCGCGTCGTCCTTGGCGCGCATCAGGGCGAGGTGATAGAGGGCGGTCGGCACGACGAACAGCCCGAACGACAACAGGCGCGCCATCAGATGCAGGTCGGTGACGCCCAGGAACAACGCCGTCATGACCGGGATCTGGCCAACGACCATCGCGTAGAGACGCGGCGCGTAGAAGTCGAAGAACCACTCGCGGCGGGCAATCTGGACGAGGAACGCCGAGCCGTCGACAAACAGGCCCCGGCTCTCCCAGCTATGCCAGAGCGCCAGCCCCCAAAGCAGACCGATCGTCGTGCGATAAGCGATTATTGTTGGCATACGTAAGCGAGCGGGCTCTACCTGACCGTTAAGACGGAAGCAAGCTTCGCGGCTTGCGGCCTCGAAGGGGCACTGTTAGCAAGGCCCCGCAAGCGAGGTTCGACGATGCTCAGTTGGGAGAAAATCGACGCAATTCCGGGCTGGTTCATGTTCCAGTCCTATTGCGTCTGGCGCGCCCTGCTCGACCAGCAAACCGGGGTGACCGGGGATCTGTTCGAGATAGGCGTCTGGCGAGGCCGGTCGGCCTCGGTTCTGGCGGCCTATCGCAAGGGTAACGAGAAGCTCTATCTGTGCGATCTTCGGCTGGACGAGCCGGCGGTACAGCGGGCCATTCAGTCGGTCGGCGTGGAAGCGGCCAACATCGTGCCGCTCTCGGGCCCGTCGGCCGACCTGCCGGCCAAGCTCGACCTCCAGGCGATGCACCAGACGGTGCGCTGGTTCCATATCGACGGCGAGCACACCGGCACCGCGGTCTACCGCGAGCTCGAGTTCGCCAACCGGATCGTCAACACCGAAGGCATCGTGGTGATCGACGACTTCTTCTCGCCGCGCTATCCCGCCAATACCACCGAGGTGATCCGCTACCTCGAAAAGAACCCCTTTCACTTCCGGCTGCTCGCTGTCGGCTTCAACAAGGGCTATCTCTGCCGTCCCGAAAGCCTGCCCCGGTACATGGACTTCATGGCATCGGGCATGTCGCGCACGCTCGGTACCTACGGGGCCAAGACGACGATCTTCAAGACCACTGGCCCCTGGGATACCGACGCAGTCGGCATCACCGACTATGTCGAGGATGCCGGACCGGTCGCCGGCCCCGACAACGAGCCGCAACGCTGGCACATGATGCGTACCCGCCATGTCTGGGGGCCCTGGCGCCACCTGCAGAACGGCTGGCGCATGCTGCGCGGCAACTAGCGATCAGGCGGGCTTCACGAGCTTCATCTGCTCGTCGAGATCGTCGGCGATGAAGTGGCGGACGACTTCGTCGAGATCCCTGTCGGTCTCGAACCCCAGCGCGCGGGAACGCTTCGAATCGATGCCCTGAGGCCAGCCGTCGCAGATATTCTGGATGGCGGGGTCGTGCTGCCAGACCACCTTGCCGACCTTGCGGTTGCCGGCGTGGCGACCCACCGCGGCCTCCAGCTCCTTCGCCGTCACGTTGATGCCATTCAGCAGCAGGGTCCGCCCCGGCCCGAAGGCATCAGGCGGCAGGTCATGCAGGCGCATGAAGGCATCGACCGTCTTGCGAGGACTGAGCACGACCATGATGGTTTGGGGCGTTACCGGACAGACCACGTCGGCGCCGGTAAGCGGCTCGCGCAGGATCGAACTGGCCCATGTCGATGCCGCCTTGTTGGGCAGGCCCGTGCGGACGCAAATCGTCGGCAGCCTGACCGCGGTACCGCGCAAAAACCCCTTGCGGGTGTAGTCGCGGACCAGGAACTCGCCGATCGACTTTTGCGCGCCATAGGAGGTCTGGGGTGTCAGCGGCGTGTCGTCGGTAACGGCCGGCGGCAGGTCGCCACCGAAGGCTGCCAGGGAGCTGGTGAAAACGACCCTCGGATTGGTGCCGAGCGCCCGGCAGGCTTCGAGGACGTTACGCGTGCCCTCAAGATTGACCCGGTAGCCCAGATCGAAATCGGCCTCCGCGCCCGCGCTCACGACGGCGGCGAAGTGGAATACCGTGGCCGCGCCCTGCACGATCGACTGCACAGTGGCGAAATTGGCGATATCGCCGGCCAGCGTCTTGACCCTGGGGTCATCGAGGCCCGGCCCGGTCGCCTTGGCGACATCGAACAGCAACAGTTCGCTCACCCGCTCCGGGGCGCCGCTCGCGCCTGCGATCGTGCCCTGCTGCAGGATGCGTCGAGCCAGCTTCTTGCCGAGGAAGCCCCCGCCGCCGGTGATGACCACCTTCATGTCGTCTCCATCCCGAATTTCCTTTTTGCCGATGAAAGTGTGCACAGATCGCCGTGCGCAGTCTATGTTCGAGCCGATGGCAGGATCGGCGGAAATCTTCGTCTTCAAGGACGCCCTGATCGTTCTGGGAACGGCGGCCATCGTGGCGCCGGTCGTACACCGGCTGAAGATCAGCCCGATTCTGGGCTTTCTGGTCGTCGGCGCCCTGCTCGGCCCGCATGGGCTGGGCCAACTTGCCGACTACTCACGCGCCATCGACTGGATGACCGTCACCGGCGAAAAGCAGATCGCCTTCATCGCCGATCTGGGAATCGTCTTCCTGCTGTTCTTCATCGGCCTGGAACTGTCGATGCGCCGCATGATCACCATGCGGCGGCTGGTGTTCGGCCTGGGCGGGCTGCAGGTCGGCCTGACGGCGATCGCCATCAGCCTCGCCGCCCTGTGGCTCGGCCAGCCGCCGGCTGCGGCCCTGATCATCGGCGCCTGCCTGGCGCTGTCCTCGACTGCCATCGTGATGGAACTGCTGAGCGGCCAGCGCCGCATGATGTCGACCACCGGCCGCACCAGCTTCGCCATCCTGATCGCCCAGGACCTTGCCGTGGTGCCGCTGCTGTTCTTGATCAGTGCGCTGGGCGGCAACAGCGAAGGGTCCGTCGTCCAAGGTGTGGTGATCGCCCTGGTCGAGGCAGCCATCGCGGTCGGCGTGATCGCCATCGTCGGCCGTGTCGTGCTGAAGCCGCTGTTCCGGCTGGCAGCCAGCACGGACAATCCGGAATTCTTCATGGCCGCCACGCTGTTGATTGCCGTCGGCTCGGGCGTGATCGCCTCCGCCGCTGGCATCTCGATGGCGCTGGGTGCCTTCATTGCCGGGCTTCTCCTTGCCGAGACCGAATACCGGCGGGCGGTCGAGGCGATGATCGATCCCTTCCGCGGCCTGCTGCTGGGGGTCTTCTTCTTCTCCGTCGGCATGCATATCGACCTGGGATTCATCTGGCGTGAGCCGCTGCTGGTGGCCGGCGGATTCCTCGCCATGGTCGTGGCCAAGACGCTGCTGCTGGCGCCGCTCTGCCGGCTGTTCGGCGTGCCGTGGTCGACCAGCATGGAGACCAGCCTGCTGCTGGCGCCCGGCGGTGAGTTCGCCTTCATCGGCATCGGCCTTGCGACCCAGCTCAAGTTGGTCGACGGCGGCGTGGCGGCGGGCGTCCTCGCCGTGGTGTCGCTGACCATGGCGACACTGCCATTCATCGCCTTGGGCGCCCGGCGCATCCACAAGCGCCTCGACGTCGAGGCGCCGTCGCGGCCCTCCTCGACCCTGCTGCCGCCGGATGACCGGACCAAGCGCGTCATCGTCGTGGGCCACGGACGTGTCGGCCAGCTGGTCTGCGATCTCCTCGACAAGCATGAGATCGCTTATCTCGCCACCGACAAGGACGTTGCCGTCGTCGAGCGCTGGCACAACCTTGGCCGCCCGATCTACTACGGCGATGCCAGCAACCCGATCTACCTTCAGCGCTGTGGTATCGACGAGGCGGTGGGCGTCATCGTTACCATCGACACCGCCGTCGTCGATGACGTCGTGCGGGCGGTGAGGGCGCGCCGGCCCGACGTGATGATCGTGGCGCGCGCCCACGATGCCCAGCACGCCCGGCACCTCTACACGCTCGACGTCACCGACACCGTGCCCGAGACCATCGAGGCGAGCCTCCAGCTCGCCGAAACGGCGCTGGTTGGGCTGGGTGTGCCGATGGGGCTGGTGATCGCCTCGATCCACGAGCGCCGCGAGACGGTCCGTCGCGAATTGCAGTCCGCCGCCGGAACGGTGAGCCTGCTGACGGAGCAGATCCGCCAGGCCCGGCATACGGCACGACGCGACCGGAAACCCAAATCATGAGGCGTGCGTGAAGGTCATCAGCTGGAATCTGTTGCGGCTGACCGGCGCCGCCGTCGAGGACGTGGCGAATCTGGTGGAGCGCGAGAAGCCCGACCTGTTGCTGATGCAGGAGGCAACCGAGCACATGGATGCGCTGCCGTCGCTGGCCGGCGGCCACTTTCACCGCCAGCCCTGGCCGGGCCGCATTCACGGGCTCGCGGTCTGGACGAAAAGCCGGCACGTCACGCCGCATGCCCTGCCGTTGCCGGCCTCGCGATTGCCCGGCCGGCTGCCACGTCGCCGGGCGCAGATCGTACAAGTGGGCGAGATCACCTTCGCCAATGTCCATCTCTCGCACGGCCAGCTTCTCAACCGCCGCCAGCTCGCGCGTATCGCTGCATCGCTCCGCGGCAAGCCCTCGGCGATCATCGGCGACTACAACGCCGTCGGCCCCGTGCTGGTGCCCGGCTTCTTCGATGTCGGGCCGCTCGAACCGACTCACTTCGCCCGCAGCGTCGTGCCATTTCGCCTCGACCGTTGTCTCGTGCACGGATTGCGCTGCAGCTTGACCAGCACGCTCGCCTTCGGTCCGTCCGACCATCGGCCGATCGTGCTTGACCTTCACGTTTCGGAAGCGGCAGCCAAGCGCGACCCGCTGAGGGCGACGCGCCACCGCATCGCCCGGCTTCGCGCGGCGCTGCGCTAGGACGACCTACAGGTAGGGCTGCAACAGGCGGGCTGCGCCATTGCGCAGCCGCGTCGCCAGGGGCGCTGCGTCGAGCTCGGCAATCATCAACCGGCGGCAGGTCTGCGTCGCCACCGCGATCGCATGCGCAAAGCCGGTATCGTGCAATTCGACGTTGAGCTCGAAGTTGAGCCGGAAGCTCCTGGTATCCCAGTTGGCGCTGCCGATCATCGTCCAGCTGTCATCGACAGTCATCAGCTTCGAATGCTCGAAAGGCGGCGGCAGCAGCCAGATGCGGCAGCCCGCCTCGATCAACGGCCGCAGAGGAACCTGCCGTGCCCAGTCCAGGATCGCATGGTTGCCGCGCTCGGGAAGGATCAGGTCGACCTCGATCCCGCGCATGGCGGCGAGCCCCAGGGCCATCGTCAGCGGCTCGGGCGGCAGGAAATACGGCGTCACCACGCGAACCGACTTGCGGGCGCAGGAAATGGCCTGCAGCGCCACGAACTCGATGCGCTCGTTGTCCTCGTCGGGGCCGGAGGTCACCACCCGGGCCGAAACGACGCCCGCCCTTTCGATCGCTGGGAACCAGGCATCGTCGGGCAGGGTCTCGCCGGTCGCGAACAGCCAGTCGTCGGCGAAGGCATCGGTAAGCTGCTCGACGACCGGTCCCTCGAATCGGAAATGGGTGTCGCGCACGGGATCGGCCGGCTTGCCGGCCTGCATGTTCTCCGCGCCGATATTCAGTCCACCGGTGAAGCCGACGCGACCGTCGATCACCAGCACCTTGCGATGGTTGCGCAGGTTCACGAACGGCATGCGCCAGGGAAGGTACGAATGGAGGAAGCGCGCAACCGGCACGCCGGCCTGGCTGAGCCTGCGGTAAGTCCCCGACCAGAAATAGCCGCCGCCGACGCCGTCGATGAGCACCCTCACCTGCACGCCGCGGCGCTGGGCCGCGATCAAGGCGTCGTGGAACGGCTCGCCTGCAGCGTCAGCCCGGAAGATGTAGCTCTGGAGGCCGATGCTCATGCGGGCCCGGCCGATCTCCTCCAGCATGCGGGGATAGGCCTCGTCGCCACTGCGCATGGCTTCGACCCTGTTGCCGTGCTCGCGTGGCAGCCCGGTCAGCCGGCCGACGGCGAATTCCAGCGGCGCCAGCGGGTCGTCGGGCGACATGTCGGCCGATGCGGCTTCGGCGATGGCGGGCTGCGAGCGGGCGCGCAGCAACCGCTTGGCGCGGCGCTTGACGCGATTGATGCCCATGATCGCGTACAGCATGCCGCCGATGAAGGGCGACAGCCAGGCAATGCCGATCCAGGACACGGCGGCACCGACATTGCGCTTGTAGAGCAGGACATGGATGGTGACGGCGCTGGCGATGGCGATATGCATCACCGCGGCGAATTCACCGATCAGCCAGAACAGCTCTCCGGTCAGGGTCACGCGGGCGTCAGGCGACCGCCCTGATCGTCTTGGCCGTGATGTCGATGATCTCGTCGATCTGCGCTTTCTCGATCACCAGCGGCGGCGACATGGCGATGGCGTCACCCGACTGGCGGACCATCAGACCGAGATCGAACGCCTTGGTGAAGGCGGCGTAGCCGCGGGTGCCGACCGGGCCGCTCGGCGCCAGGTCGATGCCGGCGGCGAGGCCGAGATTGCGGATGTCGGTGACGTTCGGCAGGCCCTTCAGCGAGTGCACGCCCTCTTCCCAATAGGGAGAGAGTTCGGCTGCGCGCTCGAACAGGTTCTCGTCGCGATAGATGTCGAGGACCGCCGAGGCCGCGGCGCAGGCCAGCGGATGCGCCGAGTAGGTGTAGCCGTGGAACAGGTCGATGGCGTTCTCCGGCCCATTCATCAGCCCGCCGAACACAGGCTTCCTCACAAACACGCCGCCCATCGGTACCGTCGCGTTGGAGATGCCCTTGGCTACCGTCATCAGGTCGGGAATGACGCCGAACTTGTCGGCGGCGAAGCCGGTGCCGAGGCGGCCAAAACCGGTGATGACCTCGTCGAAGATCAGAAGGATGCCGTGCTTGTCGCAGATCTGACGCAGGCGCTGCAGGTAGCCCTTGGGCGGCGGCAGGTAGCCGGTCGAGCCGGCGCAGGGCTCGACGATGACGGCGGCGACGTTGGAGGCGTCGTGCAGACCCACGATCTTCTCCAGTTCGTCGGCGATCTCCGCGCCATGCTCGGGCTGGCCCTTGGAGAAGGCGTTCTGCGGCAGATGCGTGTGCGGCATGTGGTCGACGCCCGGCAGCATCGCGCCGAACCATTTGCGGTTGTTGACCATGCCGCCGACGGAGATGCCGCCGAAGCCCACGCCGTGATAGCCGCGCTCGCGGCCGACGAAGCGCGTGCGCGTGCCCTGGCCGTTGGCACGGTGATAGGCGAGCGCAATCTTGAGCGCACTGTCGACGGCCTCGGAGCCCGAGTTGCAGTAGAAGGCATGGTTGAGGTCGCCCGGCAGCATCGCGGCATGGCGTGCCGCCAGCTCGAACGCCTTGGGATGGCCCATCTGGAACGACGGCGCGTAGTCCATCTCGTCGAGCTGCTTGGCGATCGCCGCCTTGATCTCCTCGCGGCCGTGACCGGCGTTGACGCACCACAGGCCGGCCGTGCCGTCGATGATCTTGCGCCCCTCCGGCGTCCAGTAGTGAACGCCCTTTGCCTTGGCCAACATCCGCGGGTTCTTCTTGAACTGCCGGTTCGCCGTGAACGGCATGAAGAAGGCTTCGAGATTGTTGGCGACAGGCTTGGAATTGGGAGACGTCATCGTCGTTGCTCCTCGGCGAACTGCAAAATCAATGAATTACGCTATCACTTGTTCACATCGACGACCACGCGGCCCCGTATCTCTCCTTTGAGGATTTTTGGGGCCAGGGCCATCACGTCGGAAAGGCTCGCCTCGCTCACCGTGCTGTCGAGCTTGTCGAGCGGCAGGTCGGTACCCAACCGCCGCCATGCCGCCTCGCGCGGCGCCTTGGGCAGCATCACCGAGTCGATGCCGTAGACGGTGATGGCGCGCAGGATGAAGGGCAGGATCGAACCGGGAAACGACGGTCCGGCGGCGAGCCCGCACACCGCCGCCGCGCCGTTGTACTTCACCTGCGCCAGCGCCTTGGCGAACATCATCCCTGAGACCGTGTCGACCAGGCCGGCGAAGCGCTCCGACAACAGCGGCCGATCCGGTGCCTCGAGAAGCTCCTTGCGATCCATGATCGTCTTGGCGCCCAGCGCCGTGAGATAAGCCCCTTCCTGCGGCCGACCGGTGGCGGCCACGACCGCGTAGCCGAGCTTGGCCAGGATCGCGACGGCGACGCTGCCGACACCGCCGGCCGCGCCAGTCACCAGGATCTCCCCCGAGGCAGGCCCGACGCCGTGCTTCTCGAGCGCCATCACGCAAAGCATGGAAGTGTAGCCCGCCGTGCCGATGGCCATCGCCCGCCTGGTGGAGATCGAGGGCGGCAATTTGACCAGCCAGTCACCCTTCACCCGCGCCTTGGAGGCATGGCCGCCCCAGTGCAGCTCGCCGACGCGATAGCCGTTGAGCACGACCTTGTCGCCGGGCTTGAAGGCGGGATTGTTCGAGGTCTCGACCGTGCCGGCAAAATCGATGCCCCCGACATGCGGCCAGGTCTTCACCAACCCGCCACCGGTCGTGAGCACCAGCCCATCCTTGTAGTTGAGGGTCGAATATTCGACGGCGACCGTGACGTCGCCCGCCGGTAGCCGGTCATCGGGCAGGGTCTCGACGGCTCCGCTCACCTTGCGGTCAGCGCCTTGGCTGAGAACGAGCGCACGGAACGACATTAGAACTCCTCTCCGGACTTGTTGCTGACGTTGTATCAAGGTCCCCGAGAGGCAGCGACACGGGACTTGCGGGGCGTTCCGCTGCAGGTCGGAATTTGCCCCGCCCCTGCCAGAATGCATGGACTGGCTGCAGATTTTTTTGGTCGAATCGAGGGATGGTGGCGTTAGCTCATGCGTATACTAGCCTACGCATGCGCCCGAGCATGAAGATCGCCTGGGATTTCGGAGATTTTCCGCCGCAAGCACAGCATCTTGCGGTCGAATAGTTGCCGTTTCGGAAAGACAAGCTCTCTTGCCAGCCCCGAATTCCTACCTGCAGACGCTCGAAGCCGAGAGCATCCATATCCTGCGAGAAGCGGCCGCGAATTTTCGCAAGCCGGTCATCCTGTACTCGATCGGCAAGGACTCCTCTGTCCTGCTTCATCTCGCCCTGAAAGCCTTCTTCCCGGCCAAACCACCCTTCGCGTTGCTGCACGTCGATACTATGTGGAAGTTCCAGGAGATGATCGCCTTCCGCGACCGGCGCGTGGCCGAGCTGGGCCTTGAGCTGCTCGTTCACGTCAATCGCGACGGGGTCGATCGGGGCATCGGCCCGATCTCCCATGGCGGCACCGTCCACACCGATGTGATGAAGACCGAAGGCTTGAAGCAGGCGCTCGACCTGCACGGCTTCGACGCCGCCATCGGCGGCGCGCGGCGTGACGAGGAGACCTCGCGGGCCAAGGAACGGATCTTCTCCTTCCGGAGCGCCGCCCATCGCTGGGATCCGCGCCACCAGCGACCTGAGCTGTGGCGGTTGTACAACAGCCGCATCCATGCCGGCGAAAGCATCCGCGTCTTTCCGCTGTCGAACTGGACCGAACTCGACGTCTGGACCTACATCCGGCAGGAGGACATTCCCGTCGTCCCGCTCTACTTCGCCGCCGAGCGCCTGGTGGTCGAACGGAACGGCATGCTGATCAAGGTCGACGACGACAGGCTGCCGCTTGGCCCCGGCGAGATGCCGCAGCCGCGCCTGGTGAGGTTCCGCACCCTTGGATGCTACCCGCTCACGGGCGCCATCGAATCCCGGGCGACCAGCTTGTCCGAGATCATTGCCGAGCTGGAAGACGCGCGTACCTCGGAGCGCCAGGGCCGTGCGATCGACCACGACCAGAGCGGTTCCATGGAACTCAAGAAACGGGAAGGATACTTCTGATGGCGCCGCCGCCGTCCAACCCGGGCGACAGGGACATGCTGCGCCTCATCACCTGCGGCAGCGTCGACAACGGCAAGAGCACGTTGATCGGCCGGCTCCTGTTCGACGCAAGGCAGGTGCCCGGTGACCATCTCGAGGCGCTGGCACGCGACTCCAGACGCTACGGCACCGTCGGCGAGGCGCCCGATCTGGCGCTGCTCGTCGATGGGCTGCAGGCGGAACGCGAGCAGGGCATCACGATCGACGTCGCCTACCGGTTCTTTTCCACGCCGCGGCGCAGGTTCATCGTCGCCGATACACCCGGACACGCGCAGTACACCCGCAACATGGTGACCGGCGCCTCCACCGCCGACCTCGCGATCGTCATCGTCGATGCCCGCAAGGGCCTGCTGACCCAGACCTTCCGGCACAGCACCATCGTGTCGCTGATGGGCGTCCGGCACGTCGTCCTCGCGGTCAACAAGATGGATCTGGTCGATTACAGCGAGCAGCGCTTCACCGAGATCGCCGCCGCCTACTCACTGCTCGCCCAGCGGCTGGACTTCGCCGCGGTCACCGCCATCCCGACGTCGGCGCTATGCGGCGACAACGTAATGGCGAGAGGCACCGCGATGCCCTGGTATCGCGGCCCGACGTTGCTCGATCATCTCGAGAGCGTCGAGGTCGATCGGGCCGGCACGCAGCCGTTTCGCCTCGCCGTGCAATGGATCAATCGCAACGGCGCCGACTTCCGCGGCTATGCCGGTACCGTGCTCGGCGGCACCATCCGTGCCGGAGACGAGATCGTGGTGCAGCCCTCGGGAGCTGCCAGCCGGATTGCCCGCATCGTCACCCAGGACGGCGATCTCGCCGAGGCGGGCGCTGGCCAGGCCGTCACCCTGACCCTCGCCGACGCGGTCGATGTCGCGCGTGGCGATGTCTTCACATGCCCGGACCGCCAGCCGCACGTCGCCGACCAGTTCGCCTGCCACCTGGTGTGGATGCACGACGCGCCGATGCTGCCGGGCCGGCCCTACCTGTTGCAGCTCGGCACAGCGACGATGACCGCGACCGTGACCGAGCTGAAGCACCGGATCGACGTCGAAACCGGCGTCCATGAGGCGACGAAGCAACTGGCGTTGAACGAAATCGGATTCGCCAATATCGCACTGGACCGATCGGCACCCTTCGACGGCTACGACCAGAACCGGGACACCGGCGGCTTCATCCTGATCGACCGCACGAGCAACGCGACGGTCGGCGCCGGCATGATCCGGTTCCCGCTGCGCCGCGCCTCCAACCTGCCGGGACAGGCCTTCGCCGTCGACAAGGCCGCGCGCGCGCAGATCAAGCACCAGCGCCCCTGCGTCCTGTGGTTCACCGGCCTCTCCGGGTCGGGAAAATCGACCATCGCCGATGGCGTCGAAAAGCGGCTGCTGGCACTCGGCCGCCATACCTACTCCCTGGACGGCGACAACGTCCGGCATGGTCTTAACCGGGACCTGGGCTTCACCGACGCCGACCGGGTGGAGAACGTCCGGCGCGTGATCGAGGTCGCCCGGCTGTTCTGCGAGGCCGGACTGATCGTGCTCGTGTCGGTCATTTCGCCCTTCCGCAGCGAGCGGCGGCTCGCCCGCGAACGCATGACCGAAGGCGAATTCGTCGAAATCTTCGTCGACACGCCGTTCGACGAATGCGAGCGCCGCGATCCCAAGGGGCTCTATCGGCGCGCCCGCGAAGGCAAGATCACGAACTTCACCGGCATCGATTCGCCCTATGAAGCGCCGGAGGCTCCGGACCTCCATATCCGCACCGCTGAGACGTCGCTCGAAAGCGAGGTCGAGGCCGTCATGACCGCGTTGCGCGATCGCGGCATCATCGGCTGACACGCCTCAGCCTGCATTCTTCGTTCCCGCGTCCCTGGCGATCGCCCGGGCAAGCTGTTGCAGCCGCCGCCCGAAGCGCACGCCTACCTCTTCTTCGGTCATGGCCGAATTCGGGAAACGCATGGAAAGGCTGCCCATCACGCGCGCTCCCGCACTGCCGTCCTGGCGGATCGCGACCGCAATGCCGTGCAGACGCGTCGGTCGTGCCGGCCGCGTGAATGCATGGCCGTCACGCCTTATGCGCTCGAGTGCCACGCCGAGCGCGGCCTCCTGGCGCGGCGTGAGCCCGCCGATGTCGCGCAGGATGGTCCGCCGCTCCTCCTCCGGGCAGAAGGCGAGCCAGGCCCGGCCGAGCGCACTGGTCAGCACCGGCCGACGCGAGTTCAGGCCCGCTTCCTCGAACGACATCGGGCTTTCCGGTGCGGTGGAATGGCGGATCGCAATGGCGCCGTAGCTCAGTGTCGCGAGATAGAGAGGCCAGCCATGCTCCGCCGTGAATCGGCTCATGTGCGGGATGGCGGCGTCCACCAGGTGATCGACGAATCGGATCGAGCCCGCGAGGCCCAGCACGCGCTCGGTGAGACGGTAGCCCTGCTCACGCGACACGCGCGCGGCATAGCCCAGGGCGATCAGCGTGTGCAGCAGCCGCACGACGGTCGGCCGCGGCAGGCCGGTCTCGCCGGTCAGCACGCCGAGCGTCGACGTCCGGCGGCGACTGAGCGCCTCCAGCACCGCGAAACTGCGGCGGACCGGCTCGATGACCCCATCGGACCTCATCGCATGGTCTTAGTCCGCAATACGGACTTTGTCGACTTAGACGGGGCACCACCGCCCGGAAGGCGTAGCTTCGGCCTCCACGGGCCCGAGCTCGGGAGGAAACAACAATGACCTATCAGTCGATCGACGTGCGCAAGCTGACACCCACCATCGGCGCCGAGATTTTCGGCGTCGACCTCGGCAAGCCGCTGGGCAACCAGCAGTTCCAGGAGGTGCACGACGCGCTGATGGAAAACCTGGTGATCTTCTTCCGCGACCAGAAGATGACGATCGACCAGCACAAGGACTTCGGCCGCCGCTTCGGGCCGCTGCACACGCACCCCAACGCGCCGATCGAATTCAAGGAGCATCCCGAGATCCTGGTGATCAAGGCCGACGAGAAGTCGAAGCACGTCGCCGGCGAGGAATGGCATACCGACGTGTCTTGCGACCTCGAGCCACCGATGGGCTCGATCCTCTACCTCACCGAGGTACCGCCAGATGGCGGCGGCGATACGCTGTTCGCCAACATGTACCGCGCCTACGAAACGCTTTCCGAGCCGGTGAAGCGGATGCTGCAAGGCCTCACCGCGCTGCACGACAGTTCCAAGGCGCACTACTACCGGGTGAAAGCCACCGACCGCGACGACATCAAGTTTCCCAACGCCGAGCATCCCATCGTCCGCACCCATCCGGTGACCGGCCGGCAGGGGCTGTACGTCAACCGTGGCTTCACCTTGCGCATCCCCCAGCTCCGCCGCAACGAGAGCGATGCGCTACTGGAAATGCTCTACCGTCACATCGAGACGCCGGAATTCCAGTGCCGCTTCAAGTGGCAGCCGAACTCGGTGGCCTTCTGGGACAATCGCTGCGTCCAACACCACGCGATGTTCGACTATTACCCACACCGCCGTTACGGCCATCGGGTGACGGTCTGCGGCGACAAGCCGTTCTATCGCGCCTGATCGCACACCTGTTCACTGGGAGACGCTTGCCAAGAGGCCGGCATGACCCCAACTGTTCGGAGTCATGTCTGCTCCCTCTTTCAGCCTGATCCAGCATCGCAGCGTCATCGCCGTCGGCGGTGACGATCGCGTCGAGTTCCTGCAGGGGCTCATTTCCAACGACACCACGAAGGTCACGCCCGGCCGCGCCGTGTGGGCCGCGCTGCTGACGCCCCAGGGCCGCTTCCTGAACGACATGTTCGTGGCCGATGGAGGTGATGACACGCTGCTGCTCGAAACCGAGCGCGAACGAGCGCCAGCACTCGCCAAGAAGCTGACCCTCTATAAGCTGCGCTCCAAGGTGACGGTCGAAGACCGAAGTGCGGCAATGGAAGTCGCCGTCGTCTTCGGCGCTGGCGCCGGGAAAGCCCTGCAGCTCGCTGGCGACCACGGGGGCGCGATCTCCTTCATCGACCCCCGGCTCGCCGAGCTGGGCGTGCGCGTGCTGGCGCCGGTCGGAACGGCCGCCGCTCTTCTGACCGCGCGCGGCATCACGGCGGCACCCCTCGATGACTATGATGCGCTTCGCCTGTCGCTGGGCGTGCCCGACGGCAGCCGCGACCTGCCGGTCGAAAAGGCGCTGCTGCTCGAGAGCGGCTTCGACGAGTTGAACGGCATCGACTGGAAGAAGGGCTGCTACATGGGCCAGGAGCTGACGGCCCGCACCAAATACCGCGCCCTTGTCCGCAAGCGCCTGTTTCCGGTCAGCGTCGAGGGCACTCTGCCGGCGTCCGGGACATCCGTTTATCTCGATGGAAAGGAAGTGGGCGAACTGCGCTCGGGCTCGGGGCGACGCGCCTTGGCTCTGCTGCAAGCAGAAGCCGCGCGCGGCCCCGGTCCATTGATCGCAGATGGCGTGCAATTGATTGCCACCATCCCAGCCTGGATGCGCATCGCCTAGCTGACGTCGTCGCATTGTGGCGAAATTTGGACACCGGTTGGAATCCGCCTACTATACCGGTGCATGCGGACATTCAGAATCGTCGCTGTTGTTGCCGCTCTGACTGCGGCGATCCCGGCTGTTGCACAGCAGCCCACGCCGGTGTCGGACACGCGCGCCGCATATGACGCTGCTTTTGAGGAGACGCTGCGCAAGCCAGGCGATCCGCCGACCTTGCTGCGATACGCCGAACTCGCCGTGCAGGTCGGCAACATCGAAGGGGCCATCTCGGCGCTCGAACGGCTTTTGCTGATCGATGGCGACCAGCCCAAAATCAAACTCGAACTCGGCGTCCTCTACTATCGTCTGGCTTCCTATGAAGCCGCGCGGGGATATCTTGAAAGTGCGCGCGCCTCGACGCGCGCCTCGGCCGAAACGAAGGAACGCGCAACCCAGTTCCTCGCAGAGGTCGACAGCAAGAGCGGCAAGTCGCAATTCTCGGGCGACCTGTTGTTTGGCATCGGCTATTCGACCAACGCCAATACCGGCCCGGCCGGCGCGATCCAGTCCTTCGGCGCCACGGTAGTACCGACGCCGACGGTCTCCGGGCGGCCCGACTTCAACGTCATCGGAGCCGGCACGCTCCGGCATCGCTACGATCTTGGCAGGCAGGACAATGGCGCGCTCGAAAGCGACCTCGGTTTCTACGGGTCGCGGCAGTTCCAGATTTCCGAGGCGAACGTCTACCTGTTCGACCTCACCACCGGCCCGCGGACGTCGCCCTTCGAGGATGGGTGGCTCAACGACATGACGGTGAAGCCGTTCTTCACGGGTCGCTACGTTTCGGTGAACAACCAGCCGAGCTATTGGGCATGGGGCGCGGGCATGGAGGCGACGACGCCGCTCGGGCCGCAGATCAACAGCGCATTGACACTGTTCGGCCGCCGTCGCGCCTTCATGAACAACAACGACGCACCGACCAATGACCTGAGTTCCGGCAACGAAGCCGTCGCCGTGCTCGATCTCCGCGTCGAACTCACCAGCTACATGACCCTGTCTCTCAACGGCGCCTTTACGCGATATATCGCGGACGTTGATTTCGAAAGCTACACCGAGTTGGGATTCGGCGGCGCCTTGCAGGTGCGCTTTACCGATCCGCTGGGCCTCAACGGCCGGACCTGGACGGCAACGGCCAGCGCCTCGACGGCCCAGGCGGCCTACGATGCGGCCGATGTCACGGTAAATCCGTTCATTGCGCGCAACCAGTTCGACACCAATCTCGGCTTTGTTCTGCTGGTCCCCCTGAACGACCGCCTGACCCTGGTCGGCCAGGCGAATTACACCAATAGGACAGCATCCCTGAGCAATTACGCCTACCAGGCCGTTACAACCCTTGTGGGCATCGGCTGGCGCTTCTAGACTCTATACTGGCATGGCACCCTTGGAGGCGGCATGACACGCTGGGGCACACGGATCGTCTTTATGGCGTTTGCGACCGCTCTCGCGGCCGGACCGGCTTGGGCGCGCGTCGGCGTGACATCGGTCACCGACGGCGACCCTTTGGGACAGCCCCCCACCCAACCAGAGCGCGTTCTGCGTATCGGCATCGATGTGCAGGCGAACGAGCGGATCACCACCAGGGCCACCGACCGGGCGCACGTCGTGTTTCTTGACGGAACGGCCCTGACGATCGGGCCGAACAGCGTGCTGGTGATCGACAAGTACGTCTACGATCCCGACCGCAAGGCAGGCGACATCGCCCTCAATGTCACGCGCGGCACCTTCCGGTTTGTCGGCGGTGCGATCAGCAAGAACAACGAGGTCACGATCAAGACGCCGTCGGCCACGATCGGCATCCGGGGCGGCATCGTCACATTCTCGGTCAGCGATTCGGGCGCGACGACCGCCAACTTCCTGTATGGCGACTCGATGCGCGTGACGGCTCTCGGGTCCACGCAGACCGCCACGCGTGGCGGCTCGGAGATCACGGTGCCCGTCGGAGCGCCGCCGACGCCGCCGACCCTCGTCCCGCTGGCCAGGATGATCGGCGAGCGTCCATTCGAGCAGAACAAGCCCGGGCCGGTCCAGGGCGCACCTCCACCCCAAGGGCAGACAACGACAAACCAGCCCCCGCCGACGGGTGGGTCCGGACCTCAACCTCCGGGTCCTTCACCGACCAACCAACCGCCGACCACCCAGGTGTCGACCACCCAGCCATCAACCAACCAGCCGGCACCGACCCAGATCGAGCAGGCATTTGATCGCTCCTCGTTCGGCAAGTCCAACGCCCTCCTGGGGCCGCAACTGGCCCTGACCAAGGGAATTCGAAGCGAGGCGATGCAGAACAAGCCAGGGCAAGGCGGCGACAAGGGTGCGTCTACCTCTGTCACCCGCCTGCAGAGAGTCGCTACTCGCGCGGTCACTCAGCAAAACATCGTGTTCAATAACACCGCCACTACCAATGCAGACCTTGGGAACAGCGCCTTCGGCCAGGCCCAGGGGAAGGGAAGTAGCGGTGGCAATAGCAGCGCCAATAACAACAACAACAACAGGGGCAAGGGCAGGAATAAGGGCAGATAGTAGAACCTGAGTCCTCCGAAGTCGCTCCCCCTAGCCGCCCCGGCCCACCGGGCTTAAGGTTTCCTCGCGCGCCAGCACGCGAGGAGATTGCCTGTGAGACTGATCAACCCCAATCCTTTCACCACGCGGCCGGAGATCGTCGGCACCTTCGGCGTCGTCACCACGACGCACTGGATCGCCACCGGCGTCGGCATGGGCATCCTGGAGCGCGGCGGCAACGCCTTTGACGCAGCCGTTGCCACCGCCTTCACCCTGCAGGTGGTCGAACCGCACCTCTGCGGCCCCGGCGGCGACGTGCCGCTGATCCTGAATGCCGTGAAGCGCGGCAAGACCGAGGTGATCTGCGGCCAAGGCTCGATGCCGGCCGGCGCCACCATCGCCCACTACAAGAGCCTGGGCCTCGATCTCATCCCCGGCACCGGCCTGCTGCCCGCCTGCATCCCCGGCACCTTCGACGCCTACATGCTGCTGCTGCGCGACTACGGCACCATGCGCGTGGCCGACGTGCTGGCGCCCGCGATCGGCTACTGGCTGAACGGCCATCCCATCGTCGAGCGTGCGACCGCCACCATCGCCACCGTGGCCGAGCAGTTCCGCACCCATTGGAAGACCTCGGCCGATGTCTTCCTGCCTGGCGGCGAGGTCCCCAAGCCCGCCTCGCTGTTCAAGAACGCCGCCTTGGGCAACACCTATGCCCGCATCCTGAAGGAAGCCGAGGCCGGCGGCGGCGGTCGCGAGGCCGAGATCGAGCGCGCGCGCAAGGTGTGGAGCCAGGGCTTCGTCGCCGAAGCGATCGACCGCTTCTGCTCGAATGAGGAAGTGATGGACGTCTCGGGCAAGCACAACAAGGGCGTGCTGCGCGGCGACGATCTCGCCAAATGGCAAGCCACCGTCGAGGCGCCACTCACCTACGACTACGGCCGCTACACCGTATGCAAGGCGGCCTCCTGGACGCAAGGGCCCGTCGTGCTGCAGCAGCTCGCCCTCCTGAAGGGCATGGGCCTCGACAAGCTCGATCCCACCGGCGCCGACTTCATCCATCTCGTCGTCGAGGCGAGCAAGCTCGCCTATGCCGACCGTGAGTCCTTCTACGGCGATCCGGAATTCGTCGACGTGCCGATGCAGACCCTGCTGTCGGACGCCTACAACACCGACCGTCGCACGCTGATCGACCGCGAGCGCGCCTCGCTCGAACAGCGCCCGGGCAAGCTCGACGGTTACGGCGGCGTGGTGAAGCTGCGCCGCGCCGATGCCTCGCGGCTGGGCGTCGCCTCGAGCGGCGCCGGCGAGCCCACCGTCGGCCGCGTCGGCCAGACCACCGGCGACACCGTGCATTTCGACATCGTCGACAGGGACGGCAACATGATCTCGGGCACGCCCTCGGGCGGCTGGCTGCAGAGTTCGCCGGTCATTCCCGAGCTCGGTTTCCCGCTCGGCACGCGCGGCCAGATGTTCTGGCTGGAGGAAGGCCTGCCGGGCTCGCTCGCCCCGGGCAAGCGGCCGCGCTCGACGCTGACGCCCACCCTCGCCCATCGCGACGGCCAGCCCTACATGGTTTGGGGTTCACCCGGCGGCGACCAGCAGGACCAGTGGATCACCCAGATGTTCCTGCGCCATGTCGACTGCGGCATGAACCTGCAGGAAGCGATCGACGCGCCGGCCTGGCACAGCGAGCATTTCCCCAGCTCCTTCTGGCCGCGCACGGCGCGCCCTGGTGTGCTGGTGCTGGAAGGCCGCATCCCCGCCGAAACGGCCCAGGAATTGCGTCGTCGCGGCCATGAGGTCGAAGTGAACGATGAATGGTCGGAAGGCAGGCTCACGGCGGCGACGCGCGACGACCCCTGGCGCAAGGCGGCCGCCAATCCGCGCGGCATGCAGGGCTACGCGGCGGGACGCTGATGACGAAGGGGCGCTGACGCCGGCATGACCTGGTCGATCATTTTCCACGACCGGCCGACGGGCCGGATCGGCATCGCCGTGGCGACCAAGTTCTTTGCCGTCGGCGCGCGCGTGCCCAACATCGAGCCGCAAAAAGGCGCGGTCTGCACCCAGGCGTTGACCAATCCGCTCTACGGGCCGCAAGGGCTGCGGCTGATCCGCGAAGGCGTCGGCGCCGCCGACATCGTGCGCCTGCTGACGACTCCCGATGCCGGGCGGGAGCATCGCCAGGTCCATGTCATGGGCGCCGACGGCCGCTTCGCCGCCCGCACCGGCGCCGAATGCGTGCCCTGGTGTGGCCACTGGATCGGCGACGACATGTCGGTCGCCGGCAACATGCTGGCGGGGCCCGCCGTCCTCTCGGAGACGGTCCGTGTCCTGCGCGAACGCACCAACCTCCCTTTGCCGCGCCGCCTGATCGCCGCCATGAGGGCGGGCGAAGCAGCCGGTGGCGACAAGCGCGGCAAGCAGTCGGCCGCGCTCGTCATCTACGGCAACCAGGAATATTCCGAACTCGACCTCAGAGTCGACGACCACATCGAGCCCTTGCTGGAGCTTGCGCGGCTGGAGGCGGTGAGCCGCGAGCGCTGGACACACTTCCGCGCCTTCACGGCCACGCGCGAGAATCCTGCCGGCATCTTCGATCGCACCGAGATCGATGCCGGCATCGAAAGGAGCCTGGCGGCGGAACGCAAATGAGCGAAGCGCTGCTCGATCTCCGCGGCCTTACCGTGAAGCGCTAGATCCCAGGCACCGCCAGGGCGCCGATGCCACGTCCGCGCACCGGTCTTCCTGGTGCGCGGACGGGCAGGCGACGTCGCATTGTCCCCAAGTTGCCTTCCCGACCGGCCGCTCTCCCCCGAGAAGCGGCCAAGCCAAGGAAGGCACTGCGACGTCCTCGTCCCCCCTAAAAACTTAGTTCGAGGCGGTTCCCCGCGGCAGACCGGTGGAGTCGAGCTGCAGCTCGACGCCCAGCACGACGGATTCAGGCGCCTCGACGTCGGGCAACGGCTTGCTCGGATCGACGGCCTTGACCATGCCCACGATCCGCTTGACGCCCGAGCTCGCCTCCTCCGAAACCAGGCGCCGCCAGCCCTGCTTCTCCCAGTACTTCACGTCGCCCGGCAGCGCCTGGACGTAGAGCGTGTTGGAGCCGCGGCCCTCGGCCAGCTTGCGGCAGCGCTCGAGCAGCATCTGCCCGATGTTGTGGCCGCGGAAACGCTGGATGACGGCCAGGCGCTCCGGCATGGCGAACGACTGGAACCAGCGCACGCGGACGGTGCCCACCGGCTCGTCGCCGACATAGGCGATGACGTGGGTGGCGCCGAAGTCGTGGCCGTCGAACTCCTCGGAGTACGGCATGTCGAGTTCGCCGATGAAGCAGGCCGCCCGCACCGCGAAGGCATGCAGGGAGTCTTCCATCCTCATGGCGAGCTTGGTGGTGATGGCCTCACCGCCGATCGATTGCGCGATTGCGTTCATCTCACATCTCCTCAATTCACGCGTCTTTCGGGCCGCGGGGCGTGTGGGTTGGAAGCGCCGCGCGCTGCCGACTTCTCGAGGATGCCCAGCGCATCCAGACGGTCTTCCGGCCGGTTCATGACCATCGGCTCGGTGTCGAGCTTCACGGCGCCGGCCACCGGCTCGAGTTCGCAATAGACCGCGTAGTATTCGTGGTCGGAGAAATTGAAGACCCGGTCGTCGACGCGGCGGAAGCCTTCCTTCTCCATCATCGGCATGTGCCGGCGCTGAAGGTGGAGGTAGACCTTGGTGTAGCCCTTGCGCCGGGCGAATTCCTTGCACCACGCATTGATCTCGTGGTGGATGCCGAGGCCGCGGAACGGCCGCAGCACGACGCAGCGCTCGAACTTGCAGAACGACTGGAACCAGCGCAGCCGCATGGATCCGGCCGGCTCGCCATCAACGTACATGATGACGTGCGAGGCTGTGTAGTCGTTGCCGTCGAACTCCTCGACATACGGGCAGGCCTGCTCACCCATGAAGACGGCGGCGCGCAGCATGTAGCACTGCATGAGTTCGTCTGAGGTAGATGCAAGCTTGATGGTCACGACGGGGTGGTTGCCCACCCCGACCGGCGGTTGCACGGTCATGTTAGTCCCCCTCGGTCAGTACTCCGTTGTCATTCCGGAAGCGGCGGCCCCCAGCCGTCACCACCGGAACATTTGCCGTCAGTTGCCTGAGCACGTCGGTCACGACGGCCGAGGTCATTCCCTTGGCGCCCTTGCGGATCGCCGTCGCCGATACGCCATCGCGGCGCAGCACGTGCCACGGATAGATCCAGCCGCACTCGTCGTAAATCTGACGCACCGTCATGCCGCCGGGATCGGTGCTGTGTAGGCCGTGCAGCCGCACCCCGGGGTTGGCCTTCCTGATTTCGGCGATCACGCCCGGGAAGCCCTTCTTGTTGTAGGTCTCGCGGAAGAAGGTGACCTCGACGCGACCGGTGAGGCCGGCTTCGGCCACCGCCAGATCGATCAGCACTTTCCGCGTCTCGGGTGGCAGGAACATCCGGCCAGCGGGAAAGTAGTCGGCGTTCGAATCGGCCTTGTCGGTGGTTTCGTAGATCTGGAAGCCGTTCTCCAGCCGCGCCACCCGGATCTCGCCCTTGCGAAGCGCGTCGACATGGATCCGTGGCACGAGGGTCGGATGGATGACGATCTTGTCGAGGCCGCGCTCGTCGAGCGCGCGGCGTACCAGCGCCAGGTGGGTGTTGTGGAAAGGATTGAAGGTGCCGAAGAACAGCCCGATGCCGCCCTTGGGCGCCATCACCGAGCGAAGATCCGACAACAGCCCGACGCCAAACAGCAGCGCGCCGAAACCAAAGCCCATGACCAGGAAGGCTTCGCGGACGATCGGCACGCCGGCCGTGCCGAATGACGCGACGACGATATTGACTGACAGGCCCACCAGCACGTTGCGGGTAGCGTCGCCGATCCCGCGCGAGACGAGGTATAGGCCGAGATACTGGATGCCCTGCGACGCAAGCGTGACGACGAGTGCGGCCGTAGCGAACCCACCCACCGATGCAACGCCATCGCGGTTCAGCGCACCTCCCCACAGCAAGACCCCGAACACCGCCAGGTTGAACGCGTACTGCGGGATGAACCGTCCGAATCGGCCGGCCGTGATGAACCCGAACCGGTTGTTGGCCCACTGATCGGCCTTGTTGCTGAGCTTGGCGTAGCTCGGCATGAACACCCCGGTAAAGAGTGACACGCCGATCAGCGCCGGGTTAGCCCAACTGCCGTGCGCGTATGCATAGCTCACGTATGAAAGAAGGGCGGCAAACGCCGCCAGGCGCGTCGAGGGACTGCGCACGTAGCGAAGAAGCCTGTCGACCGACAGCTTCGTCGTCTCACCGTCTGAGCCAATTACGGCCACAGCAGCACCCTCGCCCGTTACGACCCGTCAATCGGGATATCCACAACAGATAGATTGACTAACGAATACGAGGGCTAAATAAGCGCTTGGCGGGCCTATACGGCTGGTGAAAAAAGCCGTCTAATACCCTACGATTGAGACAGAAAACGACGTTTCATCCGCAATGATGTAAGATAAACCACGAGGCCTGCGCCAAGTAAACTTTAGGCCGCCAACCTTATTGTATCGATTGTTACGATGGTCACGACTCCCCCACGCAAAAACAAAGCACCGAACATTCTCGGCGACTGGGACGACGTGCGTTTTTTCCTGGCGGTTGCAAAAACCGGCAGCTTCAGCGCTGCCGCCACCCAGCTCAATACCAAGCAGACAACCGTAGGTCGCCGCATCCAGGCGCTGGAGCGCCGGCTGGGCGCCAAGCTGTTCGACCGCCACCGTCACGGCATGGAAGTGACGCCGGCCGCCCGTGGCGTGCTGATGCAGGCCGAATCGATGATGTCGAACGCCACCTCGATCGAGCGGCATCTGGCCGGCCTCGACCGCGAGATGGCCGGCATCGTGCGCGTGGCCGCCACCGAGGGCCTGGCCGCGCAATGGCTCGTGCCGCGGCTGTCCGAGCTGCGCCGTCTCCACTCCGACATCGTCGTCCAGGTGATCGTGGGCGATCAGGTGCTCGACCTCGCCACACGCCAGGCCGACCTCGCCATCCGCTTCTTCCGCCCGACGTCCAACCAGCTCGTGGCTGCAAGGGTCGGACAGTTCAACATGTCGATCTTCGCCGCCCCGGCCTACATCGAGCAGTACGGCCTGCCGCAGCGGCTGGAAGACCTGAACGAACATCACATCGTCGACCACACCACGCTGCACAGCCTGCCGGCGATGAAGGCGTGGACGGAAGTCGTCGAACGCAGCGCCAGTGTCGTGCTGCGCACCAACTCCTCGCACTCGGCGATGGAAGCTGTGAAGGCGTCGTGGGGACTGTCGGTCTTCCCGAGCTACAGCCGCAAGGGCGAGAACCTCATCGAGGCGCCCATCGACCTCAACATCACTCGCGATATCTGGCTGGTGAGCCACGAGGAAACCAACAAGGGCGCCCGCATCCGCGCCGTGATCGACTACATCCGCGAGAGATTCCACCAGGACGAGCGCGAGTGGTTCAGCCTCTCGCAGCACCGCACGGCGGCGCTGGTCGCTTCCTGATCTACAGCACGGC
>JBQTJT010000014.1:0-74677 GCA_052386855.1 Reyranella sp.
GTCGCCACCGACCGAGCCCATGGTCGAGGAGCCGCCGGTGGACTCGAACGCGGCCTTGCCACCGGCATTGAAGCTCGAGCGCATGCTCTCGGCGGCGCGTGAGGCGGCACGGCGCAGCGGCGAGACGGCCGCGCTGCCGCCAGCGCGGGCGACACCGCCCAGGCCCGACGCGACGCCGCTGACGCTCGACTGGCCGGCTGCGCCGAGGCTATAGGCCGTGGATGCGCCACCCGCCATTGCGGCGCCGCCCCGGGCTGCAGCGGCAGCGCCACCAGCAAGTGCTGCGCCGCCGGATGCGACGGCGCCGACCGCGCCGGCTCCGGCGGCGATCATGCCGCCGGCCGCGAGGCCCGTACCAACCGCCGCGCCGGCGCTGAGTTGCGGGCCGCCAGAGACGATGCCGCTGGCGATGCCGGGGCCGAAGATGCCGAGGCCGAGGAGCGACAGCGCGGCCAAAACGATGGCCATGGCCTCGTCGATCGAGGGTGTGGCGCCGCCAAAGCCAGCAGTGAACTCGGAGAACAGCGTGGAGCCGATGCCGATGATGACGGCCAGCACCAGCACCTTGATGCCGGAAGATATGACATTCCCGAGCACCCGTTCGGCCATGAAGGCGGACTTGCCGAACAGGCCGAACGGAATGAGGACGAAGCCGGCGAGCGTCGTCAGCTTGAATTCGATGAGCGTGACGAAGAGCTGGATGGCGAGGATGAAGAAGGCGAGCAGCACCAGCGCCCAGGCCAGGAACATGCAGGCGATCTGGATGAAGTTCTCGAAGAACGACCAGTAGCCCATCAGGCTGGAAATCGAGTCGAGCAGCGGCCGTCCGGCGTCCAGACCGGTCTGCGCGACCTTGCCGGGGCGCAGCAGATCGGCCGTGGTGAAGCTCGTCCCGCTGGCTTTCAGGCCGAGGCCGGCGAAGCTTTCGAAGATGATACGGGCGAGGTTGTTCCAGTTGCCGATGATGTAGGCGAATACGCCGACGAACAGGGTCTTCTTCACCAGGCGGGCCATGATGTCGTCGTCGGCGCCCCAGCTCCAGAAGAGTGCGGCCAGCGTCACATCGATGACGATTAGAGTGGTGGCGATGAAGGCGACTTCGCCACTGAGCAGCCCGAATCCGCTGTCGATGTAGCGGGTGAAGACCTCCAGGAAGTGGTCGATGACGCCTGTACCGCCCATGATGCTATCGAGCCTCGTCGAAGTGTGGCGGAGCGATCGGCGCGGATGGCCCCAGAGCCGGCTGATCGGTGCGATCTATCGGGGCCGCGGGGTTGTCGCGTGGCGCCGGGGGTGGCTCCGGTAGACGTTCGGCCGGACGGGCGCCGGGAACGAGGAAGCGGTTGCGATTCTCCGCCCAGGCCCGCAGGCAGGCAGTATCGCGGGGACCGGCTTCGCCGAGTGCCTGGCAACGGATCAGCTCGTCGCGCAGAGGGTCCACTTGGGCCTCGGTCGCGCGGCCGGACGGCCAGGCATCCGGCGCTTCCTCTTTCCGGCTCATCTCGATCGCGGTCGCAGTGATCGCGACCGCGACAAA
Organism: Reyranella sp.; assembly: GCA_052386855.1. Taxonomy (GTDB): domain Bacteria; phylum Pseudomonadota; class Alphaproteobacteria; order Reyranellales; family Reyranellaceae; genus Reyranella. The sequence goes on from JBQTJT010000014.1 coordinate 1,538, forward strand.
CACGACGGCGCCGAGCCGGGCGAGCATCTTGCCATCCATGGCCACGCCCTCAGTTGCCGTTCGGGAACATGCGGGCGTTGCCCGGCTGGTAGCCGCTGCCCGGCGTCAGGAAGCGACGGCGCTGCTCGCGACCTTGCTCAGCCGCGGCCGCGCGCTCGGCCTCGGTCAGGCTCTGCGCGCGACCATTGGCGGCGACGACAGCCGTGAGGTCCGCGAGCTGCTGCGCTTGCAGGGCGAGAAGCTGGTTGCCGGCCTGTGTCGCCTGCAGCGCGCCTGTCGCACCCTGGCTCTGGCCGACCAGCGCCGACATCTGGGTCCGGTTCGTGTCGATGTTGCCGACGACACCGGCCTGGACGCGCATCGCGTCCTGAAGGCCGCCGACGGTATTCTGCCAGCGCTCGCGCGCGCCGGCGACGAGATGCTGGTCCGAGGCGGTCATCGAGGCGTTGCCGTAGGTGGTGCGGAACGCCTGGTCGATGTTCTGCACATTGTAGGCGATGCGCTGCGCTTCGCCCAAAAGCTGTTGCGTCCGCTGGACGGACTGCTGGAGCTGCTGGAGAGACGAGAATGGCAGGCTCGTGAGGTTACGCGCCTGGTTGATCAGTGAGCTCGCTTCGTTCTGAAGCGACGTAATCTGGTTGTTGATCTGCTGAAGCGCCCGCGTGGCGGACAGAAGATTCTGGGCGTAGTTGGTGGGGTCGTAGACGATTCCGCCAAACTGTGCGTGGGCGGGCGCCGCCAGAAACGGGATCGCGGCGACGGAAACAGTCAGCAGCGCGGCGGTCATGCGCAGCGCGCGCGAGCGGGAACGAACGGAACGGGTCATGAGTGTGCCTCCGGATCGGTTTGGGGGGTGACGTTGGTGAGGTCGGCGATGAGGTCGGCGGCCCAGGCGAGCCGGTTTTCGGCAAGCCACTCGGCAAGGAAGCCGTCCGTGCCGCTGCGGGCGTGAACGTCCGCGATGAGGGCCTGGTGCTGCTTCGATGACGCGGCGCAGAGCGCGAGCGCCACGTCCGACAGGCCCAGCTCGAACAGCCGGTTTCCGCGCCGGGACTGGCAGTAATAGTCGCGCTTGGGCATCGCCCGCGCGAGGATCTCGATCTGACGATCGTTGAGCCCGAAGCGGCGATAGATGGCGGTGATCTGCGGCTCGATCGCGCGTTCGTTCGGAAGCAGGATGCGGGTCTGGCAGCTTTCGATAATGGCCGGCGCGATCGCCGACCCGTCGATGTCCGACAGCGACTGCGTGGCGAAGATGACGCTCGCGTTCTTCTTTCGCAGCGTCTTCAGCCACTCGCGGAGCTGACCGGCGAAGCCCTCGTCGTCCAGCGCGAGCCAGCCTTCATCCACGATCAGCAGCGTCGGGCGACCGTCCAGGCGGTCCTCGATGCGGTGGAAGAGATAGGCGAGCACGGCGGCGGCAGCCCCGGTGCCGATCAGCCCTTCGGTCTCGAAAACCTGAACATTGGCTTCGCCCAGATGCTCGGCCTCGGCGTCGAGCAACCGGCCATAAGGACCCCCGACGCAATAGGGTCGGAGCGCCTGTTTCAGGTCGTTGGACTGAAGGAGGACCGAGAGGCCTGTCAGCGTCCGCTCGTTTTGCGGTGCGGACGCCAGTGAGGAGAGCGCCGACCAGAGATGCTCCTTCACGTCGGGGGTGACCGGCACGCTCTCGTGCATCAGGATCGCGACCAGCCAATCGGAGGCCCAGGCTCGCTCGGCGACATCGTCGATGCGCGCGAGCGGCTGAAGCGACACGCTGTCGTTTGAGCCCTCCGTGAGGCCGCCGCCGAGATCGTGCCAGTCGCCGCGCATGGCGAGTGCGGCGGCGCGGATGGAGCCGCCGAAGTCGAAGGCGAAGACCTGGCTTTGCGCGTAGCGCCGGAACTGCAACGCCATCAGCGCCAGCAGCACCGACTTGCCGGCGCCGGTCGGGCCGACGATCAGCGTGTGGCCGACATCGCCGACATGGATGGAAAGCCGGAACGGGGTGGAGCCCTCGGTCTTGCCGAACAGCAGTGGGGGTGCTGCAAAATGCTCATCCCGTTCCGGTCCCGCCCACACCGCCGAAAGCGGGATCATGTGGGCGAGATTCAATGTGTTGATCGGTGGTTGGCGGACATTGGCGTAGACATGGCCGGGCAGTGAGCCGAGCCAGGCGTCCACAGCGTTGATCGTCTCGGGCATCGCGGTGAAGTCGCGGCCCTGGATGACTTTCTCGACCATCCGCAGCTTCTCGGCGGCGATGCGCGGATCGTCGTCCCAGACAGTGATCGTCGCGGTCACATAGGCCTGGCCGGCATAGTCCGCGCCCAGCTCCTGCAACGCCATGTCGGCATCGGCCGCCTTGTTAGAAGCATCGGTGTCCACGAGGGCGGAGGCCTCGTTCGTCATCACCTCCTTCAAGATGGCGGCGATCGATTTGCGCTTGGCGAACCATTGTCGCCTGATCTTGGTCAGCAGCTTGGTCGCGTCGGTCTTGTCGAGCAGAACGGCGCGCGTCGACCAGCGGTAGGGAAAGGCCAGCCGGTTCAGCTCGTCGAGGATGCCGGGCGTGGTCGCAGTCGGGAAGCCGACGATGGTGAGGACGCGGACATGCGCATCGCCGAGCCGCGGCTCCAGCCCGCCGGTCAGCGGCTGATCGGCGAGCAGCGCGTCAAGATACATCGGCGTCTCGGGCACGCGGACGCGATGGCGTTTGGTCGAGACCGTCGAATGCAGATAGGTCAGCGTCTCGCCGTCATCCAGCCATTCGCATTCCGGCATGAAGGCATCGATGAGCTGAAGGATGCGATCGGTGCGGTCGGCGAAGCCGCGCAGGATCTCGTGCGCATCGACGCCGGCGTGATCGCGGCCCTCGTAGAGCCAGGTCTCAGCGCGGGCGGCATCCTCGGCCGGCGGCAGATAGAGGAAAGTCAGGAAGTAGCTGGACTCGAAATGCGCGCCGGCTTCCTCGAAATCGGCCTTGCGTTCGGCGTCGACCAAGGCGGAGGCGCTGTCGGCGAACATGCTGGCCGGATAGGTCGCGGCGCCATGGCGCTGCGCCTCGACGAAGATCGCCCAGCCGGAGCCGAGGCGACGAAAGGCGTTGTTGAGCCGGCCGGCGACGGCAACCAACTCGGCCGGCACGGCGCTGTCGAGGTCGGGGCCGCGGAAGCGCGCGGTGCGCTGCAGGCTGCCGTCCTTGTTCAGCACGATGCCTTCGCCGACCAGAGCGACCCAGGGCAGGAAGTCGGCGAGCCGGGTGTTGCGGCTGCGATATTCGGCGAGGTTCATCATCGTCGTTCCTCCTCAGACCGACAGGTGGCCAGGGATGCGCAGATGCTTGCGCACGACGTCGACGAACTGCGGATCGCGCTTGGCGGCCCAGACGGCCGCGAAATGGCCGATGGCCCAGACGCCAAGCCCGACCAGCCAGAGACGCAGGCCAAGGCCGAGCGCGGCGGCCAGCGTGCCGTTGAGGATGGCGAGCGAGCGCGGGGCGCCACCGAGCAGGATGTGCTCGGTCAGCGCCCGATGGACCGGGACCGAGAAGCCCGGCAACTCGCCGCCATGGTCGACGCCATCGGCCATCAGACGAGCGCCCCGCCGCCGAACGAGAAGAAGGACAGGAAGAAGCTCGATGCGGCGAAGGCGATCGACAGGCCGAAGACGATCTGGATCAGCTTACGCGCGCCGCCCGACGTGTCGCCGAAGGCTAGGGTCAGGCCGGTGATGATGATGATCATCACAGCGATGATCTTGGCGACCGGTCCCTCGATCGATTCGAGGATGGATTGCAGCGGCGCCTCCCACGGCATCGAGGAGCCGGAGGCGTGGGCGGCCGGCGCGAGCGCCAGCGTGACGAAGGTGACGGATACCGCCGTGGCGAGGTGGCGGCGGATGCGCAAAGCATGCTGGATCATGACGGGTCTCCTGTGAGGGGCTGGCTTGCGGGGGTGACGCGGTAGTCGCCGTCGGGGCCGAGGCCCTCGATGCGGGCTAGTTCGGTGAGGCGGCGCGACGCGCCGCGACCGGACAGCACGGCGACCAGGTCGATCGTCTCGGCGATCAGGGCGCGCGGGACGGTGACGACGGCTTCCTGGATGAGCTGCTCCATGCGACGTAGCGCGCCGATGGCGGTGCCGGCGTGGATCGTTCCGACGCCGCCCGGGTGTCCGGTTCCCCAGGCCTTCAACAGATCGAGTGCCTCGGCCCCGCGCACCTCGCCGATCGGGATGCGGTCGGGGCGCAGGCGGAGCGAGGAACGGACTAGATCGGAGAGCGAGGCGACGCCGTCTTTCGTCCGCATCGCGACCAGATTGGGCGCGGCGCATTGCAGCTCGCGCGTGTCCTCGATCAGGACGACGCGGTCCGAGGTTTTCGAGACTTCCGCGAGCAGCGCGTTGGTGAGCGTGGTCTTGCCGGTCGAAGTGCCCCCGGCGACGAGGATGTTGCGCCGGTCGGCGACGGCCTGGCGCAGCGTTTCGGCCTGATCCGCCGCCATGATCCCGGCGGCGACATAATCGTCGAGCGTGAACACGGCGACGGCGGGCTTGCGGATCGCGAAGGCCGGCGCGGACACCACCGGCGGCAACAGCCCCTCGAACCGCTCCCCCGTCTCGGGCAGCTCGGCCGAGACACGCGGGGCGCCGGGATGAACCTCGGCGCCGACATGATGGGCGACCAGACGGATGATCCGCTCGCCATCCGAAGGCGACAGCAGCTCACCCGTGTCGGAAAGCCCTTCGGAAAGACGGTCGACCCAGAGCCGCCCATCGGGGTTGAGCATCACCTCGACGATCGCGGGGTCTTCCAGAAACCGGGCGATCGCCGGCCCGAGGGCCGTGCGCAGCATGCGGGCGCCGCGAAGGATCGCCTCCGATTTCTGGTGAGTGGCCGCCACGTCGTCCCCGTTCTCTTGCAGGTCCGCGAAGTGCGGCCCTGGATCGGGGATGAGTAGAGGAGGCAGAAATCATGGCCTGACAACAACCATAATGTGGTCGTCGTACTGTGGCGTACAAATACAGGGAAACGGCGGAATGCCGAAATACTTGCGGTGGACGCTGTCGTGATTAATCCGCGTCGTGCGCGGGCGCGATGTCCTCCGAAATCTCTTGCCGAAGTTTCGGCCCGTGAGCGAGTCGCCGTCCGAGCGCGGTGACGAACGCCTCGTAGCGCTCGCCGGCTTTGGAGCGCGCCGCGGCCTGGGCAGGCTCGGGGAGCGGCGGGTTCGTCGTCAACCAGAAGCGGATGAACACGGCCAGCGTTTCGACGGCGATCCCAAGGTCGCGCTCCATCCGCGCCATTCGTCGGTCGATCTGGTCGAGCCGCTTTGTCGTCGCAGCCTCCTGCCGTTCGGCAGCGTCAGGCGACAGGAAAGAGGCGATGCCGGCTTCCGCGATCAGCGAGAGGGATTGATCGCGCCGGGCGGCATGTGCGGCGAGCGCCTTCATGACGTCCGGTTCGAGATACACCGATAGGCGCTGCTTTTTGGGAGGCTTTGCCATGGTGCCTCCTAAAGCTCGATGCCGTCGCCGGGATCGAGCGACGCTTGGCGTGCCATCTGGCGCATGGTTTGGTTCATGCGCGAGAGACGTGCGGCGTCCTCATCGGCGTCGTCGCGGGGATCGATCTCGAATTCGTTTTCGATGGGTTGCTTAGGCTCGACGGGTTTTGAGCGGCTCAGTTCTGGTTGGTGCCGGCGCTCGGAGTCGGTCGTATCCTCGTCCTCCGATCCGCCGCCGCTGGTGGCCGTTGCCACCGCCGGCGTCGCCGGAAGAGGCAGTGTGCTCCAGTCGTCCGGTCGGGCCGTTGTCGGCTTGACGAGGTTCGGCGGCGCTACGATGCGCTCCTGAAACCGGCGATCCTCATAGTATCTCGCCTTCTTCGCGCGGATCGGCGGGGTGCCCGCCACCATGACGATCTCGTCGGATGGCGGAAGCTGCATGATCTCGCCGGGCGTCATCAGTTGCCGGGCTGTCTCCGAGCGCGAGACCATCATGTGGCCGAGCCAGGGCGACAGGCGATGACCGGCATAGTTCTTCATCGCGCGCATCTCGGTCGCGGTTCCGAGCGCATCCGAGACACGCTTGGCGGTCCGCTCGTCATTGGTCGCGAAGCTGACGCGCACATGGCAGTTATCGAGGATCGAGTTGTTCGGCCCATAGGCCTTTTCGATCTGGTTCAGCGACTGGGCGATGAGGAACGCTTTGAGGCCGTAACCCGCCATGAAGGCGAGCGCGCTCTCGAAGAAGTCGAGACGGCCGAGCGCTGGAAACTCGTCGAGCATGAGCAGCAGCCGGTGGCGGTTGCCCTTCGCCTGCAGGTCCTCGGTCAGCCGGCGGCCGACCTGATTGAGGATCAGACGGATCAGAGGTTTGGTGCGGTTGATGTCCGACGGCGGCACGACGAGGTAGAGCGTGGTCGGATGCTTGCCACCGACGATATCCACGATGCGCCAGTCGCAGCGGCGTGTGACTTCGGCGACGACAGGATCACGATAGAGGCCGAGGAACGACATCGCGGTCGACAGCACGCCCGACCGCTCGTTGTCCGATTTGTTGAGCAGCTCGCGCGCGGCGCTGGCGATCACCGGATGCGGGCCGGCCTCGCCGAGATGGGCTGTCTTCATCATGGCGGCGAGCGTCGACTCGATCGGCCGCTTCGGATCGGAGAGGAACGCCGCGACGCCGGCAAGCGTCTTATCGGCCTCGGCATAGAGGACGTGCAGGATCGCGCCGACCAGCAATGCGTGGCTGGTTTTTTCCCAGTGGTTCCGCTTCTCCAGCGAGCCCTCCGGATCGACCAGGATGTCGGCGATATTCTGGACGTCGCGGACCTCCCATTCGCCGCGGCGCACCTCGAGCAGCGGATTGTAGGCGGCGGATTTCGTATTGGTCGGATCGAACAGAAGCACACGGCCGTGTCGTGCACGATAGCCAGCGGTGAGCGTCCAATTCTCCCCCTTGATGTCATGGACGATCGCGGAGCCCGGCCAGGTCAGCAGCGACGGCACGACCAGGCCGACGCCCTTGCCGGAACGCGTGGGCGCGAAGCACAGCACATGCTCGGGGCCGTCATGGCGGAGATAGTCGCGGTCGAGCTTCCCGAGCACGACGCCGTCCGCGCCCAGCAGGCCGGCGGCGCGGACTTCCGCGGCGACGGCCCACCGGGCGGAGCCGAACGTCTCGGCGTTCTTGGCTTCACGCGCCCGCCAGACCGACATGCCGATTGCGACGGCGATGGAAATGAAGCCGCCTGACGCCGCGATATAGGCGCCCTCGATGAAGATTGGCGGGGCATAGGCATCATAGAAGTACCACCACCAGAAGAAGGCGGGCGGATAGTAGATCGGCCAGCCAGCTAGCTCGAACCAAGGTAGGCCGAGCTGCGGCTGGAAACCGAGACGGTAGGCCGTCCACTGCGTCGCCGCCCAGGTCGTCATCAGTACGATCATGCCGACGGTGAGGATCTGGCCCCAGAGGATTTTCGTCGCCGACATGGCGGGCACTCCTTTCTTGATTGGGCTACATGCCGAGGCCGCGATTGCGGCCGAAGCTCCAGTCGACGCCGCCGGAGCCGCGTGACACGCCGGAGACGTGCTGGCCGAGCTGGCGTTCGAGGGATGGCGACCAGGGCACGAGCTGGAAGCCGAGACCGTCGTCGATCATGGCGAAGCGGCCCGACGCGAGCGCGAAGCGCTGGCGATAGGTGCCCGCCACATACTCGCCCGTTCCGGCCTTCGAGAATTGTCGGCCGGTCTCGGCCGCGAGCTTCTCGCCAAGGGCCTCGACCTCGCGCTGCCGCAGCGTGTCGATCAGCCCGGCCGAGAAGCTGACGCCGCGCGTCTGCCGCTCGGCAAGGCCCTGGCCAACGAGATGCTCGGCCCGCCTGTCCATCGCGTGGCGAACCTCCGCGCCGAAGCCGCCACCACCGAGCGCGACGGGATCGCGGGCGATCGCCTGCCGGTCGAGCCAGGTGGCCCCGGTCGCGTGGACCTGCCGCTCGATGTCGAGATCGGAGCGGACGGCGAGCGCGACCCGCCTGCGTCCCTGCGTGTCGTCGAATTTGCGCAGCTCGACGATCGAGCCTGGCGCGCTGTCGCCGGCGGCGTCGACGTCGGGCAGCTTGATGTGATGGGTGCGTCCGTCGGTGCCATCGACCACGGCGTAGGCCGTGCCCTTCAACTCGTCGTCGAGACCGCGATCGACCAGCCGGCCGACGACGGGATCGTTGATGCTCTCGCCGGCGAGCACATAGCTGGCGGCGCCGCGCTCGATGCCGCGTTCGGTCAGGCCGCGATGGATGCGCTTGATGATGTCGCCACGCTCGCCCAGCTCGCGCAACGTCGCCTCGGCATTCTCGGCCACGACCCATTGGCCGGGGCCGGCCTGATCGGCGAGGCCGAGCGTCTCCAGCTTCCGCAGGCGGCCGACCTTCATCGCGTGGAATTCGTCGGGCTGGCGGTCGGGGTGCGGGGCGAGATCGACGACGCCGGTGCGATAGCTGTCGCGGGCAAGTTGGCGGTCAAGATTGGTCCAGCGCTCGGCGTCGATCTGGCGTTGGAGATTGCGGCGGATCTCGTGATCGGTGCGCGGCCCCAGCTCCTGGGTGACAAGATCCTGCGCGCGGGCGCGCATGCCTTCCTTGATGTAGTCGCGCGAGATGACGAGGTCCTGGCCGTCATCGGTGCGGCCGCGCAAGATGATGTGGACGTGGGGATTGTCGGTGTTCCAGTGATCGACCCCGACCCAGTCGAGCTTGGTGCCCAGGTCGGTCTCCATCTGCTCCATCAGGTCGCGGGCGAAGGTCTTGAGGTCGGGCATCTCGGTCGCGTCCTGGGGCGAGACGATGAAGCGGAAGTGATGCCGGTCGTCCTGGGTCCGCTCGGCGAAGGCCTTCGGATCGGCATCCTCGGTCTCCGGTCCGAACAGCCGGGCCTTCTCCCCATCCCGGGTGACCCCCTCGCGCCGGAGATAGCTGAGATGCGCGGCGAGCGGCGCGGCACGCGCTGAGTGGCGGACGACGCGTGTCTTGATCACGGTGTTGCGCGATCGGTTGGTGAGCAGCCGATTGGCCTGCACAGTCGCGCGCTGGCCGCGCCCGAAACGCGAGCGGTTGCCCGAGCTGATCTTGCCAGAGCGCGAGACCCTGCCGCCGGCGCGCTGGGCGGCGGCAAGGGCCTGGGCGATGAAGGGCCGTGCCTGTTGTGCGCGGGTTGACCGGATGCGGCCTGGCCGGATGCGGAAATCGTCCTCGCTGCTCATGGCCGCGGCCCCGCACATCGCGCGAAGCTGGCGAAATCCTTGCAGAATCCGCGATAGCGCAGGCTGCACCGATCAGGCGCACCTCGCGCCAATGCGCCATAAGTCCCTGAAAACACACGACCGCACCAAGCCGCACATCGCGCGCTTTTATCTCGCCATCGTGCGGTTGTGTTGCCTGCTCCTCCTCCCCGGACCGCCATCCATCCGCAAGAGCACGCCATTGCCCGATGAGGTGCGAACGCGGTCATCGGGGGCCACCGGAGGCATTGCGAGCGACGAACAGCCCATCGGTGCGTGGCGCAATCGCGTTTTGATCGCGCGCCGGGGCTGGTGTTATCGCGTCATCCGGCTCGCTTTCACGATGCACCGGAGCGACACTTCCGTTGCTCGATGACTGCACGACGAAGAGAGGCGCACGGGTCCAGGCGAGCGGATCGGCGGCAGCCACCATGACGGGGGCGGTGATCTCGCCGCCGCCGACAATGGGCGCGAGCATGGCGACGTAAGCGCGTGTTTCGGCGGGGAGTGGGCGGCCGCCGAGATACTCCTCGTAGCGGCCGGGACCAGCATTGTAGGCCGCGAGGAAGCCCGGCGAACCGTAGCGGTCGTGCATCTCGCGCAGATACGCCGCGCCCGCCAGAATGTTGTCGCGCGGATCGTAAGGGTTCACGCCGAGGCCGTGACGTGTGCGAAGGCTGGCCCAGGTGTCGGGCATGATCTGCATCAGGCCCATCGCGCCCTTTGGCGAGACGGCACGCACATCAGCGCGACTTTCGACGCGCATGACCGCCCGAATCCACGCTTCGGGAATGCCGAACCGTTGCGCCGCCTCGGTGACGAAGGCGGCATAGGGATCGACCCGCGACGGGCGTTCGGCGGGCGACGCCTGCGCGTTCGCCGATTGGCAAGGCGGCGCGGCCAGAAGCAGGCCGGAAAGGAGAAGGAAGGCTGTGCGTCGGAGGGGAATGTTCCCTCCGACGACAGGCACGTGACGGACGGCGGACATGGCTCAGTCCCGCTCGCTGCGCTTGGGCGGGCGGTTCCAGTGTAGACCCCAGGCGGACTTGTCGTCGGCCGACTGGAACAGGTTGGCGCGGATCGGCTGACTAAGCGTCGGATCGTCGAGCTGCAGCGAAACATAGTCGCCGGCCTTCTCGCCGGTGCGTTTCCAGCCCGCCCCGACTTCGGGACCGTCCTCGTCCGATCCGAGATGGACGCGATAGTCGGGCGCGTTCTCCGTGTCGGATTGTTCTGCGGGCACGAGCACCAGCTCGGCGTCGAGACCGAGTGTTTTGACGCGCCCGGTATAGCCAGACTTGGTGCGGCTGAATTGACCGATCAGGGACATGATCGCCTCCGTGGATGTGCGGTGAGGTTGGGAATGGGCACGTCGTCACCGCGTCGGCGCGCGCCAGACGAAGCGGCCATTGCCGTCCTCGTCGGTGTAGAGGGGGATCGCCCGGCCGATGACGGCGGAGGCCGGAAGCGGTCCGAAATAGCGGCCGTCCAGGCTGTCGCGGACCTGCCAGTTCATCAGGAACAGCTCGCCCTCAGCGACGACGCGGCAGCCTTTCCAGACGGGCAGCGGATTGCCCCTGCGATCGCGGTCCAGCGCTTCACCCATCGGCACGGCGTCGACGGTGATGGCGAGGCCAGTCCGGCAAACCCGCTGACCAGAAAGGGCGACGACGCGCTTCATCAGCGGCACGCCGCGCGGCAGATAACCGCCCTCGGCGAGGAAGCTCGCGAGCGGCTCGGGCGCGCGCACGGCGACCAGATCGGTGACTTCCGGGGACCGGTCGGGCGCGATCGCGTAGAGCCCGATCGGCGTGCTAGTCGACGCATTCCAGATCAGCTTCGGCGCGAAGGAAATGAGCGACAGGATGCCAAGCAGCGACACCGCGCCCGTCGTGGTGATGGCGTAGCCGAGCCGGGTCATGCGCCGGTCCTCCGCGCCAAGAGGAAGGCGCGATGGCGCTGCATCGTGTAGGCGCGCGGCGTCTCGCCGGCGGCAAGGCGGTTGTGAACGTGCCGCCAATGATCGGGCGCGACCTCGGCCGGATCGATATCTTTGGCCTCGATCGCGTCGATGAGCTGGAGCATGCGCTCCACCTTCGGCCAGCCGTCGACGCGCAGCAGGATGTCGCCGCCAGGTGTCACGGTCGGGATCGTCTGGCAGGTTTCGCTGCGCCTGACGCCGCGCAGGATGTCGAGCCGGGAGAGCACGGTGCCGTGCTCGTTGGCGGCCCAACGCACCAGTGCGAAGACCGCGCCGGGAGGAAAGAAGAGGATGCGACGGCGGCGGTCGAGGACCTGTTCGCGCGCCTCGCGGCCGAAGCGGATCCAGTGCTCGATCTGCTTTTCGATCCAGACCAGTTCAACCTGGGTGAGATCATCGAGTGGCAGTGCTGGCGCGCGGCCGGCGCGCGCGGATGCGGCGGCAAGGCCGGTCATTGGGCGTCTCCCTGGGGTGGTGGGAATTCACGCTCGAAGAGCGCGCGCAGCATGTCGGCGACCGTCTGGCCGCGCTGGAAGGCCGCGATCTTGATCCGGCCGCGCATGTCGGCGGTGACGTCGATGGTCAGCCTGGCCGAGAAGTCGTCGGCGGGCTCAGCGCGCTGCGTCTGGCGATCGGGCGCTTTGATCCAGTTCTCCGGACTGCCCGGCCGGGATGCGAAACCGCGCTTGGGGGATCGCTCGCTCATGCGCCGATCCTCGCGACCTCGGCCGCGAGCGCGGCGATCTCCCGCGCGCCCGGACAATTCTCGTCCTGTTCGGCAGCGATCCGGCCGGTCTGCACGACATCGGCGAAGACGATGCGCTGACCGATGGTGGTCGCGAGCAAAGGCGGGTCGTGATCCGCAAGCGTCTCGGCAGTTTCGCGGGCGAGCACGGTGCGGGCCGCGCAGCGGTTCAGCACGAAGCGAGCGGCAAGCTGCGGGCGATAGATGCGCGCTTCGCTGAGCAGCGCGAGCATCTCGGCCGACGCCCAACCGTCGAGCGGTGACGGCTGCACCGGGATCAGCACGAGATCGGCTGCGAGCAGCGCCGAGCGCATGAGACTGGCGACGCGTGGTGGCCCGTCGATGACGACATGGTCGGTGTCACGCGCCAGTTCCGGCGCTTCGCGATGCAGGGTGTCGCGCGCCAAGCCGACAACACCGAAGAGCCGCTGCAATCCCTCCCGGCTGCGTTGCTGTGACCAGTCCAGCGCAGATCCCTGCGGATCGGCGTCGATCAGCGTGACGCGCTTGCCGTCCCGCGCCCATTCGCCGGCAAGATGCAGCGCCAGCGTCGTCTTGCCGACGCCGCCCTTCTGGTTGAGGAGCGCGACGATCATGACGGTCTCCCGGCGATCGGGGACTCGTCCACAGCGGTCGAAAAAGCGGGTTCCGTTAGAAAGATTCCGAAGGAATCTAGGTTAGATAAGTTACGGGGCTCACAAGCTGCTGATTCAGCGCGATGAATCGGCGGTTCCGGTCCCCGATAGCACGAGAGTCCGGTCCCCGATGGCACGACAGTGCCGGTCCCTGATAGCACGAGACGATTCACAGCTTATCCCCAGGGCGAGTTGTCGAGCGTCGGCGTCGGCGCGGGATGCCGAGCGCGTCAGGATCGGTTGGTGCGAAGGACAGGATTTCAGGGCCGCCGAGGCATTGCTCGATGGTGAGCCGGTAGCCCGGCAGCGGCTGGCGGCGGACGATGTCGCGCAGGTCGTAGGCGAAGTGCTTGAGCGGCGAGAGGCTGCCGGACTTGGCGTGGAGGTGCGGGAAGTCGAAGCTCCAGCCGAACTCCTGCTTGCCGCCGTGCTTGCGCACCAGGCGGTAAAGCCAGCGTTCCAGCCCGCCCGTGAGATCGAAGTATTTGCGATCGATCGTCAGCACGAGCGCGTCGTCGAGGACGGCGCCGTAAAACCAGTCGGGTACGATCAGTTCGAGCCCGAGCGGGCGACCGCGATGGTCGGCCTTCTCTTTCCACTCGTTGATCCAGGAGAAGCGATGCATCCGCCGCTCGGTCGGCTGGCGGATCGATGTCGCGATGGTTGTCGACTGCAATCGGTCGAGCGCGGCCTTGAGACGGTCGTAGTCGCGAAGCGACACGCCGCGGCCGATGAAGTTCAGAATTTCATAGGGGGTGGTCGCCATGAGGCGTGACGGGCGCAAGCCGACGTCACGGGCTTCGACGATCTGCGAGGCCGCCCAGATCAGGACATCCGCGTCCCAGATCGTCGCCATGCCGTGTTCGGGCACGGCTTCGACGCGGATCTTCACCGAACCCGCCTTGAAGTCGATCGGCGTGAGGCGCTTCGATTTGGCCAGAGAGAAGAACGGATACGCCATGAGGTCCTGCGCGTCGCGAGGCGCGAGATCGCCGGGCAGCGCTCGGAACAGGTCGAGCTGCGCACGCTCGTCATGCTGAGTGTGACGGGACGACATGGCAGGTCGTCTCAGCGCGGCTGACGGCCGGCAAAGCGGCGATCGGAGGGCTCCTGCCTCTTGGCGGGGAGCACGGTGCCGCGCGGATCGGAGGTCGAGCTGACGAGGCCGCGATCGGCCCAGGTCTGAAGGTCATCAATGGCGTAGACGACTCGGCCGCCGAGCTTCCGGTAGGCCGGGCCGGTGCCGTAGGTGCGGTGCTTCTCAAGCGTGCGCTCGGACAGTCCGAGGAAACGAGCGGCTTCCTGCGTGCGCAGGTAGCGTGGCGGGATGCCGGCGGTAGTTTCGGCCATTGTCGAGCCTCCGTGGTCTCACTGGGGGCCGCTGCCGTCAGGCGGCGGTTCGAGAGCACGGTGGCGTGAAGGCGGTGGGTCGGACGATGTCGAAGATAGGAATCTAATTTCGACACGCCGCACGCGATCGACGACAGACTATGATCGGCGGGGTCGGCGTAGGAGGGAGCGGTAGCCGCCTTCGACGAGTTTCAGGCCGTCGCGCACGAGGCGGATCGTTGTTTCACGAGCTGAGTTTCCGACCCACGATTTCACGTCGATCTGATGGTCCGGGAAGAGCGTTTCGCCGATAACGCGGTAGCTCGCGCCGTCATCGTGTGCGTCAACGGCCCTTAGCATAGCACGCAATCGTTGACGCCGTTGTGGCGTCAAGCGTTCGTCGGGCCGTACTTTCCGTGCCCGTGTCGTTGACCAGAAACGGTCGAGCGCGAGGATCCGATCAGGCGTGTCGTCATCCAGTATGACGAGCGCTGCGAGCGGCCTGTCGCTGATGTCTCCGTGGAGCACGATGTCGAACACCTGGCCGTCGACGACGATCCGGACAGTTCCATCGGAAGCGAAGAGCGCGGAGGGAATTTCTTTCCTAGTGACCGCTGTACCAGCGGGTAATGCGGGTGACGGAGCGAGGAGAAGCTTGAACGGATCGGCGGTAAGGGTCCAGGAGATAGCCACAGTAGAGGCATTGAGAGCCGGGTCTGTGGCGAAAAGACAACCCCCAGCGATCGGATAAGGCCCACGCCTTGTCCGGAGCGAGATGCCCTAAACGCTGTAGCTCTGAATATTCGCGTCGGTAATCGTGGTTTCTCCGCAGAAACTCCCACGCGATATCTGGCGCATTCAGATCATCAATATAGTCATAGGTCGAACCAGTTCTCCAACTTCCTTCCTCAGACATGCTTTTATTCTCCTGTCCGCGCCTCTCTGGGGCGAGCGACACGAAGAACACGATTCCAAGTTGTCTTTGGCTTGGGAAGTTCGAAGGTGGCGCAACGTGATGCAGATTCCGCATCACCGTCAGATCAGTGGTAGCTCGACCGGACCAGATGGCGAAAGCCGTTCTCGGTCATCCATTTCGCGCGGGCCAGGTGGGTGGCGTAGACGCGCGCAGCCCGCTGGGCATCTTTGTCAGGGTCGAGGCCGAATATAACGGTGACCGCTTCTTCCCAGCACGCGCCGTCGGCCTCGGCATCCAGCAGTCGCAGATAGGTTTTCAGATGCTCGCGATCATAGGGCGTGAGCACCGCGCTATCAGGCGGTTGGTCTAGGAAATCTGTCTTGGTCACACCGGTCCCCTGAGGTCATTCTTATCCATTCTGGTGGCATTTGTTAACCGTGTGTCGGTTGCATCGCAGCAAAATCTGCGCCGGTGATGGCAACGGCGTACCGAAGGCATGCGGTTGGCAAGGGAGACGCTATCGCTTGTCGATTTTCCCACGAACCACCATCACTCCTTCGCCTTGGTCGGTGGTCAGGAGGAGGATGCCGTGGCCTTCAAGCGCCCGACGCACCTGATCGCGCGTGGTCTCATACACCTCGAGCGCGCTTGCGGATTCGAGGCGCTTCAGCGCGGTCAGTGATACCTGGGCCTTGTCAGCGAGCGTCTCCTGATTCCATCCGAGCAACGCGCGTGCGGCCCGCGATTGTCGGGCGGTGATCATGCATGATCACCTCCCACTCAGACCGACGCGCACACCAGAACTACGACTATAATAGTCGTTCTTGCGGATCGATGCTACCTGATACTCCCTTTACGGCCCGGACTGACAGTCCCTGGAACTCAAACTGATTCGGTCGCCCAAAAAGCGATCGGCCCCGCCCGGACTGACCGGGCGGGGCGTCACGCTGACCTCAGTCGCCGTTGCGGCGATTCGGGCGGGACCAGATGAGGCTGAAGCCCTCGCCTTCCTCGTCGTCGAAGAGGTTGGCGTAGATCGGGGCGTTGAAGCTGGGGTCGTCGAGCTTCAGGCCCAGATAGGCGCGGCCCTCGTTGGAGGTCTTGGACCAGGCGGCGCCGATCTCGGCGCGGCCGACGAAGATGCGGTGGCTGGGGGCGTTCTCGCCGGTGGCGCGGGCTTCGGGGACGATGCGGACGTTCTTGGTCTGGAGGCTGAGGGTGACGATTTCGCCGGTGAACTCGTTGTTGCCGGTCTTCTTGAAGGTGCCGATGGTCGCCATGGTAGTTCTCCTTGAACTCTGTTCCGAGCCCGCACCATTGCAGCCTCGATGGCGATCGACAGGCCGGAGGCGATTGACGGCGCACCCCGCAGGGGCCTGACAGCAAAGGAGGGGCTTTCTTGGCTCGCGAGGAATGACGGCGCAGCCGGCAGGGGAAGAAAGTTTCGACGCCGCTGTTGCGGCATAGGCGATCGAGGCGCAGCCGACCTTCGGCCAGATCAGGCCATTGAAGAGGCCGTTTTGGAGCGGTCGACCTGACAGAGACGCATCACAGGAGAATGTGGCGACCACCCTGGACCGATATGACCGTGGCGACATCCAGACATCGCGATGTCACCCGGCTCCGTGAGACCCAATGTCCTATCGGTTCCCGCAAGTCGCGCACGGGATCGCACCCTCTTGCCACCCGTACCGTCGGTAGTGCTGTGATGGCGTCGCTTCCAGTACCGCTCACTGAGGGAACGGCGCGTTGGCTTGGGCTAGCCGCGACCCGACCAACGCCATCGCGAATGCACTCCGCCCGACGAAGAACGCGAGACGTAAGACATCAGCTACTGTCCTGTCGTCGCCAGCAACGATGTCAGGCGCGCGCGACGTTCTGGCCGCGTGGCCCGGGCGCGGCCATCGCTGCCACGCGGATCAGCGCCGTGACGCCAACGGCGATTGCGCCGATGACGGAGAAGATGATCTGCCAGGTGTCGGAGGGCATGGTGTGTTTCACGATGCCATGCGTCGCATGGTAGCCGGCGAGCGCCGCGGGCGCGACGAAAGCGAGTGCGATCGCGAAGCGTATCCAGAGCGGACGGATGAAGGCGAGCAAGAACTGCCCGAGGCCGAGTGTCAGTGCGGCGGCGACGAGGCCGACGATGGTCGCGCCGAGCCAGCCGGCGCCAGTCTGATAGGCCCATGTTCCGGCGCTGACGCCCGCGAAGAACGGCAGCGCGAAGACAGCCAGTGTGAACAACAGCCAGCACAGGCCGCCGATTGCGGCGATGCTGGCGAGGATACCGATGAAGATCATGGCGGTGGTCTCCGTGAGATAAAGGTCTGACGGTCGCGCCTTCCACCACCACCACGGCGCGATCTGAAGTATAGCCGAAGATGTCCGTCGACGGGAGCGGAAATCGGTTCGATTTCTGCATCCTCGACTGGCGACGCCCCTATCAGGGGGCGAAGGGATCGATCTCCGCTACGACCTCGGCGTCGCCGTCGAACTCGGTAATGGGCGTGACAGAATGGGTGCCGTCGCCTGCCTTGAAGATGATGATCGCGACCATGAGGGTCGTGGCGAGGCTGAAGGCGTAGGCATGTGCGTCGTTGAGGGACATTGTACCGGCTCCTGTCTTGGAGGCGGGGGACCATCCCCCGCGTGACAGGCGCCCGATGTGTCCGGCCAAGGGCCGCAATCACCGCGTAAGCGAAGCAAAGCGGCGGCATGCTCGCATAGCCGACCCTTCACGGGTTGATGGCGTCAGGCCCTCGGCCGGACCAAGGATCAGCGAATGGATGCGGGGGTGGCTTTCCGTCGGTCAGGGCAGCCGCCAGAGGATTGGACTTCGATGCATCTGCCGGGTCCGCCAAACGTCTCACCGGTCGTGATACCGCCGACACCGGGCGCTATGATGCGACACGAGTAACTGTCTGCGAGGCTGCTGCATGACGAAGATCCCGAAGAAGAGCGATTTCCCCGTCGGTCAGGTGCGCCGCTATCTGGAGCCAGGCCCGATCGTGCTGGTGTCCTCGAAGTGGCAGGGCAAGACCAACATCATGACGCTCGGCTGGCAGACGATCCTGGAGTTCTCGCCGTCACTCGTCGGCCTGATGATCTCCGGCGGCAATCACAGCTTCGAGATGATCCGCAACAGCGGCGAATGCGTGATCAACCTGCCGACAACCGCATTGACCGATACGGTGGTCGGGATCGGCAATACGTCTGGAAGCGAAATCGACAAGTTCGCCCATTTTGAGCTGACGGCCGAAAACGCCGACGAGGTCGATGCGCCGCTGATCGGTGAGTGCCATGCGAGCTTCGAATGCCAGTTGCACGACGATGCGTTGGTCGAGAAGTACAGTTTCTTCATTTTCAAGGTGGTGAAGGCGCACGTCGCGTCGTCGCCGAAGCATCCCGAGACGCTGCATTATACCGGCGACGGTGTGTTCATGGTATCCGGCAAGATCATCAGCCGGCGGTCCCAATTCCGGCCCGAGATGCTGGGATAGTGGATGGCGCTCACGCGCCACCCGTGCCGAATTTCCAGACCGGGATGCCGAGCTTCTTCGCCTTGTCGGCGAGGTTGTCCTGAATGCCGGTGCCCGGGAAGTGCATGACGCCGATCGGCAGAACGTCGAGCATCTGGTCGTTGCGCTTGAACGGGGCCGCCTTGGCGTGTTTCGTCCAGTCAGGCGCAAATCCGACTTGCGGCACTTTGCGGTGGTCGGCCCAGCGGGAGGCGATCTTTTCGGCGCCCTTAGGCGATTTGCCGTGGATCAGCACCATGTCGGGATGCTTGGCGTGGACCTGATCGAGCTTCGCCCAGATCAGCCGGTGGTCGTTGTAATCGAGCCCGCCAGTGATGGCGATCTTCGGCCCGGCCGGCAGCAGAACCTCGTTGTCGGCGCGCTTTTTTGCGGCGAGGAAGTCGCGGCTGTCGATCATCGCCGAGGTCAGGTTGCGGTGGTTGACCATCGATCCGCTGCGGGGACGCCAAGGTGAGCCGGTGTGCCGTTCGTAACGCTCGGCGGCCTGGTCGCGCATCAGCTCGAAGGCGTTGCGACGCTCGATCATCGTCTGCCCTTCGGCCGTCAGGCGCTCCAGCTCGACCGCCTTCACTTCGGAGCCGTCCTGTTCGCGTTGCCCGCGGCGCTGCGCCTGCTCGTTGTCGTCAAGCTCGCGCTCGATCCGGTCGGTGGCGCGGTGGAAGACGTTGACAGTCGACCAGAGAAGATCGTCGAGGTCGGGCTCGAGGCGGGTGTCTTCCAGGGTGACGATCAGGGCGTCGAAGATATCGGCGATGGCGCCGGCGACTTGGTTGCCCTCGGGTAGCGGCCTCCCGTCGGGTTCGTCCGCAAAGGGACGGTAGCCATAAAGCTGAAGTTCGGACAGGACGTGGTCGGTGGGGGATGATTCGTGATGCGGCTCGTAGCTGTCGTCGTGCTCGCTCATCGAGATGCTCCTTCGTCGGTGTGACCGCGACCCTCGCGGCCTTCTGGCGACGAAAGCCGGCAGGCGGACCGGACCTGCACCCGGAGCGAAGCGAAGGGCTGGAGCGCAGCGGAGGACGGCGAAGGACGGCTATTTTGCTTCGCGATGGAAAGGCCCGAAGGGCCGCCGGAAAATAGTCGGGCGCCGACGTTGTTGGTCCGGGCCGTTTGCTGGCCGATCGCCCTCTCGAAGGCCGGGTTGCGGCTCTCCCCGACACTTGGGAGCGTCCGAGCGATGCCGGCGACGGCGTTGCCGTCATCAGCATTCCCTTCCGGCTATGCCGCCAGTGCCATGAAGCGCGCGACGTCCTGCGGTGCGATCTGCACCCGCGCCGCTGCCCGCAGGCTCTCCAGTCCCAGTGTTCGCAGATCCTCGTTGAAGTCGCCCAGTCTCGGAGACACGACGATCGCCTCGATCCCGGCGGCGTTCGCCCGTTCGATGAGCGTCGTCATCGCGCCGTCGCCGGCCGGATCGTTGTCGTGCGCGATGTAGAGCCTGCGCAATGTCTCGGGGAACAGGATGGCGGAGAGGTGGGCGGCCGAGAGCGCCGCCGCCATCGCCATGTCGGGCAAGACGCATCGCAGCGACAGCACCGTCTCGATGCCTTCGCCGGCCGCCATTACGTCGCCCGGTACACCAAAGCGGACCGCGTGCCCGAGAAGATCGCCCATCGCGCGCCTCGGGGTATCGATCGGCGCCTTGTCCGAACCGTCCGGAGCAAGCCAGGTACGGTGTGCGCCGGTGATCCGGCCAGCCAGATCGGTGACGGAGGCGATCATCGCCGGCCAGGTCTCGGTCGGGGAATGCTCGTCGGGCCGGTAATAGCATCGGGGGTGGAAACGCAGCGATCCGGTTCTGTGCAAAACCGTAATCGCACGTTCCCGTAGATACGCTTCTACGACAGTGCCCAAAATCGGCTGCGACATCCCGACGAGCCGTCGCGCCGCTTCGGGCGATCCGGTCGGAGCCGGTGCTTTGCGCTCGCCAGCATGCGGTCGGTCCGGTTCGGGATGTGGCATCGACAGGAAGGTGCGGGCCTCATCGGCGACGTCCTTGAAGTCGACCAGGCCGCAGCTCTCACGGATGACGTCGAGGAGATCGCCATGCTCGCCGGTGGCGGCATCGGTCCATTTGCCGGCCGCGCCCTTGCCGGTGTCGCCACCCTTCAGCCGGACGAACATGGAGCGGCCGGGCGTGTTGCGCACATCGCCGACCAGCCAATATCGGCCCTCCCGGTGACCGGCGGAGAGATAATTACGGCACACCGCATCGGCCTGTCGGCCGAGACGGATCGCTAGTTCGGAGGCGTCCTGCCGTGCCATCACGCCGCCTCCCGCTCGCCGACGCGCTCGACAGGGAAGCGCTCGAGCACCTTGCCGAGGATCGCGGGGCCGGTAGCGTCGGTCGGTACGAAGAAGCGCAGCTTCCACGAGATGATCTCGCTGAACAGGCCATAGGCCTGCAGGCGGTCGCGCATCGCGTCGGTGAAGCCCGACAGTTCGATGCGGTTGGCGCCCATGACGCGGACGCGGCGAAGCTGCATGCTTTCAGCGATGTCGAGGATAGTGCGGCCATCCATCAACGCCGTGAAGGCGTCGTCAGGGGTCAACGTGCTCGCCCCCGTTGCCATTGCGCCCGCAACCCACGCCGGCGAGACGCGGCGGCCGATGATGCGCTCGCCCGCGTCGGTCTGGAGTCGA
This sequence comes from Reyranella sp., assembly GCA_052386855.1. GTDB lineage: Bacteria > Pseudomonadota > Alphaproteobacteria > Reyranellales > Reyranellaceae > Reyranella. The sequence goes on from JBQTJT010000014.1 coordinate 22,592, forward strand.
TAGACCCGCGTCGACTCGTTCGGCAGCCGCTTCCAGATCGGCAGCAGCAGGCCGGCGACGATGTGGATGGTGCTATCGGAAAATTCCGGCACCTCGGCGATCTCAGCGGTCCAGGCCTCCACGAAGCTGTTCCGATCGGCTTCCTCCCAATGGCTCTCGTCCATCGAGCGGAGGGTGGCATGGTGCTGTTCCATCGGGCGGATCAGCGCGACGCGACGCTCGATCTCGCCATCGTCGAGCATGATGGACGATGCTGGAACCTGTACGGCGGCTCGGCCGGAGCGGCCGTTGACCAGCAGCTTTGTGCGCGGGTCGGCGAGAAGATCGAACGCGCCGTCGAGCGAGGTCGGACGGTTGCGTTCGCGCCGGGTGACAGTGAGCAACTGCGTCTCGGCGCTGGTGCCTGGATGGACATGGATGGTGCGACGGTCGGTGACGATGAAGCTCTCGGCCTGGAGCGTCTCCAGCCCGAGGTCATAGACGCCGCTGGTGATGGCGCCCTCGATCTTGGCGTTGAGGAGCTGCTCGAAGGCGGTGAACAGGATGCCCTGTAGCGAGATGGTCAGCGCCAGAAGCCGATTGAGGAAGGTGGTGATCGGCGGCAGCTCGTCCTTGATGCCGTTGTCGTCCATCAGCTTCAGGGCAGTGGCGTCCTCGAACATCTGCAGCGAGCAACCTTCGACCTTGCCGCGCACGAGCAGGAGATAGAGCTGGCGCAGCGCATCGCGCGCATAGTGCGATTCCAGATTGTCCGCGGGGCGGAAGAGGCCCTGTCCGCCAGTCTGGCGCTGGCCGCGCGTGATCGCCCCCAGCGTGTCGAGCCGGCGGGCGATCGTCGACAGGAAGCGCTTCTCTGCCTTCACATCGGTGGCGATCGGCCTGAACAGTGGTGGCTGCGCCTGGTTGGTGCGGTTGGTGCGGCCGAGCCCCTGGATCGCGGCATCCGCCTTCCAGCCCGGTTCGAGCAGGTAATGGACGCGGAGCCGCTGGTTCCGCGCCGACAGATCGGCGTGATAGCTGCGCCCGGTCCCGCCAGCATCCGAGAAGATCAGGATGCGCTTCAAGTCATCCATGAAGGCGGAGGTTTCCGCTAAATTGGCAGAGGCGGCGCGGTTCTCGACGGCGAGGCGTTCGCCCCTGCCGTCGGCACCCGACTTGCGGACGATCCGCCGCGATCGGCCGGTGACTTCCGCGACGATGTCGGTGCCGAAGCGCTGGACGATCTGGTCGAGCGCGCCGGGGACCGGCGGCAGGCTGGCCAGCGTCTCGATCAGGCGATCCCGGCGTGCGACGGCCTCGCGGCTCTCGACGGGCTGGCCAGCGCGATAGACCGGCCGCGACGACAGGTTGCCCTCGCTATCGGTGAACGGCTCGTAGAGCTGCACCGGGAAGGAATGGGCGAGGTAATCGAGGACATATTCCCTCGGCGTGATGTCAACGCGGACGTCGTTCCATTCCTCGGTCGGGATCTCGGCCAGCCGGCGTTGCATCAGAGCCTCGCCGGTGGAGACGATCTGGATGACGGCGGCATGGCCATCGGCCAGGTCCTGATCGATCGAACGGATCAGGGTCGGCGTCTTCATGCTCGTGAGCAGGTGGCCGAAGAAGCGCTGCTTGGCGCTCTCGAAGGCCGAGCGGGCGGCGGACTTCGCCTGCCGGTTCAGCGTGCCGGTATCGCCCGTGATGTTGGCGGCCTGCATCGCGGCGTCGAGATTGTTGTGAATGATCGCGAACGCCCCGGCATAGGCGTCGTAGATGCGCGTCTGCTCGGGGGTGAGTTGGTGCTCGACCAGTTCATATTCGACGCCGTCATAGGAGAGCGACCGGGCGGTGTAGAGGCCGAGCGAGCGCAGATCGCGTGCGAGCACTTCCATCGCCGCGACGCCGCCATCCTCGATCGCTTCGACGAATTCGGCGCGCGTGGCGAAGGGGAAATCCTCGCCGCCCCACAGGCCAAGCCGTTGCGCATAGGCGAGATTGTGCACCGTGGTGGCGCCGGTCGCGGAGACATAGACGACACGCGCATTCGGAAGCGCGTGCTGGAGCCGCAAGCCCGCACGGCCCTGCTGCGAGGCAGCGACGTCGCCGCGTTCGCCCTTGCCGCCAGCGGCGTTCTGCATGGCGTGGCTCTCGTCGAAAATAATCACTCCATCGAAATCGGAGCCCAACCATTCGACGATCTGTTTGACACGAGAAAGCTTCTCGCCGCGGTCGTCGGACCGTAGCGTGGCATAGGTGGTGAATAGGACGCCTTGGCCGAGCGTGATCGGCTTGCCCTGCGGGAAGCGCGACAGCGGCGTCACCAGCAGGCGTTCCATTCCGAGGGCCGACCAGTCGCGCTGCGCGTCCTCCAGCAGCTTGTCGGATTTGGAGATCCAGACCGCCTTACGCCGTCCGCGCATCCAGTTGTCGAGGATGATGCCGGCTGCCTGGCGGCCCTTGCCGGCGCCGGTGCCGTCGCCGAGCATGAAGCCGCGACGGAAGCGCACTGCGTTCTGCGCATCGTCCGGCGCAGCCGAGACGAGATCGAAGGTCTCGTCCACGGTCCAGGCCCCGGCGAGGAATTCGCCATGGGCTTCGCCAGCATAGATGACGGTTTCGAGCTGGGCGTCGGACAGGATGCCGTCGGTGACGATACTGGCGGGCAGCCGGGGCCGATAGCTCGGCTTCGGCGGCGCGACCGAGGCCATCGCGGCAGACTGGACCAGCTTGGTCGGGTGCGCCTGAGCGGCGGGAATACGGATCGCCTGAAGGCCGTATTCCTCGTAGATGGCATCGGTTAGCCGGCCACCCTCGGGAGGCGTCCAGTCGACGATCTCATAGGCGAGTTCGACGCCCTCGGGTTCGGCGATCGAACGGGCAACCGGCGATGATGCGGCGCGAGCGAGATAGCCGCGCACGGTGCGCGGCACGGAAGCGGCCAAATCGACCTTCGGCAGCGCGACCGGTAGGCGTGCGGGAAGCTGGGCTTCGATCCAGCCGAGCAGCGTCGTGACATCGGGCGCAATACCGGCGGATGGCGGAAAGACCGTGCAATCGTCGGCAGGTTTCTTTTCGATGACAGTCAGCCGGGTCTCGATGGTCGTGCCATGCTTGGCGTAGACTGCGCCGTCGATGGCTGCGGTGAACACGACACGTCCGCGCTCCTGCAACCGGGCAAACGCGTCGCGCCAGGCCGGTGCGTCGGGCGCGAAGCTGGCGCCCGTGATCGTCACGAGCCGTCCGCCATCCGCCAGACGCGCCAGCGCCGAGGCGACGTGGCGATAGGCGGCCTCGGCCATGCGGCCGGAGACGTTCGCCATCACCGAGAATGGCGGGTTCATCAACACGACGCTCGGCACCGCTGTCGCATCGACGTGATCGTCGATCTGGGCTGCGTCGAAGCGTGTGACGGGGATGGCCGGAAAGAGGGAGGACAGAAGGCCTGCGCGCGTGTCGGCCAGCTCGTTGAGCATTAGCCTCGCCCCAGCGATCTCGGCGAGGATGGCGAGCAGCCCGGTTCCGGCCGAGGGCTCCAGCACGCAGTCCGCGGGTGTGATCGCGGCGGCGGCAATCGCAGCGAGACCGAGTGGCACCGGCGTAGAGAACTGCTGGAAGGCCTGCGTCTCTTCCGAGCGCCGCGTATGCGTCGGCATCAGGCTCGCGATCTTGGTCAGCATGGGGAGACTGGCGGTCGGAGAGCCGGACTTGCGGAAAACCGCCTTTCCGTATTTGCGCAGAAACAGCACGGTCGCCGCTTCGCAGGCTTCGTAAGCCGTCTTCCAGTCCCAGGCGCCGCACGTGTCGGAAGCGCCGAAGGCTGCCTCCATCGCGCCGCGCAAGGTTACGGCATCGACGGGCTGGCCGCGTTCGAGATGCGGGAGAAGGTGTTGGGCCGCGGCGAGGATGGCGGCGGGCGGCGGGCTCACGGCAAGCGGAGACGACGCGGCGGGAGCGGCCGCGGATGCGGAAGCGATGGTCATGAAGGGCACCTCGGGAGAGCGGAAACGGAGGAGCCGGCAGGCGCTCTCTCTCGACCGCACCGGCTCGAACCCGTCCCGGCCAACCTCTCACTCTGGCGCGCGCGATGACCTTTTGACCGCTTCGTCTTCCGAGGTCGGCCGCGCGCCGCTACACTCCGTCATCCAACACATGGCGGGCGGCGGCCTCGACGATCGAGGACGCGTGCGCTTCACTGAGCGGGGTCAAGGGAGAGACGGACATGAAGGCAAGCGCGATCGGCACGGTGGCGGCGGGATGCCTGGTGGTGGGGTTTGGCGCTGGGTTCATGGCGCGCCCCATGATTTCGCCGGGCGGATCGTCGGCCGCCGCCGTCGCCGGCGTCGCGCAGCCGACCGAGGAAGAGGCGATCGCCGCCGTGCGGCGCCATCGCCTCTTCACGGGAACCTCGCTCGCCAATGCGACTCTGAAGCTCGGCGATTGTTCTCCAGGTGGCGTCGGTCCTGGCGTGACATGCATGACGCAGCTCACGATGGATACGACCCGGGCCAACGCCACACCGCAGAACAGGCCGGTCGGCTTCGCGCGCGTGAACGGCCAGTGGGAAGTGGCGGTCTGGTAGCGGATCAATCCGCGATGCAGGAGCCGCCATTCGGAGGCGTGTACGCCTCGTAGGGATCGCCGTCGGCGAGGTGACCGAACGGCGTGAACACGTAGTCGCCATCATCGCGGCCGACCGCGCAGATGACGTAGCGGGTCTCTCCGGTTGCGGCGTCGGCGCATTCCATCAGCGCCAGGGCACCATCGGCCGCAGCGCGGAGCAGCGTCTGGAATTGTCCCGCGCATGATCCGGGATGCTCATGTCGCGCCTCCCGCAGCGAGGCGGTCGGCGAGCCAGCCGCCGCTGCTCATCCATTCGATGGTCTGCCCCGTCGTCAGGTCGAGGAGATGGGCGCCTCCGGAAAAGCCGTCGATGCGCGGCTCGGACGCGATGCCGGCCCATTGGAAACCCCAGCGTCCGGCGAGGCCAAACGCCTCTGCGCAGCGCGTCACGAAGGTAATGAGGAGCTGGGGGTCGGCGGTGCCCGGATCGCGCATCCAGAGGCGCGTGGGGCCATGTTCCGGTTCGATCGAAAGCAGGAACGGTTCGGCCGGAGGGTCTTCGGCGGCGTTCTGCGCTATCAGGTCGTTGTAGATGTCGAGGGCGCGCGCTGCGTTCTCGACCGTGCCCACATCCAGCAGGCATGAGAAGCGTGTGAAATACTCCGCCACGGCGGTCTCCTGAAACGAAAAGAGCCCGGCGCGTGGCCGGGCTCGAGGTGGATGAAAGGATGTGGTGGGGTCAGTAGCCGAACTTCCAGGACGGCCATGGCTGCCCGTCGTCGGATGCGCCGACGGCCTCGTGGAGATCGGCGCTGTCGCCCTCGACGACGGTGGGGTGACGCACGGGTGTTTCGTCGATCACCGTCACGCGGCAGACGAGGCCATCTTCGACCTCGACGTGAACGGGAACGAGATACTGGAAGACGACGCGGCGCGGCACATCGATGATGGAGGTATCCATCTGAAGGCTCCTTGAAAAATGCGGCGGGGAGCGATCGGCGTCGCTCCCCGCCAAGGGGCCTATTCGGCGGCGATCAGGTCGGAGGCGTCCGCATCGGCCTCGGTCACCTCGTCATCGTCACCGGCGAGGAAGTCCGGCAACGCTTCGGTGTCACCGGCCTCGCCGACGTCAGGCCGATCGGCAAGATCAGCGAGGCGCAGCGGTTCGGGCAGCCAGCCGCTGTCGGCGAGCAGGCGCTCGGCCTCCTTGGCCATGTCGCCCTTCTTCAGATGGTCGATGAGCTGGGCGGCTTGTTCGCCCTTCGCCTCGCGGACCGCTTCGAGGATGCGCGGCTTCGTAACGCGATTGAGGTAGTTGCCGAATGTCGGACGCCAGCCAGCCTCCACCATGTCGAGCCCGGTCGCCCGCGTCAGGCGGTCGGCCTGGGCCAGTCGCATGTCGAGCGTATGCTGCGACACGCCGCTGGAGCTGTGCGGATTCGGCCGCTCGTAGAGCGCGTTCACGCCGTAGCTGACGCAGTGCGCCAGCAGCGCCATGCGGCTTGTATCGTCGAGGCCGGCGAGCCAATCCCAAAGTGCGTCGTCGTCTTTCGGGATGTCGGCGGCCCAGGCGTCGTGACGCTCCTGCACCGCCCGCGCTGAGGGGCTGTCCTTCAGCGCCTCGTCCTGGACGGGGAAGTAGATGTGCTTCACCCCCGCCTCCATGGCTCCGGCATACATCCGGGTCATGAACCGGTCCGAGACGAGCTTGTGCAGCAGCGCCGTCATGGCGATGTGCGGGTTGTTGGCGACGGCATCACGCAGCGCGAGTGTGCGGTAGGCGGTCAGCTCGATGACCAGGCGTTCGGGCAGCGGCTTGATGGTGTCGTCCTCGTCGTCATCTTCCGGTTCGGCGGGCTGGCCCCCGATGGTGATGACGGCGCGCTGCACCGTCGGGCCTTCGGGCTCGCTCGATACGCCATCGGTCCCCGACCCGGTGTCTCCGTCGCCGTCGACTGGGATGACAGGGACATCCTCGGGCCGGACAAAGCCGCGATCGACCGTGAGCGAGCCGTCGGCGTCGATGCTGACGAATACGCCGGCGATGGCGATATCGGCCGGCTCGTAGTGAATCGGGCGATCCTCGAAGCTCGCGAGCGCGGTCTCGATTTCACCGAGACGCTGATCGACCTCGTCCGGCAGCTCGTCGGCGTCCTGATATTCGGCTTCAAGCCTGGCCATCTCGGCGTTCAGCGCGTCGATGGTCGCCTGCTCCGCCGCCGTCAGATCGAGGGCCGTGCCGGCGATCTCCTGCAGGCCGCGTGCCGCGTCATAAGGGAAACTGACCGCCACCTCGATCCACTTCCAGCCTTCCGCAGCGATGGTCTCGGCTTCAGCCTTCAGCTTCTCGCCAACAAGCCGATCGAGGAGCGCCGGGTCGTGAAGCCAGCCGCCATCGTCGGACTGGAAAAGGTCGCGCATGACGATGCCGCCCACCGCCTCATAAGCCTCGATCCCGATGAACACAGCGCGCTTGTCGGATGCCCGCACCGTCTTCTCGGTCAGCATGCGCTTGATCTGATAGGGCTCCTTGGACCAGGCGTCCTTGATCGCGTCCCAGACCTGCTCCTGGCGTACATGGTCATCGGAGACCGTGAAGGCCATGAGTTGCTCCAGCGTCATGCCGTCCTCGGCATAGACGTCAAGGAGCGCCTGTGAGACCGCCGCAAGGCGCAGCCGCTGTTTCACGACATTGGCCGGGACGAAGAACGCTGCGGCGATTTCCTCCTCGGTCATGTGCTTGGCGCGCATGTCCTGGAAGGCGCGGAATTGATCGAGCGGATGAAGCGGGGCACGCTCAATATTCTCAGCGAGCGAAACTTCCTCTGCGAGGATCTCGCTGTCGCGGTCGCGCACGATGCAGGGCACCGGCGCGATCTTGGCGAGGCGCTTCTGCTTCACGAGCAGTTCGAGGGCGCGGAAGCGTCGGCCGCCAGCCGGGACCTCGAACATGCCGGTCTCGACGCCATCGGCATCGACGACCGGCTGAACGCTGAGGCTCTGGATCAGGCCGCGACGCGCGATCGAGGTGGCGAGGTCCTCGATCGAGACGCCGGCCTTCACGCGCCGGATGTTGGACTGGGACAGGACCAGCTTGTTGAAAGGGATGTCGCGCGAGGACGACAGGGTGATCTTCTGAACGGCAGTAGCCATCGGGTAGTCTCCGCGACGGGCGCCGAGAGACTCTCTCTCAGCCCTAAACCCGTCACGGAGCGAAGCGCCGCCCTCTTCCTCTAAAGGGGGCAGCGCCACGGAACGGAATTGGGGGACACGCGGAAGCGCAAAGCCGGAGACACGGAAAACCGCATCTCCGGCTTTGCGGAGGTCAGGCGGCTCGATCGAGCAGCTTCTTCGCCTTGGCCTCCATGTCGAGGCGGGCGTCCTGATGGGGCTTGTCGCGCGCAACGGCGGTGATGCCCTGCACAAAATCGAAGATGCTCTGGGGCGGTCGTCCTTCCTCGGCCAACACCGTGTCGATAATCTTGCCGGTCTCGGCCTTCGAGAAGCCGCGGCGACGCAGGAAGTCGGTGCGGTCCTCGTCGGTTCTGGCGACGATCCGCTCGCGGGCGGCCTTGATGCCGTTGACGAATGGCAGGGGCGAGGAGTTTGCGAAGTTCAGCAGCGCCGGGGCCGCCTCGTGCGCGAACCGGTTGGCGGCATATTTGCTGTGGCGGATGGTGATTTCTTCGAAATCCTCCACGCCCCAGAGATTTCGATTCTGGCAAACCGCGCGCAGATAGAAGCTCGCCATGCCAAGCGTCTTGGCGCCGACCTCGGAGTTCCAGCAGTAGAAGCCCCGGAAGTAGAGATCCGGCGAGCCGTCAGGCAGGCGGCCAGCTTCGATCGGATTCAGGTCGTCGACCAGGAACAGGAAGACGTCGCGGTCGGAGGCATAGAGCGTGGTCGTATCCTTGGTGATGTCGACCCGCGGATTGTAGATGCCGGTCGACCAGTCGAGCACGCCGGGCACTTTCCAACGTGTGTCGCCCGTGCCGTTGCCGGCAATGCGCTGCACGGCCTCGACCAGTTCGTGATCGTAGATGCGGCCGTAGTCCGGGCCAGTGACGGCGCGCAGTTCGACACGGCCAGTATCGGTTTCCAGCGTCTTGATCTGCTCTGCCCGATTGGACGTCAGGCCGTATTGCAGGTTGATCGCGGCGAGCGGCGCGGGAAGCTGGCGCAGATAGGCTGCCGGCGCGCCGACCAGGCTGGCCAGTTGGCCGAAGCTCCAATGGGTCGGGGCGATGGGCGTATCCGTGCCCGGCAGGATCAACGCCAGCCGTTCCGGGTCGCTGCGGTTCGCTTCGACATGGATCAGGGCGCTTTCCGCCACGCGGGTCCGGCTGCGATCTGCGCGGTCACGGACGGCCCGCGCCAGCTCGGACAGCGACAGGTAGCGCTCGTCTGCGGGCCGGGAAAACCATTCCGACGAGACGCGGCCGATTCGCTCGCCGCGGCCGACATCCACTTTGTAGCCGCCGCTGGTGTCGCGGCGGGCGTCTAGAACCGAAACCTGGGTCATGGGACCAATCTCCATGACGGGCGCCGGAGACCTCTTCTCCAGCCCTCAACCCGTCACGGCAAAGCCGGTCCGTCCTCTTCCTCTAAAAGGGGCGTTGCGGGGCCTCCCGCAGAAGGGGTCGGCCGAGACGCAAGGCTCGGACGCAGGGGAAGGCTTTCCCCTCCGGGCGGTCCTAAGGTTTCGGACGTTCTGCGCGAAGAAAGAGTGCGGACGAACGGCGGCTCAATCTGCTACCAGTAGCTTGAGCCATTCCGCGTTGAAGGACGATTACTCTCGGCCCATCAGCTACACTAACGGCCGGGGAGGATTGTCATGGATTTCGAGGATCTCGTTACGGCGCTGTCGCCGCCGCCAAACCGGGTCGGAAAATCCGACGGCGAACACGAACACCATCTCTACGAAGGCGCGGTCATGATCGCCTATGCCATGCACCTGTTACGGACGCAGGATACCCAGCACGTCCGTGTTCACCCCGATGGAGAGCACGGCAAGCAATTCGACTTCGCCGCCTGGTTGCTTCGGCGCGACTTCATCAAGATCTCGAGCGTCGGCACCACCAGCTATGGCGGCACATACCGGAACGCCGCGGGCCAGCAGATCACCGTCAATCCAAAGTCGGGGCTGGGTGATGTGGTCGCAGAGGTCGGCAACCACGTCATCTCCGCCGAATGCAAGGGCGGGATCATCAACACGAGGCATTCGGGCCAGGTGTCTCGACTCTACAAGGGTTTGTGCGAGACGGTTGGCATGTTGATGGCGACGCCGTCGCAAGGACGGCAAGTGGCCGTCGTCCCATTCACGGAAGGCACCTTGCGACTGGCGGAGCGACTGGCGCCGCGTTGCGCGCTGGCCGGCATCGAGATCGCGCTGGTCGGAAGTCGCGGCGAGGTCAAGGACGTGAGGCCGGTCCCGGTCTCGGGGTGAGACTGTGGGGCTGGGCGCATCATCGGGCGAGACCACAGAAGACAATAAAGGGGAGAGTTGATGAAGCGCGTGCTGACGGTCGGGGTCACATATACCGGCGATAAGATCGAAGGTGTCGAGATTGAAAATCTCGGACTGTGCCAGGCTGGGGTGGATAAGGCGCGCGCGGCGTTTCCGCTCTACGAGTACGACACGATCATCATCAATCCGCAGAGCTATTCTCATTTCCTGTTCGGCGCGGAGGGGGAGTTCTCGAACGAACCCAATGAGCTGGGGAAGCTCAAGCGCCAGAATGACAGCTACGACATCGATTCCGCCTTCCTGGCTGACGATCGGGAAAAGGAGATGGAGGCCGCGATCGCGGCCGGCGCCACCGTGGTCTGGTGCTTGTCGGAGCCAAAGCGGATGAACTTCTTCGGCTATCGCGAAACCCATCTGGGCTACGCCGCACCGAAGGTCGGCGGGCTTGTGAAGCGTTCGGACCTGCTCGTGAAGAAGGGGCGGCGGATGGGCGCGATCGATCACGATAGCCCGTTCGTGCGCTATTTCGATGTCCTGTCGAAGACGGGCTGGACCTTGTGCCTGTCGGACCCGGCCGAGGGGATAACTTCGATCGCGTCGACGCCGGAGGGCTATAGCCTCGGCGGGCGCGTGGCGCTTGGAATGACGGTCGGGTGGCTGTTGACGCCGCCGACGTCGCCGGACGCCGAGAACCAACTGGTCCGGGATAGCCTGGCGCTGGAGAAGGCCGACCCGGCCCACGAGAAATATCACGGGATTTTCCTGAGCCATACCGGCGTCGACAAGCCGTTCGTGCGTCGCCTGCGAACCGACCTGCTCGCTCATGGCGTGCCGCGAGTCTGGCTGGACGAAGCCGAAATCGACATTGGTGACTCGCTCATCGCCAAGATCGACGAGGGCATGAAGCTCAGCCGCTACATCGCCGTCGTGCTCTCGACCAAGTCGATCGACGCCCCTTGGGTGAAGAAGGAGCTCGACGTGGCAATGAATCGGGAGATCACCAGCGGCGAGGTTGTCGTGCTGCCGCTTCTCTACGAGCCGTGCGAGCTGCCAGAGTTTCTGAAAGGCAAGATGTACGCCGATTTCTCGAAACCCGAGGAGTATGAAGCGATGCTGGCAAAGCTCTTGCGCCGACTGCGGATCACCTGATGAGCGACGCACAGCCAGGCCCGAGCGAGGCAATGTTGCACGCGATGGCGGAGCTGTGGCGGCTGGCTCCGCCGGGGCCTGACAATTTCCTCGCCGCACCGGCGTTCGTGCGGCTGCGTGAAGCCTGCCGTGACGGCTATCCCAATGCCGGGAAGGAGGGGCCGACCTTCGCACTCTCGACGGCGCTGCGCTCGCTCGGTCTGCCATGCGAGCTTCGCACGGACGCGGCGCATCTCGCGTCTCCTGTCGAGGTGGCGGCGATAGGGCTCGACACAGCATTTCGCGCGACCCACGCGCGCCGTGTCCATCTCGCGCCGCTCGATCTGGCAGAGGAGCTTCCGTCCCTTGCGTTCGGGCCGGCGCGGGTTGCCCAGTTCAAGGCGGACGAGCTTCGCGCGCTCGTCGACACGACGCGGCTGAAGCGCATGTTTCAGGGCGTCGATTTCGATGCCGATCGGTTTTCGGAATTCCATTGGCTGGTGGTCGAGGAAGAGGTGGCGCTCGACAAGGAGCCGGAGGCGCGTGCCGTCCCCGTGCTGTTCATGGACATGCGGCAGGATCTCGGCCAGATCGAACCACACAAAGGGCGGTTTCCGGGTGCGCTCGAGGACGCGCTGTTCTTCTTCCTGCTGGCGCCCTGGGAAGGCTGGTCGACAATGCCGGAGGTCGACTGGCGCGGCTTCCGCGTCCCGTGGGTTTATACCGTGGACAACGACATCTTCGTGCGCCCCAGCTCACCGCCATCGTCCGATACGCTCAACTGGGAAGACCGCGTTTATGACGACGGCTATGGCGGGACGGTGGAGGTAGAGCGGCCCCTGGAATTACGGTTATCCGACGAGGCCAGGACAGAGGTGGCCGTTTGGGATCAACATCGATGGGCGATCGTGGAGCAGGCGAAGCGGACCGTCCTGTTCGAAACGCCGATCGCCCATTTCCTCGTGCGCGCATTTCTGGCCGAGGGTGTCGATGAGTTTCTGGCGCATATCACCACGATCGAGGCGGCTCTGGGCCTGCAGGCCGACTATCAGAAGAGCTTTCGCGTCGCCCCGGACCGGCACAAAAAAATGAGCCCTACGAGAAGAATGCGTGGACGGGTGGCCGGGCTGCTGGGAGATCGCGGCTATGCCGACCAGTACGAGACGCTTTTCAATGTCAGGAGCGCATTCCTGCACGGCCGCGCTATGGCGGCGATCTCGACCAGTGAACGTGTCCTGGCGCGCTCACTGGCGCGACAGGTCGTCGAAGCGCTCATCCTGGCGACTCAGGCCGGGCCGATCCCCTCACGAGAAGACTTCCTCGATGATCTGCTCGATAAAGGCGCTCCTATGATCCAGGTAGTCGCAGGGTCGCCGAACTAAGCATCGTCACCGAACCGGTCATGAAAGGCGGCTGGATAGCCCCGCCCGAGGGTCGCGAAGTCTGGCTCGCCGCCGCTATGTACGCGCAGCAGCGCTTCGGGGCCGAGGTGCGAAGAAGCGTATAGGTCGAACCCGCCCCAATCGGCGTGACAGTCGAGCGAGCGCGCATAGAGCGCGATCACCGCCTTGGCTGCTGAATAGGCGTCGGGCGTGACATTGAGGGGGACAGCGATTTCGAGGACGCGCGGGGCGCCGAGGTTCGAGAGCCTGTCGAGGATCTCGCCGTCGTCGTGATTGAAATAGGCGGATTCACCGCCCCAATGGGCGAGCAGAGAGGTCACGCCGCCATCGTCGATTCGGTGCGGGTGGGACGTCATCCAGAACTTGTCGGCTCGTGAGCCGAACTGGTCTTTGTGGAAGGGACTCGCGTCAAAGATCGCCCGGGCTTCATCGAAGCTGAAATCGCCATCCGCGACGCGGTCCGCTAGGCGCGCGCGCAAGGTTTCGAGCGTTGCCGGATAAAGCCCGTTGCTCGTGGCGGTCTCGACCTCGCGGTCGGTCATGCGCGTGTGATGCCAAGCCCGGATCGTCCGGGTTTGCATGACCGCCATCAAGTCCTCGGAGAAGCTGTAATAGGCCCCGGCATAGGGGTTGGACGGGATCGGACCCCTATGGTCCGAAGCTTCGCGCTTCAGGTAGTTCGTCCGATCCGTCGCGAAATAGTCGATGAGGAGTTGCTGCTGATCGCGCAACCCTTCCATCAAGGCCACGTCGAAGGTGTCGAGATTCCAGACGTCGATCAGCGTCGTCATTGCTCGGCCGACGCTTCCGCCAATGGCTCGGGTGCGAGGATGTCCGACGATTCCCACGCCTCTCCCTGGGGCGTGGTGACGAACTCCCGATCCCAGACGCCCCAGTTCGTCGGAAGCGGGACCTGCGCGAGGGGATTATGGACGTAGGTGAGTGGTCTGCCTTGGCGCGAAAGGTTGCCGAGCCCGACGCGCGACCAGAGAACGCCGGAGATGTCAGCGAACCGTTCGTCGAGAAAGGCCGTGCGCGGTATGGGCTCGCGTTCGCGGTCGATAAAGGGCGCTGAATGGAATCCTTCCTCGACAACATTGCCGGTCTCCCGATCGATCGTGACGAAGGCATCGCCGATTGGGAACAGCGAGGTCATGATGAGCGGCAGGGGCCTTTCGGCGACATACACACCGAAGCGGCTTGCGCTGATGGCGATGATTCGCACGTCGTCAGGGCCGATAACGCCCTGAGCAAGGTAGCGTGCGATCTTCTGCGCCTTCGTCCAGAACGCGCTCGTCGTGCGCAATTGCGCCTGGCGGATCGGCGCGGCGGAGAGACCACCACCTTCATTCATTGGGACAGGTCGCACAATTTGATCAGGGCCGGGGTCGCCCTCGTCGGGTGTGATCGCTTCGATCCAGATGCGCCGTCCCTCTTCTACGACGCACAGATCCGGTTGACCGCCGGCGCGCTGACGCTCGACGACAGGCAGCAGCGCGCGGCCCGCTTCGAGTAGCGTGCAGCCAAGGTACATTTCCCAGAACCGGCCATCGACATCGCGCGCGAAGCCCTGGGGGAAGTCCGGATCAGCATAAGGCTCATAGGTCGCCCACAGCGATTCGATCAGCTCGTGAAGCTGCTGCTCGTGGCGGGATTCCGCCGCTCTGAGATTCACGAAGCCGCGGTCGAGATTCTCTCCATCGACATCAAACAGGCGCGTCATCGGGGCTCCTACCGCAAGCCAACGACCTTGCGCCGAGCGACGGTAGGCTTGCCGGTCGGCGCGGCGACATCACCGAGATGGTGGATCGTGAATGCCGGACGAGCCGGCAGCTTCACGGTTAGTTCCAGCTTTCCGCCTATCGCCTCGACATAACTGCGAAGCGTCGAGAGATACATGTCCGCCTGCTTCTCAATCTTCGAGACCGAGGGCTGCTTGATGTTCAGCGCCGTCGCGATGTCGGCCTGGGCTTTGCCGGCAATCTGCCGCAACTCGCGGAGGCCCTCGACCTCCTGCTTCAGCTCTTCGTAGCGCGCTTCGATCTGCTCCTGCTGGTCGCGGGGTAGAGAAGCGATGATTTCGTCCAGGCTCCGGCCCATCGGATCAGTCCTTCTTTGCGGACTTCAGGTTTTCCAGATGTGCGGAAAACCGGCTGTCCGCCTTTGCAATAAGCTGCTTATAGAAGCGCTTCTGGCTGCCGCCGGATTTGTCGCCCGCGACGAGAAGGATGGCCTTCCGTTCGGGATCAAAGGCGAAGGCAGCACGCCATTCGCCGTCGGCGGCCGAGAAGCGCATCTCCTTCATGTTGGCGTGTTTCGAGCCTTTGAGCGTGTCGGCATAGGGCCGACCGAGCTGCGGGCCGTATTCGCCTAGCAGCTTCGCGACCGCCAGCAATTCGGTCTGGACCTCGCGCTCGAAAGCCAGAAACTCCGCCTCGAAGGCATCATGCAGTCTGACGTTCCAAGTCATATAGCCTCCAAGCTATGTGGAGTCAATGGTGAGCTGGATCGCATCAGTTGCCGCCCTCGGCTACGCCGGCCTGACGCAGCAGGTCGCCAAGATTGGCTCCGCTGATCCGGCAGCGCGCGATAACGCGGTCAAAGGAGCGGACACGGCCGCCGCGCCCGCGCTCGGATGTGCATATGACCTCGCGCTGTAGGGCCAGGCGTTCGAGCGCCGCCTTGGCCGCGGGACCGCCGGGAGTGTGTAGCTCCGGGGCGTTGAAATCGGCGAGGCGGACTTCAATCCACTCATTGGGGTCCGCCGTTCGCCCGACACAGAGACCGTCGCCATCTCCCACATATCGGACGATGCCGGAGAACTGGACGCCGGCCCGCGTGGGGAGAGTGCCTTCGCACGGATCTGCATGGGCCGGCGCGGCGTAGCAGAGCGTCGCGGTCGCGGCGGCCAACACGAGAAGCCGACCGCTCACGCTGCCTTCTTCAAGGCGTCGGCACCTTTCTTCTTCGCCAGCATCGCGCGGACGAACTTGTCCCACTTCGCCATGCCGGCACGCTTCTCGGGCATGTAGTTCCAGCGGTCGTAGTTCTTGGAGCTGACGTCCTGAAGCGCGTGGTTCTGGAGACGATCGCGGATTTCCTTGGAGACACCGGCCTTGCCGGCGAGTGTCTTGAAGGTCCGACGGAGATCGCGGTTCGTCACATAGGGGATTACGCCGCGATCGCGCTGGCGCCACATGAACGAGTAAAGCGTACCGTGACTGACAGGCTTCGACGGGTCAGTCGCAGAGGGGAAGAACCAGCCATATTCGTTCGGTTTGATGGATTCGATCAGTTCGGCGGCGAGCGACGGCACCGGGACGGCGTGCGGCTGAAGGTTCTTGGTCTTTGACCAGTCGATGATCCGCTCCTTGGTATCCCATTGGTCGATATGGAAGCGAGCGATCTCCTCGACCCGCTGCCCGGTCAGCATGAGAAGCTGCACGGCGCGCAGATAAGAAGGAGTGACAGGCGTGTCAGGGCATTCCAGCCAGCGATAAAGCCGCACGAATTCGTCTTCGTCGAGCCAGCGAGTGCCCTGGACCTTGGGCTCGGTTGGAATGCCCGTGGCTGGATTGAAGGGAATCCGGAAACGACGTGGCGAAGTGTTCCGATAGTCGTTGTCGGACTTCATGCCCCAGCCAAAGGCTGCGTGAATATAGCCGCGGACATGGTCGGCCATCGCCCGCGCGCCACGGTCGTAGATTGGTCGGATCACTTCGACGATCTCATCGGGCTCGATCTCGCGCGCAAGACGGTTGCGGCCAAGCGTGTCGGCGATCTTGTTCATGCCTTTTTCCGTTTCCTTCCACGACGGCTTGCCTGCGCTCTTGAGCGAGGCGACATAGCCCTCGAACAGGTCGGCGACAGTTCCGGGCCGCGTATCGGTCGCGATCCTGATGCTCCGGCCTTTCTGGATGACGTCGGCGTAGTCGCGCTTGTAGATCTCGCGCGCTTCGGCGAGCGACATGGACGGGTAGGCGCCGATCTTCTTCTTGATGCGCTTACCGTCGCGCCATTGCTGCGCCATCCAGTCGGCGGTTACGCGCTTAGGCATGGGCTTCAGGACGAGGACAAGCCTCCCGGTCCCGCGCCCTTCGCCGTCGGCAAGGTTTTCTTGTTTCTGGCTCGCTTCGACGCGCTTCAACGCATGTCGGATCGCGGTATCGGTCAGGCTTGGCATCACGTTTCTCCTGTCCCGCAACTGGGATCGGTCAAGGAGAAACGGGGATCGTTTGCTGGGAGCGGAATGCCGTTTCCTACCCCTTAAACCGCCCCCAGTTTGCCAAAACCGCCCCCACTACGCAAGACCAAAAATACGCGAATTTCCTAGTGATTCTGCGTGCTTGTGCGTGATCCAACGTGATCGATTTGAGCGAGTGGGATGGTTGTGCACCAGGATCAGGGCGGCGGCATTGAGCGCCAGCGCCCGCTTCACCACTTCGCGCGGATAGACCGGCGTGTGGTCGATGGTACCGCGCTGCTGCACCTCGTCGGCGATCAGCACGTTCTTGCGGTCGAGGAACAGGATGCGGAACTGCTCGGTCTTCTCGTGCGCCAGGGCCGCGTGGCAGTAATCGATGAGCTGCTGCCAGTTGGTCAGCACCGGCATGTCCTTGACCTTGCGCTCGGCCAGGCGGCGGCCTGACTCGCGCGCCGTGCGGAACAGGATCAGCGTCTTCTGGTCGATCTCGAATTCGCGCAGCGCCGCGGGCTCGGCCGCAAACACGTCGCCCAGCGTCCCGAAGCGCTCCAGCAGCCGCTTGGCCAGCGGTTTGGTGTCGATGCGTTCGATGGCATAGAACAGCAGCAGTTCCAGCAACTCGTAGTCGGCCAGCGCCTCGACGCCCGATTTCATCACGCGCTCGCGGACCCGGGCGCGATGGCCCCAGTAGTGCGGCGTCTCGGGCGCGGCCTCGCCGCTGTTGTGGCCGGCCGCCGGGGCAGGCGCGGCGGCGAGCGCCGCTGCGAGCTTTGATGTCGGGTCCTCGCCCGTAAAATCCCAGCACTGGTCGAGCCTGTTCCAGGCGCCGCCCGCTTCGCGCAGCAGCGCGCGATGGGGGAGCGTGTTGCCGCTCACGCGCCAGAGATTGTCCGATGCTTGCAGGCGGAGGCCGGCGGCCAATAGCGCGACGAGCGCCTCGTCGTCGCCTGTCACCTGTTCCAGAGCTGCGCGCTTGGCCTTCCCCATGCGGCCAACGATCCGATGCAACCGCGGCGGAAAGGCGGCTAAGGTGGGGCGATGTTCGCCGAAATCGATACGGCCCTTGCGGCCTTCGCCGAGGAGCAGCAGATCCCGGGCCTGGTCGCCGGGATCGTGCAGGATGGCCGCCTCGCCCACATAACGTCCCTCGGCCTGGCCGACATCGAGGGCGCGCGCAAGGTCGGGCCCGACACCGTCTTTCGTATCGCCTCGATGACCAAGAACATGACGGCGCTGGCGATCCTGGCGCTGCGCGACCAGGGCAAGCTCGTGCTCGATGCGCCGATCGCCACCTATGTGCCGCAGTTCGCCAAGGTGCCGCTACCGACACGCGACAGCCCGCCGCTCACGCTGCGCCATCTGCTGAGCCATGTCGGCGGCCAGGTCTATGACGACCCGTGGGGCGATCGCGTGCTCGGCATGACGCCGCGCGAACTCGATGCGCTGATGGCCGATGGCAACCTGTTCGCCCGGCCGCCCGGCGTCGCCTTCGAGTACAGCAACACCGGCTACGGCCTGGTCGGCCGGGTCATCACCAACGCGGCCAGCATGCCGTACCAGGCGTTCATCGCGCGCACCATCCTGGAACCGCTCGGCATGACGCGCACCACGTTCGATGCGCCCGCGGCCGCGCGCGGCGACTACGCGTGGCCCTACCGGTTCGATGACGGCCAATGGTCTCGCGAGCGCATCGAGCCCGACGGCGAGGTGGGCGCGATGGGCGGGCTTGCGACTACTGTGCCGGACTATGCGCGCTATGTCGCCTTCCTGCTGGGCGCATGGCCGCCACGCGACGATCCGGAGGCCGGCCCGGTCCGCCGTTCGAGCGTGCGCGAGATGGGGCTGTTCCATGCGCCGCCCTTCGCACACGATCCGGAGCGGCCGGCGGCGCCCAGCGCCTATGGCTACGGCCTCAACAACACCGCCGATCCGCTGCTCGGCCGCCTGCTGCATCATGCCGGCGGTCTGCCGGGCTATGGCTCGCATGTTCTGATGATGATCGATCACGGCGTCGGCATCATGGCGTTCGGCAACCGCACCTACGCGCCGATGTCGTCCCTGACCAGACGTCTGGCTGAGATCGTCCATTCGACCTTGCCTGCGCCGCCGCCGCCCGTGGCATCGCGTGCCGTGGTGCGGGCGGTCGAGGCGATCGTCATGGCCTACAACGCCGGCCGCATCGAGGTCGCGAAGTCGGTCCTCGCCGTCAACTTCCTGCCCGACATGCCGGCGCATCTCCGAGATCGCGAGCTGGCCGAGCTGAAGCAGAAGCTGGGCGAGGGCAGGATCGAGAAGATCGAGGGCATCCACGACTTGAGCGGCCGCTTCACGCTGTTCTGCGAGAACGGCCGGCTCGCGGGAACGGTCCTGCTCTCGCCTGAACCCGGCGCCGGCATCCAGCGGCTGACGTTCAACGTCGAGGCGTGATCAGGCCGTCGCGGTCGCGAGTGTCTTGGTCTCGCCGAGATCGTAAGGCGGCTTCACCAGGCCCTTGGGCGACAGGGTGAAGAACTCCACGCCGGTCTCGGTGATGCCGACGGAATGCTCGAACTGAGCCGAGAGCTGCTTGTCGCGCGTGACCGCGGTCCAGCCGTCGCTCAGCACCTTCACTTGCCAGGTGCCGGCATTCACCATCGGCTCGACGGTGAAGAACATGCCGGGCTTCAGGACGGGGCCGGTGCCGGCCTTGCCATAGTGCAGGATGTTGGGCGCGTCGTGGAAGATGCGGCCGAGCCCGTGGCCGGAGAAGTCGCGCACCACGGAGAGACGCTGGCCCTCGACGTAGCTCTGGATGGCATGGCCGATGTCGCCGACCCGGCCGCCCGGGCGGGCAGCGGCGATGCCGCGCATCATCGCCTCGTAGGTGATGTCGCAGAGGCGTCGCGCCTTCACGCCGACGTCGCCCGAATAGAACATGCGGCTGGTGTCGCCGTACCAGCCGTCGAGGATGACGGTGACGTCGATGTTGACGATGTCGCCGTTCTGCAGCCGCTTGTCCGACGGGATGCCATGGCAGACGACATGGTTGATCGAGGTGCAGATCGACTTGGGGAAGCCGCGGTAGTTGAGCGGGGCGGGGATCGCCTTGTGATCCAGGATATAGTCGTGACAGAGCTTGTTCAACTCGTCGGTCGAGACGCCCGGCACGACGTGGGGCGTGATGAAGTCGAGCGTTTCGGCCGCCAGCCGGCCGGCACGGCGCATGCCCTCGAAGCCTTCGGGGCCGTGAAGCTTGATGGTGCGGTCGTCGCGCCGCCAGTAGTCGTCGCTGTCATCGACGAAGTCGCGTGGGCTGCTCATGGCCCCTATTTGGCATGCGATACCGGCGCTCACAAGGCCATGCTAAGCTGCTGATACCATGACAGAAACCAAGATCGTTACCGCCTGCATCCTGGTCATCGGCAACGAGATCCTGAGCGGCCGCACCCGTGATTCCAACATCCAGTACCTGGCCCTCGAGCTCGGCAAGCTCGGCGTCCAGGTCCGCGAATGCCGAGTCGTCCCCGACATCGAGGCTACCGTCGTCGCGACGGTGAACGAGGTGCGGAAGAAATTCGACTATGTCTTCACCACCGGCGGCATCGGCCCGACCCATGACGACATCACCGCCGACTGCATCGCCAAGGCCTTCGGCGTCGGCATCTCCGAGCATCCCGAGGCCGTGGCGCGCATGACCAAGCACTATGGCGACGTGGCCCTGTTCACGCCGGCTCGCCGCCGCATGGCGCGGGTGCCGCACGGCGGCATCCTGGTCGACAATCCTGTCTCGGTGGCGCCGGGCTTCCAGATGGAGAACGTTTTCACCTTCGCCGGCATCCCCAAGGTCGCCGAGGCGATGTTCCAGTCGATGAAGCACCGGCTGGTCGGCGGCACGCCCGTCGTGTCGCGCACCGTGCGCACCAACCTGCCCGAGGGCATCATCGCCGAGCCGCTGGGCGCCCTGCAGAAGCGCTATGAGGATCTCGACATCGGTAGCTATCCGGCGTTCCGCGACGGCAAGCCCAGCGTCTCGCTGGTGCTGCGCGGCACGGATGATGCACGCCTCGCAGTGGCCGCCGCCGAGCTGATGGAAACGATCCGCGGCATGAACGGCGAAGCGGAGGAGTTTGTCGTCTGAAGTCTTGGCCGATCCTGATCGCGCTAACCGTGCCGGTGACGGCGTTGTTGCTGTGGCTGCACGTGCCGGCGGCACTGATGCTTGGGCCGCTGGTGGCGGGCATCGTCTTCGCGTCATGGGGCGGGCAGGTGCGGACGCCCGTCTCCATCTTTGCCGTCGCCCAGGGCATCGTCGGCTGCTTGATCGCGCGCATGGTGCCGCTCTCGATCGTGGGCGACATCCTGGGCCACTGGGTGCTGTTCTCGACCGGCGTCGTCTCCGTGCTGGCGGCGAGCTGCGGGCTCGGCTGGCTGATGACGCGGCTGCAGATGCTGCCCGGCACCACGGCGCTGTGGGGCATCAGCCCGGGCGCCGCCTCCGTGATGACCTTCATGGCGGAGTCCTATGGCGCCGACATCAGGTTGGTGGCGCTGATGCAGTATCTCCGCATCTTCCTGGTGGCGGGGATCGCGGCCCTTGTCGCGCGGATGTTCGGCGTCAGCTCGTCCTATGGCGCCGCGGCGATCGTGTGGTTTCCCGAGGTCCACTGGCTGCCTCTGGCTGAGACGCTGGCGCTTGCCATCGTGGGTCCCCTGATCGCGCGCGTCCTAAAAATTCCCGCCGGCGCCTTCCTGGTGCCGATGGTCGTGGGCATCGGCCTCACGCATTTCGACGTCATGACGATCGAGCTGCCGACCTGGCTGCTGGCCGCCAGCTACGCGCTGGTCGGCTGGAACGTCGGGCTGCGCTTCACCCGGCCGCTGCTGGTCCACGCGGCATGCGAGCTGCCGCGCATCCTCGTCTGCACCCTGCTCCTGATCGCGATCTGCGGCGGCATCGCGGCCTTTTTCGTCCTTGTGGCCGATATCGATCCGCTCACCGCCTATCTCGCCACCAGCCCGGGCGGCTCCGATTCGATCGCCATCATCGCGGCCTCGACCAACTGCGACGTCTCCTTCGTGATGGCGATGCAGACCGTCCGCATGATCGCGGTCCTGCTGCTGGCGCCGGTGCTGACCCGGTTCATCGCCGAGCGGGTGAGGGTGGCCGGGAAGGGAGAGGACAGCTAGGGTTGCAGCAATGCTGCACGAAACCTCTTTCATCGCCACGATCGTCGTCGGTCTCGTTCTGGCATTCGTCTTCGGCGCCCTCGCCAATCGCCTGAAAATCTCGTTGCTGGTGGGTTATCTGGCGGCCGGCGTGGTCGTCGGGCCGTTCACGCCGGGCTTCGTTGCGGACCAGAAGCTGGCGGCGCACCTGGCGGAAATCGGCGTCATTTTGCTGATGTTCGGGGTCGGGCTGCACTTTTCGCCCAAGGACCTGCTGGCGGTCCGCCTCATCGCCGTTCCCGGCGCCATTCTGCAGACGGCGGTGTCGACGGGCCTGGGCATGGGTATCGGCTGGCTGCTGGGGTGGACGCCGGGGGCCAGTTTCATGTTCGGCCTCGCGCTGTCCATCGCCTCCACCGTGGTGCTGATGCGCGCGCTCCAGGATCGGCGGATCCTCGACACCGATCGCGGCCGCGTCGTCGCCGGCTGGCTGGTGGTGCAGGACCTCCTGATGGTGCTGGCCCTGATCCTGCTGCCAGCGTTGGCCACGTTGTTGCGTCCGGAGTCGGGCGCTGCCGCACCACCGCTCAACGTCGAGGCCGTGGCGATGGCGGTCGGCATCACCTTTGCCAAGGTGGCGGCGTTCATTGCGATCATGCTGCTGGTCGGGCGGCGGGCCATTCCGGCGCTGCTGCATTACGTGGCCCACACCGGCTCGCGCGAACTCTTTCGCCTCGCCGTGCTCGCGGTGGCGCTGGGCGTGGCCTTTGCCGCGGCCGAATTGTTCAGCGTGTCGTTTGCACTGGGCGCCTTCTTCGCCGGCATGATCCTGAACGAGTCGGAGCTCAGCCAGCGCGCGGCCGAGGAGTCGCTGCCGCTGCGCGATGCCTTCGCGGCGCTGTTCTTCCTCTCCGTCGGCATGCTGTTCGATCCGATGGTGATCGTGCGCGAGCCTCTGCCGCTGCTGGCGACGCTGCTGGTGGTGCTGGTCGGCAATGCCGGCGTCGCCTTCCTGATCGTCCGCGTCTTCCGCTATCCCCTGGAAACCGCAATCACCGTCGGCGTCGGCCTGGCGCAGATCGGAGAATTCTCCTTCATCCTGGCCGATCTCGGCGTCGGGCTCGGCGTGATGAACGAGCGCGCGCGCGATCTCATCCTGGGCGCCTCCATCCTCTCGATCCTCCTCAACCCGGTGCTGTTTGCCTTAAAAGACCGGCTGAAGGTCTATCTCGAGAAGCCCGGTGCGGTGGCGGCGCCGGTCCAGGCTGAGCCCGCCCTGCCGGTGAGCACGCTCACCGGCCACGTCATTCTGGTGGGCTACGGCCGGGTGGGCAGTCTGGTGGGCGAGGCCCTGCAGCGCGATCGCCGGCCCATGTTCGTCATCGACGATGCCGTCTCGACGGTCGACCTGCTGAAGGTGGCCGGTGTCGAGGCGCTGACCGGCAACGCCGCGCGGCCGGAGCTGCTGGTCGCGGCCAATGTGCGCCAGGCGCGCCTGCTGATCGTGGCCATCCCCAACGGCTTCGAGGCCGGCCACATCATCCAGCAGGCGCGCCTCGCCAATCCCGATATCGAGATCATCACGCGCGCCCACTACGATGCCGAGGTCGAGCAGCTCTCCAAGCTCGGCGCCAACCGCGTGATCATGGGCGAGCGCGAGATCGCGCGCGCCATGATCGAGGAGGTCCGCTCCGACGGCACGCCCGGCGGTGTGGAGCAGCCCTCGGCGCCGCCGGTCACTTCAGCTTGAAGACCAGCTTGCCCTTGAGGTGACGCGCCTTGCTGATGCCGACGGCTTCGGCGGCATCGGACAGCTTGAACAGCCTGACGGGCGGTACTTTGACGGCGCCCGTCCGAAGAAGCTCGGCGATGCGTTCGAGCGCCGGCCGGTCGCGGCCAACGGCCGGCCGCAGGGAAATCACGTCGCTGCGATCGGGCTTGGGCGCCTGCGGGCCTGAGGCGATGAACGCCGCCCGTCCGCCGGGCTTCAGCACTGCGAAGGACTGCATGGTCACGTCGCCGCCCACGGTGTCGAACACGGCGTCGATATTGTTCACGGCCTTGCGGAAGTCGGTCGCGTTGTAGTCGATGACCTGGTCGGCGCCGAGCTCGCGCATCCAGGCATGGTTGGCGGCACTTGCCGTGGTGATCACGCGGGCGCCGAGATGCTTGGCGAGCTGGATGGCGAAGCTCGCCACGCCGCCCGCGCCGCCCTGGATCAGGATCGTCTCGCCGGCCTTCAGCTTGATCGAGTCCTCGATCGCCCGGATCGCCGTGAGGCCGGTAAGCGCAAGCGCCGTCGCATCGACATGCGAGAGCGACGCCGGCTTCTTCGCCACGATGGCGGCTCCGACGGCGATCTTTTCGCAGTAGGTGCCGTCGCGGCCCGCTTCCAGCACGCCGAACACCTCGTCGCCCACCTTCAGGTCCTTGACGTCCACGCCCACGCCACTGACCACGCCGGAGAAATCGCGGCCGAGGATCACCGGGAAGCTCGGATGATTGTATTCGCCGGCGCACACTTTCCA
Organism: Reyranella sp.; assembly: GCA_052386855.1. GTDB lineage: Bacteria > Pseudomonadota > Alphaproteobacteria > Reyranellales > Reyranellaceae > Reyranella. The sequence continues at coordinate 47,009 of JBQTJT010000014.1, forward strand.
GTCGGCGCCGTTCACGCTGGCGGCAACGGTATCGACCACGATCTGGGCCGGGCCGGGCGAGGGATCGGGCAGGTCGCCGTACTTCAGGATCTCCGGTCCGCCGTATTGTTGAATGTAAGCAGCCTTCATGGTGTGGTGGCCTTTGCGACGAGAGTTGGGATGGGACTATAGCCGACTGTAGCCCAACAGGAGATCAGCCATGTTCGACCTCGACCAGTTCATTGCCGATCTTCGGACAACGCTGCCCGAGCGGTCCCGGCAGCCCATGAAGGAGGTCGTGGCCCGCGCCATCTCCGATCCCGCAGCGCTCATCGAGGGCCTTGGCGAGCCGGACAAGGCGGGCGTCCAGGTGCTCTACAAGTCACCCGACCTCACGGTGCTCAACCTGCTGTGGGCGCCCCGGCAGATCACCCTGCCGCACAACCATCGCATGTCGGCCGTGATCGGCATGTATGCCGGGCGCGAAGACAATATGTTCTGGCGCCGCGTTCCCAACGCGGCAAAATTCCAGATCGAGGCTGCCGGCGGCGAGGCGCTGGGCGCCGGAGACGTCGCACTTCTCGGCCCCGACATCGTCCATTCCGTCATCAATCCGCTCGCGAAGATCAGCGCCGCGATCCACGTCTACGACGGCAACTTCATGGAAATCGAGCGCAGCATGTGGAACGCCGAGACCCTCGTCGAGGAACCTTTGGACATTAGTGCCGTCGTGCAGGGCATGTCGGTGCAGCAATCTGATCATCGGAAATCAGCGAAGGCCTAACGGGGGAAACGGGACATGAAGATCGGCATCACGATGTTTTCGACGGACTACGCGATCCAGCCGCACGAACTCGCCGTCGAGGCCGAGGCGCGCGGTTTCGAATCGCTGTGGTTCCCCGAGCACAGCCACATTCCCACCAGCCGCAAGTCGCCGTGGCCGGGCGGCGCCGAGCTGCCGAAATGGTACTACGACACCTACGATCCTTTCGTGGCGATGGGCGCCGCCGCCGTCGTCACCAAGACCATCAAGCTCGGCACCGGCGTCTGCCTGGTGATCCAGCGCGACCCTATCCACACCGCCAAGGAAGTTTCGACCGTCGATCGCCTGTCCAACGGCCGCGTGCTGTTCGGCATCGGCGGCGGCTGGAACGAGGAGGAGATGGCCGACCATGGCACGGCCTTCGGCACGCGCTTCAAGCTGATGCGCGAGCGCATCGAGGCGATGAAGGCGATCTGGGGCAACGCCAAGCCGAAGTACAGCGGCGAAATGGTGAAGTTCGACGAGATGATGCAGTGGCCCAAGCCGGTGCAGAAGCCGCATCCGCCGATCATCGTCGGCGGCGGCTTCCCGCAGGGCGCGCGCCGCGCCGTGGCCTATGCCAACGGCTGGATGCCGATCGGCGGCCGCGGCGGCGATACGCTGGCCATGCTGCCGCCGTTCCGCGCGATGCTGAAGGAGGCCGGCCGCGCCGAAACCGATGTGCCGGTAACGCTGTTTGGCGCAGGCATGGATGGCGAGGCCCTGAAGCGCGCCCGCGACGCCGGCGTCGACCGCGTCGTGTTCGGCGTGCCGCCCCAGGAAAAGGACAAGGTCCTGCCGCTCCTCGACAAGGGCGCCGCGCTCATGCGCGCGATGTGAGGGCGCTGGAGTCTCTCCGATGCGGATTGAACCATCTGAGTTTGGACCAGGAAGTTCATAGTTCATTTCCTCTGCCGTCTTGTGCAGGACTGTCGCGTATGGCCAAATTTTCCGGCATCCCAGGGCGGGGTAACCCCCGCCCTGGGATGCCGGGGCTTTTTGCCGACATGCGATAGCCCTGCCCGTGAGGCGGGGGAGGAAAAGAAACGTTCGCGGAACGCGCTTTAGGGTTTCGACTTTCGCCGCGGCGCTGTCCGCTTTCGCTTCGCCGCCACCCGGCGCGCGGCCTCGAGTGCGAGGCGCGCCCACGCGACAAGCTCGTCGGGTTCGTCGAACAGCCGCTCCGGCGCACGACAGAAAGAGAGGTCGATGGTGTTGCCCTTCTTCTCGTAGCTGAGGAGCGGGGAGGAGAGAGCCTCCTCGAAGGCTGGCCGGTTGCGGTCGTCCAGCCGGAGATAGAGCATGTTGTCCCACACCATCCCGAACATCGCCCCGTCGCAGAACACGCCGGCCTTGCCGAACATGCGCCGTACCGTGACGCGGCCGAGCGGCGCCAGCTGTTCGCGCAGGAACTCGGCAAAGCTGTCGCTGGCAACCATTTCCACAGGATAGCCCAGCCCACTTTATGTAGATATGGAGGAGGGGCGCCTTGGGGGGCGATGCAATGACCGTTTCGGCTTCGAGAACGAACCGCTGGCTTGTCCTGGCAGTGGTATCCAGCGCGCTTTTCCTCATCGTCATCGACATGTCGGTGCTCCACACGGCGCTGCCGACGCTCACCCGCGAGCTGGGCGCCAGCGCATCGGAGAAGCTCTGGATCATCAACGCCTATGCACTGGTGGTGGCGGGCCTGCTGCCCGGCTGCGGCACGCTGGGCGATCGCATCGGGCACAGGCGCATGTTCATCGCGGGCCTTGGCGTGTTCGGGCTGGCCTCGCTGGTCGCAGCCTTTGCTCCTTCGCCGGTGCTGCTGATCGCCGGCCGCGCCCTGCTGGCGGTAGGTGCGGCGATGATGATGCCCGCCACCCTCTCGATCATTCGATTGACCTTCGACGATGAGAAGGAACGCGCGCTCGCGATCGGCCTGTGGAGCGCGGTGGCGTCGGGCGGTGCGGCGGTCGGGCCCCTGGTCGGCGGCGTGCTGCTTGAATATTTCTGGTGGGGCTCGGTCTTCCTCGTCAACGTTCCCGTCGTGGCGTTGGCGCTCGCGGCCACTCTTGTCTTCATTCCCCACAGCGAAGGCAGACGTGACGTGGGCTGGGATTTCTTCGGCTCGCTGCTCATCCTGGTCGGGCTGGTGGGCTTGGCCTTCGCGGTCAAGGAAGTGGCGATGGCCGTGTCTTCCTTGCCGGCGGCGGCTGCCGCGGCCGTGATCGGCACGCTGGCACTCGTCTGGTTTGCCCGGCGCCAGCGCGGCGCCGTCGCTCCCCTGATCGATTTCACCCTGTTCCACGACCGCGGCTTCAGGCTCGCCGTCGTGGCCGCGCTGGTGGCGGCCTTCAGCGTGATCGGCCTGTCGCTGGTCCTCAGCCAGCGGCTGCAACTCGTGCTGGGCTATTCGCCGCTGTACGCGGCGCTGTTCCTGCTGCCGAGCTCCGTGCTGGCCTTCGTCGGCGGCCCGCTCGCCGGCGCGCTGACGCCGCGCCATGGCGCCAACCGCGTGATCGCCGGCGCGCTTCTTCTGGGCAGCCTCGGCGTCGCAGGCTTGCTCGTGTTGGCCAATGCAGGCGCGGCGCCTCAGCTCCTCTGCCTGGCGGTCTTTGGCCTGGGCGTCGGCGCGTCGCTGGCGGCGGCCTCGCACGCCATCATGAGCCACGCCCCGCCCGAGCGCGCCGGCATGGCCGCCGCGATCGAGGAAGTGTCCATCGAGCTGGGTGGCGCCATCGGCATCACCGTGCTGGGCAGCCTCCTGGCCGGCGTCTACGCCGCGGTTTTCGTCCTGCCGGGCGGCGCGGTCTTTCCGCGCCAGGCACGCGACGGCATCGACCAGGCGTTGGCCGCGGCGCAAACCCTGCCGACTGATGCCTCGCGCCTGCTGATCGCCTCGGCGCACCAGGCTTTCGACAGCGCCTACTTCGCCGCCCTTGTCCTCAATGCCATCCTGCTGATGGGCGTCGCCGTCATGGCGTGGCGGGCGCGTCGAAGCACATAGCGGTTGAAAGGATGGCCCTTTCTCAATTACGTTGCAGCGTTCGTGCCAATACCGCTGGGGAGAATTCAATGTGCTACGTTTGCGATTCACGTGGTCTGTCGCGTCGCAATGTTTTTTCGGCGGGACTTGGCGCTCTGGCGCTGACGGCGGCGGCCACGGGCGCGGCGACAAGCGCGCTGGCCCAGCCCACGCGCGCCGTCGATACCCCTGATGCAGCGTTTGCCCGCCTGATGGAAGGCAATGCACGCTATGTTTCCGGCAAGTTGAACGAGCGTGACTTTACGGCGGGCCGCGCCGCGCGTGCGCAAGGCCAGGCGCCGTTTGCCGCCATCCTGGGATGTGCGGATTCACGCGTGGCTCCCGAACTCGCGTTCGACCAGGGACCTGGCGAGCTGTTCATCGTGCGTGTCGCCGGCAATTTCGTGACGCCCGACGGGTTGGGCAGCCTCGAGTTTGGCGCCGCGGTGCTGGGCACCAAGGTGATCATGGTGCTGGGACATACGAGCTGCGGCGCGGTCAATGCGACGGTCGCGGCCGTCCAGAAGGGCAACAACCTGCCCGGCCATATCGCGGGTCTTGTCACGGCCATGAAGCCCGGCATCGAGCCTGTCGTGAAGGCCGGCGGAACCGATCTCGAGCAGCGCTCCGTCGTGGCGAACGTGCAGGCCAATGTGCGCCGACTGCAGACCGAGAAGCCGATTCTGGGCGACATGGTTGCCGCCGGGAAGCTCAAGGTGGTCGGCGCCTACTACGACCTGCCCACCGGCAAGGTTGTTCTGGTCTAGGCATTTTGGCGTCACCGACATCGACGCCGATGGAGACAGATGAAGCATCCGCAGCGGTGGATATTGTTGCCGGCGGTTGTGCTCGTACTTGGCGCGACGGCGGGCTGCTCGACGCCCGCCGCCCGGACGCCGGCCCAGACCACCGCCCCAATCACGGACCAGACCACGGCGCAGCTCAAGGCGCGTTGCTCGCAGCTCATCGCCTACTACGATCGCTGGGCCGTGGGCCGCAGCAACGACTCCGACGGCCGCCGCAATCACACCCGTATCGGCGCCGAAATCGACTGTCGCCGGGGCCTCTATGCCGAGGGCATTGCGATCATGGAGGACCTTCTGCGGCGCAAGAAGCTGACGGCGCCGCTTGTCGGGTTGCCCAAGGAAGTCGAGGACGAGGACTGACATAGGCTTCCGTCACGGGAAGGGAGTCGCCGGATGCCCAAGGTAAGCGGCAAGATGCCCACCGATCTCCGTCGGAGCCTGATCGCGGCGCTCCTGCTCTGTTGCAGCGGGGTATCCGTCCGCGCGGCGCCGGATGAAGAACTCCTCGGCAGGGACCAGGGCTATCCCGTCGGCACGCGGACGACGTGGTTCAGCGACGAGCGGGTGCGCGTCGGCTCGTTCAGCCATCTCGACAGCATCCTGCCGCATCGGCGATTGCCGCGCGCCGACAGGCCGCGCGAATTGCCCGCCGCCGCCACGCCGCCCGCCTTCACCTATCAGGGCGGCCGCACGATCGACGACTTCCTCGCCAGGCGGCGCATCACCGGCCTGATGGTGATCAAGGATGGCGTCGTGCAGGTCGAACGCTATCAGTACGACCGCACGCCGGCGCAGCGGTTGCTGTCGAACTCGATGGCCAAGTCGATCACCTCCATCGCCGTCGGCATCGCGCTCCAGGAGGGCCGCATCCGCTCGCTCGACGACAACGCCGCGGTCTATGTCCCGGAACTTGCCGGCTCGGCTTACGGCGAGACGCCGATCCGGGCGCTGCTGCGCATGGGCTCCGGCGTCCAGTTCAGCGAGAAGTATGACGGCAGCGACGATCTGTCGAAGTATGTGAGGCGGCAGTTCAGCGACGGCACCATCGCGGCGTTGCGTTCCTTTGCGGCCCGCGATACGCCGGCAGGCCAGCGTTTCCAGTACGCCTCTGTCGAAACCATCGTGCTCGGCCTCGTGGTCAGGGGCGCGACGGGGCAGGGGCTCTCGTCCTATGTCACTGAGCGGCTGTGGCAGCCCATGGGTGCCGAGGCCGACGCCACCTGGACCGTCGATCCGGGCGGCTTCGAGTATGCCTGGGGAAATTTCAACGCCACGCTGCGTGACTGGGGCCGGCTGGCGACGCTGCTGGCCGACGACGGCGCACGCGACGGAAAACAGATCGTCCCGCGCGACTACCTGATCGAGGCGACGGACTTCCGCCGCCAGCCGGCCGCCTTCGCGCCGGGGAGGGCCACGCCCTACTACGGCTACGGCTACCAGTTCTGGACCTATCCCGGCACCAGCCGCCGCTTCGCACTGCTGGGCGTTTACGGGCAATCGATCCTAGTCGATCCGCAGCTTCGGCTGGCGCTGGTCATCACGGCGGCGCAGCGCGATGCGACCAGCACCGGCGACGGCTTCGGCGCGGAGCGCAATGCGCTGTGGCGGAGCCTCGTGGAACGCTACGGCAGCTGGTGACGGGAGCGCCCATCAACGGCGCAATGGGACAAGCCCAAGCTGCTGCATGATCGCAAGACTGTCGGTCAGGTTCCAGGTTTCGACGATCAGGCCCTCAGCGTTGAAGCGGTGCAGATCCCAGAAGGTCGCCTGAACGCGGCGGTTGGTGGGCGCAACGCCCATGACGGGCTCGGAGTGCGTGGCGGTCGTCGTGCAGTGGCCCATGACCCAATCGTCTTCGGCGACGGCATGTTCGACGATGAGCTGAATGTCGGGCCAGCTTTCGCGCGTCGACGCCAGCGACTGGCGGATATGCTCGCGCCCGGGGCCGACATCGCGCGACCTGATCTGGTGACCGGGCGCGTAATAGCTCATGCAGCGGTCGAGGTCCTTGTCGTTGAAGGCGGCCTTGGCCTTCAGATAGTTGTCCTTGTTACGCGCCGCGGTTGGATTGTTCATCGGCTTTCCCTTCAATTCCCGCGGAGACTATGGGCCGGTATTGCCCTTGCGTTGAACAAACGTGCAGGCAATACACAAAAATGGCGATCGCCAGCCTTCCCTTCGCGACATCGGTCTTCTCGGTCGACGTGGACGGGATCGCGCTCCATTGCAATCCCGTCGTCTGCGTGATCTCGGGCATCCGGGGTGCCGTCTCGGTCATCGGCGGCGGCGTGCGGGTGAGCGGTGATATCGTGCTCATTCGCCCGGGGGTCGAACACAGGATCGACTGCACCGGCAGCGGCCTCAACGCCATGTACCTCGACGGCCTCGCCTGGCCCGGCGGCGCCACGCTCGCCCAACGCCTGACCGGCGGCATCGGGGACCTCGCCCTCGCAGCCATGTTTCAGAATGTCGAGGCCCAGGACGAACTGCGCCGGCGGCTCGCGGTCGACACGCCGCGCTGCCCGCCGCGACTGGCAGCCGTCATCGAAGGGCTGACCTCCGATCCGATGTCGCGGATGACCCAGTTCGAACTCGCGGACCGACTGCAGATGGAAAGAACCGGGGCACTGCGCCTGTTCAAGGCGGTGACCGGCCAGACTTTCCGGAGGTTCAAGCAATGGTCGGGTCTGCAACACGCCGCCCGGCAGGTCGCGTCGGGCGAACTCGTCAGGACGGCGGCCCTGGACGCGGGCTTCGCCGACACGGCCCATCTCACCCGGACGTTCCGCCAGTCGTTCGGGCTGACACCGTCGGAGGCGCTGGCCGGGCTTGCGAAAGCCGCACCCAGATCGTCGCCGCCCGTTGCTGCCCGTTGCTGAAGCGGACGCCTCGCGAAGAGAGTAGAGCTACGTCCTCAATGCCGTCCTCTGATGGCCGTCGCCCTTGTGGCGTGGCGGGCGCGCAGAGGTGCATGATGGCGCCCTCGGGAGCCTGGCGAGACGACGGGAAGCAGGGAGGCGCGCAAAAATGCATCGACGTTCATTGATCGGGTCCGCGGCATCGGCCGCCTTGCTGCCGGGTATCGGCCGCGCACAGTCGTTCCCCTCCAAGCAGCTCCGCCTGCTGGTCGGCTTCGCGGCGGGCGGCGGCGGCGACATCGTGGCCCGCGTCCTGGCGGCGGAGCTGACCAAGAATGCCGGCCTGTCGGTCCTGGTCGACAACAAGCCCGGCGCCGGTGGCAACATTGCCACCCGCGAGATGCTGCGCGCGCCGCCCGACGGCCACACCGTCCTGCTGGCCACGCTGGGCATGCTGACGGTCAATCCCTATGCGATGAAGGACGCGGGCTACGATCCGCGGACCGACATCGTGCCGGTGTGCCTGGCGGTCGATTTCTCCAACGTGGTCGTCGTCCACCCCGGCGTGCCGGCCCGGTCGCTCGCCGAATATCTGGAACTCGCCAGGCGACCGGAGGGCATGGACTATGGCACCGCGGGCGTCGGCAGCGCGGGCCACCTCGCCGGCGAACTCCTGAAGGCGCGAAGCGGCGCGCGGCTGAACCATGTGCCGTTCCGCGGCGGGGCGCCGGCGATGAACGACCTGCTGGCGGGGCACATACCGTCGCTGATCGCGAGTGCCCCCACCGCCACCGCCTTCATGCGCGAGGGCCGTATCCGCGCGCTCGCCGTCACCGGGGCGAAGCGCTCGCCTTTCGATCCCGAGATACCGACCATCGCCGAGCTGGGGTTCCCGGGCTATGCCGCCACCAACTGGTATTGCCTCGTGGTGTCGTCGAAAGTGCCGCCCGAGAACGTGGCCACGCTCACCACCCTGATGAACAAGGCGCTGAAGGCGCCGGAGGTGCAGGCGGCCTACGGCAAGCACGGCATGGAGACGCTGGCCGGCACGGCGGTCGAAGCCGCCACCCAGATCGCGCGTGAAACCGAGATCTGGAAGAAGGTCATCGCCGACGCCGGCATCCGCCTCGATTGAGCGGACGCCGCTGGAAGAGAGTAGAGCTACACCATGGGTCCGTGTGGTCGGTACCTGTGGTGTGAGGTCTGATGATCGGTAGCTCTTATCTGTATATCTCCCTGGCGGCCTTTGCCGCGATGTTCGGCGGCTCGCTGATCGGCATCTTCATTGCGCGCGCTCTGCCGGAACATCACCTGAGCGAGGGGTCGGCCACCGCGGTCAAGCTGTCGGCCGGTATCGTCGTGTCGCTGACGTCCCTGGTCCTTGCCTTGATGCTGTCGTCGGCGAACAGCTCCTTCTCGGCCAATACCGGCATCGTGAAGAAACTCAGTTCCGACCTCATCAATCTCGATCATGTGCTGCGGATTTATGGGCCGGAAGCGAACGGGGCGCGGGCGGCGCTCCGTGCCTATGCGGCCAAGAAGAACGAGGAATTGTTTCCCGCATCGACGCGATCGATCGCCAATCGGGAGACCGCCGACCTGCTGGACGGTCTTCTCGAGGCCACCCTGGCGCTGTCGCCCGCCGACCGGCGGCATCCCGCGCTGCAGTCGCAGGCTCTGGCCATCACGGCCAACATCTACGCTGAACGATGGCTGCTCTGGGAGAATCCCGGCACCACGGTTCCCGTGGCATTTCTCTTCGTGCTGATCGTCTGGCTCTCCCTCATCTTCGTCAGCTTCGGATTGTTCGCACCGGTCAATGGCACGGTGATCACGAGCTTCTTCGTCTCCGCGTTCGCGGTCACGGGCGCCGTTCTCATGCTCCTCGAACTGGGCGATCCCATGCACCACGGCCTGCTCCACGTCTCGAGCGAGCCCCTGCGCCGCGCCCTGATCGAAATCGGTCGTCCCTAGAACAGCCGGGACTTCAGGGATGGGCTTCCTGGCGAGTGAGGGGGAGTCTCCGGATGCCCAATGCAAGTCTCAGGCGGACCCTGAACGGCTCATCGTTTCGCCCGTGCAGCACAGCCTGTGGGCCGTTACGCCGCCGCCGGCCAGTCGAGCCGGGGGCGACGGCGGGCCATTACGCAGTCTCGCAAGTAGAGGTTGATCAGACTCTGATAAGGAATGCCGACCTCGGAAGACACGGCTTTGAAATAGGCGATCGACTCCGGGTCGAGCCGGATCGTGACCTGCTTCTTCAGTCGCGCGGCATGGGGATTCTTGCGGGCGGTGGCGAAATCGTACTCTTTGCGCATTGTCATCTTTTCCTTCGATAGGTCGAAGCCTCACGTGGCGTTGCCTTGCGGGCGGAGATGATGCGAACCACGTCCGAGCGGAAGACGTGACAAACTACGAGCAGACGCACTGCGTAGCTCAAGCCCAGAAGGATGAATCGCTCCTCCGCCTCTGAATGATCCGGATCGTCGATTACCAGGCCATTTGGATCGGCAAAGGCGGAACGGGCTTCCTCGAACGTGACCGTGTGCTTTTTGGCGTTACTCGCCGACTTTCGCGCATCCCATTCGAACCGCAGCTCGGGCATACATACATTGTAAGTATTTTATAACTACAGTTCAACTCGCGTCGAAACTGTGCCGCCACCTCTTGACTCCTATCCTATCCTCCCCTATGTATCCTTTTAGTTGGGGTTTCCGGCCTGAAAAGGCCACGGGATAGGAGGAAGGGGATGTCATTTTACGATCAGAACCGCCCGTTCGGAGCGCCGATCGGGACCCGCGAAGCGCCGCCGGTCGAGGGGCTGAGCTGGACCGAGGCGGCCTATTACATGCGGATCCACGGCAAGAATTTTCACCCGCCGGCGCAGATGCGCGGCATGAGCCTGGCCGAGATCGAGGCCAGGGCGCGCGAGGAAACGTGCGAGGCGCGCGAAGCCCAGGAGGCGAAGGAGAGCGCGGCGCGCATCGAGAACGCGCCCAAGGCGATCGAGCGGGCGCTGCTCGACGGTCCGTCGTCGAAGCGGGCGATGCCGGCGCAGCGCGGCTGGCGTCTCAGGGTGCACTACGCCAATCAACTCCGCCGCTGCAGCACCCTGCGCGAGGCGGCGGCCCGGGTCGGCGTCGATGAGAGCACGGCACGGCGCTGGCGGGTCAAATATCCGGCCTTCGGCAAGCGCTGCGACGACATCATCGCGGAGCGCTACCGGCAGAATGCCGACGACCTCAAGCTGCGCGCCGGCGAGCCCCGCACGCGGCCGGTTTTCTTCCGCGGCAAGCAGATCGGCGAACAGGTAACGCACGACGACCGCGCGCTGATGTTCCTGCTCAAGCTGGAAGACGGCCAGCGCGCCCATGAGCTTCGGATGAAGGAGATGGAGATCGAGGCGAAGCGTTTGGCCGCGAAACCGATTCCAGAAGTGCACGCTTCTGCCGCGCATGAGGCGCCCCCCGCCGAAGCCGAATCACCGTCTCCGATCAACGACTTGCCCGTCGGTCCGGCGGACATTGCACCTCCACGGGTCGTGGAGGTCGTGCATAAAAGCGTCTCTTCTCTTGCTCCTCTCCCCCTTCAGGGGGAGAGGTTGGGTGAGGGGGTCGAGAAGACACATGAAGCCTGAACTCATCGCGCTCTGCGGTCTCGCCTTTTCCGGCAAGTCGACGATCGCCCGTCGGGTCGCCGCCGAGTTCGGCGCCGAGCTGATCTCCTACGACGCGATCAACGCCGCGCGCGGCTTCGACGGCGGCACGGTGATGGACGATTCGGAATGGGAGAAGACCAGCCTGATGGCCGCGTCCACGGCGCGCGCCGTGCTGGCATCGGGCCGCAGCGTCGTGGTCGACGACACCTTCTCGCACCGCTTCCTGCGCGATCGCTTCCGCCAGGTCGCAGCCGCGGCCGGCGCGCCGTTCGTGCTGCTGTTCGTCGACACGCCGCTTGTCGTCATCGAGGCGCGCCTCGCGGACAACGCCCGGACCCGGGCCCGTCACCACATCGCCCCCGACGTCTTTGCCCACCATCGCGCGCGCTTCCAGTTTCCCCGCGACGACGAGCAGCCGGTGCGGCTCGCCAACGCAGCCGACGTGGATCGGTGGCTTGCCGGGCGGGGAAGGGCTAGCGTGCCGACATGACCCAAATCCCGTCAAAGATCCACGACATGACCGCCGGCGAGCTGCTCGCCGCCTACAAATCCGGGAAACTGTCGCCGGTCGAGGCCGTCGATGCCGTGATCGCCCGCATCGAAGCCTGGGAGCCGAAGCTGAAGGCGCTCTATGCGCCGGACTTCGGTGCCGCGCGCAAGGCCGCCGCCGAATCGGCGAAGCGCTGGCAGAAGGGCGCTCCCGTGGGCGCGCTCGACGGCGTGCCGATCACCATAAAAGAGAACATCGCCACCCAGGGCGTGCCCGTGCCGCTGGGCACCGCGGCCACGGAACTGGTGCCGGCCGCGGCCGACGCGCCAGCCTCGGCTCGCGTGCGCGAAGCGGGCGCGGTGATCCTGGCCAAGACCACCATGCCCGACTACGGCATGCTCTCCTCGGGCCGCAGCTCCTTCCATCCGCTGACGCGCAACCCGTGGAATCTCGCCTGGAACCCCGGCGGCTCCAGTGCCGGCGCCGGCGCGGCGGCGGCGGCCGGCTACGGCCCGCTCCATCTCGGCACCGACATCGGCGGCTCGGTGCGGCTGCCCGCCTGCTGGAACGGAATTTTTACGCTGAAGCCCAGCCTCGGTCGTGTGCCGGTCGATCCGCCGTTCTTCGGCCGGGCCATCGGGCCGATGACGCGCACCGTCGCGGACTCATGCTTGTTGATGGCGGAACTGTCGAAGCCTGATGCGCGCGATCACATGGGCCTGCCGCCCGCGACCATCGACTGGAATGCAGGTCCGCTCGAACCGAAGGGCCTGAAGATCGGCCTGCATCTCGAGGCCGGTTCGGGCCTGCCGATCGATCATGAGGTGAAGGACGCGATCGAGGCGGCGGCGCGCCTGCTCGCTCTGGCGGGTGCCGCGATCGAGCCCGTGCCGCCCTTCCTCTCGCCCGAGATGCTGCATCTACAGGATCTCTTCTGGCGGGTCAGGAGCTGGGTCGATTTCTCCGCGCTTCCTCATGCGCGCCAGGCCAAGGTGCTGCCGTTCATCGCCGACTGGTGCCGCGGCGGCGCCGACGTCTCGGGGTCGATGGTCATCAAGGGCGTGAACAACTACATGGCGATCCGCGCCGCCACGACGCGCGCGACGCAACCCTTCGACTTCGTGATCTCGCCGGTCTCGCCGGTGCCGACCTACAACGCGGAATGGGAGACGCCGACCAACGACGTGAACCGGCCGCTGGAACATATCTCCTTCACCATGCCCTACAACATGAGCGAACAGCCGGCCGCCTCGATCAATTGCGGCTACACGAAAGAGGGCAAGCCGATCGGCCTGCAAATCGCCGGCCACCGTTTCGACGATCTCGGCGTCATGCGTCTCTCGAGGTGGTTCGAGTCCGCTCGCCCCGAGCAGAAGAAGTGGCCGGAACCCAAGAAGTAGTGATGGACTGCGACGTCATCGTCGTCGGCTCCGGTGCGGCGGGACTCTCCGCGGCGCTGGCGGCGGCCCACGACGGCGCGCGCGTGCTCGTGCTGGAGAAGTCGCGCTGGCTGGGCGGCACGACGGCGATGTCGGGGGCCGGCACCTGGGTGCCAGGCAACCATCACATGAAGGCGGCAGGTATCGCCGATTCTCCCGAGGAGACGATCGACTACATTCGCGGCGCCGCGCCGCCGGGCTGGGAGGCGGGCGAGCACGAGTTGTGGCGGGTGCTGGCCGAGCAGTCGGCGCCGATGCTGAAATTCCTCGAGGACGAGACGCCGCTCCGCTTCGAGCTGATCAATCATCCCGACCCCTATGCCGAGGCGCCGGGCGGCAAGCCGTTCGGGCGCATGGTGTCGACTCTGCCGATCAGCCGCTTCCTGCTCGGCCGCTGGTGGAACCGGGTGCGGCCCTCGGTGAAGACGCAGCTCTTCACCTACCGCGAGCTGGTCGACGGCGTATTGAAGAACCCGGTGCGCGGCGCGCTGTCGATGGCGCCGACCCTGATCTGGCGGCTGCTGACGGCCCGCGTCGGCGCCGGCAATGCGCTGACCACCGGCCTGGTGCGCGGCTGTCTCGACAAGGGCTGCCGCATCGAGCTCGAAGCGCCGGTCCATCGGCTGGTGATGGAGGGCGACCAGGTCGCGGGCGTCGAGGCGACGATCGGCGGCGCGCGCCGCACCGTGCGCGCGGCACGGGGCGTCGTGCTGGCGACCGGCGGCTTCGACTGGAACCGCGAGCTGATGGCGAAGCATTTCCCCGGCCTCGACCTCACCGGAGCACCCGACACCAACACCGGCGACGGTCAGGTGATGGCGGCCGAGGCGGGCGCCGAGCTCGCGCACATGGACCAGGCGCTGATCTCGCCCGCGACCTTCACGACCTACGAGGGCCGCCGCCATGCCCAGCCGCTGCTGGAGACCTACGCGCCACACGTCATCCTGGTGAATCGCGAGGCCAGGCGCTTCGTGAGCGAGGGTAGTCCTGCGCTGGGCGTGGCGATCGACGAGCGTGGTCCCGACGGGAAGCACCTCCATTTGCCGGCCTGGCGCATCTTCGATTCGCGTTATGCGAAGGCGATGACGCTCTCGATGCATTTCGGCTCGAAGGAGAAGGGCTTTATCCGCACGGCCGACACGCTCGAGGCATTGGCCGGGCAGATCGGGCTCGAGCCGGCGGCGCTGCGCGCCACCGTCGACCGCTTCAACGGCTGGTCGAAGGAGGGCGTCGATCGCGACTTCCATCGCGGCGAGACGGTATGGGAGCGCTTCTACACCAAGGACCGGGCACTGGGCACGGTCGAGCGGGCGCCGTTTCATGCCGCGCCCTTCCTCTATGTCAGCCTCGGCACCAAGGGCGGGCCCAGGACCGACCGGCATTGCCGGGTGCTGCGGCCCGATGGCAGCGTGATCGGCGGGCTCTATTGCGCAGGCATCGCGATGGCGAGCCCGATCGGCACCAAGTCGGTCGGCGCCGGCACCACCATCGGCCCGTGTCTCACCTTCGGCTATGTCGCCGGCAAGGCGATCGCGAGGCGCAATGTCTGAAGTTCGTCTGCCCCTCGGTATCCTCATGCTCGACACGCGCTTTCCGCGCATCGTGGGCGACATCGGCAATGCCGCCTCCTACGACTATCCGGTGATCTTCCGGAGGATGGAGGGCATCGGCTCGGCCGACGCGGTGACGGCGCACCCCGACCGGCCGCGCGTGCTGGCGGCGCTGAGGGCCAATGCCGAGGCGCTGGCGGCCGAGGGTGCCGTCGGAGTCTCGACGAGCTGCGGCTTTCTCGCGCTCTATCAGGACGATCTCGCGGCGGTCTCGCCGGTGCCGGTTGCGACCTCGGCACTGCTGCACATCAAGGCGTTGAAGGGCAGGAAGGTCGGCGTCATTACAGCTTCGGCGAAGAACCTGACGCCGGCGCATTTCGAGGCGGTCGGTGCCCCCGGCGACACGCCGTTCGTCGGATTGCCCGAGGACAGTTCGTTTGCCGCCACTTTCCTGAGGAACGGCCTGACGCTGGATCGCGATCTTGTGGAGCGCGAAGTCGTGGCGGCGGGACGCGACTTGGTCGCGAAGCATCCCGAGATCGACACTGTCGTGCTCGAATGCACCAACCTGCCGCCCTACAAGAAAGCACTGGAGGCGGCGTTGGGCTTGCCGGTCCACGACGTGCTCGATCTGCTGGCGGGCTTCTATGCGGGCTTGAGCAAGCGGCGATAGATCGGCTGCAGCAGCGCCGGGATCATGTAGATCGGGAACTGCACGGCGGCGATGAACAGGAAGATGTCGGGATCGGCCGTCGCCGGCAGCACCGCCATCAGGAGCGCGTTGTGCCGGCCGCCCGAGCAGTAGCCGGCGGTGAGCGCAGTACGGCGGTCGAGGAACGGCAGGGTGGCCGCGGCCATCACGAGGTTGCACAGGACCATGCCGGCGAAGGCGCCAGCGATGAAGCCCGCAAGTTTGACTGGCTCGGCCGAGGCCCGCGCCACCACACCGTCCATCAGGGGGATGGCGAAGATCATGAGGACGACGACGGAAAGTCCATCCAGCGTCGCGCCCTCCTGCGCCAGGCTCGGCCCCCGCCATCGGCGGATCGCGATCGCCCCCAGGAGCGCCAGCACCACGATCGCCGCGAGCCGCAGGCTGAGGTCGAGGACGCCGATCTTGAGGTCGAGGCCCAGCAGCCACAGCGCCAGCGGCGGCAGGGTGAAGGGCACGAGGAAGTTGGTGAGCAGCGAGATCAGGAGGGCGAGCGAAGAGTCGAGACGGAGGAATGTGGCGGTCGTGGCAGCGGAGATGATGCCGGGCGCCATGGCGCTCAGGCAAAGGGCTGCGATCAGCCCTGGCCACAGGCCGAGCGATTGCCAGATCGGCCAGACGATCAGCGGCACGGCGATCAGGTTCAGGAGCGAGAGGACGATGGCGAGGCCCGGCCGCGTCAGCAGCTCGCGCAGCCGGTCCCAGTCGGTGCGCGCCAGCGCCAGCATCAGCAGGATCACCGCGAGCGGCATCAGCAGCGGCCGCATCGCGGCGGCGAAGTCCTGGAAGAGGAGGCCGAGCAACAGCGAGAAGGGCAGCAGCGTCGTGGCGCGGCCGCCCATGCGCCGTAAAACGTGAACGACCGTGTTCATTGCAGGCAGCCTAGCACATGGTAGCGTCAGCCATGTTCCGCACAGTGCTGCTTGTCGCGATGCTGCTTTGCACGCCCGTCTGGGCACCCGTGTGGGCACAGGACTGCACCGTCGATGGCAGCCTCACGCAAAGCGACGGGCTGAAGCTCGACGTCACCTACCACTGCCGCTCGGCCGGCGCGCTCACCTTCCAGGCCGACGGCGAACTCATGGTCTCCAAGGTCCTGTCGTTCCGCGACGGGGCAGGCACCTCGCAGTCGATCGCGCCGGGCGGCTGGCGGGTCGAGCCGGTGAACGGTGTCGTCGAGGCGCGCTATCGCTACGATCTCACGGGCTATGCCCGCGCCGTCGATGCGCCATCGAAGGCGCAGCAGCGCGGCGAGGGCGTGCTCTCACTCTTGTCGGGCTGGCTGCTCGAGCCTTTCGGCTACACCCATCTGCCGACCATCGACATCCGCATGACCGCCGCACCGGGCCTGGTGTTTGCATCCGGCCTGCCCCGGGTCGGCGATGCCTGGCGCCTGACCGGCACGACCATCCGCTTCGCGGGCTACACCGTGCTGGGCCGCCTCGATCTGCAGGATCTCGCCGTGCCATTGCCGGGCTCCTTGCGCCCTGGTGCGGCCAAGGGCCAGGGCGTGTTGCGGCTCGCGATGCTCGACGGTTTCACAGCAGGGCAGCGCGTCGAGCTTTCAGACTGGGTGCGGCGCACGGCCGAGGCCGAGGCCAACTACTGGCAGGGCTTTACGGCCCGGCAGATGCTGCTGGTCCTCGTGCCGGTGTCGCGGCGCGGCATCGGGTATGGCCGCACCGTGCCGGGCGGCGGCCCGACGGTGATGGTCGAGGTCGGCGCCGACATGGACCAGCGCCGCCTGTTCGACGACTGGGTGCTGGCCCATGAGCTGATCCATACCGGCATGGCCTTCATCCGTGGCCGCAGCACCTGGTTCATGGAGGGCGCCGCCACCTACGTCGAGCCGATCATCCGCGCCCGCGCCGGCTGGAAGACAGAGGAAGAAGTGTGGCGCGAATGGGTCACGAACATGCCGCAGGGCGCGCCGGCCTTCGCCCGCGGCCTCGGCGACGCGTCGGGCCGCGAGAACTATTGGGGCGGCGCGATCTTCATGCTGCTGGCCGACGTCGAAATCCGGCGATCGACCGACGGCACCAAGGGGTTGGAGGACTGCCTCGGTGGTGTGCTGTGGAGCGGACTCGACGGCTCGCAGCGTGCGACGCTCGACGCCTATGCGGCGATCTGCGACCGCGCCATCGGCACGCCGGCCTTGCGTCGCCTGATCGACCGCTATGTGGTGAGCGCGCGGCCCGTCGATCTCGCCGCGGTCTGGCGCGACCTCGGCATCGCGATGGTGGGCGGCCGCATCGCCTTCGACGACTCCGCTCCCGATGCGCGCTGGCGCAAGATGATCGTCATGGGTCCCCCCGGCCGGCCGCCGAAGCGCGTGCCGCTGCCGTGGGGTCCCTGAGCCGTGCTAAGCATCGATCATGACGAATGGGCACGGCGCGTGGCTTGAAGATCTGACCTGGCAGGAAGCCAAGGCGCGCTTCGACGGCGGCGCCGTCGTCGTGGTGCCGGTGGGGGCTGCGTCCAAGGCGCATGGCCCGCACCTGCCGCTCAAGACCGATGCGCTGACGGCCCGGGCGCTGGCGCAGCGGCTGATCGAGCGGTTGCCCGTGGTGGCGGCGCCGGTCGTGGGCTTCGGCTTCTATCCCGCTTTCACCGCCTTTGCCGGCAGCCAGCATCTCGGTGCCGATACCTTCAAGGCGCTGATGCGCGAGCTTCTGGGCAATCTGCGCGGCCACGGCGTGCGGCGGATCGCGATCCTCAACACCGGCGTCTCGACCGAGGCGCCGCTCGATCAGGTGGCGGGCGAGTTGGGCGAGGTCGCGGTGCTGCACATGCGGCTCCTCGGGGCGACGGCGGAGCCGCTGTTCGACAATCGCGACGGTGGGCATGCCGACGAGCGCGAGACCTCGGTGATGCTGGCCCTGGACCCGCGCAGCGTGCGCATGGCCCGCCTCGCCCCCGAGGGCGATTTCGATGCGACCGCTGCCACCGGCGACGCCTCGCGCGCCACGGCCTTCAAGGGCGAGCGGCTGCTCAAGGCAAGGGTCGATGATATGGTCGTGGCACTCGGGCGGCGCTGGCCTGATGCCTTCTAGCCGGGGCGGCTTCTAGCGCTGTGGCGCCATTTCGGCCTCGAACTTCATCGGCCGCCAGTTCTTCACCAGCTTCTTCGCATCGGCGAGCTGCGAGGAGTTCATGCGCGCCGCGACCAGGTCGCGCTGGCGCACGGCTTCGGAGCCGCTGCCGGCGATGCTGCGCGTACTGAGGCTCAGCCACATATAGGCCTGCACGAAATCCCTCGAGACGCCGTTGCCGTTCACATAGAGGATGCCGAGCTTGTACTGGGCATGCGGCTGGCCCTGCAGCGCCGCCGATTCGAACCACTTGGCGGCTTCCTCGATGCTCCTGAGCTCGCCGGTCGCCTCGGCATAGACCTGGCCCAGCCGGTACTGCGCATAGGCGTTGCCGCCCTCGGCGAGGGGCAGCAGGATCTTCTCGGCCGCGGCGTAGTTGCCGCGCTGGTAGGCGGCATTGGCATCGTCGATCGGTGCCGCCACGGCGGGCGGGGCGACGCCGAATGCCAGCAACAAACAGATCCCAATCATGGAACGTAGCATCGCAGGAGTATGCCACAGAACTGGCCTCCCTGCTGGTCCCTCGACCTGTTGCATGGGATAGTCGCCCACCCCACTTATTGGACCATCATGACAAACGCTTCGGGTCTCATCCTGCCGTTCGACAACAGCTACGCCCGGTTGCCCGAGCGCTTTTACGCCCGCCTGCCGCCGACGCCGGTCGCGGCGCCGCGGCTTCTGAAACTCAACCATGCGCTCGCCCGCCAGCTCGGGCTCGATCCCGACGTGCTGGCTTCGCCCGAGGGCGTGGAGATCCTGGCCGGCAACCGCGTGGCCTCGGGTTCGACACCGATCGCGCTCGCCTATGCCGGCCACCAGTTCGGCGGCTTCTCGCCGCAGCTGGGTGACGGCCGCGCCATCCTGCTGGGCGAGGTGGTCGACCGCGACGGTGTGCGGCGCGACATCCAGTTGAAGGGCTCCGGTCCCACGCCGTTCTCGCGCCGTGGCGACGGTCGGGCCGCCTTGGGTCCGGTGCTGCGCGAATACCTCGTCAGCGAGGCGATGTTCGTGCTGGGCATTCCCACCACGCGCTCGCTGGCCGCCGTCAGCACCGGCGAGCCGGTGTGGCGCGAGGCCGAGTTGCCGGGCGCGGTGCTGACCCGCGTGGCGTCGAGCCACATCCGCGTCGGCACCTTCCAGTTCTTCGCTGCCCGCGACGATGTCGAGGCACTGCGCCTGCTGGCCGACCATGTGATCGACCGCCACTATCCCGAGGCCCGCGCCGAGGCCCAGCCCTATCGTGCGCTCTACGAGCGGGTGATCGAGCGGCAGGCCAAGCTCATCGCGCAATGGCTGCTGGTCGGCTTCATCCATGGCGTCATGAACACCGACAACACCTCGATCGCCGGCGAGACCATCGACTACGGCCCCTGCGCCTTCATGAACGCCTACGACCCGGCCACGGTCTACAGCTCGATCGACACGCAGGGCCGCTACGCCTACGCCAACCAGCCGCGCATCGCGCCGTGGAACCTGGCGCGCTTCGGCGAGACCCTGCTGCCGCTCCTGGCCGACGAGAGCGAGGCGGCCCTCGCCATCGCCAACGAGGTGCTCGCGACCTTCCAGCCGCGCTATGCCGCGGCCCTGCTGAGCGGGCTGCGTCGCAAGCTCGGTCTCTTCACCGAGCAGGAGGGCGATGCAGCCCTTGCCGAGGATCTCCTGAAGGCGATGGCCGCGAACCAGGCCGACTTCACGCTCACCTTCCGCCGGCTGGGCGATGCGGCGGCCGATGCCGCCGACACCGGCGTCCGCGACCAGTTCCTCGATCCCGCCGCTTTCGATGCCTGGGCGCTGCGCTGGCGCCAGCGCCTGGCGGCCGAACCGCAGGATGGCGCCGCGCGTCGTGCCGCGATGCACGCGACCAACCCGATCTACATTCCGCGCAACCACCGGGTCGAGGCGGTGCTGGCCGCCGCCATCGAGCGCGACGACTACGCGCCGTTCGAGGAGATGATGGCGGTGCTGGCCAGACCCTTCGACGAGCGGCCGGAGTTCGCGGTCTATGCCGAACCGCCGGTCGGCGACCAGAGCGGCTACAAGACTTTCTGCGGCACCTGATGCTGCGTATCGCCTCGTTCGTGGTTGTGGTGAGCCTCGGGACGGCGGCTTCGGCCCAGCCGGTGCCGGCCACGCTGGCCTGCAGTGGCAGCGAGCCGTTCTGGAGTCTGGCGCTCGGTCCGGGTAAGGCCCGCCTCGATGCGCCCGAGCCCGCCTTGCTGAAAGGCGGCAGCGACTTTGCGGGCAAGGCCACGGCCATTGCCAACCAGCGTGCGGGAACGATCGTATGGCGCGGCCGCGCCGCGGGCGGCACATCGGAGCTGATGGCGGTGATCGCGCGCCAGGCCTGTCCCGCTCCCAGCGGCGAGGACGATGCCTTCCGCGTCTTCCTCTCGCTGCCCGACGGCACGGCGCTGGCGGGCTGCTGCCGCTAGTAGCGGAAGGTGACGCCAACGGTGAAGAACTTGCCGTTCACATTGTCGAGGAAGCTGCCGGCCAGGAGATCGAATTCGAGCGCGGCGTCGTTCGGCCGCCAGCGCAGGCCGATCTGCGTGCCGGTGAAGCCGGGCTCACGGCCGAACAGTTCCAGCATCAGGCTGATTTCCTCCCAGCCGATCTTGGTTTCGATCTGGGCGCCGTAAAAGAGGCCGTTCACGGAGTTGGCGAAGCTGAGGTACTGCCAGCCGGCGTTGAGGTTGATCCGCGCCTTGTCGTTGAGCGGGATCGTCACCGGCACGACCAGCGTGCCCAACTCGAACGCGCCGGTCGACATGTTGACGCCGCCGTTGAAGGCGAGACCGAGGCCCACGCCGGTGTCCTGCGGGATCAGGTTGACCTTGAGGGCCGGTCCGAGGAGTTGCTCGGAGTTGCTCGTGCCGCCGAACCAGACGTGCTGGAATTGCAGGCCGAACTCGAGCCGGGGCAGGGAGGAGAGGGTGCATGTATTGGTGGCATTGGCGTAGCCGCCGCCGATTTCCACCGTGTAGCCCGTCACCCATGTTTCGAGCTGGCAGGTCCCGGGGTCGACAACCTCGGAGTCATCGACGATATGGGCGCCACCGGCGGCCCATGCGACCGTTCCGGAGGCGAGGACCAGGGTGAGCAGAAGAAAGGTGAGGGCCGTCCAGCCGTCTTTGGCAACGGCTGGAACGAAGGATCCCTTTTTCATGAGTTCAGTGCTTTTCGATCCGGCCCGCGAGTACGATGGCCACGATGCCGGGGACGAAGCACGCGATCAGCTCGAAATAGGTCCATTGGCTCAAGTCTACATGCGGTCCGTTACGGAAATCGGAGAGCCAGTCGACGCCGGCGATCACCATGATCAGCGTCGCCAGGCCCACGATCCAGATATAGCCGAGGAGCCGCAGCAGGCCCCTCGTTCGCCCTTTGGTCATACCGTCCCGCCGCGGCGGATACGCTCGATCTCGGTCTCGCTCGGCGTATAGGCGGGCGCCTTGGGATCGAAGCAGGTCCAGCCTTCCAGGCGGTAGTCGCCGGCCCGCTGCACCGGATCGACCGGACCATAGCGGTCGAGCGTTGCCTGGATCCTGGCGCTCTCGTGGTCGGCCACGCGCGCGCTCACCAGGCTGCAGCCGCGCCGCACGGCTTCCGAATAGACATCGGCGTGTTCCTTCGACAGGCCGGCGTCGATCAGCGCGCCCACGATGCCGCCGGCCGCGGCGCCTGCCGCGGCACCGACCGCGATGCTGGCCAGCCAGCCCGCCGCCACCACCACCCCGAGACCGGGAATGGTCAGGATGCCGAGACCGGCCAGCAGCCCCGCGCCGCCGCCCAGCGCCGTGCCGAGGCCGATGCCGGTGGCTGCATCGGGGAATTTCTCGACCTCGTCGACATCGTCGTACTGCGCGCTGACGCACTTGTTGGCGACCAGGCTGATGTCCCTGGATGGCACGCCGGCCGCTTCCAGCGCGCCGACGGCAGCGCGGGCATCGGCATGGGTGTCGTAGACGCGGCTGACGGTCTTCATGGTCGTATCCCTTTGTGGCCCGGAGCGGAGGACGCGCGAGGAAGGACGAGGTTAGTGCAAGAGAGCAGGGTGCGCACGATGGACTCGGCGATCACGCCCGCCAGCACCAGCACGAAGGCATTGGCCGGCACGACGTACATATGGCTGGGCAGCGCCACCATGCCCTGCGCGACGAACAGGCCGAGGAAGGCGAGCGATACCGCCTCGACGATCAGCCCCTGCCCGAAGCCGATGCGCCGCCACCAACTGAGCGCGGTCAGGCCGAGGAAATGCACCAGCGCGAGGCCGATCACGACGCCGAGCGGCGGGCCGGGATGGATCGTCGGCCGTTCCAGCATCAGGCCCGCCTTCACGAGGTAGATGCGCGCCACCTCGACGGGATCCTGGGCGACGTAGCCGAGATAGAGCGTCCACATCAGCCGGAAATACTCGGGCGAGAGGGGCACGATGTCCGGCACGATCTTGCGCGCCGTCTCGTAGCCGAAATCGTCGTCGTAGATGAGGCCGAACTTGTTCTCGACGAAACCCAGGCCGAGATAGAGCGTGTGCGAGAGCCCGTGGCGCTCCAGCCGCTCGGCCGCGACCATGTCGAACGAGGCATCGCGCGCTGCGACCGCCAGCCGCGGCGCCGTGAACGCGAGGAACGACAGTGCCGCAACGACCAAGAGCCCCGCGATCTTCGCAAGCGAACGCGGCGCCTTCACGCCCGACCAGCAAAGGGCGGCGAGCGAAATCATCAACCCCATGATGCCGATCGATTCGCGCACCAGCGCGACGGCCGCGAGAAAGACAAGCCCGGCAACGATCCAGGCTGCCGCCGCCCGCCGCCCGAGCAGGCCCTCGGCCCGCGCCAACAATGCCAGCGGCAACACCGCGGCCAGGCTCACCACGCCGATGAAGCTCCAGTGCGGCGAGGTGCCCATCCAGAAGAGATACTCGGCCGGCCCCAGCACCAGGAGCGCGGCCGCCGCGCCCCAAACGCGCAGCATCACGAGCAGGCCGGCCAGCGTGACCAGACCCAGTGTGTTGAGGATCGTGTTGAGCCGCGCCGCATCGGTGAGCGTGGCGCGCCGGCCGGTGGCCGCCGACCAGGCGGCGAGCAGCAGCGCATGGCCGGGATCGTCGGCCTGCGCCCGTTCGCCGATCGGCACCAGCCTTCCGTCCTCGCAGAGCGCCAGCCAGGTGCCGCGGGCCAGCGTGCAGTCGGTGCTGTCCAGCCATACGTTGGTGGCGGCCCAGTCGCCGGGCATGATGTCGGTGAGGTAGCCGTAGCGCCCGGCCTCGCTGAAAGTCTTGCCGAACAGACCCGAGACCAGCAGAGCCGCGCAGACGATAAAGATCAGCCCCCGCGCTGCCGCCGCCATCCCATCTCCCCTTTGTGCGCCTTCTTTTGTGGCGATTCTACACGTCCTACATTCCGCCGTCCGACGGAAATCCCCATCCGCATTGACTCGTGCTGCTGCCTAAGCCGCAATGCGCGAACACTCTTCGCCGAAAGGGCCGCGCATGGACCGCCTCAAGCGCGCCAATCATCTAGTCGATCCTGTCGCCGGCGCCCGCCTGCTGGGCCCTGCGATCGCCGCCGCGTCCGACGAGATCGAGCGCACGCGCCGCATTGCGCCTGCGCTGCTGTCGGTGCTGCACGACGCAAAACTCTTCCGCCTGCTGCTGCCGCGCTCAGTGGGGGGCGAGGAGGTGACGCCGGGCACCTATATGGAAGCGGTCGAGGAGGTGGCGCGCCACGATGCTTCGGTCGCCTGGAATCTCTTCGTCGGCAACAGCTCGGCGCTGGTCGGCGCCTACATCGCGCTCGACGTGGCGCGCGAGATCTGGCGCGATCCGCACACGGTCGTGAGCTGGGGGCCGCCCAACGAGGCCCGCGCCCGCGCCGTGCCGGGCGGTTACAGGATCAGCGGCCGCTGGGATTTCGCCAGCGGCTGCCGCGCCGCCAACTGGATGGGCGCGCATGCGCTGGTCGAAGAGGAGAACGGCGGGGCGCTGCGTCTCAACAGCTACGGCCGGCCGGGCCAGCGCATCCTGCTGGCCCCTGCGTCGCAGGCGGTGCTGCTCGACACCTGGGACACGATCGGGCTGCGCGGCACGGCCTCGGATTCGTACACGTTCGATGACGTGTTCATTCCCGAGGCCTATTCAAGCCAGCGCGAGGATCCGGCGCTGCGCCGCGAGACCGGGCCGCTCTATTCGTTTACGCACGCCGGGCTCTACGCCGTCGGCGTGGCGGGGGTGGCGCTGGGCATCGCGCGCGCCATGCTGGACGCGCTGGTCGAACTCGCCACCAAGAAGGCGCCGCGCAATCTCGGCCGCCTGGCCGACAGTCCGACAGTGCAGGCCGAGGTGGCGCGCACCGAAGCCCGGCTGGGCGCGGCGCGGGCCTATCTGCTGGATATCGTCGGCACCTTGTATGAGCGGGCGCGGCCCGAGACGCCGATGGCGATTGCCGATCGCGCCAGGGTGCGGCTGGGCTGCACGCACGCCATCCACACCGCCATCGAGACGGCGGATGTCGTCTACAAGGCCTGCGGCGTCGATGGCATCTTTCCCAGCAGCCCCTTCGAGCGCCGTTTTCGCGATATTCACACGCTCAGCCAGCAGATCCAGTCGCGCGGCGCGCACTACGAGGCGGTGGGCCATGTCCTGCTCGGCGGCAGGCCACCCGTTTTCCTGTAGCCCGCCCCCTTGAATTGGCAACGCAACCCGGCGGTGGCTGGCGCATTACCTCCTTGCCGGTCGACACAGGCATTTTCGGCTGGCCTCCCCTCGGGCCCGATCCATATTCTCCCCCCATGAGCGCTGGATCGGTGTCCGGGGCGGAGTTGCCCACCGGGCCTTGCGCCATATTTTGCGGCATTCGATCGCCGCGGCCCCAGCCCTAGCGGAGCGCCTCATGCCATCCACATGCTGTAACTTTTGCTGTGCGGCCGAGTTGATCTCTCGAGGCCTCCCGGTTGCCTCCAGAGGATCGACAATGGCGGTCAGGCCGTCGCGGGAAGAGCATCACCATCTGCCGCTCGTGACGTCGCCCGTCGTGAAGCATCAGGTGACTCCGAGGAGTGCGGGGCAGGTGCTTCACGCCAAGACCGGCAACCGTCTCCGGCTGGCCGCGACCGACCCTGACCGGCGGCGGACGCTGCCGCGACGTCCGGGGCAGTGGTTGTGGCAGCGGGAATGAGTTGGTGATTCTCCTCCCCTTCGCGGAGTCCGCGAAGGGGAGGAGAATGAAGTCGCCTTCGTGCCCGGAGCCGCCCTATGATGCGGCCAGGAACGAGCGCCCGCAGAGGCGTGCACCCGGGAGACGCGTCGATGGGCCTGGCCCTTGTATAGTTACATTGCGAGACGGCTGGCCTTCGGGGCCCTGACGATCGTCGGCGTGTCGATCATGGTCTTCGTGGTCATGCGCATCCTGCCGGGCGATCCGCTGGTGGCGATCTTCGGGCCTGAGGGCATGAGCAAGCTCACCGAGGAGCAGCGCGCCCACTTCATGAAGGACCTCGGCCTCAGCGATCCGCTGTGGGTGCAGTATTTCAGCTGGGTGAAGGACATCCTGGCCGGCAACTTCGGCCGCTCGTTCTTCCGCTCCGAGAGCGTCGCCGACATGATCCTGCGGCGCGGGCCGCTCACCGCCGAGATCGCGCTGCTCTCGGTGCTGATCTCGTGGGTGGTCGGCATCCCGGTGGCGATCGTGAGCGCGCTCAGGCCCAACAGCATCGCCGACAGCATCGTGCGCTTCGTCAGCATTCTCTTCCTGGCGGTGCCGGGCTTCTGGGTCGGCATGCTGATCGTGCTGGGGCTCCTGTTCTGGTTCGGCTATCGCGCGCCGATGGCGGGGGCGTCGCTGTTCGTCGATCCCATTGCCAATCTGCAGCTCATCATCGGGCCGGCGGTTGTGCTGGGCCTGGGCCAGGCGGCCTATATCGCGCGCATGGCGCGCTCCAGCCTGCTGGAAGTGATTCGCGAAGACTATGTCCGGACGGCGCGGGCCAAGGGATTGAACGGCCGGCTGGTGATCTCGCTGCATGCGCTGCCCAACGCCATGCTGCCGGTGATCACCCTCTCTGGCGTGTTGATGGGGCTGGTGCTGGCGGGCTCGATCCCCGTGGAGCGCGCCTTCGGCACGCCGGGCCTGGGCTACGCCATGTTCACCGCGGTGAGCGAGCGCGACGTCTTCGTCATGCAGAACCTGGTGTTTCTCTACGCCGTGGTGTTCGTCGGCCTGAACATCCTGGTCGACCTCGCGATCGCCCTTCTGGACCCGCGGATCCGTTACCAATGAGCCGCCACCAATGACCGTCATCTCTCCCACCGATCCGATTATTCCCGCGGCGCCGTCGCGGCTCAGGAATTTCGTGACGGCCGTGCGGCGGTTCTTTCGCCGTGCACCGCTCTCGGCCTTCTGGGGCTGCATCGCCGCCGCCATCGTCGTCATGTCGGTGGCGGCCCCCGTCATCTCGCCCTACCCGCCACTGAAATCCGACTTCCGCGCCATGCAGAAGCCGCCTGACGAGAAGCACTGGTTCGGCACCGACCAGATCGGCCGCGATACGCTCTCCCGCGTGATCTACGGCAGCCAGGCCTCGCTGCTCGTGGCCTTCGGCGCGGTGCTGTTCGGTACGACCCTGGGCGCGCTGTGGGGGCTGGCCTGCGGTTATTTCGGCGGCCGCTTCGACATGTTCAGCCAGAGATTGATCGAGTTCCTGCAATCCTTCCCCGACCTGATATTGGCGATGGCGATCGCCATGGCGCTGGGAGGTGGCCTCGGCACGGTGATCGTGGCCATTGCCGTCACGCGCATCCCGTTCGGCGGCCGCGTCATCCGATCCGTCGTGCTGTCGCTCAAGGAAATGCAATATGTCGAGGCGGCGCGCGGGCTCGGCGCCTCGCACAAGCGCCTGATGTTCCGCCACATCCTGCCGCAATGCGTGGCGCCCTATCTCATTCTCGCCACCACCCATCTGGGCGTCGCCATCGTCATCGAGGCGTCGCTGGGCTTCCTGGGCGTCGGCATCCCGCCACCCAACCCGACCTGGGGCAACATGCTGTCGGACGCGCTCAACTCCGGCCTGATCCCGCCATGGTGGCTGGTGTTCTTTCCGGGGGCGGCCATCACGCTCACCGTGCTCGCCTTCAACCTGCTGGGCGACGGCATCCGCGACATGCTCGATCCGCGGTTGAGAGGGTCGGTTTAGTCAGGGGAGCGCGCCCCACCCCGGGCCCCACCAAAACCCCCCCAGCGGGGCGCGCACCCAAGCAAACACCCCGGCCCAAACCCC
>JBQTJT010000015.1:0-64584 GCA_052386855.1 Reyranella sp.
CATCGGCGATCTGGTTGATCAGCGAATTGTCGAAGAAATTGTGCGGCGGACGCTGGATCTCGACGATGCCAACGGCGCCGTCGGTGCTGATGCCGATGTCCTTGGTGGCGCTCATGCGTTTTCTCCCGGGTTAAAACTGTCTAGCTTGGGCGCGATATTGCCCCGCCCGCGGGGCATCCGTCGATATGGGAGGACAAAGAATGTCGCAAAGCGAACAACGCGCGCTGGTCTTGGGAGGCGGCACCATGGGTGTCGGCATCATCGCGATGTTCCTGGGCGGCGGCTGGAAGGTCGACGTGGTCTCGCGCTCGGCCTCGACGCGCGATGGATTGCCGGCAGCCACGGCCAAGGCGCTGGCAGCGATGGGCAAGCCCGCGGATACGTCGGGCCTCGCCACCTTTGCGACGCTGCCGGAAGCGCCGTGGCCCAAAATCGACTTGGTCGTCGAGACCGTGACCGAGGACCTCGCGTTAAAGCAGCAGATCTTTGCCGACATGGAAAAGCTTGCGCGGCCCGACTGCGCGCTCACCTCGAACTCCTCGAGCTTCCCGATCAGCGCGATCGCCAAGGGGCTGAAGACGCAAGGCCGCATGATGGGGCTGCACTTCTTCATGCCCGCCCACCTGATCCCGCTGGTCGAGGTCGTGCGCTCCGTCCACACCGACATTCCGACCGCAGAGAAAGTCGGCGCGATCATGAGTTCGCTCGGCAAGCGGCCGGTGCAGGTGAAGAAGGACGTGATCGGCTTCCTCGGCAACCGCATCCAGGGCGCGCTGATGCGCGAGGCGCTGTGGCTGATCGAGCAGGGCGTCGCCTCACCCGAGGACATCGACGCCACGGTTCGGCTCTCGTTCGGCTTCCGCTACGCCGCTGCCGGCCCGATCATGCAGAAGGAGCATTCGGGCTGGGACACGACCTGCGCGGTGGCCAAGATCATCTGGCCCGACCTCACCAACGCCGATGGCCCGCCACCCGTGCTTCAACGCAACATCGACGAGGGCCGCATCGGCTTCAAGACCAAGGCCGGGTTCTTTCCGTGGAACGACGAGTCCATAGCAAAAGAGCGCGCCCGATATGAGCGCGCTCTTCGCAAGTGTCTCGAAATCTTCCGTGAGGAAGGAATTGTTTAACTAGGCTGCGCGCCCCCGGCCGCCGAAGCGACGGGCGCCGCCGTTCGAGCGCGGGCGATCGCCATGGGGACGATCACCCTGCGGACGGTCACCACGCGGCGGGCCGTTCGGACGATCGCCGAACGAACGCGGACGATCGCCCTGCGGGCGATCACCTTGGGGACGGTCGCCCTGAGGACGCTCGAAGCGGGGACGATCGCCGTGCGGGCGGTCACCATGAGGACGGTCGCCGCGCGGCGGGCCATTCGGACGATCGCCGAAGGAACGCGGCCGATCACCCTGCGGGCGGTCGCCCTGATGACGATCACCCTGCGGGCGATCGCGGAAATCACCACGCGACCACTGGCGCTCGCCTTGCGGGCGATCACCCTGCGGGCGGTCGCCTTGCGGACGATCACCATGCGGGCGGGGCCCACGCGGCGGACCGTTGGGACGATCGCCAAACGACCGCGGACGATCACCGAACGAACGCGGACGGCCCGGACCACGGCCGCGCGGACGCTCGTCGCGACCGCGCTCGTCACGAGGGTCGCGCTCCTCGCGGCTGCGCACAACCGGCGGCATCACCGGCATGTCCTCGTTGGCCGGGGTCGCCACGACGGCGATCGGCTGACGGGTGAGCTTCTCGATGCTGCGCAGCTGGCCGCGCTCGCTCGAGTCGCAGAACGACACGGCGATGCCCGAGGCACCGGCGCGCGCGGTGCGGCCGATGCGATGGACGTAGCTCTCGGCGTCGGCCGGCAGCTCGTAGTTGATGACGTGGGTCACGCCCTGCACATCGATGCCGCGCGAGGCGAGATCGGTGGCGACCAGCACGCGGGCCTTGCCGCGGCTGAAGTTGTCGAGCGCCTTCTGGCGGGCGTTCTGGCTCTTGTTGCCGTGAATCGCCTCGGAGCGCACGCCGCGGTCCTCGAGCGCCTCGGCGACGCGGTTGGCGCCGCGCTTGGTGCGGGTGAACACGATCACGCGCTCGAGCGCCGCATCGGACAGCAGATGGCTCAGCAGCTGGCGCTTGCTGGAGGCGTTCACGTAGTAGACGCGCTGATCGATCTTCTCGATCGGCTTGCCCTGGGACGCGATCTCGACGCGTTCCGGGTTCTTCAGGATCTCCGAGGAGAGCTTGGCGATGTCGTTCGGCATGGTGGCCGAGAACAGCAGCGTCTGGCGGTTCTTGGAGACCGAGCTGGCGATGCGGCGGACGTCCTTGATGAAGCCCATGTCGAACATGCGATCGGCTTCGTCGAGCACGAAGAAGGTAACGTTGCCGAGCTTCACGTTGCCGCGCTCGACCAGGTCGAGCAGACGGCCCGGCGTGGCGATCAGGATGTCGACGCCGCGCGCCAGCGTCTCGATCTGGCGGCCGTAGCCCAGACCACCGACGACGGTGCACAGGCGCAGGCCGAGGCCGCGACCGTAGGTATCGAAGCTGCGCGCGATCTGCACGGCAAGCTCACGGGTCGGCGCCAGCACGAGCGCGCGCGGGCTCTTCGGCTGGGCGCGTTCGCCGGAAGCGGCAAGCAGCTGCAGCACGGGCAGCGCGAAGGCCGCCGTCTTGCCGGTGCCGGTCTGGGCGATGCCCAGCACGTCGCGGCCCTTGAGCAGCGCCGGAATGGTGCGTGCCTGGATCGGCGTGGGGGTGGTGTACTTGGCTCCGTGCAGGGCACGCAGCAGCGGCTCGGACAGGCCGAGATCCGCAAACGAAACTTCACTCACTGAAAATAGTCCTTCTCGCCGCCCACCGTGCCTTTCGGGCACGCGTATTGAGAGCGGCTTTTGGCCCGTTCCCGCGCGCGGCTGGGACGGCTCTTGTCTAGGGGATTGCTCGGGATGAGGCGCCGTCAAAAGTAATGGGGCGCGTCGCGCGATCGCGAGAAACCTGAGGTGGCGCGGTTATGATGGTGCAGCGCAGCGAAGTCAAGCGCCAAGACGAGGCCATGATTGGTTTTAGACCGGAAGCACGCCTAGGATCGCCCACAACGAACGAAAACGGAGGAAACCATGCGTCGTCGCCATCTTTTGGTCACCGTTGCCGCCACTTTGGCAGCGCCCGCCATCGTCACACAGGCCCGCGCGCAGGCTTTCCCCAACAAGCCGATCCGCATCCTCATTCCGTATGCACCGGGAGGCACGTCCGACATCCTGGCGCGCCTGATGCAGCCGCATCTGCAGGCCGCCCTCGGCCAGAGCGTCATCGTCGAGAATCGCGTCGGTGCCAACGGCAACATCGCCGTCGACATGATCGCGAAGTCGGCGCCCGACGGTTACACCGTCGTGCTGACCGATCTCGGCAACCTCACCATCTCGCCCTCGGTCATGAAGCTGCCGTTCGATGTGGCCAAGGACTTCAACGCCGTCACGGTGCTCGCCTACTCGCCGCATCTTCTCGCAGCGGCACCCGACCGTCCCTACAAGACGGTGCCCGAATTGATCGCCTACGCGAAGGCCAACCCCGACAAGCTGAACTACGCGACCGCCGGCCTCGGCAGCGCGCCGCATCTCGCGGGTGCGCTGTTCGCTCATTCGCTCGGCCTCAAGATCACCTTCATCCCGATGAAGGGCGGCGCCGAGGCGATCCAGCAGGTCGCGGGCGGCCACGCCGATGCGCTGTTCAACGGCATGATCGCCACGCTCCCTCATGTGAAGAGCGGCAAGCTGCAGGGCCTTGCCGTGTCGAGCGCCAAGCGCAGCGACCTCGCCCCCGACCTGCCGACGGTCAGCGAGTCGTCCGGCATCAAGAACTTCGTGACGGGCAGTTGGCAGGGCATTCTCGCGGCCAAGGGAACGCCGCCGGACGTGCTCGAACGCCTCTATGTCGAGATCGACAAGGTGACGAAGATTCCCGAGGTGGCGGTGCGGCTGAAGGAACTCGGCGCCGAACCGATCCTCTACAAACCCGCGCAGAGCGATACGTGGCGCGCCCAGGAGGTCGAAAACTGGGCAAAGGTGGTGAAGGATACCGGCATCAAGCTCGAGTAACCCAAACTCGAGTAGTCCTAATTCGAGTAGTCCTAATTCGAGTAGTCCAGGGCGGAGCGGCAGATGGAATTCGGCGTTCTCTTCACCTCGCATCCGAATCCCACGGAAGAACCCTATCCGCACCGCGCGGTGCACCAGCGCACGACCGAGGAGGTCATCGAGGCCGAGCGGCTGGGCTACGACACTGCCTGGATCGCCGAACATCATTTCTCGACCGGCTACGGCATCATGCCGGACTGCTTCGCCTACATGGCCTATCTCGCGGCCAAGACCAGCCGCATCAAGCTGGCCGCCGGCGTGATCACGCTGCCGCTCTACGATCCGATCCGTGTCGTGGAGAACACCAGCTTCGTCGATATCCTGTCCGACGGCCGCGTCATGCTGGGCATCGGCTCGGGCTACCGGCCTTATGAGTTCACGGGGCTGGGCAAGGACTTCGACGGCCGCCGCGACATGGTCGAGGAGGCGGTCGGCCTGATGTTCGATGCCTTCCACCGCCGGCGCTACGACCACAAGGGCAAGTATTTCAGCGGCACCGTGGCCGAGCCCTACGAGATGCTGCCGCAGCCGCTGCAGATGCCGCATCCGCCGCTCTTCATGGCCGGCGGCACCGACCGCTCGATCGGCTACTGCGGGCGCAACGGCTTCGGCCTGATGCTTTCGACCCTGCCCGGCGTCGAGACGCTGGCGGCGCAGACCTCGCTCTACAAGCGCGAGCTGGCGAAGGCCTCGGCCGAGCGTTCCAGGAACCCGGCGGCCGGCCAGATCGACATCGCCCGCTGGGTCTATATCGCCGACACCGATGCCCAGGCGCGCGCCGATACCGCGGAGGCGATCGTGCGCCACATCGCCCATTTCGGCGGCACCGGTACGGCGGGCTATCTCGGCTCAGTGTCCGAGAAGGGCAGCGCGCTCAGCTACGACGACCTGCTCAACACCACGCTGCTGCACGGCTCGGCGGAAACGGTGATCGCGCGCTTGCGGGAAATCCAGGCGCGCAGCGGCATGACCTCGCTGTTGCTGCACTATCCGCCCTACTACGGGCGCGAGAAGGCAATGAAGAGCCTGAGACTCTTCGCCGAACGCGTGATCCCGGCCTTCCGCCCCCCGGCGCAGCGCGTCGCCGCCGCGGAATGAGACCGGCCGCAGCGCGCAACAACACCTCGCTCGGCGCCCTCTACACCATGCTCGCCATGCTGGGTTTCGCCAGCATGGACGCCATCTCCAAATGGCTGGTCACCGACTATTCGATCGGCCAGATGATGTGGATCCGCTACGGCATCTTCTGTCTCTTCGCCTGGTTCGTCGTCCGCCGCCGCGGCCTGCTGACGGCGGCGCGCACGCAGCGCCCCTGGCTGCAGGGCGGCCGCGCGCTGCTGGCCGTGGTGGAAAGCGCCGTCTTCGTCCTGGCCTTCCTCTATCTGCCGTTGGCCGACACCCACGCCGTCGCCGCCACCTCGCCGCTGATCGTGATCGCGCTGGGGGCGCTCTTCCTCGGCGAACGCGCCGGCCTCGCCCGCTGGCTGGCCGTGGCCGTGGCCTTCATAGGCATGCTGATGATCGTGCGCCCCGGCCTCAGGGCGCTCGACTGGCCAATGCTGCTGCCGCTGCTCGGCGCCCTGTTGTGGGCCGCCTACCAGGTGCTGGTGCGGCTCTGCTCGCGCACCGACTCGCCGGACACGACTCTGGTGTGGTCGGCTTTCGTGGCCTTCGGCGCCACCACTCTGGTCGGCCCGTGGCAATGGCAGTGGCCGGACGTGGCGGGCTGGAGCCTGCTGATCGCCGTCGCCCTGCTGGGCGCGCTCGCCCACTACGCGCTGATCAAGGCACTCGACTATGCCGAGGCCGGCGCGGTGCAACCTTACAGCTACACGCTGCTGGTCTGGGCCGCCCTGCTGGGCGCCCTGGTGTTCGGTGACATTCCCGACCATTGGACGATCGCGGGCGCGGTCATCATCGTGGCGAGCGGTCTCTACACCTGGCATCACGACCGCCACACGGCACGACTGCCACGCCATAAGCCATAATCTTTATGTGGCTACCTGCTCTTTGCATGGATGTTGCCCCGATCGGATGTTTCCCGACCAGCAGGGCGACAATTTCGCATTGGCGATGCCATCAGGATATTGATATGGCTCCTCGCAAGGGCCATTTGTCCTCTTCCGGACACTCTCCTCGGGTATCCGGAGCGCCGCCGCACCCTTGTTTCCGCCGGCTTGTCCAGCTGACCGCCAACACCGGTACGTCTTCACCCTGCGCCAGGCCTGTCTGGGCGCGACACGTCGATTGGACCGGTAGTTTCATGGACGGCGACCTCAGCGTACTACGCGGCAGCCAGCCCACGCTGGCGCCGACGCCGACGCGCAACTCCAGCCTGCCCTTCCGCCGTGGCGGCTTCGCCAGCCTGTGCGAGGCGCTCGATTACGCGGCCCAAGGCGAAACCGGTCTCAACTTCTTCGAGGCGCGCGGCCGGTTGCTCGGCAGCCTGCCCTATCGCGATCTCCGGACGCAGGCCCAGACTTTCGCGCGCCGCCTGATCGGCGCCGGCATTGCACGCGGCGAGCGCCTGCTGATCATCGCCGATACCTGGCCGGGCTTCTGCGTCGCCTTCTTTGGCGCCCAGTTTGCCGGCGTGCTGCCCGTGCCGGTGGCTGTCCCGGTCGGCCTGGGCGCCAAGGCGAGCTACATCGAGCAACTCAGCCGGCAGATCGCGGCCTCGGGCGCCATCGGCGTCGTCGCCCCCGACGAACTCGCGGCCTATGCCGTGACGGCCGCGCAAGGGACCACCGCCCGCCTCGCCGGGTCGATGGCGACGTTCGATGCCCTGCCCGAGCCTGCGGTCGAGCTGCGGCCGCTGCTGGCCGGGGAGCAGTGCTATGTGCAGTTCTCCTCGGGCAGCACGCGCGCGCCGATGGGGATCGATATCCGCCAGGACCGGCTGATGGCCAACATCGACGGCTCGATCACGCGGCAGGAGCTGAACGAGGACGATTCCGGCGTGAGCTGGTTGCCGCTCTATCACGACATGGGATTGATCGGCTTCATCCTGGCGCCGATGTGCGCGCAGCGCAGCGTCGATCTCCTGGCGCCGCGCGACTTCGCGCGCCGTCCGACGCAGTGGTTGTCGCTGATCTCGCGCCGCCGCGCCAGCATCACCTACAGCCCGAGCTTCGGTTACGACCTCGTCGCGCGCCGCGCGCAGACACAGATGCCGGCCGGCCTCGACCTGTCGTGCCTGAAACTGGCCGGCATCGGCGCCGACCTGATCCAGGCGCCGGTGCTGCAGCGCTTTGCCGACACTTTTGCCGCCGTGGGCTTCGATGCCCGCGCCTTCATGCCGAGCTACGGCATGGCCGAGCTGTGCGTGGGACTGAGCTTCGGCCACCGCTTCGGCGGCTTCAAGGTCGACACTGTCGGCAAGCGCGACTTCGTCGTGTGCGGCCGGCCCATGGCCGGCCATCGCGTCGAGATCCGCGACGAGAGCGGCGCCTCGGTGCCGGACGGCCACGTCGGCCGTCTGTTCGTCGAAGGGCCGAGCGTCATGCCGGGATACATCGACGAGCCCGAGGCGACGGCGCGCGTCCTCAAGAACGGCTGGCTCGATACCGGCGACCTCGGCTATTGGCGCGATGGCGAGATCGTGGTGACCGGGCGCGCCAAGGACCTGATCATCGTCAACGGCCGCAACATCTGGCCGCAGGACATCGAATGGGCCATCGAGGCCCTGCCGCGTCTGCGCCAGGGCGATGCCTGCGCCTTCTCCGTCGAGTCGGGCGCTGGCGAGGAAGTCGTCGTCCTCGTGCAGAGCTATGTCGGCGATGCCGACGAGCTCGAGGCGCTGACCGGCAGCATCCGCCAGACGGTCAAGGAAACCGCCGGCGTCGACTGCCGCATCGAACTGATCTCGCGCAAGTTCGGGCTGCCGCTCACCTCGTCGGGCAAGCTCTCGCGCACCCACGCCAAGGCGAAGTTCATCGCCGGCGGCTACACGGTGCCCGCCGCGGCCGAGTGAACTAGCGCGGCCACTGCCGCAGCGCCACGAGGCCGCCGTCGATCGGCAGCAGCACACCCGTCACCCAGCGCGATTCGTCCGAGGCGAGATAGACCGCGCCGTGGGCGATGTCCCAGGCCGTGCCTTCGACCTGCATCGGCACCAGCTTCTTGCGCCGCTCGCGCGCCTCGGCCCCCATGTGGGCGACCATCGGCGTATGCACCGAGCCGACGACGATGCAGTTGGCGCGGATGTTCTGGGTCGCATAGTCGGCCGCCACCGAATGGGTGAAGCCGTGCAGGCCGGCCTTGACCGTCGAGTAGGCGACCGCGCCCGGACTGCCCATCAGGCCGAGCGCGCCGGCGATCGACGACACCATGATGATCGAGCCGCCGCCTCCGGCCTTCATCTTCGGGATGCAGTATTTGGTGCAGAGCATGGTCGTGGTGAGATTGGCCTCGATCACCTTGTGCCAGTCGGCCAGCGTCACGGTCTCCGGCGTGCCGGGGGCGCCGATGCCGACATTGTTGTGCAGGATGTCGAGGCGGCCGTACTTTTTGGTGGCGAACTCGGCCATCGCCTCGCAGGCGTCGGCCTTGGCGACATCGCCCGCGAACACCGCGGCCTCGCCACCCTCGTCCTTGATCTGCCTGGCGAGCTTCTCGGCACGCTCGGCGCTGCGGTTGACCAGCACGACCTTGGCGCCCTCGCGCGCAAACAGGATGGCCGTCGCCATGCCGTTGCCCACGCCCTCGCCGCGCGGTGCGGCCCCCGTCACCACCGCCACCTTGCCATTCAGACGTCCGGCCATGACTTCTCTCCCGCCCCAATGCTATTTCAGGCGCGGACCTTAGCCGGGAGACTCGCGCCATGACCAGCAAGACAGAAAGCTACGAAGGCGGCTGCACCTGCCGTCAGGTGCGCTACCGGCTGACATCGAAACCGATGTTCGTGCACTGCTGCCACTGCCGCTGGTGCCAGCGCGAGACGGGCACGGCGTTTGCGCTCAACGCCATGATCGAGGCCGACCGCGTCGAGTTGCTGGCGGGCGAGGTCGAGGCGGTGAACACGCCGTCCAACAGCGGCAAGGGCCAGAAGATCTCACGCTGTCCGAAGTGCCGC
The DNA here is from genome assembly GCA_052386855.1 of Reyranella sp. Lineage (GTDB taxonomy): Bacteria > Pseudomonadota > Alphaproteobacteria > Reyranellales > Reyranellaceae > Reyranella. The sequence goes on from JBQTJT010000015.1 coordinate 9,220, forward strand.
ATCGCGGTCTGGAGCAACTATGCGGGTGCCGGTGACGCCGTCCGCTTCGTGCGCGTCGGCTCGCTCGACGAGCCCGACCGGATGCCGCCCGACATCCACATCTTCACCATGAGCAAGCAGCCCTGGGTCGCGCTGCCTGTTGGAACGCCGGCAACGCATGAGTTCTACGATCGGAAAGAGATGTGGCCGAAGGAATCCCTGGAGCGGAGCGCTGCCCTTCGCCGGAGAGCCCAATGAAAAGACGTACTCTGATCGGCTCCCTCGCCGCGACGGGCATCGCGCCTCATGCCGCGACCGCCCAGCAGGCCAAGCCGGTGATCGCCTATCTCAGCGCGCGGTCGCCAGCGACCGACAATCACCTGCTGGCAGCATTCCGCGAAGGCCTCAAGGAAGCAGGCTATGTCGATGGCCAGAACGTGACGATCGATGTCCATTGGGCCGACAGCCGTTACGAACGCCTTCCGGCAATGGCGAAGGATTTGGCAGCAGCCAAACCCGCCGTCCTCGTGGCGGTGGGCGCCAACCAGGCCGGCCTCGCCGCCAAGGCCGCGACCTCGACCATCCCGGTCGTCTTCGGCGTCGGCGCCGATCCCGTCGACCTCGGCCTCGTCCGCGACCTTGCCCGTCCGGAGGCCAATCTCACGGGCACGACGCTGCTCACGCAGCTGCTCGATGCCAAACGCGTCGAGCTGCTGCGCGAGATGGCGCCGGGCGCCCGGTCTGTCGCGATGCTGTTCAATCCATCCAATCCCGGCGCTGCGGGCCAGCTCAAGGGGTCTCAGGCCGCGGCCAATGCGCTGGGTCTCAACATGAGAATCCTCGAGGCGCAAACCGAAGCAGAGATCGATCGCGCTTTCGACTCTCTGGACTCCGCGCCTGTCGATTTGTTCGCCGTCGCCGTCGATTCGTTCCTGATTGGCCAGCGCACACGAATCGTCGTCGCCACGGCCGCGCGCAAGCTGCCCGCGATGTTCCCGTCCCGCGAATTCGTCGACGCCGGCGGCCTCGCGAGCTACGCCCCGCGTTGGGTGGACACATACCGCATCATTGGGGCCTATGCCGGCCGCCTCCTCAAGGGTGCGAAGCCTGGCGACCTGCCGATCCAGCGGCCGACGACCTTCGAATTGGTGGTCAATCTCAGGACCGCGAAAGCACTCGGTCTCACCCTGTCGCCAGCTTTCCTCAATCGCGCCGACGAAACGATCGACTAGAGTCAGGCCCAAGGGCTAGAGGCTGCCGAGATCGGCCACGGCACCCGCGATCAGACGCGTGCCGATCGCCATCATCAGAATGTCGTTGGCGACCCGCACATATTGATAGCCGGCGGGCACGGGCGAGAGCTGCGCCAGCAGAGCACCCGGCAGAGGATAGAAGACGACGCCGGCCGCCAGCGGCTGGCCGATCGCCCAGAGCTTCTTGGCCTGGCCCGGCGGCAGGCAGCCGTTGTTCTTCTTGGCGAGGCCCGGCGGACAATGACCGGCGACGTACTGCGTGCGGTAGTAGGAGTAGACCGAACTGCGGTCACGGTCGTTGATGACGACGTTGATCTGCGGCGCGGCGGCCTGCGGTCCGCCCTGACTATAGCCCTGAACTTGGCCCTGACCCTGCCCCTTGCCGGATGCCGTCGCGGCCTTGTCGGGCGGGCCGCCGCGGCCTGGCTTGTCGTCCTTATCCTTCTGCGCGAAGGCGGGAGAGGCGAGCGCGGCACAGAGAAGGGCGATGAAGGCGATTGAAGCGGTTCGCACGGGCAATCCTCCTAAAAGGCTCCCCAGCAGGCTCCCGCTTTGTGGCCGGGCGATGGCTGGGCCGTGGCTTCAGCGCGGAGCCCCGGCCGAGGTTGCCGCCGCCGGCCTTCTAGCTCTTCCAGTAGTCCGGCAGCTTCGCCGCCAGCCACTTCGCCAGGGCGGCGTTCACCGCCACGGGCTGCTCCTGCGCCATCCAGTGGCCGGAGTTCACCACGACTTCGGTGAGATCGGCACAATCGCGGCGCATCGGCTCGGCGAGCCGTGAGGTCATGGTCTCGCAGGTCGTGTCGTAGGCGCCGTGCAGGAACAGCACCGGCATGGCGAGCTTGCCGCCATTCTTCGATTGCAGCGCATAGGCGGCGTTGGTTTTGTGGTTCATGTACCAGGAGTCGGGGCCGAAGAAGCCGTTGCGCGTCAGCGCCTCGGTATAGGCCTCCATGTCGGCTTCGGTGATGACATCGGCGTCGCGCGGCACGTCGGGGCAGGCACCGCCGCCGAACCAGCCGCCGGCCGCGCGCACCATCGACGTCGGCGCGGGCTTGCCCACGCGCGCGGGATCGCCCTTGCGGAACAGCGCCTTCACGACATTGCGGATGTTGGCCTCGAAGCCCTTGCAGGCCTTGTCGAAATTCTCCTGGTAGAAGAACTGGTAGTCCCACTGGCCCGCCGGAAACTTTTCGACCGGATAGAGCGTGCGGTCGATCAGCGGCACCACCGTGTCGAGCGTAAAGCCCGTCGGGAGATAAGGCACGCAGAGGCTCGCCACGCCGACCGTCTTGTCGGGATGATGGCTGGCGATGTTCCAGACCACGGGACTGCCCCAGTCGTGGCCGATCCACACCGCCTTATCGCGGCCGAGCGCCGCCAGCAGCTCCAGCATGTCGGCGACGATGAGTTCCTGCGCGAAGTCCTCGTGGCGCGTGTAGGTGTTGGAGCGTCCGTAGCCGCGCATGTCGGGGGCCACGCATCGGAAGCCGAGTGCCGCGAAGGCCGGCAACTGGTGTCGCCACGACAGCGACAACTCCGGCCAGCCATGGACGAAGATCAGCAGCGGGGCGTCTTCCGCTCCGCAGGCGAGATAGCCCGTGGTGTGACGGGCGGTCTTGACGGTGTGTTCGGTGACCGGGAATGTCATGCCAATCCTTGAAGAGTTGAGAGAGGGTTCCATGGAAATCGATACCGGCACAACCGAACTTTTGTGTAGCGTTCGTGAGGGCGTGGCGCTGATCACCTTGAACAGGCCCGAGGCGCGCAACGCCATGTCGCCCGCCCTGACCGAGGCGCTGCGCAACCAGATCAAGGCGCGCGGCGACGATCCGGACGTCGGCGCGCTCCTGATTACCGGCGCCGGCACCGCCTTTTGCAGCGGCGGCGACGTCAAGGGCATGGGCGGCCGCGGCCCGCGCGGCCAGATGAGCCATGAGGAGCGACTGTCGGACCTGCGCTGGCGGCAGGCACATCTCACCGGCGCGCTGTTCGCGGTGCGCAAGCCCACGATCGCGGCACTGCCCGGCGCGGCGGCTGGTGCCGGCCTCGCCATCGCGCTCGCCTGCGACATCCGCATCGCGGCGAAGTCGGCCTTCGGCACCTCGGGTTACGTGAAGATCGGCCTGTCGGGCGACTACGGCATCGCCTGGCTGCTCACGCGCACGGTCGGACCGATGCGGGCGCGCGAGCTGATGCTGACCTCAGAGAAGGTCGACGCCGAAAAGGCCGAGCGCATCGGTCTCTTCAACCGTGTGGTGGACGACGCCAGGCTCCAGGACGAGGCTTTTGCCTTTGCCAAGTCGCTGGCCGACGGGCCGCGCGTGGCGCTCCGCCTCATCAAGGACAATCTCGACGATGCGCTGCACATCGACTACGCGGCCGCGCACTATCGCGAAGCCGAGCGCCTGGTGTCGGCGTCACGCACCGCCGACCACAAGGAGGCGGTCCAGGCGTTCGTGGAGAAGCGGAAGCCGAAGTTCACCGGCAAGTAGCCGGGGTGGTCAGACCCGCACCGCCATCTTGCCGCGGTTCCGGCCGTCGAAGAGCCCGATCAGTGCCTCGGGCGCCTTGTCGAGCCCGTCGACGACATCGACGACGGCCTTGATCTTCCCGTCGGCGACCCAGCGCGCGAGGCGCTGCTCGGCCTCGGCACGGCGGTCGAAGAAATCCATGACGATGAAGCCTTCCATCCTGAGCCGCTTGGTCACGACCAGGCCCGGCACCGCCATCGGTCCCGGCGCGGGCTTGTCGACATCGTATTGCGAGACGTTGCCGCAGCAAGCGATGCGGCCGCGCAGGTTCATCAGAGAGAGCGCGGCATCGAGCACTGGCCCGCCGGTATTGTCGAAATAGACGTCGATGCCGTCGGGACAGGCCGCCGCCAGCGCCCGGCGGACGCCGCCCGCCTTGTAGTCGATCGCGGCATCGAAGCCGAGCTCGCGCACCAGCCAGTCGCATTTGTCCTGGCCGCCAGCCGTGCCGACGACGCGGCAACCGACCAGCCTGGCGATCTGTCCGACCATGGTGCCGACAGCACCGGCCGCCGCCGACACCAGCACCGTGTCGCCGGGCTTCGGCTGGCCCACGTCGAGGAGGCCGAAATAGGCCGTGAGGCCGGTGATGCTGAGCGGCCCGATCAGCATTTCGAGCGGCGCCTCGGTCGTGCGCCTGGTGAGGCGCCTGGCCGGCAGCGTGGCGTAGTCCTGCCAGCCCCAGTCGCCCTCCACGAGATCGCCTTTGGCGAGCCCTGAGGCCTTGGACTCGACCACCTCGCCGATGGCGAAGCCGCTCATCACCTGGCCGGGCTGCAACGCATCGCGATAGGTCTTGCCCATCATCCAGGCGCGGTTGGCGGGATCGAGCGAGAGCATGCGCGTGCGGACAAGCGCCTCACCCTCCTTCGGCACCGGGATCGCCGTCTCGGTCCACTGGAAGGTGTCGGCGGCGATCTTGCCCTGCGGCTGCTTGGCGTAGAGCCATTGGCGGTTCATGGGTCAGTCCTTGTAGTTGGCGGCGCGCTTCTGCAGGTTCGACAGGATGGCTTCGAGCTGGTTGGGCGAGCCGATCAGCTTCTGCTGCTCGACCGACTCCATCATCAGCCCCGATGCTGCATCGGTGGCGACCGCGGCATTGAGCAGCCGCTTGTTCGCCCGCATCGCGTCAGGGCTCTTGGAGGCGATCTCCTTGGCTGTCTCCAGCGCCGCCGCGCGCGGATCGTCGACCACGCGCGTCACGAAACCCATCTCGTGCGCCTCGGTGCCGTTGAAGACGCGGCCGGTGTAGGTGAGCTCGCGCACCATGTCCTCGCGCGCGAGATGGCGCATGAGCTGGGTGCCGGCGAGATCGGGCACGAGGCCCCACTTGATCTCCATCACCGAGAAGCGCGTATCGGCCGTGGCGTAGCGGATGTCGGCGCCCAGCATGATCTGGAAGCCGCCACCGAAGGCCACGCCATGGACGGCGGCGATCACCGGCACCGGCAGCTCGCGCCACAGCCAGGCACATTGCTGCGGCCGGTTGGCGATGCCATGGGTACGCTTGGTGAGGTCGCGCACGCCCGGCACCGCGTCGCCTTCCGCCTTCATGGCGGCAAAGCTTGCCATGTCGAGGCCGGCGCAGAAGGCCTTGCCTTCACCGGAGAGGACGACGGCGCGCAGCCCCTTCATGTCGGCGAGCCTGGCGCCCGCCTCGATGATGCCCTCGAACATCGCGGGGTCGAGCGCGTTCATCTTGTCGGCACGGATAAGGCGGACGTCGGCGACGCCATCCTTGAGGTCGATCGAGACGCGGTCCTTCATTTGTCCTTCTCCGATTTCATCCATTCGCGCAGGCGGCGCTTCACTTCTTCCGGGTCCAGCCGCTGCGGCGGCGCCAGCGAGCCATCACCCTGCTTGGGCCACATCAGCACGGCAATACCGCGCTGCACGTCGGCGTAACTGCAATCCTCGGGCAACCGGTCGAGCAGCGCCCGGACCTCGGCTTTGACGTCCGTCATGAGTTCACCATCATCCACAGACCCTGGCCCACGTATACGGCACCCAGCGCCAGGATGACGCGCCGCGTCCAATGATAGAACTGCTTGTCCGACATGCGATCGAGAAAACTGCGCGACAGCGTGGTGCCCAGCACGGCAAAGGCTGCGGCAAAGCCCATCACCAGCCACTGCTCGGGATCGCGGCCGGCCGGGCCCTCGATCACGAGGGCGAAATAGATGACCTTGGTGAGATGGCCCAGCACCTGGGCCGCCGCCTTGGTGGCGACGTTGACCTGCCGCGTCATGCCGGTGCGGACATAGAAGATGTCGAGCAACGGACCGGTGACGCCCGAGACGAGCTGGATGGCGCCGCCGATGGCGCCGGCCAGGAACGCCTGCCCGCCGCGCTCGATGTTGGGCGCGATGCGTTGCGGCACCGCCAGCGCGATGAAAGGTGTGATGCCTACGGCGATCAGCACCATCGACTTGGGCGGCACGAAATCGAAGAACGAGAAGACCGCCAGCGCGGCCGCGGCGCCGGTGCCGAACTGCAGCACGACGCTCCACCGCACATGGTGGCGCCACAGCCAGGCACGCCAGCCGTTGGCCGCGATCTGGATCACGCCGTGGAACACCATGGCCACCGGCACCGGCAGCAGGATCAGCAGGAAGCCGATCAGCAGCATGCCGCCGGCCATGCCGAAGATGCCGGAAACGAAGGAGGTCACGACGGCCACGACCGCCAACGCCGCCAGGATGGGCAGGGAGAACATCGAGGAGCGGCGTAGCGCGGCGTGCAGACGCTGTCGAGGATGGGCTAGGGTGCGCCATGACCGACACAGATCTTCTGTTCACCCCGGCCGCAAAGGCCGCCGCCCTCATCCGCTCGCGCAAGCTTTCGCCTGTCGAGTATGTCGACACCGTGCTGAAAGCGATCGAGCGCGCCAATCCCAAGCTCAACTGCTTCCGCGAGGTCACAGCCGACGCCGCCCGGCGCGATGCGAAGAAAGCCGAGGAGGCGGTGTCCAGGGGCGAGAAGCTCGGGCCGCTGCACGGCGTGCCGATCAGCATCAAGGACCTGCTCGACGTCGAGGGCGTGCCGACCCGGCACGGCTCGGCGATCTTCGCCGACAATCCGCCGGCGGCGTCCGACGACATCACCGTGGCGCGCCTAAAAGCGGCCGGCGCCATCATCGTCGGCAAGGCCAACAGCCCGGAGTTCGGCGTCAAGGGACTGACCGACGGGCCGTCGTTCGGCGCCACGCGCAATCCCTGGAACCTCGACCGCACGCCGGGCGGCTCCAGTGGCGGCGGCGCCTCCGCCGTGGCGGCCGGTCTCGGCCCGCTGTCGCTCGCCACCGACGGCGCGGGCTCGACGCGCGGTCCCGCCTCCTGCTCGGGTCTGGTCGGGCTAAAAGCCACGCTCGGCATCGTGCCCTACGATACGTCGCGCGATACCTTCGGCAACAACATCTTCGCGGGGCCCCTCGCCCGCACCGTCACCGACGCCGCCGTCATGCACGGCGTCCTCGCGGGGCCGTCGTCCAAGGACCCCTGGAGCCTCGGCGCCACGCCGCGACCGATGTCGCCCAAGCTCGCGGGCGAGGATCTCTCGGGCGTGCGCATCGGCTACATCGAGCTGATGGCCAATCCGCGCCTCGCCGCCGACGTGCGCGCCAACACACTGCAGGCACTCGACGCCTGGCGCGACATGGGCGCCGAGGTCGAGCAGGTCACCGACAAGATCGACTGGATCGAGTACGAGGGCCGCGTGCTCTATCAGGCCGGCTTCGCGGTGACCTGCGCCCAATACGTCCCGAAGTGGCAGAACCAGATGGACCCGGTGACGCTCGCCTTCATGCAGCGCGGCGAGAAGTTCACCCTCGCCGACTTCCGCAACGCCCAGTTCGCGCGCACGGTCCTGTTCCGCAGGATCCAGTCACTGTTCGAGCGCTACGACTTCCTGGTGAGCCCGACCAACTCGCGCACCGCGCTCGAGGTCGGGCACGACGCCGCCAACGACGAGGTCGTGGTCGACGGCGTGAAATGCGGCATCACGCGGCAGGGTTGGACGTCATACCAGTACCCGTTCAACCTCACCGGCCATCCGGCGATGGCCGTGCCGTCGGGCTTCGGCACGGACGGGCTGCCGACTTCGGTGCAGATCATCGGCAAGTGGGGCGCCGAGACCGACATGCTGCGGCTGGGCGCTCTCCTGGAACAGGCTCGGCCGTGGGCGCACCACCGTCCTCCGGAGCTCTGACAGCGGCTTTCCCGGGGGCCGGCGGAATGCTAGCGTCCGCGCACCTAAAAAAGATCACCCGGAACGGGTGAAAATCGAGCAGGGGAGGGATCTATGAAATTCACGGCAATTCTCGGAATGGCGGCTGCGTTCGTGGTCGGCGGCAGCGGCATCGCCGCGGCCCAGGCGCCGGCCAATCTCGATACCAAGAAGTTCAACGTGGTCGGCACGTGGAACTTCCTCAACATGTACAAGAAGGTCGAGGCGCCGTTCTGGAACGAGCAGCTTGCCGCGGCCTCGGGCGGCAAGCTGACCGGCAATCTCAAGTCGGTCACGGAGCTGAACCTCAAGGGCACCGAGATCCTGAGGCTGCTGAAGACCGGCATCTACGACGTGGCGCATGCGCTTCCGATCTACGTCGATGACGGCGGCGCCGTGATCGAGGCCTCGGATCTGTCGGGCGTGGCGAGCAGCATCGCGCAGCAGCGCGAGATCCTGAACGCCTGGATGCCCGAAATGCAGAAGGTCATGCGCGAGCGGTTCGGCGCGCAGATCGTGTCCACGCTCGCTTTCCCCCAGCAGGTCTTCTTCTGCCGCGACGAGATCTCCAGCCTGGCCGACCTCAAGGGCAAGAAGATCCGCGTGCAGGGCGTGTCGCAATCCGACCTGGTCAAGGCACTGGGAGCGTCCTCGGTGACCATCCCCTTCGGCGAAGTGGTGCCGGCGCTCGAGAAGGGCGTCGTCGACTGCGGCATCACCGGCACGCTGCCGGGATACCAGGCGAAGTGGCCGGAGGTGGTGAAGACCATCGTCGACCTGTCGCTGGGCTATACGGCCGGCTTCGTGGCCGTGAACCTCAACAGCTGGAACAAGCTCTCCAAGCCGACCCAGGAATTCATGATGGGCCAGTTCAAGAAGCTCGAGGACGCCTCCTGGGCAAGCGTCGAGGCGGACACGAAGGAAGGCATTGCCTGCAACACCGGCAACGGGCCCTGCTCGGTCGGTACCCCGGCGAAGCTGAAGCTCGTGACGCCGTCGGATGCCGATCGCGCCGCGGTCAAGAAGGCGCTGAACGACGTCGTCCTGCCGGAGTGGGCCAAGCGCTGCGGCGCGGAATGCGCCGCCAAGTGGACCGAGACCGTCGGCAAGCGCTACGGCCTCGCGGCCAAGGCCAACTGAGCGAGGCCAGGGGGCAGGCGTCGCAGTAGACGGGCATGGAGCGTCTTTGGCGCGGCGTATCCGTCGCCGCTCTTTGGGGCGTGTGGGCCGGCGGCGCCATGATCCTGCTGGCGGCCGTCGTCGTGACCGCGGAAGTGATCAGTCGCAAGCTGCTGGCCTTCACCTTCTCGGGCTCCGACGAGATCGCGGCCTATCTCTTTGCCGTGGGGACGTCATGGTCGATGGCCCACGTCCTGGTGACGCGCGGACACGTCCGCATCGACGTTCTCTACGGCGCCCTCGGCCCCCGGGGAAAGGCGGCATTCGACCTCGTCGCGATCGTCGGTCTCGCGGTGCTCGTCACGGCCATCGTCGATCGTGCCGGGCAGATATTTTTCGACAACCTGGCCGGCGCGAGCCGCTCGAACACGCCGCTGCGCGTTCCGCTGGCCTGGCCGCAGGGGCCCTGGTTCGCGGGCTTCGTCTTGTTTCTCGCCGCTACGGTGCTGGCGTTCCTGCGCAGCGTCCGGGCGCTGATTCATGGCGATCTTGCCGGCGTGTCGAGGACCATCGGCGTGCCGTCGCAGGACGAGGAAGTGAAGAGCGAACTCGGCTCCCTCGGCATCGGGACCCCGAATTCCGGCGAGAGGCGATAACATGCTCGGCACGGCCCTGCTCCTTCTCGTGGCACTCCTCGCCGTCAGCGTTCCGGTGGCCGCCGTCATGGGCGTTCTCGGCCTGGCACTCGACCAGTTCTTCTCGTCGGTCCCGCTCTACCTGGCGATGGGCGACATCGTCTGGAACGCGAGTTCGGAATACATCCTGATCGCCATCCCGATGTTCGTGATGCTGGGCGAGATCCTGCTGCGGTCGGGGATCGCCCATCGCGTCTATGCCGCGATCGCGACCTGGCTCTCCTGGCTGCCGGGCGGCCTGATGCACGCCAACATCGGCACCTGCGCCATGTTCGCCGCGACCTCGGGTTCGAGCGTGGCCACGGCGGCCACGGTCGGCGTCGTCGCCCTGCCGCAGGTGAAGATCCGCGGCTACGACGAGCCGCTCTTCCTGGGAACGCTGGCGGCTGGCGGCACGCTCGGCATCCTGATCCCGCCGTCCATCAACTTCATTCTCTACGGCCTGCTGACCCAGACATCGGTGCCGCGCCTCTATCTCGCAGGCATGATTCCCGGCCTCTTGCTCATGGCCTTCTTCATGGCCATCGTGCTGGGCTACTGCCTCGTGACACCCTCGAAGGGTGGGACACCGATGAGAAGCAGCTGGGAGGAGCGGCTGCGGTCCCTGAAGGATCTCGTGGCGCCCCTGTTCATCTTTGCCGTCGTCGTCGGCTCGATCTACGCCGGCTGGGCCACGCCCACGGAAGCAGCGTCCATGGGCGTCTTCGCGGCGCTCCTGCTGGCGGCCTGGGAGCGCGCGCTCTCATGGCGGATGCTCAAGGCGGTGTTCGAGGGAACGATGCGCACGACCGCGATGATCATGCTGATCATCATCGCCGCGCAGTTCCTGAACTTCGTCCTGGCCAATATCGGCGTCACCGACGGCGTGGCCAAGGCCATCGATGCGCTCGGCCTCGGCAAGGTCGGCACCATGCTGCTGCTGATCGTGTTCTATCTGATCCTTGGTTGCTTCATGGAAACGATCTCGATGATGATCCTCACGACCCCGTTCGTGTTCCCGATCGTGGTCGGCCTGGGCTGGGATCCCATCTGGTGGGGGATCGTGCTGACCATCCTCATCGAGGCGGCGCTGGTGACGCCGCCGGTCGGCCTCAACCTCTACGTCGTGCAAAGCCTGCGGGCGACAGGCGCCATCGCGGACGTGATCAAGGGCGCGTTGCCCTTCGTCGGCGCCATGCTCGCCCTGATCCTGCTGCTCATGGCCTTTCCCGGTATTGCCCTGGGGTTGCCGACCTGGGTGATGGGCCGCGGCTAGATCGACCGCTGAGCGAACGGCCCGACAGGCCGCGCATCAGCTTCCCTGCGATCGACTGTTGCGAAGGCTTGCAGATCGCGTTCTTCTACGCCCCGTAAAAGAAACGGGAGGAATTGATGCGTCTGAAGACGATTCTCGCGGGCCTTGTCGGCCTGTCCCTCGCCTCGGGGCCGGCATTTGCACAATTTCCGGACAAGCCGATCAGGATCATGGCGCCCTATGCGCCGGGCGGGAACATCGACGTCACCTCGCGCATCATCGCCGACAGACTGAAGGATGTGCTGGGCGTCACCGTGCTGGTCGAGAACAAGGCCGGCGCCAGCGGCATGATCGGCAGCGACATCGTCGCCCGCTCCGCCCCCGACGGCTACACGCTGCTGGTCTCGGCCAACTCGCTGGTCGCGGTGCCCGCCATCTACGGCAACGCACCCTACGACTGGCGCACGGCCTTCACGCCGATCAGCCATATCCAGCGCGTGCCGGCCGTCCTGCTCGTGACGCCCAGTTCGCCGATCAAGACCATGGCCGACTTCATCGCTCTGGGTAAGGACGGCAAGTTCCCGGTGGCCGATTCCGGCATCGGCACCACCAACCATCTGGCCCTCGAACTGATCGGCGATGCGACCGGCACGAAATACACGCTGATCCACTACAAGGGGTCGGGCGCCGCCAGCATCGACGTGATCGCGGGCCAGGTGACGGCCCAGGTCGATCAGGTCAACGCCGCCATCGGCCACATCAGGAGCGGCAAGCTGCGCGCCATCGCCATCTCTTCCGACAAGCGCCTGCCGGAGCTGCCCGACGTGCCGACGATGAAGGAGTCAGGCGTGAAGGGACTTGAGAACTTCACCTTCAGCACCTTCACTGGCCTGTTCGGCCCGGCCAAGATGCCGCCCGCAGTGGTGGCCAAGCTCAACGAGGCGATGGTCAAGGTCCTGAAGGACCCGGTCGTCGTGAAGCGCTTCGCCGACCTCACCGCCCAGGCCTATCCGACCACGCCGCAGGAGACCGCGGCGATGTTCGACGCCGAGGACAAGATGGTGGTGCCGCTGATCAAGAAGCTCGGAATCAAACCGGAGTAAACCGATCGATGACCTGGCTGCCTCCCACCATCTCGCCCATCGTCCTGTTGTTGATCTCCAACGTCTTCATGACGTTTGCCTGGTATGGGCATCTGAAGTTCACCGACAGGCCGCTGTGGCTGGTGGTGGTGGCAAGCTGGGGCATCGCCTTCGTCGAATACTGCTTCGCGGTGCCCGCCAACCGCTGGGGGCACACGGTCTATACCGCGGCCGAACTCAAGACCATGCAGGAAGTGATCACGCTCACCGTGTTCGCCGCCTTCTCGGTCCTCTATCTCGGCGAGCGGTTCACGCTCAACCACCTGGTGGGCTTCGGCCTGATCTGCGCCGGCGCCTTCTTCGTTTTCAAGGGACCGATTCCGTCCTAGGCGAGCGCCGACGCGATTTGATAGGTGACGAGCGCCGCCACATAGGCCAGCGCCAGCATGTAGAAGAACGTCACCCACATCCATTTCCAGCTGCCGGTCTCGCGCCGGATGACGGCCAGGGTCGAGGCACATTGCGGCGCGAACACGTACCAGGCAAGCAATGCCAGCGCCGTGCCGAGGCTCCATTGGCCGGCGATCGCCTGGCCGATCTTGTCGGCCGCCTCCTCGCCGCCGCTGATGGCGTAGATGGTGCCGAGCGAGCCGACCGCGACCTCGCGCGCCGCCATGCCGGGGATCAGCGCGACGTTGATCTGCCAGTTGAAGCCGAGCGGCGCGGTCAGCGGCTGGATCGCCGAGCCGATCATGGCGGCCAGGCTGTAACTGATGGCGGGTTCCGTGGCGCCTTCCGGCGCCTGCGGGAACGTCGCCAGCACCCAGATCAGCACCATCATGGCGAGGATGATGGTGCCGGCGCGCTTGATGAAGATTGCCGCGCGCGTCCACAGGCCGATGGCGAGGCTCTTGAGCTGCGGGATCTTGTAGTCCGGCAGTTCGAGCATGAAAGGCTCGCCCGGCGATCCTCGCCAGATCAGGCGCTTGATCACGAACGACACGCCGAGTGCGCCCACGATGCCCGTTGCATAGAGACCGAACATCACCAGGCCCTGGAGGCCGACGAAGCCCCAGACCTCACGGTCGGGGATGAAGGCGCCGATGATCAAGGTGTAGACCGGGATGCGCGCCGAGCAGGTCATCAGCGGCGCCACCAGGATGGTGGTGAGGCGGTCGCGCTTATCGTCGATCACGCGCGTCGACATGATGCCCGGGATGGCGCAGGCGAAGGACGACAGCAACGGGATGAAGGCGCGCCCGTGCAGGCCGGCGCCGCCCATGATGCGGTCCATCAGGAATGCCGCCCGCGCCATATAGCCCAGGTCCTCGAGCACCAGGATGAAGAAGAACAGGATCACGATCTGCGGCAGGAACACCAGCACGCTGCCGACACCGCCGATCAGCCCGTCCTTGAGGAAGCTTTTCAGCAGGTCGGGCAGCGGCGCCCTCTCGACGAGAGCGCCCAGCCAATGGAAGCCAGCCTCGATCGCGTCCATGCCCGGCTGAGCCCAGGCGAACACCGCCTGGAACATGACGAACAGGATGGCGAGCAGGACGACGAGCCCGGCCACGGGATGCAGCAGCACGGCATCGGCCCGCGCCGTGCCGACGTCGCGCTCGCCGCTGCGGCGCACGACGGTGCGCAGCAGCCGGTCGGCCTCATGCTGTCCGCCGCGCAGCTCGCCGGCATCGGGCGCATGCCAAGATGCGGCGCCGGCCACCGGCAGGTTGGCGACGGCGCTGTCGATCTCGGCCAGCAGGGCATCGATACCACCGCGGCGCACCGCGACCGAACTGACCACCGGCACGCCGAGCTCGCGCGCGAGACGGTCGGCGTCGATCTCGATGCCGCGCTTGCGCGCGATATCCATCATGTTGAGCGACAGCATCACCGGCCGACCGACGCGCTTCAGCTCCAGCGCGAGGCGGAGCGCCAGGCGCAGGTTGGTGGCGTCGGCCACGCAGACGATCAGGTCGGGAGCGGCTTCGCCCTCGAGGCGCCCGAGCACGACATCGCGCGTGACTTCCTCGTCGGGCGACCGCGCACGCAGCGAATAGGTGCCGGGGAGGTCGACGATCTGCAGGACACGGCCGGCCGGCGTGGTGAGGCGGCCGGTCTTCTTCTCGACCGTGACACCGGGATAGTTGGCTACCTTCTGGCGGCTGCCGGTGAGGGCGTTGAACAACGCCGTCTTGCCGCAGTTGGGATTGCCGACCAGGGCAATTGTCGGATTGGCGACGCTCATGCCGGGCCCTCGGCGCTCACCAGGATCGCCATGGCCTCGCGCCGGCGGAGCGCGATCGTGGCATGCGCCACCCGCACCGCGATCGGGTCGCTGCCGAACAGGCCCTGATGCAGAAGCTCGACATCGGCGCCCTCGACGAAGCCCAGTTCGATCAGCCGGCGCTCCAACTCAGGCCCCGGCAGGCCGAGGCCGGCGCCCTCGACGGAGAGCGCTTCGATGCGACCGCGAAAGCCCACACGTGCATCGCCGAGTGCTATGGTTGGATTGGAAGACATTGCGACTAATTCGTAATAGCACTGGGAAAGAGGCTTTTCCAGCAGGGAGGTAGCGGCATATGGGATCGATCGTTCTGGCGCATGGCGCCTGGTCCGCAGCCTGGGCGTGGAAGAAGATGCGGCCCCTCTTCCGGGCCGCCGGACACGATTTCTTCTCGCCGACCTACACCGGGCTCGGCGAACGCGCCCATCTCGCCCGGCCCGAGGTCGATCTCTCGACCCACATCCAGGATGTGCTGGCGGTGCTGGAATTCGAGAACCTGACCGACGTCACTCTGCTCGGCCATTCCTACGGCGGCATGGTGGCGACCGGCGTCGCCGACAAGGCGCGCGCGCGCATCGCACGCGTCGTTTATATCGACGCCTTCGCGCCCACCGACGGCCAGAGCCTGTTCGACCTGGTGGGGCCCAAGGCCGAGGGCAACATGCGCGCAGGTGCGGCCAAGGACGGCGACGGCTGGCGGTTGCCCATCAACCCGATGCCGCCCGACACCTCGCCCGAAGACGTGGCCTGGGCCAGTCCGCGCCGCCGGCCGCAGCCCATCCGCACCTTCGAGCAGAAGCTGACACTCGAGTCGAAGGAACCGCCGCCGCCGCGCCACTATATATATGCAACGCGCAACGGACCGGGTGACGTGTTCCGCCAGTTCAGCACGCGCGCCAAGAGCGAGGCCGGCTGGAAGTCGTACGAACTCGACTGCAGCCATAACCCGCACATCACCTGCCCCGATGCGCTGATGGCGCTGCTGACCCGGATCATGCCCAACACATGGGCTGATAAATGAGGGCCGACAAATGAGCGACGCACTGGTCCACCACGTCCTGGGCCAGCTCGGCCGCGGCAAGCGCGCCGACGATCGGCTCACGCTCACCGGAAGCAACGATCCTGTATTCGTTACACCGTGGCGCATTGCCGAGACCGGCTCGGCGGCATTGGGCGCGATCGGCCTGGCGGTGTCCGATCTCTGGCGGCTGCGCACGGGCAAGCCGCAGGCGGTGACGATCGATCGCCGCGCCGCCGCCGCGTCGCTGCGCTCCAACACCTATGTCCGCCGCAACGGCGAAAAGCCCGTGTCGTGGGATCCGCTGGCCGGCCACTACCCGACGCGCGACGGCCGGACCATGTTCCTGCACACCAACCACCCGCATCATCGCGCCGGCGCGCTCAGCATCTCGGGCGCCAAGGCGGAGACGCGCGAGGCGCTCGCCGAAGCCGTCGCCAAGTGGGACGGGCTCGCCATCGAGGAAGCGATCGCGACAGGCAACTGCGTCGGTGGCCTCGTGCGCAGCCGCGACGAATGGAACGCCCATCCGCACGGCATCGCCGTCGCCAAGTTGCCGCTGATCGACATGATCAAGATCGGCGAGGCGCCGCCACGGGCTCTGCCAAAAGGCGAGCGGCCGTTGAGCGGGGTCCGCGTGCTGGATCTCACCCGCGTGCTGGCCGGCCCCACCAGCGGCCGCGTGCTGGCGGAGAACGGCGCCGAGGTCCTGCACATCGCCGCGCAGCACCTGCCCTACCAGACCGAAATCCTGATGGACACCGGACACGGCAAGCGCTGCGCCTGGCTCGATCTGCGCGAGCCGGCCGGCATCGAGACCCTGAACAGCCTGGTGCGCGAGGCCGATATCTTCACCCAGGGCTATCGGCCGGGAACGCTCGCCGCGCGCGGCTTCTCGCCGGAGCGGCTGGCCGAACTGCGGCCGGGCATCGTCTGCGTCAGCATCTGCGCCTACAGCCACGAAGGTCCGTGGTCGTCGCGACGTGGATTCGATTCGATCGTGCAGAACGTCACCGGTCTCTCCGCGACGCAAGGCACGCTGGAGAAGCCGCGCAACATGCCGGTGCAGGCCAACGACTATATCGCGGGCTACCTCGCCGCCCTGGGCGCCATGGTCGGCCTCGCCCGCCGCGTGGAAGAGGGCGGCTCCTGGCTGGTGCGCGTCTCGCTGGTCCAGGTCGCGCACTGGATCGCGAGCCTCGGCACCGTCGATGCCTCGAAGGGCGCGGCCGAGCTGACCGACGACGAGCTGGCGGGCCTGATCACCGAGAGCGTCGGCCCGTTCGGTCGGCTGAACCATCTCCGCCCGATCGTGCAACTGAGCGAGACCCCCGCCTTCTACGCCCGCCCCGCCGAGCCGCTCGGCAGTTCGCCCGCCCGCTGGGCTTGAATTAGCTAAGATGATTAGCTAACCTGGAACCATGCCCACGTACACAATCCACGCCGCCAAGACGAACCTTTCCAAGCTCGTCGCTCGCGCCGAGGCGGGTGAGGAGATCGTGCTCGCACGCGGCAAGGAGCCGGTGGTGAAGATTGTGCCGGTCACCCCGAAACCCAAGCGCAAGTTCGGCCGCTTGAAAGGCAAGGGGTCGGTCGGCCCGGAGTTCTTCGAGCCTCTTCCCGAGGATGAGCTGAAACTCTGGGAGTAGGGTGTGCGTCTTCTTCTCGACACGCATGCATTTCTCTGGTGGGTATTCGCCGATCCCAAGCTCTCCCACCACGCCCGCGCCGAAGTCGGCAACGACGACAACGAAATTCTCGTTAGCGCTGCCTCGGCCTGGGAAATCACCACCAAGTATCGGATCGGCAAGCTTCCTGAAGCAGGGAACGTCGCGGACAATGTAGCTGGACGCGTCGCCTCGGAGGGATTTTCCGAATTGACCGTCACGATGCGTCATGCCCAGCGCGCCGGCGATCTCGTCGGGCACCACCGCGACCCGTTCGATCGCATGCTGATCGCTCAAGCCATGCTCGAAGATCTGACACTCGTGTCGAACGAGCGGACCTTCGATGCCTATGGCGTAAAACGGCTTTGGTAGAGATCAATGGCCGACAAAGCCGGATCAAGAGCGAATTGGTCGCCGGAAGAGATCGGGCTGATTGTCGAAGACTACTTCGAAATGCTTCGCGGCGAACAGAACGGCCGCACCTACAGCAAAACCGAACATCGTCGAAACTTGATGGAGCACATCGGCCGCAACGAAGGCTCTGTCGAATTCAAGCATCAGAACATCTCGGCTGTTCTGAGCGAACTCGGCCTCCCCTGGATCAAGGGATACAAGCCACGCCGCAACTACCAAGGCGCACTCCTGGATGCGATCTCCGATTATCTCGCCAGGAACCCCGATCCCATCCCTTTCGTGCCGCGATCAGTCGGCGGTCTGGCCGACGCCCCGGAACTCTACCTCGGTCCACCGCCATCACCCCAAGGCATCGCTTCGACAAGACCGCACGCCCTGGAGAGGCTGATCCGAAAATTCGACCCCGCCGCGCGCGATCAGCTCAATCGCGCGCTCGGTCGCGCCGGCGAGGAGCGCATCTTCGAATACGAACGTCGGACGCTCGTCAGACTCGAGCGACCGGATCTTGCCAGAAAAGTCCGATGGATTTCGGAAGAGGAGGGCGACGGCGCCGGCTATGACATCCACTCGTTCGACCCATCTGGCGCGGAAAGGTTGATCGAAGTGAAGACCACGCGCGGCGGCAATACGACGCCGTTCTACCTGACGCGAAACGAGAATGATGTTGCCGCGGAGCGTCCGGATGCTTTCCGTCTCTATCGTCTTTACGACTTCTCCAGGCAGCCTGGTCTCTTCACCTTGACGCCCCCGTTGGAAACAGTATTGCAGCTTGAACCGCTGACTTACCGTGCGTCGCTCAAATAGCGAGCTCCTGCCATGCCCGACACTTTCGCCTCGCATATCGTCACCACCGTCGCCGATCTCGAAGCGCTCTACGGCCAGGCGGCCGAGGCTGCGACCGTCAAAGAGGTGAACTGGATCACGCCGCACTATCGCGCTTACATCGAGGCCTCGCCGTTCGCCTCGCTCGCGACCTCGGGGCCGGAGGGGCTCGACTGCTCGCCGCGCGGCGACAGGCCGGGCTTCGTGCGCGTGCACGACGAGAAGACGCTGATGCTGCCCGACCGGCGCGGCAACAACCGCATCGATTCGCTGCGCAACATCGTGCGCGATCCGCGGGTGGCGCTGCTGTTCCTGATCCCCGGCGTCGGCAACACGCTCCGCGTCAACGGCCGCGCCCGTCTCAGCGTCGAGCCGGCGCTGCTCGCCTCCTTCGCGGTCGAGGACAAGGCGCCGCGTTCGGTGATGGTGATGACGGTCGATGCCGTCTACTTCCAGTGCGCCCGCGCCCTGGTGCGCTCCGAGCTGTGGAATCCGGCGCGCCATGTCGATCAGAAGAGCCTGCCCAGCGCCGGCCAAATCCTGGCGGCGCTGAGCCAGGAGCGCGTCGGCGGCGAGACTTACGACCGCGAGTGGCCGGGCCGCGCCGCCCAAACGATGTGGTGATCCGCGAACGCCAGGCCGCGGACGACGACGCCATTCGCGAACTGAACGACGCGGCCTTCGGCGGCCCCGACGAATCGAGACTGATCGAGGACTTGCGGGCGGCCCGTCTCGCCGCGGTCGAACTGGTGGCGGTCGAGGGGACCGTGATCGTCGGCCACATCCTGTTCAGCCTCCTCGCCGTGACGCACGGCAAGAAGGCGATCCGCGCGCTGGCGCTGGCGCCGATGTCGGTCCAGCCCGGCCAGCAACGGCGCGGGATCGGAAGCGCCCTGGTTCGGGCCGGGCTCGGTATCGCCCAAGCCCGCGACTGGCAGGCCGTGTTCGTACTGGGCCATCCCGACTTCTATCCGCGCTTCGGCTTCTCGGCCGCACTCGCCCGTCCCTTCAAGGCGCCTTTCTCAGGCGAGGCTTTCATGGCGCTCGATCTTGAGCCGGAAGCGCTCGCCGGTAGCGACGGTCGCGTCGTCTATCCGCCGCCGTTCGGCATCGCTGCCGACTGACCGCCTTCAGCGCAGCCCGCCCAGCTTCTGCCAGAACGGCTTGCCTGACTCGAAGGCGGCTGCCGCCGGCGAGATGCCGGCGTCGCGCAGGCTGCGGGCATCCATCGCCGCGAGACAGCGCCGCGCCATCGTCCGCTCGCGCCACACCGCGATAGTGGCGGCGAGGCGGTCGCGGAATGACGGCGGCGTCACGGCTACGGCCGGCGTCGCAAACAGATCCTGCTCGAGGGTGAGGCGGTTGCGGGACTGAAAGCTCATCTCTGCCTCCTTGGGCTTGATGGGCTGAATTTGGGCGCGGTCCGTGGGCCTCTCAATGATATGGCAGGTAATCAGCGGCGTGCGTCGGGTAGGGTCTGCCTATACCTTTTTTGTTGCCGGGATCGACGCGGGGGCACGCTAGTCTCGCCGTCATACGTTTGATCGACGGAGACTGAAAACATGCTCCCCTCCCAGCGCGCACTGTTCGATATCCCGCGCGACGTCTGTTTCCTGAATGCGGCCTCCTGGAGCCCGCTACCGCTCAAAGTGCAGGAAGCCGGGCGCGCCGCGATCGGCCGCAAGGGCCAGCCATGGAAGCTCGAAGCCGGCTTCCAGTCGCAGCAGTACGAGCGCGCACGCAAGGCCGCCGCCGCCCTGATCGGCGCCGACCCCGTCGACGTGGCGCTGATCCCCTCGGTCGGCTACGGCGTCGCGACCGCAGGCAAGGTGCTGGCGATCCCGCGCGGCAGCCGCGTGTTGGTGCTGAAGGACGACCACACCTCGCCGGTGCTGGAATGGATGAGCCGCGCCGAGGCCGGCGGCTTCACTGTCGAGCAGGTGGCGCAGCCCGCCGACGGCGACTGGACCACTTCCATCATGGCCGCCATCGATCGCGGCGGCGCGGCACCACTGGCGCTGGTATCGATCTCCTCCGTGCACTGGTCCGACGGCGGCGCGCTCGACATGGCGCGGATCGCGACAGCCGCCCGCAAGCAGGGTGCGGCGCTGCTGGTCGACGCCACGCACGACGTCGGCGTGCGCAAGATCGACGTGAAGGCGCTCGATCCCGACTTCCTGATCTTCCCGACCTACAAGTGGGTGCTCGGCCCCTATGGCCGGGCCTTCATGTATGCAGCCAGGCGCCGTCAGAACGGCGTGCCGTTGGAACAGACCGCCGGCGCCCGTCGCGCCGTCTCGGCCGAAGACACGCTCTATTTCCGCGACGTCTCCTACACCGACGGCGCCCGGCGCTACGACATGGGCGAGCGCGACCATTTCGTCTCGATGGAGATGGCGGCGATCGGCATGGAGATGATGGCTGGCTGGGGCAACGAGCCGATCGTGGCACGGCTCTCCATGCTCACCGACCGGCTGGCCGACGGCCTCGCCAACACCGGCGTCCAGGTGCTCGACAGGAAGCTACGCGCGCCGCACGTGCTCAGCCTGAAATTCCCCAAGGGCATGGCCGCCGACCTGCCGCAGAAGCTGGCCGCGGAGAACGTCCATGCCGCACCGCGGCTCGGCCGTCTCCGGATCAGCCCGCACGTCTACAATGACGAGCAGGACGTCGACCGCTTCGTCGAAGCGTTCAAGAAAGTAGGTCTCTGAGCGGTCGCACGTGATAGCGTTTGCATCATTGTCATTAGCGAAAGAGACATAGAGCGATGCCCGCGCGTTTGGCCGTCGATATCGGCGGCACGTTCACCGATGTCGTGCTGGAAACGGCAGTTCCCGGACAAACGTCTCGGGCTCATTCCATAAAGCTGCTGACGACGCCCGACGCCCCCGAGCGCGCGGTGCTGGACGGCGTGCGCGCCATCCTGGCCGAGGCCAAGGTCGCGGCGGCCGACGTCACCCTGGTGGTGCATGGCACGACGCTTGCCACCAACGCGCTGATCGAGCGCAAGGGTGCGCGCACGGCGCTGCTCACCACCGAGGGATTCCGCGATTCGGTCGAGATGGCGTGGGAGCATCGCTTCGAGCAGTACGACATCTACATGGAGCGGCCCGATCCGCTGGTGCCGCGCGACCTGCGCTTCGGCATCCCCGAGCGCGTGGCTTCAGACGGCGCCGTGCTGCTGGCGCTCGACGAGAAAGCCGTGCGGGCCGTCGCCATAGAACTGCGCCAGCGCAAGATCGAGGCGGTGGCCGTCTGCTTCCTGCACAGCTTCACCCATGAGGCGCACGAGCGCCGAGCCGGCCAGATCCTGGCCGAGGAGCTGCCGGGCGTTGCCATCTCGCTGTCCTGCGAGGTCTGCCCCGAGATCCGCGAATACGAGCGCACCTCGACCACCATCGCCAACGCCTACGTGCTGCCGCGCATGGCGGGCTATCTCGGCCAGCTCGAAACCGACCTCAAGAAGGAAGGCATCGCCGGGCCGCTGCTGCTGATGATGTCGTCGGGTGGCATCACCACGGTCGACACAGCGCGGCGCTATCCGGTGCGGCTGGTCGAATCGGGACCGGCCGGTGGCGCCATCCTGGCCCTCACCGTCGCGGCCGAGAACGGAATCGCCAAGGCCGTCGCCTTCGACATGGGCGGCACCACGGCCAAGCTCACCCTGCTCGACGATCTCGAGTTGCAGCGTTCGCGCCAATTCGAGGTCGCGCGCGCCTATCGTTTCGTGCAGGGCAGCGGACTTCCGGTTCGCATTCCGGTGATCGAGCTGGTCGAGATCGGCGCCGGTGGCGGCTCGATCGCCCGGCTCGATGCGCTGGGCCGCATCCAGGTCGGCCCCGATTCGGCCGGCAGCGTCCCGGGCCCCGCCTGCTACGGCAACGGCGGCACCGAGCCCACGGTGACCGACGCCGATACCGCTCTCGGCCGTCTCGATCCCGCCCGCTTCGCCGGTGGCGCGCTGCCGCTCTATCCGGAGAAGGCCAACGCCGCCCTGCAGGCACTGGCTGGCGCGCTGAAAACCGACGCGCAGGGCGCGGCGGCAGGCGTCGCGGAAATCGTCGACGAGACCATGGCGAGTGCCGCCCGCGTGCATGCCGTCGAGAACGGCAAGGACACCGCCGAGCGCACGCTGATCGCCTTCGGCGGTGCTGCCCCGCTGCACGCCGCCCGCCTCGCGCGCAAGCTCGGCATGAAGAAGGTCGTGGTGCCGGTGGGTGCCGGCGTCGGCTCCGCCTTCGGCTTCCTGCGCGCGCCCATCGCCTACGAGGTCGTGCGCACGCGCCATGTCCGGCTCGACATGTTCGACGCCAAAATGCTGAACGAATTGTTCGCCGCCATGCGCCGCGAGGCCGAGGCCGTGGTGCGGCCGGCCGCGCCCGGCGAGGAGCTGGTGGAGCAGCGTCACGCCTTCATGCGCTACCGCGGCCAGGGCCACGAGATCGCGGTGCCGCTGCCCAACAGCGCCTTCGCCCCCGATGCCGCGCCCGACTTGCGGAAGCGTTTCGAGGCGACCTATGAAATGGTGTTCGGCCGCGCCATCCCCAAGCTCGAGGTCGAGGCGCTGACCTGGACGCTTTCGATCGCCACCGCGCGACCGCTGCCCAAGCCCGCCAAGGATCCGGCCAGGATCGCGGCGCCGGCGCCCAGAGGCCACCGCCAGGTGCTGGACCCGCCGAGCGGCCGGCACGAGAAGGCCGCGATCCACGAGCGCAACACGCTCAAGCCCGGCATGTCGCTCGACGGTCCGGCGCTGATCGTCGAGGATGGCACCACTACCGTCGTGCCGCAGGGCTTTGGCGCCCGCATCAATGCCGTAGGCCAGATCGTCCTGGAGGACATCGCATGAGCACGCCAGCAGACATTCGCCTGCAAGTGATGTGGAACCGGCTGCTGTCGGTGGTCGAGGAACAGGCGCGCGCCCTGGTGCGCACCGCCTTCTCGACCAGCGCCCGCGAGGCCGGCGACATCTCGGCGGGCGTGTTCGACCTCAAAGGCCAGATGCTGGCGCAGGCCGTCACCGGCACGCCGGGGCATGTGAATTCGATGGCGCGCAGCGTCATCCACTTCATCCGCGAGTTCCCGGTCGAGACCATGAAGCCGGGCGACGCCTACGTGACCAACGATCCTTGGAAGGGCACCGGCCACCTCTACGATATCGTCGTCACCTCGCCCGCCTTCCACGACGGCAGACTGGTGGCGCTGTTCTCCTGCACCACGCATGTGGTCGACATCGGCGGCCTCGGCCAGTCGCCCGACGGGCGGCAGGTGTTCCACGAGGGCCTTTTCCTGCCGCTGCTTCAATTGATGCGCGAGGGCACGATCGACGAGAACGTGATGCGCATCGTGCGCGCCAACGTGCGCGAGCCGGTGCAGGTCGAGGGCGACATCCATGCGCTGATCGGCTGCAACGGTATCGGCGAGCGCCGGCTGTCCAACATGATGGCCGAACACGGCATCGCCTCGCTCGACGAGCTGGGCAGCCACATCATCGAGAAGAGCCGCGCCGGCATGGTCGCCGCCATCGGCAAGCTGCCGCGCGGCACCTGGAAGGGCCATATGCGGATCGACGGCTACGACGCGCCGATCGACCTGCATGCCGCGGTCTCCATCCATGCCGACCACATCGCCATCGACTATGCCGGCACCTCGGGTTCGTCGATCTACGGCATCAATTCGCCGATGTGTTACACCGAGGCCTACACCGCCTTCGGCATCAAGTGCGTCGTGGCACCGACCATTCCCAACAATGCCGGCACGCTCGATTCGATCCTGGTGACGGCGCCCGAGAACACCATCGTCAACGCGCTGTTTCCGGCCGCGGTGAACGCGCGCAGCACGATCGGCCACATGCTGCCCGACGTCTGCTTCGATGCACTCCACCAGGTGATCCCGGGCCAGGTGCCGGCCGAGGGCACGTCCAATCTCTGGAACCTGAAGCTCGGCGCCGGTCATGGCATGACCGGCACCATCGGCAACAGCCGGCCCTTCATGGTGACGACCTTCCATTCCGGCGGCACCGGCGCGCGGCCGACGCTGGACGGCTTGTCGGCCACGCCCTTCCCCTCCGGCGTGCGCAACGTGCCGGTCGAGATCACCGAGACCATCGCGCCGGTTGTCGTGTGGAAGAAGGAATACCGCCAGGACTCCGGCGGCGCCGGCCAGCATCGCGGCGGCCTCGGCCAGGTGATGGAGGTCGAGCATCGCGAGGGCGCGCCGTTCGGCATCTTCGCCACCTTCGAGCGGGTAAAACATCCGGCGCGCGGCCGCGACGGCGGCAAGCCGGGCGGCAACGGCCGGCTCTCGCTGGCTTCAGGCCAGGAACTCAGGGCCAAGGGCTTCCAGACCATTCCGGCCGGCGAGCGGCTGGTGGTCGAGATGCCGGGCGGCGGCGGCTTCGGCGACCCCGCCAGGCGCGACCGCGCCAAGGTCGAACGCGACGTGCGGCTGGGGCTGGTGAGCAGGGAGAAGGCCAAGGCCGACTACGGCGTCGACGGGGATTGAGCGGCTTGACAGGCTATTTCCTATATAGTAGGAAATAGCCGTTCCGAGTACAACCTCCGAGATATTAATGCTGTCACCTGGCGCCACCTCCGAAACAACGGCCCTTTCGCTTGCTTCGCGGGAACGGGGGTTTTGAAACGAGTCATTTGGCGTCCCATGGGACGTCATGGGCCAACAGGACATTTGGTAGGAAAATCAGCGGGTTGAAGGCCGAGACATCACGACCGGACCGACGCAAGGGCGTGTCCCATTGACTCGGCAGCCATGACGAGAACGACGAGCACAAAAGACGGCGGACCTGTAGCATCCGCGCCAAGAAATGAACGAGGAAACGACGATGTGGCAACCGAATGAACGCTACCCCGATCCGGCGGTGCGCGTGCTCGACCCGTCCTTCGCCCAGTATCGCCTGGCGCTGGCATCGGTCGAACGGCTCTACACCGGCTGCCGCTGGGCCGAGGGTCCGGTCTATTTCGGCGACGGCCGCTACCTGCTGTGGAGCGACATCCCCAACAACCGCGTGCTGCGCTGGGACGAGGAGACGGGCGCCGTCTCGATCTTCCGCAAGCCGTCGAACAACGCCAACGGCCACACGCGCGACCGCCGCGGCCGGCTGATCGCCTGCGAGCACGACGCGCGGCGCGTCGTGCGCTTCGAGTATGACGGCGCCATCACGGTGCTGGCCGACTCCTACAACGGCAAGCCGCTCAACTCGCCCAACGATGTCGTCGTGAAATCCGATGGCTCGGTGTGGTTCAGCGATCCGACCTTCGGCATCCTGGGCTACTACGAGGGCCACAAGGCGCCGAGCGAGAACAAGCCCGCCGTCTACCGGCTCGATCCCGCGACCGGCAAGCTCACGGTGATGGCCGATGACATTCCCGGCCCGAATGGCCTCGCCTTCTCGCCTGACGAGAAGAAGCTCTATGTCGTGGCCTCGCGCGCCGAGCCGCATCGCACGATCGTAAGCTACGACGTTTCCAGCGATGGCCTGAAGATGAGCGGCGGCAAGGTGCTGATCGATGCCGGGCCGGGCGGCTCGCCCGATGGCTTCCGCGTCGATGTCGACGGCAACCTGTGGTGCGGCTGGGGCATGGGCAATACCGAACTCGACGGTGTGCGCATCTTCAACCAGCAGGGCAAGCCGATCGGCCACATCGACCTGCCCGAGCGTTGCGCCAACCTGTGCTTCGGCGGCCGGCATCGCAACCGCCTGTTCATGACGGCAAGCCATTCGCTCTACGCGCTCTACGTGAACACCCAGGGCGCGGCCGGCGGCTGATCGGTCCATGCCTAGCGTAAACGCGTCCGGCGTAGATTCGGGTTATTCGTGGTGGCGTCTGGTCGCCAGCGTGACGCTGAGCACGGTGGGCGGCATCGGCATGTGGTGCCTGGTGGTGGCCCTGCCCGCGCTCCAGCACGATCTCGGCGTCAGCCGGGCGGACATCTCCTTCGCCTACACCATGAACACGCTGGGCTTCTTCGCAGGCGGCGTCACCTGGGGATACGTGGTCGACAGGCGTGGCATCGTCGTCACGGCGATCCTGAGCGCGATCGGCCTCGCGGCGGGCTTCGCGCTCGCGTCAACCGCACCCTCGCTCACGCTGGTCGCTGCAGCGCAGGCCCTGATCGGCTTCGGCGCCGCGGCAACCTTTGCCCCGCTGGTCGCCGATATCTCGCACTGGTTCGAGAAGCGCCGCGGCATGGCCGTCGCCATCGCAGCGTCTGGCAACTACCTCGCCGGCGCCGTCTGGCCGCCGATCATCGAGCTGCTCATTCGCGACCATGGCTGGCGCGTCACCTATTGGGTCGCCGCCGCTCTCTGCCTGGTGACCATGGTGCCGTTGGCCCTGATGCTTCGCCGCAAACCGCCACAGCATCACACGGCGAGCGGTGAGAACACGGCAGGTGTCGCGCCCCACTCGCCACGGTCGCTCGGACTATCGCCCAATGCCCTGCAGGCGGTCCTCATCGTGGCCGGCATCGGCTGCTGCGTCGCCATGTCGATGCCCCAGGTGCATATCGTCGCCTACTGCGCCGACCTCGGCTACGGCACGGCGAGCGGCGCCACCATGCTCTCGTTGATGCTGGGCTTCGGCATCGTGAGCCGCATCGCATCGGGCTGGATCGCCGACAAGGTCGGCGGCGTAAAAACCCTTCTGCTGGGCTCGACCCTTCAGTGCATCGCCCTCGTCGTCTACATGATCGATGATTCACTGAATTCCCTTTACTTGGCGTCGGCGCTTTTCGGGCTGTTCCAGGGCGGCATCGTGCCGTCCTATGCCATCATCGTGCGCGAGTATTTCCCGCCCAAGGAGGCGGGCTTCCGCGTCAGCCTCGCCATATCGTCGACCCTGATCGGCATGGCGCTGGGTGGCTGGATGGGCGGCGTGCTGTTCGACATGACGGGCTCATACCGGGCCGCCTTCCTCAACGGCATCGCCTGGAACGTGTTGAATGGCGCAGTGGCATTCTGGCTGCTGACGCGGCAAAACCGTCGCAACGTCTACGCCTGAGGTCCATTCATGCGCATCACGGCCATCCGCGACATCGTCTCGCCGATCCGCTCCAACATCGCCAACGCCTACATCGACTTCAGCCAGATGACGGCGAGCGTGGTGGCGGTCGAGACCGACCGCATCGTCGATGGCAAGCCGGTGGTGGGCTACGGCTTCAACTCCAACGGCCGCTATGCCCAGCATGGACTTTTAGGCGAGCGGTTCATCCCGCGCCTGAAGGCCGTCAAGTCCGATGCCTTGCTCGACGGCGAGGGCTTCATCGACCCGGCGAAGTGCTGGGCCGCCATGATGGCCAACGAGAAGCCGGGCGGCCACGGCGAGCGCTCGGTGGCCGTGGGCGTGCTCGACATGGCGCTGTGGGACGCTTTAGCCAAGGCCAAGCGCGTGCCGCTATGGAAGCTCTTGGCCGACCGCTACAACGGCGGCGCGCACGACGACAAGGCCTGGGTCTATGCCGCCGGCGGCTACTACTATCCCGGCAAGGATATCGAGGCGCTGCAGGACGAGATGAAGGGCTACCTCGAGCTGGGCTATTCCTGCGTGAAGATGAAGGTGGGCGGTGTGCCGCTCGCCGAAGACATCAAGCGCATCGAGGCGGTGCTGAAGATCGTGGGCGCCGGCGAGCGCCTCGCGGTCGACGTCAACGGCAAGTTCGACCTCACCACCGCCATCGAATTCGGCAAGGCGATCCAGGGCTATGGATTGCGCTGGTACGAGGAGCCGCTCGATCCCCTCGACTATCTGGCGCACGCAGCCCTTGCCACCGAGTATGCGCCGCCGCTCGCCACTGGCGAGAACCTGTTCTCGATGCAGGACGCCCGCAACCTGGTGCGCCACGGCGGGCTCAGGCCCGACCGCGACATCCTGCAATACGACCCCGCACTCTCCTATGGGTTGGTCGAGTATCTGCGGACGCTGGAAATGCTGAAGGCGCACGGCTGGTCACCCCGGCGCTGCGTGCCGCACGGCGGCCACCAGTTCGCGCTCAACATCGCGGTCGGCCTGCAGTGCGGCGGCAACGAATCCTACCCGCAGGTGTTCGCGCCGTTCGGCGGCTTCGCCGACGACTGCCCGGTCGCCGACGGCCGCGTGGCGCTGCCCGACGCGCCCGGCATCGGCTTCGAACGCAAGGCCGATCTCTGGGCGGTCATGAAGACCGCGTAAGGCGGCGTCCCGGCCTCAGGCGCGGAAATTGTCCCAGCCGTTGCCGTGGGTCTGGTACCTGCCGTCCTGAGGAGTGCCCGACGAGGCGCAACCCGCCAGCAGGGCCACGATCATCACGAGGATTGTCGATCTAAGTATCGTCATGGAGTCGATATTAGGTCCGATTACTCGGGCTTCAACAGACCTAGCCTCAACAGTTCAGACACGTTCTCTTGATCGGCCTTGAGGGCCGCCATGAACTGCTCGGGCGTCGAGGGCCGAACGATGGCGCCCAGTTCGCGCAAGCGCTTGTTCGCCGTCTCGTCCCTGAGGCCGGCCACGACGCCCTCGTTCAGCCGGGCGATCACCGCCTTCGGTGTGTCGATGTGGGCGAACACGCCCGCCGTCGTGGCGCCATCGAACGGTTTTATGCCGAGGTCGCCCATGGTCGGCACGTCGGGCAGCTCGGGGATGCGCTCCAGTCCGAAGCTTGCCAGCGGCCGGAGCTTGCCGGACTTGATGTGCGGCATCGAGCTGGTGAGCTGATCGGCAAAGCTCTCGACGTTGCCGGCCAGCAGATCGGCGATGCCCGGGCCGGAGCCGCGATAGGGGATGATGTTGAACTTCAGATTGTCGTTGAGCTGCAGGCGCAGGATGGAAACGTGGTTGGTGGTGCCGTTGCCGGAATGACCGATGCTGACCGTGCCGGGCTTGGCCCTGGCTTCCGCCAGCAGGCTCTTCATGTCGGTGAATCGGCTGTCGGCCCGCACCACCACCAAGGTCGGCACGGTGGTGAGGATGCTGACCGGCGCGAACATCGACAGCATCTCCTTCTTGCCGGCGAAGAGCGGCGCCACGTAGCCCACGGTGAAGCTCGCCATGACGAGGGTGTAGCCGTCGGCCGGCGCGTTGTGGGCAAGCTCGAGGCCGACCACGCCGCCCGCGCCGGGCTTGTTGTCGATCAGGATGCTCTGGCCGAGCTGACGGCCCATCGGGTCAGCCACGATGCGCGAGGTGACGTCGTAGTTGCCACCTGGCGCAAAGGGAATGATCCAGCGGATCTGCTTGCTGGGAAAGCTTTGCGCGGAGGCGGCCCTGCCGACGAGTGCCGTCGCCAGTCCGGCACCGATGAGTGTGCGGCGTTCGATGCGCTTCATTTTCTTGTCGCTCCCTGCAGGCTAGTCCGGCGGACAGTATGCACCGGTTTCCGCCCAGGCGCGCATCACGGCGCCGAACGAGGCCTGTGTCCCGGGGGCCGGCGTGCGCCCGGCGCCGGGCGCCCAGGCCCAGCCGACCAGCGTGTCCTCGCTCATGTGGCGCAGGAGGGCCGGCATATCGAGGCCACCATTACGCGAGGGGTCCTTGATCTGCTGGCAGATCTCGCCCAGCGAGCGACCCTGCCAGGCCATCGAGACCGGCGCGAGATGCCATTTCGGATGGCCGGGCACGCGCGAAGACTCGTAGTTCGCGACTTGATGGCAGGCACTGCACGGCAATCCCGCCACGCCGTGGCCGTCCGGCCCACGTACCACCCTGGGATTGTGCGGCCGCATCGTATCGGTCTGGCTGGGACGATCGCCGGCGGGATGGCAGTTGAGGCAGCGTGGATGCTGCAGGACCTTGCCCGCCTCGCGGAACAGCTCGATCGAGCGCACTGCTTGATCGGCATCCTGTTGCTGACCGAAGGCTGGAACAGCCAGGAGGCAGGCGATGGCCGCGGCGGCAGGCAAACGGACCAAGCGCATCATCGTCTCCCACGAGCTGACGATAGAATCTACGTTGCCGAGCGGTAAAAGTTGCAGCCGGTTGAACAACTGTTCATACGCTGCCGCTATCCCGCCCCAATTCAAGCTCACGTGGCGGTTTGCCGGTCCCGGGCGAGCGGGATTTCGCCGGCACAAGTGGGGATCAAGCTGATGTCGACGCGTCGCAGGTTTTTAATGGTGATGGCAAGCGCTGCCGTTGTCGGCAGTGCGGCTGGGCCGATCCGCGCATTCGCGCAGGAGCGGTTAGGATTGAAAGGCTACGACCCCGTCGCCTACTTCACGCTTTCCGCACCGACGCCGGGTACGGCCGAATACGAATATGTCTGGGACGGCGTCCGCTACCGATTCGCCAACGCCCAGCATCGCGAGATGTTCAAGGCGAACCCCGACAAGTACGCGCCGCAGTTCGGAGGCTCATGCGCCATGAACATGGCCAACGGGACGCGGCGAGACTCCGACCCGACGATCTGGGTGATCTCCAACGGTCATCTCTATGTCTTCGCCGGAACCGGGGGCTCTGAGCGATTTCGCCAGGAGGCCGAGGCCAACGCGGTCAAGGCCGCCACCAACTGGCAGACCCTCAGAAACACGCCGAGCCAGTAACTGCCTCGGCCAACCTGCTTCAGGTGAGGCCGGCCTTGCGCAGGCTTGTCTCGATCCGGCGCTGCAACGCCGGGTCCTGGAAGCGCGAGCCAAAGCTCGTGAGGTCGAAGTGCGGGTTCTTGCTCCGGCCCTGCTCGACCGCCTCCGCGGCCTCGGCGGTGCGGCCCAGCTCGGCGTAGGCGGCGGCCAGCGGGAAATCCAGCAGCGGGTACGACGGGTATCGCGTCCGCACCGCTTCCAGCAGCTTGACCGCATCGGCATAGCGTCCGCTCAGCAGATAGGCGAGGCCGAGGTTGAGGGCGGGCTCGGGGCCGATACTGGGGTTGAGATGGACGGCGAACTCCGTGGCAGCGATCGAGTCGTCGATGCGGCCGGTCCACAGCAGCGCCGCGGCCCGGGCGAGCGCTGCCTCGGCATCGCTGGGATTGATCCGCAGCGCGCGCTCGGATTCGGCCAGCCCCAGGTCGTACTTTTGCAAGGCCGTGTAGGCCCGGGCGAGAACGCTGTGGGCCAGGACACATTCCTCGTCGAGTTCGGTCGCCTTTTTGGCAAGCCGGATGGCCGTGTCGATGTCCTGATCCGGAAACTCCGACCAACCGAACGTCGCACGCTGGAAAAAGAGGTCGGCCATCTCGGCATAGGCCTCGGCATAGGTCGGCGAAAGCAACGTCACCCGATCCAGGAGATCGCGTGCCGACCGATTGCCGGTCCGCGTCGAATCCGCGGCGAGCGCGCGGCTGCGCAGCAACAGGTCATAGGCATCGAGGTTATCGGTCGGCTTGCGCAGGCTCTGCTGCAACGCGATCTGCTGCAGGTTGGAGGCCAGTGTTCCCGCGACCCGTCGCGCAATCCGCTCCTGGACGGCAAAGATGTCACTCATCTCGTCGTCGTACTGCTCGGCCCAGAGCTGGGTGCCGTTGACGGCATCGCTCAGCTGAACGGTGACCCGGACCCGGGTGCCCATGCGGCGGACGCTACCGCCCACGAGATACCGCGCCTTCAGCGCCCGTCCGACTTCCGACAGCGGCACCTCCTTGCCACGGAACGGCAGCACGGCGCCGTACGCGAGAACGGTGAGCTGCTTGAAGCGGCCAAGCGCCCGCGTGATGTCCTCGGTGAGTCCATCGGAAAAGTAGTCCTGGGCGGGATCGCCGCTTTGGTTGGTGAAGACGAGAACCGCAACCGAGAGCGCATTCTCAGCCGAGGAGCGGCCGGCCACGTCGGCCGACATCGGTTCGCCCGATCGATAGGCAAAGGTCGCGGCCAACGCGATTACTGCGACGACCACGACGCCCGACACCAGAGCCATGAGCCGGCGGCCCTCCAGGAGCCCGCTGCGACGCGCCGCCGACGAGTCGGTCTCGGTCAGCGCCGTCGTGTCGACCGCGTACATCCGGACCGGCCGATCGATGTTCTTGACCGTCCGCTTGCCGAGATCGCGGAACGGCAGGGCGACCTTGTCGCGCACCTGCTCGTAGACGCTGTCCGACAGCACGATCGAGCCAGGCTCGGCCTGCCCTTGCAGGCGAGCCGCGACATTCACCGTATCGCCGAACACATCCTCGTCGAAGGCGATAATGTCGCCCAGGTGCAGGCCGATGCGAAAGGCCTGGCGCCGCTCAGGCGGCATGCCGATATTGCGCTCGAACATACCGCGCTGCAGTTCGACGGCGGAGCGGATGGCTTCGACGGCGCTGCCGAACTCGACGAGGACACCGTCGCCCACCGTCTTGACGATACGGCCATGGAAGCGCTCGACGACCGGCCCCACCAGTTCGGCGAGATGGGCGCGCAGGTCGACGAGCGTCCGTTCCTCGTCGGCGCGCATCATGCGGCTATAACCGTCGATGTCGGCGAACAGGATCGTCGCCAACCGTCGATTGGTGCCCGGGTTTGACATCGTTGCGGCCGTGCCGCGTGGCTCAGCGATAGACGAGAACCGGCGTCGTGCTGTGGGTCAGCACTTTCGTGGTCTCGCTGCCGAGCACCAGGGCGGAGATGCCCCGCCGGCCGTGGGATGCCATGGCGATCAGATCGCAACCCCGGCTGGCCGCGATCTCGATGATCGCCTGGTAGGGATGATCGTGGTCGACCTGGACGGTCTCGCACGGCACGCCGGCCGCCTTGGCCTTGGCTGCGGCCTCCCCGAGATGCCGGGCGGCCTGCTCCGCGGCATGCTGGTGATACCGGGTCTGCTGTTCGGTGAGCTGGACCATTGCCATCATCACGATGGGCGCGGGTTCGATGGTCATCAGCACGGTGACCTTGGCGCCCATCTCGCGAGCGAATGTCAGGCTCTTGTCGAGCGCCGCCGCCGACAGGGCGGTGCCGTCGATCGGGATGAGAACGTGCTTGAACATCTGATTTCCTCCTGAAGGTCCCGATACGGACGCCACCCGTTCGATCGTTAGAGATACACGGCCTTCATCGCCGCCTCGGGATAGCGCGTGCCCGCCGCCGCGCCGGGCGGCAGGGCCGCCGAGAGCCGCACCACCTCGTCCGCTGACAGGGCGACGTCGAGGCCCGTGAGGTTCTCGTCGACACGCTCCGAGCGCTTGGTGCCCGGAATGGGAACGATGTCATCGCCCTGCGCCAGCAGCCAGGCAAGAGCCACCTGCCCCGGCTTGCAGCCCTTGGCTCGCGCCATTGCCTCGATCGCGGCCACCTTCGCCAGGTTGCGCGCGAGATTGTCGGCGGCGAAACGCGGATGCCGGCCGCGGCCATCGCCCTCGGGAATGTCGGCGGCCTGGCGCACCGCGCCGGTCAGCAGGCTGCGGCCGAGCGGCGAGTAGGCCACGAAGGAGATGCCGAGCCCGCGCGTGGTCTTGAGCGTCTCCTCGGCGTCGACCCGAAAGAGCAGGGAATATTCGCTCTGCACCGCGGCGATCGGATGGACCGCGTGCGCCCGGCGGATCGTCTCGGGCCGCGCCTCACTCAGACCCAGCGCCCGCACCTTGCCTGCCTTCACGAGGTCGGCCATGGCGCCGACCGTTTCCTCGATCGCCACCGAAGGATCGACGCGATGCTGGTAGTAGAGATCGATCACCTCGACGCCCAGTCGCTTGAGGCTCGCCTCGCAGGCGGCCTTCACATGCGTCGGCCGGCCATCGACGCCATTCTGCGTCTGGCCGAACTTGGTGGCGAGGATCGCCTGGCCGCGACGGGGGCCGGCCAGCGCCTTGCCCAGCAGGCTCTCGTTGTGGCCCCAGCCGTACATGTCGGAGCTGTCGAGCAGCGTGACGCCCCGGTCGAGCGCGTGATGGATGACGCGGATTGCCTCGGCATCGTCGCTCTTGCCGTAGGCGCCCGAGAACGACATCAGGCCGAGCCCGATTGGAAAGACCGTAAGATCGCTACGGCCGAGGCGGCGGAGCTTGGCAACAAGGGCAGTCATGATTCTCTCCGCAGCAGGTTCAGCCGTAGATGAACGTCCGGTCGTCGAGGTCGATCGCCGGCCACTGATCCTTCTCGTTCCAATAGTCCTGGGTGTGCTGCCATTCGGGCTTGTCGCCGCGCTTGGGCAACAGGTGCATGCCGCGCATGAGATAACCCGGATTGAAGTTGGCGGGGTCGATCCAGGGCAGCAGGGGCATGTCCTTGTCCTCAGGCCGGAGCGCGACGGCGACCTTCTTGGCCTGCCTGTCTTTCATGTGCCCAAGCAGGCGGCAGACGAAATCGGCGACCAGATCGGCGCGCAAGGTCCAGCTCGCGCGGAAGTAGCCGAAGACCCACACCATGTTGGGCACGCCGGTGAACATCATGCCGCGGTAGGTGACCGTGTCGGCGAAGTCGAGCGGCTTGCCGTCGATGGCGAAGGCGATATCGCCCAGCACGTTGAGATGGAAGCCCGTGGCAGTCACGACGATGTCGGCTTCCAGTTCCTTGCCGGACTTCAGGCGGATGCCGGCCTCGGTGAACGCCTCGATCTCGTCGGTGACGACCGAGGCGTGGCCGGCGCGGATGCTCCTGAAGAGGTCGCCATCGGGGACATAGGCGATGCGCTGCCGCCACGGCCGGTAGCTCGGCGTGAAATGCGCCGCCACGTCATAGTCGGGGCCGAGATGGGCGCGCACGCCACCCAGCAACTCCTTGGTCACGACGTCGGGCTCCTCAAAAGCGCGGCGCGTAAAAACCGCCTGATCGTGCAGGATCTTGCGGCGCACGATCTCGTGGATCCAGCTCTCGTCGATCTGCAACTGGCGCAGCGTATCGGCGAGGTCGTTGGCGTTGCGGGCGGGAATGAAATAGGTCGGCGAGCGCTGCAGCAGCGTGACGTGATCGCACTTGGCCGCAATCGCCGGGACGAGCGTTGCGGCCGTCGCGCCCGAGCCGATGACGACGACTTTCCTGCCCATATAGTCGAGGTCCTCGGGCCAGCTCTGCGGATGGACGATCCGGCCCTTGAAGCTCTCCATGCCCGCCCACTCGGGCGTATAGCCCTCCGAGTGCCGGTAATAGCCCTGGCACATCCAGAGGAAGTTTGCTGTGAATCGGACAGCCTGGCCGGTGTCGGTGCGCGTGGCCTCGATCGTCCAGCGATTCTCCCCGCTCGACCAGCGGGCCGAGGAAATCCTGTGGCCGTAACGGATGTGCCGGCCGAGGTCGTTCTCGTCGATGACTTCGCCCATGTAGGCGAGGATCTCGGCCGCCGTCGCGATCGGCGCGCTGGTCCAGGGCTTGAAGCGATAGCCGAAGGTATAGAGGTCGCTGTCGGAGCGGATGCCGGGATAGCGGTGCGTGAGCCAGGTACCGCCGAAGCTTTCCTGTGTCTCGAGGACGACGAAGCTGGTGCCGGGGAGCTGCTTGGTGAGGTGATAGGCGCCGCCCACGCCGGAAATGCCGGCGCCCACGATCAGGACGTCGAAATGCTCGGCCTTCAGGTCGGCGGTTGCAGGCAGGGTCGCTGTATCGGGCATGGGCTCGGATCTTCGCTTGGGGACGACAATCCTAGCGGCAGGCCTAGGTCTTGCACGACAATATTCCGTAGAGGCGCTTGCCCTGGATCGGCTCCGTCACGACCTTGTCCTGCGGTCGCACCGACTTCTGCCACGCCGCCAGCAGCTTGCTGTCGCCATTCGGCCCGAAGAAGACGCAGGCGGCGCCGGCGCGGACGACCTTGTCGATCCAGGCATTCTCCTCCGACCTCAGCCAGATGCTGCCCGTGGGCGAGGTCATGCCCGAAACCGAGCGGAAGCCGCCGAAGAAGTAGAATGCCTCGGGATTGTCGATGAGTTCATTGAGCCTGTCGAACCCCAACTCAAGCCGACGCCCGCGCAGGCGGTCATGCAGCAAACCGAACAGCTCTTGCGCCTCGTCAAAGTCCCGATGATTGCGGAATGCACCCTGGAATGTCGCGGTCGGCGAGTACCGTGCCGCAAGATCGGGGGCCTCTTTCCTGAGATTCCGAAGGTCGCGATAGGCCTGGAGGACCCTCCCTGAATCGCTCCATGCAGTACTCGCCTCGTCTATTTTTCGTCCGATTTCAATCCGGCCGGCAACTGCCGCCTCGAGAACGACCCCGAGGGAAACGACCAACAGAACACCACGCAACATGCCAGGCCGAACGTAGCGCCAGGCAAACAACGGCAGCATGACGAGGAAGATCGGCAGAAGAACCGACGGCCCATAGAGATGAGTGAAATCCGAACGGAGCAGCGTGAACAGATGGAGCACGTACGCACCGACGGTGACACCTGCAAACTTCCGGACGAACGCGCGATCCCTTCCGTCGGCCGCATACCAGCGCCGACCGAGGAAGCCTGCGAGCAACGCCACCGCGACCATCAGCAGGATGGCAAATCCGTAGGTCTGCAACAGCGGTGCGAACGTGCCTTCTGCGCCGAAGACAGATTGGAGTCGTCCATTCACCATGTTGAAGGTCGCGGACAGTTCCAGATTCTCCGACCAAAGCGAGTTGGAGACGCCCGCCATGACCAGGCTAGATTTCGTGTTCGCCAATCGGAAAACTTCCAGGGCGCGCGACATGCCGACGGAGGTCGCGACCAGCATGACCAGCACAAGCGCACCGCTTGCGAGAAACAGCGCAGAAAATCTGGCAATGCCGCGCAGTTGCAAGCCCGATGCCGGGCCAAACAGCGCCAGGGAAAGCATAAAGACCAGCAGGCCGCCGGAAAGGTTCTCCTGACTGAGGAAGCTTCCCATTCCCCAGATTGCTCCCGCCAGAAGGGCGCCGGTCCACATCCGCCTCGTCGGATCTGCCTTCAACAGCTGATGCGCGAGCAGCAACGCCAGGATCGGTATTGCAAGCCATCGGGTCAGAATTGCCCAACCCGCGAAATCGACAATGATGTAAGGGCTCGGCAACAACAGCCAGCCAAGCAACCCGAGGACCGCCCATCCGAGCCCGAGCAACTGCTGGAGGATGATGAAGAAGCCGACGATGCAGACGGTGTTGAGGAGGATGTTGGCAGCGAAGAAGCCATGATTGCTGAAATTTACGAAACTAGTGAGGAAGTACATGAGCACCTGATTGCCCAAGCCGTACTGAGTTTCCGCTTCCAGGTAAGGTATCGCGCCGAGACGAATTTGCTCGAAGGCGCTGAGATGCACGTGAGCATGCAGGTCATAGAAATCGGCCAGGCCCCTGCCGTCGACTGGGCGCCGATGTCGTATGCCCGTCGAAACCGCGCGAAGCGCGGGAAGCGCGATCAAGCAATAGGCGAGCAATCCGATGAGCGCCCCGCCAAGGCCTTTGAGGGCCCAGCGGACCGGTTCTCTATGCAGCAACCCGCTCCCGGCGACCGCAATATCAGGCGTCGGACGACCGGCGGTCGGACGACCAAAAAGAAGACCGACCACGGCCCAGTGAAAGGCGACGAAGGCCCCGACAAGAAGATACCCGAAAATCATCGGGCGCTTGTCCATGAGACCCCAGACGAGGACTTCTTCATTGGCCGCGACGACGCTCGAGCTGGTCAGAGCGAGATAGCCGTATCCGGCGGCACAGCCCATGACGCCCAGGCAATAGAGCACGACTGCAAGGATGCTGGGTTCTGTCGGACTAGTCGGAAGAAGCGCAAGCGTGGTGCGTCCAAACTTGCGTGCGACCAGAACATCGAGCGGGCGCGTTTTCGTTCTGGAGGCCGACCAGATGAGAAAGAGCGCGACAATGACTATCGGCGCAGCCACAAGCAGGAAGAAGCCCTTGGAATCGATGATCAATGCCGCGATCAGAAGAAGGCTGGCCGCCGCGAGGGCGATCGCGCCGCTCACATGGAGATTGTTCGCCGGCTTGAGCAGCACCCGTCTGACGGCCTCCAGCGGAGGATACACACCGGACATGAACACTATCTCGTCTTCTTGAGGATCGACGACTGGCCCCAGATCAATCGATTTGAAACGACGAATCGCCAAATGACATCAATGAAGATGCCCACGGACGCCGCCAGGAACGTATGCACCTTGAAATGCTCGTAGGTCAGTTGCGCCGAGCTGACATTCGCAACGATGCCGAACGACGCGATGAAACTGTAGAGCAGCAACCCTTTGTAGAACCTCTCTCCTCTCAGTCGATCGGCTGAATAGGTGAGTATGTTGTTGAAGGTGAAGTTGAAAATCATGGCCGTCACGGTGGCGATGGTCTGGGCCAGCCAGAACACCGCCCCGGCGGCCAAGCTTGCATAGAGGAAGGAAAAATGAACGGTTGAACCGATCAGGCCGACGCCGACAAAGCTCACCAGTCGAGGCGGAAGCAAACTGCCCGACAGCTTCGAGATCATGTCGCACAGAAGCAGCCAGAAGACGTTCAGCTGGAGCTTCGATTCGCCGTGTTTGCGGGCACGAAAATCGAACGGCAGTTCCTTAACCGCCGCGCTTCTGTTGTGATAGATCAGATCGAAGAAGACCTTGAATCCGTCCGCTTGCATCCGCGGAATGGACCTCAGGAACAGGATGCGTGACGTGGCGAAGAAGCCAGTCAGCGGGTCGGTCAATCGAACGCCGAGATAGAGGTTGATCAGCTTGTTGCCGTAGACCGAAAGTCCGTTGCGAAGACTGGATGTCAGCCCCTCTACCGGACGGCCGGACAGAAACCTTGAGCCGGACACGATATCGCACCCTTTGCGCAGCTCCTGCAGCATTGCCGGGATCAGGCCGGGATCGTGCTGAAGATCGCCATCCATGACGACGACGATATCGCCATGAGCGGCCTGCACGCCCCATTGAACGGCCGAGCAAAGGCCGCGCTCCTGCAGGCGCTGGATGCACCTGACGTTGCCGTGCTTCAGCGCGAGGTTGCGCACGATATCCGCCGTTCCGTCGGGCGAATCGTCGTCGACGACGATCAACTCCCAGGTTTCACCCTGGAGGACGGCTTCCAATGCCGCATGGATGGTCGATACGCTCCCGGCCTCGTTGTAGGTCGGCACGATGATCGAGATCAGCATCAGGCGCGCGCCGTCGCCAGCAGCAGGTTCCCGCATCCCAGATGCCCCACGCCGGCTTCGATGGCGTTCAGCCATTGCGCCGGCCTTGCGCCCAGGACGGCCGCGAACGGTGCAAAACCGACGATGGTCTTGACGCTCACGCCGCGATAGCCCGCGTCCGACAAATGACGGACCAGGCGGCCTCGATTGTATTTGTTGATGTGCTGCTCTTCGTAGCTCACTGGCGACACGAGATTGACCGCCCGCTCGATGAGGGGCCAAGCCGACCTGTAATTCGGGGTCGTTACGATCAGGGTGCCGCTGGGCGACAGCAGCTTCAACGTCTGTGCGAACAGCCGGGCGGCATCGCCGGGCGCAAGATGCTCCACCAGTTCGATCATGGTGATCGCGTCGAAGCGGTCTCCCGACTCCAGGAGACTGGCGACCGACTGCGTCGAGAAACGATGGGCCCCGGTCGCGTAGTGCTGGTTGGCATAGCCGATCTGCGAGGGGCTCAGGTCGATGCCGAGCGCCTCGACGTCATCGAGATAGTTTCCGATGAAGGTGCCTGGACCGCATCCGATGTCGAGATGCTTCCCTGATCGCGGCAGGCTGGCTGCGACCGACCGGAACTTCAGGTTGTGCCAGAAGTAGCGAACGCCCCTCTGCCGACGATGAATACTGTCGTAAAAACCTGCCGGAATCTGTTCTTCATAGTTGTAGGACGCGCTCTTCATCGCCTTTCATCATCCCACAAGGCAGAGACGAGGAATAGCTGCCGTCGAACGCAAGACGACCTCACGGTCGCCTATTCGGCCAATGGCCGTCTGTATGCCAGCGAACGCTGGCCGGCAAAGGACCGGGGCCAACAAGAATCTGGCGGAGAGGGTGGGATTCGAACCCACGGTACGCTTGCACGCACAACGGTTTTCGAGACCGTCCCGATCGACCACTCTGGCACCTCTCCGGGCGCCGGGTTATAGGCGGGAGAAATTGCCGGGGCAACTGCCTCGGCAGGCGGGGAGGAAGGCTTGAAATTGCCGGAGAAAGGGCTCGCTTGGCCCGAGATCGAGGCTCGGCTGCAGGCCGCCAAGAAGGATGACTTCTCCTGGCGGGAAGGCCGGATGGCCGTCTACTACTATTACCTCGATGACGAACTGGCTGAGGTACAGAAGCGTGCCTACGCGGCCTTCTGGACCGAGAACAGCCTCGGCAAGCGCGCTTTTCCGTCCCTCGCGAAGCTCGAGAACGACGTCGTCGATTTCGGCCTGTCGCTCATGAATGCGCCCGAGGATGCCGCCGGCACCTTCACCTCGGGCGGCTCGGAGAGCATCTTCCTCGCCGTCCAGACGGCGCGCGACTGGGCCCGCACCACCAAAGGCATCGACAAGCCCAATTTCATCGTGCCGCGCACTGCCCATCCCGCCTTCAGCCGGGCCGGCCATGCGCTCGGCATTGACGTCCGCCGCGTGCCCACCACGCGAAACGACTTCAAGGCCGACGTCGGCGCCATCGCCTCCAAAATCGACGACAACACCATCGGCCTCGTGGGATCGGCGCCCTGCTAC
The DNA here is from genome assembly GCA_052386855.1 of Reyranella sp. GTDB lineage: Bacteria > Pseudomonadota > Alphaproteobacteria > Reyranellales > Reyranellaceae > Reyranella. Next base: position 50,032 of record JBQTJT010000015.1, read on the forward strand.
CCGTTCGGCGTGTTCGATCCGATCCGCGAGCTGGGGGCGCTGGCGCAATCACGCGGCCTGTGGCTGCACGTCGATGCCTGCGTCGGCGGCTTCCTGTCGCCTTACGTGAAGCGCCTGGGCCATGCGGTGCCCGACTGGGATTTCTCGGTCCCGGGCGTCATGAGCCTCTCGGCCGACCTGCACAAGCACGGCATGGCAGCCAAGGGCGCCTCGCTGATGCTGCTGCGCTCGAAGGAACTGAAGGAGAAATACCAGACCTTCGACTTCAGGGAATGGGAACGCGGCCCCTACGTCGCCTGGACGATGCAGGGCACCCGGCCCGGCGGCGCCATCGCAGCCGCGTGGGCCACGCTGCAGTACCTCGGCGACGAGGGCTATTTGCGCTGTGCCCGCATGATCATGGACAACAAGAAGGCGCTGATCGACGGCATCGGCCGTATCCCGGGCCTGGCGGTGCTGGAGCCCAGCGAACTCTCGATCTTCGTCACCCGCTCGGCCGATCCGGCCCTCGATATCGGGGCGGTATCGGACGCCATGGGCACCCGCGGCTGGCTGATCGGCCGCCAGGTCGAGCCGGCCGGCATCCATATGCACCTGAACCCCAGCCACGAACGGATGGTTGGCGACTATCTGGGCGACCTTGCCTGGGCGGTGGGGCAGGCTCGGCAGAGCGGCGCCAGGTCCCGCCACGCCGGGTCGACCTACTAACCGATAAGCCCGCAAATCGGGCCCTTTGCGGCGTTGACTTGGGGGACTTCCTGCGTATATTCCGCCCTCTTCCGGCGGGTCGTTCAGGCCCGCCGCGTTCTTTCGTGCTTTCCCGCATTTGGGCCTGGATCCGGCCACTCCCCCTAGGGGTGGTGGAGGGTTCCCCGGTTCGGGAGGCTTCAGTCAGGTGTCATCATGATCGCCGTTATCCGCACGGGTGGAAAGCAATACACAGTCGCCGCCGAAGACACGCTCACGGTCGAAAAGATCGAGGGCGAGGCGGGCGCCAAGATCGAGTTCACCGACGTGCTTATGGTCGGTGAAAAGGTCGGCGCGCCGACCGTGGCCGGCGCCAAGGTGCTGGGCTCGATCGTCAAGCAGGCCCGCGGCCCGCACCTGATCGTCTTCAAGAAGCGCCGCCGCCAGAATTCGCGGCGCAAGAACGGTCATCGTCAGGATCTGACGGTGGTCAAGATCGAACAGATCGTCGCCTGAGCTAGAGCGACCGGAGTAGAACGATGGCACATAAGAAAGCAGGCGGCTCCTCGCGCAACGGCCGCGATTCGGCCGGCAAGCGACTGGGCGTGAAGCGCTTCGGCGGACAGAAGGTCCTGTCGGGCAACATCCTGGTTCGCCAGCGCGGCACCAAGATGGACGCCGGCGAGAACGTCGGCATCGGCCGCGACCACACGCTGTTCGCCACCGCCCCGGGCATCGTCACCTTCCGCAAGCGGACGGGCGGCAAGGTCGAGGTGAACGTGTTCCCGGCGCCGGCATTGGCTGCCGAATAGCCGTTCCCACCCAATTGGAATTCGAAGGGGGAGCGGTCAACCGTTCCCCCTTTTCATTTCTGGACCCACCACCATGAAGTTCCTCGACCAGGCCAAGATCTACGTCCGCTCCGGCAACGGTGGCGCGGGATCGGGAAGCTTTCGCCGCGAGAAGTTCATCGAGTATGGCGGTCCCGACGGCGGCGACGGCGGGCGCGGCGGTGACGTCGTCCTGGAATGCGTCGACGGCCTCAACACGCTGATCGACTACCGCTATGCCCAGCACTTCAAGGGCGAGACCGGCCATCACGGCATGGGCGCGCAACGTACCGGCGGCAAGGGTAAGGATGTCGTGCTGCGCCTGCCGCGCGGCACGCAGGTTTTCGCCGAGGACAACGAGACCCTGCTGGTCGACCTGACCGAGATCGGGCAGCGCATCATCCTGGCCAAGGGTGGCGACGGCGGCTACGGCAACCTCCATTACAAGAGCTCGACCAACCGCGCGCCGCGCCGCGCCGACAAGGGCTGGCCGGGTGAAGAGCGCTGGGTGTGGCTGAGGCTAAAACTGATCGCCGACATCGGCCTGGTGGGCCTGCCCAACGCCGGCAAGTCGACCTTCCTGTCGACCAACTCCAACGCCCGGCCCAAGATCGCCGACTATCCGTTCACCACCCTTCATCCCGGCCTCGGCGTGGTGAAGGTGGGCGACCGCGAGTTCGTGATGGCCGACATTCCCGGCCTCATCGAGGGCGCGCATGAGGGCGCCGGCCTCGGCACGCGCTTCCTGGGCCATGTCGAGCGCTGCCGCGCGTTGCTGCATCTCGTCGACGGTACCCAGGACGACGTTGCCGATGCCTACCGCACGGTGCGCGCCGAACTGCGCGCCTACGGCGGCAATCTCGCACGCAAGAAGGAGATCGTGGCGCTCAACAAGACCGACGCCATGACACCTGAGGACATCGAGGCCAAGCGCGCCAAGCTCGCCAAGGTGAGTCGCAAGACCGTGCACGTGATCTCCGCCGTCGCTGGCCACGGCGTGACGCCCCTCCTCCACGAGCTGATGAAGCTGGTCGAGAAGCAGCGCGACACCGGTGCCAATTCGGGCAAGGAAGCGGCATGAGCCCGCTGGCCAGCTCGAAACGGCTGGTCGTCAAGATCGGCTCGTCGATCCTGGTCGATGAAGCCAAGGGCGAGATCCGCCACGACTGGCTAAAAGCCCTGACCGACGACGTCGCGCGCCTGCACAAGGCCGGCTGCGAGGTGGTGCTGGTGTCGTCCGGCGCCATACGCCTCGGCCGCACGCATCTGAAGCTGGCTCAGGGACCGCTCAGGCTCGAAGAGAGCCAGGCTGCTGCCGCCACCGGCCAGATCCAGCTCGCCCATGCCTACCAGGCGGCACTGGCGCGCCACGGCATCACGGGGGCGCAGGTCCTGCTGACGCTCGACGATTCCGAGGAACGCCGCCGTTATCTCAACGCGCGCCAGACCATGGCGACGCTGCTGGGCCTCAAGGCCGTGCCGGTGATCAACGAGAACGACACGGTGGCGACCGACGAAATCCGCTTCGGCGACAACGACCGCCTGGGCGCCCGGGTCGCCGAGATGATCTCGGCCGATACGCTGGTGCTCCTGTCCGATATCGACGGTCTCTATACCGGCGATCCGCGCAGCGACTCGTCGGCAAAGTTCATTCCCGAGATCCGCGAGATCACGCCGGAGATCGAGGCGATGGCGGGTGTTGCCGCGTCCGAAATGTCGAACGGCGGCATGGTGACCAAGTTGATGGCCGGGCGCATCGCCATGGCCGCGGGCTGCCGCATGGCGATTGCCGATGGCCGTCCCGTCGGCGCGCTGGCGGCCCTGATCGACGGCACCGCGCGCTGCAGCTGGTTCCTGCCCGAGGCGTCGCCTTTGTCGGCGCGCAAGAAGTGGATCAAGGGCTCGCTCAAGACAGCCGGCACACTGACCGTCGACGACGGCGCCGTCCGGGCGCTGTCGGCGGGCAAGAGCCTGTTGCCGGCTGGCGTCACCACCATCGAGGGCGAGTTCAAGCGTGGCGACGTGGTCGACGTAAAAGACCGCGCCGGCCGCGTGCTGGCGCGCGGGCTGGTGGCGTATGCCGCCGAAGACGCCCGCCGCATCGCCGGCCGCAAGAGCGCCGAGATCGAGCGCCTGTTGGGCTTCCGCGGCCGCGACGAGATCGTCCATCGCGACGACCTCGTGGTCGAGTGAGCGCCGGCAAGGCATACTGGAGCGGCCGATGAACGCTCAAACCAAACCTGCCGAGGACGCCGTGGCGATCGTGGCCGACCTCGGCCGGCGCGCAAAAGGCGCCGCCGTGGCGCTGCGCAATGCCGACACCGACGCCAAGAACCGCGCGCTGGTCGAAGCCGCCCGGCTGATCCGCGCCGACAAGACCGCGATCCTTGCCGCCAATGCCAAGGACATCGCCGCGGCCCAGGCCGCCGGCATGACGTCTGCGCTGCAGGATCGCCTGCTGCTGAACGATGCGCGCATCGAAGCCATGGCCAAAGGGCTGGACGACATTGCGACCCTGCCCGATCCGGTCGGCGCCAAGATCGAGGAATGGACCCGGCCGAACGGGCTCGTGATCAGCCGCGTGCGCGTGCCGATCGGCATCATCGGCGTGATCTACGAGGCCCGCCCGAACGTCACCGCCGATGCCGGCGCGCTCTGCATCAAGTCGGGCAACGTCGTGGTGCTGCGCGGCGGCTCCGACAGTTTCCATTCTTCGCGCGCCATCGTCGAACTGCTGCGCCGCGCGCTGGCGACATCAGGCCTGCCCGAGGATTGCGTGCAGCTCGTGCCCACCACCGATCGCGCCGCCGTGGGCGAGATGCTGCGCGCCATGGACTGGCTCGATCTCATCGTGCCGCGCGGCGGACGCTCGCTGATCGACCGCGTCACCGAGGAAAGCCGGGTGCCGGTGCTGCGCCACTATGACGGCATCTGCCACGTCTATGTCGACCACGACGCCGACGTTGCCATGGCCCGCGATCTCGTGGCGAACGCCAAGATGCGCCGCGTCAGTGTCTGTGGTGCCGCCGAAACACTGTTGATCGACCGCGCCGCGCTCGATACCCATCTCATGCCCGTGCTGACCAAGCTGCACGAACTCGGCTGCGAAGTGCGCGGCGATGGCGAGGTCCGCAAGCGCGATGCCGCGGCGCTGCCTGCCACCGAGAAGGACTGGCGCACCGAATACCTGGCGCCGGTGATCGCGGTCGCCACGGTCGACGGCGTCGATGGCGCCATCCGGCATATCGCCACCTACGGCAGCCAGCACACCGAGACGATCGTGACGGACAACGAGGCCACGGCGGCGCGCTTCCTGGACGAGGTCGACAGCGCCATCGTCATGCACAATGCCAGCACCCAGTTCGCCGACGGCGCCGAGTTCGGCCTCGGCGCGGAGATCGGGATCTCGACCAACCGCATGCATGCCCGCGGGCCGGTCGGGCTGGTCGAGCTCACCACCTACAAGAACATCGTGCGCGGCAAGGGCACCTTGCGTCCGTGACGACCGCACATCATCCGATGCCCGGCGTGTCGCGCGACACGACGCGCCGCATCGGCCTCCTGGGCGGTTCGTTCAATCCGGCCCATGAAGGCCATCGCCACATCAGCCTCGAGGCGCTGCGGCGCCTCGGCCTCGACGAGGTCTGGTGGCTGGTCTCGCCGCAGAACCCGCTGAAGAGCGACGACGGCATGGAGCCGCTGCCGACCCGCGTCGCGCGCGCACGCCAGCTGGCCCGTCACCCCCGCATACGGGTCGATGCGCCCGAGCTGGTGCTGGGCACACGCTATACGCTCGACACGGTGCGGGCGCTGCGCCGGCTCTATCCGCGCGCGCAGTTCGTCTGGATCATGGGCGCCGACATCCTGCCCCAGCTGGTGCATTGGCTGGGCTGGCGCGACCTGTTCGCCGCTATCCCCATTGCCGCCTTCGCGCGGCCGGGCTGGAGCTATCCCGCCCTGGCCGCCGCAGCCCCGCGCGCCTTTGCCCGTTACAGGTTGGCGGCGGGCCAGGAACGCCGCCTCGCCTCTTGCGAACCGCCGGCCTGGTGCTTTATCCCGAGCCGACTGGACAACCACTCGGCCACGGCGATCCGCGCCGTCCGGCCACGACGAACCCGAACGAAAGGAACGACCATCTCCGATCAAAATTCCTCCACGGGAGCCCGGCAGCTTCCCGACCGGAGCAAGGCCTCCACCGCGTTGCTCGCCCTCGCCCGGCACTCTCTGGAAGAAGACAAGGCCGAGGACGTCGTCGTCATCGACCTCAAGGGCAAGTCCGCCTTCGCCGACTACATGGTGATCGCCTCGGGCCGCTCGAACCGCCAGGTCGTGGCGATCGCCGAGCATCTCGCCGAGCGCATGAAACAGGCCGGCCACGGCTACATCCCGGTCGAAGGCAGACAGATCGGCGACTGGGTGCTGGTCGATGGCGGCGACGTCGTCGTCCACATCTTCCGGCCCGAGCCTCGCGCCTTCTACGCCCTGGAAAAAATGTGGGCTCTGGAGGAAGAAGCCGAGTCCAAGCCGGCGAAGCCCAAGGCTGCGCGAGCGCGGCGTCCCAAGAAGCCGGCGTGAAACTGCTGATCGCCGCCATCGGCCGCGCCGCGCGCGGGCCGGAGCGCGATCTTTACGAGCATTATGCCGCCCGTATCCGCTGGCCGCTGGTGCTGCGCGAACTCGAGGAAAAGCGGAAGCTGCCGCCGGCCCAGATGATCCTGCGCGAAAGCGAGCTGTTGCTGGACGCCGTGCCGGCCAAAGCCACCCTCATCGCGCTCGATCGCCGCGGCAAGGTTCTGGACAGCGAGGCCTTCGCCGGCCGCCTCGCGCATTGGCGTGACAATTCCGTGTCGGATATCGCCTTCCTGATCGGCGGGGCCGATGGGCACCCCGAACCGCTGTTGAAGAAGGCCGCTTTGGTGCTGTCTTTTGGCGCCATGACCTGGCCCCACCTGCTCGCCCGGGCCATGCTGGCCGAGCAGCTTTACCGCGCCCAGCAGCTCCTCGCCGGCCACCCCTATCACCGGGCCTGAACGGGGGCCTAATTCGGGGGCCTGGAATGGCGTCGATTTTGCCTCTGTTCTGACGAAAAACCGGGGCTACATTGGCACCCATGCACATTCACTTCCGGTGGCCTGCCGCCGCCCTCGCCGCCGCCGTGGCCTTGGTTTCCGCCGCCGCCCTGGCCCAGACCGCGCCGTCTGCCAAGCCGGCGTTCAAGCCGGTGCGCAACGTGCCCTACGTGTCGATCTCGGGCGAGGACGGCAAGCAGCGCCACTACGAGACCAACGCCATACCGTTGCTGTTCAACCGTGCCTGCTTCGGCTGGCGGATGTACCTCGGTGGCCCGAACCGCGTGGTGTCCCTGACCGAGGTGCTGACGACCTCGCAACCGGCCGAGCAGGTGATCGCCGGCCCCGAGACCGAAGTGAGCGCCGACAAGACCCGGGCGACGACGCGCATGCTCGAGACCGTGCAGGACGGCGTGCTGCAGCGGTCCTGGTGCATCATCCCCGGCGATCCGCCGGGCACCTATACCTACGACATCAGCATCGACGGCGAGCCGCGCGGCGAATTCGTGTTCTGCGCCATCGAGGTGCCGGACCAGAATCCCAACACCGATCCGCGCGACCTCAACTGCCCCAACAAATTCAACGCGGTCGAGCGCGAGCGACTGCGCGCCGGCAAGCCCGCCTGATGCCTGCTTCCCAGCGTCCGCGGCCAGCCCTCCTCTGCATCCTCGACGGCTGGGGCCATCGCACCGATCCCAAGGACAATGCCATCCTCGATGCCCGCACGCCCAACTACGATCGGCTGATCGCGACATGCCCGCAGGGCCTGATCGACGCGTCGGAGACCTTTGTCGGCCTGCCCAAGGGCCAGATGGGCAACTCCGAGGTCGGCCACATGAACCTCGGTGCTGGCCGCGTCGCGGTGCCGGACCTGCCGCGGATCGACAACGCCATCGAGGATGGATCGCTCGCCAGGAATCCGGCGCTGACCGAGCTCATGGCCACGCTGAAGAAGACCGGCGGCACCTGCCACCTGATGGGGCTCGCCTCGCCGGGCGGCGTGCATGCGCACCAGGATCACCTGATCGTGCTCGCCAACCTGATCGCCGGCGCCGGCGTGCCGGTGGCGATCCATGCCTTCCTCGACGGCCGCGATATGCCGCCGCGCAGCGCGCTGGAATGCGCGGCGCACATCGAAGCCGGCCTCAAGTCCGACCTGCCGATCCGCTTCGCGACCGTCTCCGGGCGCTTCTACCCCATGGACCGCGACAAGCGCTGGGATCGCGTGGCACTCGCCTACGATGCCATGGTGGACGGCAAGGGAGAAGCTGCCACGACACCCAAGGATGCGATCGACAAGGGCTATGCCGCCGGTCTCGACGACGAATTCGTGAAGCCGACGGTGATCGATGGCTATGCCGGCATGAAGGACGGCGACGGCGTCCTGATGTTCAACTACCGCTCCGACCGTGCCCGCGAGATCCTGACGGCCTTGCTCGATCCGATGTTCGACGGCTTCAAGCGCCCGAGGCTCGTGACGTTCGCGACGGCGGCCGGGATGGTCGAGTATTCGGCCGCGCTCAACCCCTTCCTCAAGGCGCTGTTTCCGCCCGAAGTGATCAAGATGGGCCTGGGCGAGACGATCGCGAAAGCCGGCCTGAAGCAGTTGCGGATCGCCGAGACCGAGAAATACGCGCACGTCACGTTCTTCTTCAACGGTGGCGAGGAGCGCGTGTTCGACGGCGAGGAGCGGGTCCTCGTGCCCTCGCCCAAGGTCCAGACCTACGATCTGAAGCCCGAGATGAGCGCCCCCGAAGTGACGGACAAGCTGGTCGAGGCGATCGGCTCGGGCAAGTTCGACCTGATCGTGGTGAACTACGCCAACACCGACATGGTCGGCCACTCCGGTGTCCTTGCCGCGGCCGTTAAGGCGGTGGAGGCAGTCGATACCTGCCTCGGCAGGCTGATGGCCGCGGTCAGCAAGGCAGGTGGCGTCATGTTCGTCACGGCCGACCATGGCAATGCCGAACAGATGTTCGACGAGACATCCCACCAGAAGCACACACAGCACACGTTGAATCGGGTGCCGGCACTGCTGTTCAACGCCCCTGCCGCGGTCCATTCGCTGGCCGACGGCAAGTTGGCCGATGTCGCCCCCACGCTGCTGGCCCTGATGGGCGTGCGGCAGCCTGCGGAAATGACCGGAAAATCGCTGCTTTCCGAGGCATCGCGGCCGGCCATCCTGGCCGCGCCCCATCCCGCTGTCGCCGCCTCGGCCTGATTTGTGAAGCTTCGTGACCGCCCGCGCCTTGATCCTGCCAAAGACCGACCTGTATCTTCGTCCCAACGCGTGAAACCCCGAGTCGCCTGTCCTGTCCCGGCCAGCGACATTCCCCTGAAAGCAGTCCAATGACCCGTTTGCGCATCGCTTCCGCCGCCGCGATCCTGGCTTTCCTGGCCGTTCCCATCGCCTTGCCGGCGTGGTCCCAGGACAAGGCCCCCGCCAAGCCCGCCGCCGGCGGCGACAAGAGCGAGCTCTATCAGCAGCTCAACCTGTTCGGCGACGTGCTGGAGCGCGTGCGGCGCGACTATGTCGAGCCGGCCGACGAGAAGACGCTGATCGAGAACGCCATCAACGGCATGCTGACGGCGCTCGATCCGCACTCGAGCTACATGAACCCCAAGACCTACAAGGACATGCAGGTCCAGACCAAGGGTGAGTTCGGTGGCCTCGGCATCGAGGTCACGATGGAGAACGGCGTCATCAAGGTGGTGTCGCCGATCGACGATACCCCGGCTTCCAAGGCCGGCATCATGCCGGGCGATCTTATTTTTGCCCTCGACGGCGAGCCGGTCCAGGGGCTGACACTCCAGGAAGCGGTCGAGCGGATGCGCGGCAAGGTCGGCACGCCGATCAAGATCTCGATCCGCCGCGCCGGCAAGGACCCGTTCGACGTCTCGCTCACGCGTGAGACCATCAAGGTGAAGTCGGTGCGCTTTCGGCTGGAAGGCGGCGACATCGGCTATATCCGCGTCACCTCCTTCACCGAGCAGAGCACCTCGGGCGTCCTCGACGCCGTCGAGAAATTGAAGAAGGAAGCCGGCCCCAAGCTCAAGGGCTTCATCCTCGACCTGCGCAACAATCCGGGCGGCCTGCTCGACCAGGCGATCGCCATGTCGGATGCCTTCCTCGAGAAGGGCGAGATCGTCTCGGTCAAGGCGCGCAAGAGCGAGGACGTGCAGCGTTGGAACGCCAAGCCCGGCGACGTCACCGGCGGCCTGCCGATCGTCGTTCTGGTGAACGGCGGCTCGGCGTCGGCCTCGGAGATCGTGGCCGGCGCGCTGCAGGACCATAAGCGCGCGATCGTTCTCGGCACCCGGACCTTCGGCAAGGGCTCGGTGCAGACGATCATGCAGGTCACCGGCGGCGGCGCCATCCGCCTCACGACCGCGCTCTACTTCACGCCGTCGGGCCGATCGATCCAGAAGGAAGGCATCAAGCCCGACATCGACGTCGAACAGGCCAAGATCGAGACCCTGGCGCCGCGCGCCGGCTTCCGCGAGGAGAACCTGCGCCGTTCGATCACCAATCCGAACGACAAGCCCGCGGACACCAAGCCCGAAGCGCCCAAGCCCGAGGCCGCCAAGCCTGGCGACAAGAAGGACGAGAAGCCGGCCGCGGGCGCGACGCCGACTCCGTCGGGCGATCCCGACGAGCCGCCCAAGGAGGCCGTGGCCGACTATCAGCTCCTGCGGGCGGCCGACCTGATCCGCGGCATCTCGCTCTACAGCAAGCGCGGCGACTGAGCCGCCGGCGGCGGAGTGATGCCGTGGCGACCGCCGGCCGAAAGACCGGCAAGCACCGGGCGAATAGCGGCCTGATTGCCGCTTATTCGCTCGTTCTCGGTCTGGTGGCTGTTTCCGCCCTGTTGGCCTTCGGCCTCGGCAGCGGCGCGCCGGAGGCGGCCGAACCTGCAGTACAGCCTGTGGCCAGCCTCGAGGTCGAATCACCGCGCAAGGTGATCGCACTGAAGCTGCCGCCGCGGCTCATGCCCCCGGCCTTTCGAACCCTGCCGCCGGCCGAGAATGCCGACATGGTCGAAGTGACTGCCGACGGGCTTCGCTTGCCGCGGATTTCGTCCGGCGGCTGGATGCCCTGGATCGCCCATTCACGGCGCTTCGATCCCGCCGGTCCGCCGGGTCGCATGGGCCTGCTGGTGATCGATCTCGGCGCCAGCGAACCGCTGATGCGGCGCGCCATCGAGGAACTGCCGGGCGAGGTAAGCCTGGCCTTCTTGCCCGGCACGCCCAACCTGCCGCGCTGGCTTATGCAGGCGCGGGAACACGGCCACGAAACCTATCTCATGTTGCCGGCTGAGGATCTAAGCGGGCTCGCCGAACGTGGGCTGAAGCCGATCGAGACCTCGGCCGATGCGCCTGAGAATTTGCGCCGACTGCGCATCGCGATGGCGCGGGCCGAAGGCTATGTCGGCTTCGTCGTGCGCTCGCCGGGGCCCGTGCCGCGGTCGGAAGCGACGCTCCGGCCACTGATCAGGGAGATCGCCGATCGCGGCCTTGCCGTGGTCGAGATCAACCCGAACCCGGAAACGGCGATCGTCCATCGCCTCGCCGTCGAACTCGGCGCGGGCTATGCGCGCAGCACCAATGTCCTCGACTACAGGCTGGCCAGTGACGGCGTCGCCGAGTCCCTCGATCGTCTCGTCGCCTGGATCGGAGAGAGTGGCCCGGAGCGGACGCCGCGCCATGCCTTCGGCGTGATGCAGCCGGACAACGGGGCGATCGATGCCGTCGTGGCGTGGCACAGGCGGCTGGCGGCACCGACCGCCGTTTCGCTGGTGCCCATCATCGGCCATTTCGAATGCCGCGCCGCCTGCATGGCGCGCGTGGCTGCCCAACCGGCGCAACTCCGCCCATGATCGCAGGTCAGCCAGAATTCTACCGGCCGAACGTCGGGTTGATGCTGATCGCAGCCGACCGCCGCGTGTTCGTCGGCCGCCGCGCAAAAGAGCCCGATGCCTGGCAGATGCCGCAGGGTGGCGTCGACAAAGGCGAGAGCCCGATCGAGGCCGCCTGCCGCGAACTCAGGGAGGAAGTCGGCACCGCCAAGGCGCTGCTGCTGCGCGAGAGCGCCAGATGGATCGCCTACGAGGTCCCGGAGGCGCGCCGACCGGCCCATTGGAAGGGCAAATGGCACGGCCAGGCGCAGAAGTGGTTCGCCCTCGCCTTCACCGGCTCCGATGCCGACATCGACATCGCCGCGCACGACCGGGAATTCGCGGCCTGGCGGTGGGTGCCGGCGCGCGACCTGCCAGCGCTGATCGTGCCCTTCAAGCGGCCGGTCTACGAGGCGGTGCTGGCGGAATTCGCCGACCTGGTGGAATAGAGCGCTAAGCGCCCGAGGCGGCGAGGCGGCTCGCGTTGCGGCGGAGGAACCACAGGCCAGCCCGCGTCAGCAGGGCGTTTATCCAGCCCTGCGGCTGCAGCCCGACCGCCTTCAGGATCATCGCCATGGCGCGCTGGACATGCGTCTGGCGGTAGAGCGGATAGGCGCGCCGGGCATAGGCGCGCATGTAGCGCTCGCGGTCGTAGGTCGCCTCGACGGGTTCGTTGGCCGCGAAATAGGCATAGGCGAGCTCGTCGTCCTCGCTCTCCTTGAGGCGGCCCCAGCCGATGCGAAGCCGGCTCCAGCGGCTCAGACGGTCACGCTGCAGGCAGCGGCGTAGATGCTCGTAGAAGAGCTTGTAGTGGCGGAATTCATCGGCGGCGATTTTGGCGCAGACCTGCTTCAGCACCGGCTCGGCGGTGGCATCCTTGAGGGCGCTGTAATAGGAGCTGGTGCCAGTCTCGACGATGCAGCGTGCCATCATCTCGCCGGCCTGGCTGCCGCGCACCGAGCTCTCGATGTCGAGCGGCAGCTTGTAGCCCTCGCGGAAGCGCGCGAAGGCAGCATCGAAATCCCAGGCCGGATCGGCAAGCTTCGCCCAGCGGCCGAGCGCCATGCCGTGCTGGACCTCTTCCACGACCCAGGTGTCGACCGCTGCCATAAACTGCGGATCGTCGGCGAAGACGCGGGCGAGGTAGATACCGTAATCGCTGCCGTTCCGCTCCACCAGGGCCGCGGCCTTGATGTTGCGCAGAATCTCCGGATCGACCTTCGACGCGTCGAAGCGATCCCAGGCGATCGTTTCGAGTGTCCAGTTACCCATGATCGAGAACCCTCGGCGACCAGTCGCGTAAGCATAATAGAGCGGCCCCCGGCCCGGCCTTCAAGGGTCGGTCGGTGCACATCTTGAACGAAAATTGCGCAGAAGAGTTGCGGCAGGTCCGAGGATCAGCGGCTGGCGTAGTAGGCCTGGGCCCGCCGCAAGTCCTTGGCAACAGCCAGGTTTTTCAGGGCGGCGGCCTTCTCGGCGTCGGTCGCGGCGTCCGTCAGCTCACGCTCGGCGGCGTGCTCGCGCTCGGCCAGTTGCTCGGGCGTGACCGACTCGAACGGCAGGGCCTCGTCGGCCAGCACCGTGCAGCGCTCCGGCGTCACCTCGGCAAAGCCGCCGACCACAAGGAACCGCTGCTCTGCCTTGTTGCCCTGGAAGACCTCGAGCACGCCAGGACGGACGGTCGAGATCAGGGGCGCATGGCCGGGAAGGACGCCGAAATCGCCTTCGCTGCCCGGCACCACGACCATGTCGGCCTCGGTCGCGAGCAGCTCGCGCTCGGGCATGACCAGCCGGAAGTTGACCTTGGCCATCGGCTCAGGCCGCCTCGGCCGCGAGCTTCTTGGCCTTGGCGACGGCCTCGTCGATGGTGCCGACCATGTAGAAGGCCGACTCCGGCAGATCGTCGTACTCGCCGGCGACGATCGCCTTGAAGGCCTTGATCGTGTCCTCGAGCTTCACAAACACGCCGGGCGTGCCAGTGAAGACTTCAGCGACATGGAACGGCTGGCTGAGGAAGCGCTGCATCTTGCGGGCGCGGGTCACGACCAGCTTGTCCTCTTCGGAGAGCTCGTCCATGCCCAGGATGGCGATGATGTCCTGCAGCGACTTGTACTGCTGCAGCACGCGCTGGACCGAGCGGGCGACGTTGTAGTGCTCCTCGCCGACGATGCGCGGATCGAGCATGCGCGAGGTCGAGTCGAGCGGATCGACGGCCGGGAAGATCGCCTGCTCGGCGATCGAGCGGCTGAGCACCGTGGTCGCGTCCAGATGGGCGAACGAAGTGGCGGGCGCCGGATCGGTCAAGTCGTCGGCGGGCACGTAGATGGCCTGCACCGAGGTGATCGAGCCCTTGGTGGTCGAGGTAATGCGCTCCTGCAGCGCGCCCATGTCGGTCGCGAGCGTCGGCTGGTAACCCACCGCCGACGGGATACGCCCGAGCAGCGCCGACATTTCCGAACCCGCCTGCGTGAAGCGGAAGATGTTGTCGACGAAGAACAGGATGTCCTTGCCCTGGTCGCGGAAGTGTTCGGCGATCGTGAGGCCGGTCAGCGCCACACGCGCGCGTGCGCCGGGCGGTTCGTTCATCTGGCCGAACACCAGCGCGCAGCGCGAACCCTGCCCGCCGCCGTGCTTGTTCACGCCCGACTCGATCATCTCGTGATAGAGATCGTTGCCCTCGCGCGTGCGCTCGCCGACGCCGGCGAACACCGAGTAGCCGCCGTAGGCCTTCGCGATATTGTTGATAAGCTCCTGGATCAGCACCGTCTTGCCGACGCCCGCGCCGCCGAACAGGCCGATCTTGCCGCCCTTCGAATAGGGGCACAGCAGGTCGACGACCTTGATGCCGGTGACGAGGATTTCGGGGACCGGCTTCTGGTCCACGAACGCCGGCGCCAGCTGGTGGATCGAGCGGTTCGTCTCGCCGACCACGGGGCCCGCTTCGTCCACCGGCTCGCCGATCACGTTCATGATGCGCCCGAGCGTGCCTTCGCCGACCGGCACCGCGATCGGGCCGCCGGTGTCGGTGACTTCCATGCCGCGCACGAGGCCATCGGTGCTATCCATCGCGAT
>JBQTJT010000016.1:0-79742 GCA_052386855.1 Reyranella sp.
GTTCGATCCGAACCCACTCCTTGTCGTTCAGCCAGTAAACACCTTTGCCCATGTCCAAGGCTCCTTCTGGAAGCCTTGAATCATCAACTCCCAACGACCGCCACTGCTAATTGAGTACGGACCCTAGTGCTTCTCGCCACCCTTTCCGTCCTGGCCGTCCTGGTGGGCCGCGCCGCCGCGCATCCGCCGGCGATGATCGGCTGGGATCTGGAAAAGGACGTGGACGTGCCCAGCTACGCCGTAGCCGAGCCCATGAATGCGGGTGTCGACATCGACACCATCGTTCTCACCTGCGAGCAGGGCCAGCGCCGTCCCGGTCTGCAACTCAGGCTGTATCCGATGGGCGGCGGACCGCTCGCGTCGCGAGCCGCCGCAGGTGTGGAAGACCCCACGCTCGAATTTGCCGTCGATGGTGTGCGTTATGCCATGCAGCTGCTCTTCGCCGACAGCTTCATCGTCGTGGCCGACTCGGCCGATGGCGCCGTGCCGCTACTGTCGGAGGCGCTTCTCGACGTGATCCAGGCGGGCCGACGGATGGAACTGCGGTTCAGCTCTGTCGAAAGCCTCACCATCGTCGATCTGCAGGCGGGAAGGGGTGGTGCTGCCGTCGCCGCCGTGCGCCGCTGCGCCGGCAAATCCGACCGGCGGATCGCCGAGACGGGAGCCGGCCGCTCCTAGGGCGCGCCTCGAGCGCCGCGCACCAGGCGGCCGGGCAACAGACCGGTCGCTTCTCCGTGCCGGTAGACGACGGCGCCGGAGACGATGGTCGCATCGAAGCCATCCGTCCGCTGGATCAGCCGCTTGCCGCCCGCCGGCAGGTCGTAAACGATCTCGGGCCGGCGCAGGCAGAGCTTGTCGTAGTCCAGAATGTTGATATCGGCCTTCATCCCGACCCGCAGCAGGCCGCGATCATCCAGTCCGATCGCCGCGGCATTGTCCGCCGCCAGCCGCTTGATCGCCCAGGATACCGGGAACAGCGCGCCCCGCCGGCGGTCGCGCGTCCAGTGCGTCAGCAGATAGCTGGTGGAAGTGGCGTCACACATGACGCCGACATGGGCGCCACCGTCACCGAGGCCAATCAGCGAATTCGGCGCATCGATCATGTCCCGCACCACGTCGAGGTTTCCGCCGGCAAAGTTGGTGACGGGCAGATACAGCATTCCCTTGCCGTCGGCTTCGATCAGCAGGTCGTAGGCGAGTTCCTCGGGCGAGCGACCTTGCCGCGCTGCCCGGCCGGCAATGCTGTCCTCGGGCCTGGGTTCGTAGTCCGGCGGATCGGCGAGCGGATACATTCGGTCCCAACGGTCGATCAGCTGACCGCGCCGGTCTCCCTCGAACGCCTCGGCCAAGATCCGGGCACGGAACTCGGGCTGGCGCAGGAGGGCCAGGCGTTCGGCGAACGGCAGATGGGCAATACGCTTGTAGCTCGGCCGGCCCGCGAAGGCGTTCTGCGAGAGTTCGAGCCCCAGCAACACGCTGGTCGGACGCGGGCGGACCTGGGCGGTGATCCGCAGGCCCTCCTCATTGGCCTCGTCAATCTCCGCCATCAGTTCGCGCCAGCCCTCGGGCCGGGCGTCGGACTGGGTGAGGGTGATGGTGACGGGGCGGCCTGATTCCCTGGCCAGGCGGCGAAACAGCTGGATCTCGCCTGTCTGGTCCTTGAAGTCCGAGACGATCTGCAGCCAGCCGGTGCTGGTTTCGCGCATGGCGTGCGCGATCGCCGTCAGCTCCGCTTCCTCAGCCCGCAGGGTCGGGATGTGCTTGCCGTCGGCGGAACGGTGATTGAGCGTGCGTGACGTCGAGAAGCCGAGCGCGCCAGCCCGCAGGCCTTCGGCGGTAAGCTCGGCCATGTGCCGGCGGTCCTGTTCGGTCGCCGACTCCCGGTCGGCGCCGCGCTGGCCCATCACATAGACCCGCAAGGCGGCGTGCGGCACCTGGGCCGCGACATCGGCATCGTAGGAACGGGCGGCAACGGCATCGAGGAAGTCCGGGAAGCTGTGCCAGTTCCACGGCAGGCCTTCGCTCAGCACGACCTCGGGAATATCCTCCACACCTTCCATCAGGTTGATCAGCATGGCACGCTGATCCTCGTGGCAGGGGGCGAAGCCGACGCCGCAGTTGCCGAACAGCACGGTCGTGGCGCCGTTCCATGACGACGGCGATAGCCGGTCGCTCCAGGTCACCTGCGCATCGTAGTGCGTGTGAACATCGACGAAGCCCGGCGTGACGAGCTTGCCGCGTGCGTCGATCTCCTCGGTCCCCTGGGGAATGTTGCCGCCGATCGCCGCGATCTTGCCGTCGATGGCGACGAGATCGGCCTCATAGGGATCGCCGCCCGATCCATCGACGATGGTGCCGTTGCGGATCACCAGGCTGGAACTGGACATACAGAGGCTCCATGGCGCGGCTGCGACCATCTAACCGCATGCCAGCCTCGGCATTGTCAAGAGACGCCCACGGCCTTGCCGTCCTCCGCGACGGGCGTGTAACTACGCGGTCCATCGAGCTGAGGAGCAATGGAATGGCGCACCAACTGACAATTTTTGCCCGGTCGATTGCTGCTCTAACCCTGATCCTGCCTGCCGTGCTCTTCCTCGTTTCGTCCAAGGCGGCAGCCCAAGCGGAGGCCGCTCGAGGAAAGGCCGCCCTGTCGGTGCAGGGAAAATTCATCGACCAGCGGATCGCCGAGTTCATGGAAAAGAACGGCGTGCCCGGTCTGACCATGGCCATCGTCCAGGCGCCCTACATTCCAAGATCCGCCGGCTACGGCCGCGCGAGCCTGGCCGACGACGAACTCGCGTCGACCAAGACCATGTGGAATATCGGCCCGCTGACCCAGGGTTTCACCACCGTTGCCATCTTCCAGCTCCACGAGGCGCAGAAGCTCGACGTCCGCGACGCCATCGGCAAATATCTGCCGACGCTGCCGGCAGCCTGGGCGAAGGTGACGATCTTCCAGCTCCTGCAGCACGCCTCGGGCATTCCGGACTACCGCGCCAGCTCCGACTACAAGGACGGTCAGGCCTTCAAGCCGGCCGATCTGGTCGCGTTGTCGGCGGCCAAGCCGCTCCTGTTCGAACCCGGCACGCAGGTCCGGCTGAGTGCGACGAATTTCCTCCTCCTTGGACTGATCGTCGAACGGGCCGGCAGCATGTCTTTCCATGACCATGTCACACGTCACCAGATCGAGCCGCTGGGTTTGCGCAGCACCATGTTCGCCGAAGATTTCTCGAAGAAGTCCTTCAGGGACAAGCCGCACGCCCGTTTCAAGACAGAGATTCCCTACATCAATCCGATCGAGCCCGCGGTCGGCTACCGGGACGTCGAAGGCAAGCTCGTGCCCATGGATGCCAAGGCATCGGAAAATCTCTTCGCGTTCGGCAGCCTGTGGTCGTCGGCCGAAGACATCAGCGCCTGGGACATCGCGCTGGCCGGCGGCATTCTCGTCAAGCGCGAGGAGAATCGGGCGCTCATCTACAAGCCGACCAGGCTCGACAACGGAACGACGGTGCCGGCCATGGCCGGCTGGGAGTTCTCGCGCCACCCCGGGTTCATGGAGATCAAGGGCTCGTCGCCCGGCTTCAGCGCCTATCTGAGCCGGTTCACCGCGTCTGCCGACCTCGTCTGCGTGACCTTGCTCGCCAACAGGGAGGGGCTGGACCTGACCGGCCTCGCCCGCGACATCGCCGACGCCTACAAGGCGGGCCTCGGTGCCGGGGTGAGTTCCGATGCGATCGTGACGCGGGAAAGCAAATTCTCGGTCGATGAGACAGTGGCCCGTCTCGAGAAGCTGCTGGGCGAGCAGAAAGTCCCGATTTTCGCGACGTTCGATCATGCCGACAATGCACACAAGGTAGGCATGCAACTGCGGCCGACCAAGGTGCTCGTCTTTGGCAATCCCAAGGTCGGCACCAAGCTCATGCAGAGCAGCCAGGCCGTCGCCCTGGACCTGCCGCTGCGGCTCTCGATCTGGGAAGACGAGCGTAATCGCGTGTGGGTGAGCCATCACGCCATGGACCGGTTGGCCGCGGAGTATGGCGTCAAGGATCCCGCGACCGTCCTCGCCCTGGAGCGCGTGCTCGACAAGTTGGTCGCCCGGGCGACCGATGTTTACGGCGACTGAGCTGCGCTAGGCCATCGCCCCGAGGCTGGCGACGGCGTCGGCGTGACCGCTCGCCTTGGCTCTCTTCAGTGCGGTCAGGCCGTCCTTGGCGGCGCGGCCGACGTCGGCGCCGGCGTCTATCAGCCGTTTGATCATCGCGACATCGCCGGCGGCAGCACAGATGAGCGCGGTCCAGCCGTTGGCATCGGCCAGGTTGACGTCGGCCTTGGCGCCGAGGAGCAGGCGCACCATCGCCTCGTCGCCGCCAAGGGCTGCCCGCATCAGGGCGGTCTTTCCCCGCCGGTCGGCGTGATTGATGTTGCCGCCCGCCCTCAGGAGATGGTCGACCATCTCGATCCGGCGGTTTTCCGCCGCCCGCATCAGGGCGTTCTTGCCCTTGGCGTCCGAATGATTGACGTCCGCGCTGGCCTTGATCAGCCGGTCGGCGACGGCGACATGGCCGCCTTCCGCCGCCCGCATCAGCGCGGTCAGGCCCTTCATGTCCTTGTGATTGACGTTGGCGCCGGCGCCGAGCAGGCGGTCGACCAGGACCGCGTGGTCGCTCCGGGCGGCCCCGATCAGGGCAGTCCAGCCATTCGCGTCCGCATGATTTACGTCCGCGCCGGCTTTGAGGAGCCGGTCAACCGCAGCCTCGTCGCCGCCCAGTGCGGCCATCACCAAATCTTCCATGGACCTCGATCCTTCCGGCAGGCGCCGATCGGGCCGAGATTGCCATGCCTCCCGGCACAAGACCACTCGCGCGCCGGTCGACTGGTCAGAGGAGCCTTGGCGTAAAAGTGCCGTGCAGCGGGTAGGGCACGTGGTGCTTCAGCCGCGCGGTGAACAGCGGCCGCGCCGCGAGATCGCGGGCGTCGAGGCCGACGATCTCGGTCCGATGGTCGACCGAATTGAACACCATCACGAGGACGACGCCCTCGTCCTCGGCGCCATCGGTGCGGGTCGGAACGAACAGCGGCTCGCCGACATAGCCCATGGGCCCGAAGTCGTGCGAGGCGACCGCGCCGCTCTCGAAGTCGACCCGGGAGATCCGCTGCTGCAGACCGCTCTCGCGCTGGGCGGGATTGCTCGCGATATAGGCATAGCGATAGCGATTGCCGATAAACGCCGGATTGATGGTCGGAAATTCGTTGGCAGTGCCCGTCGTGAAAGTCTGCTTCTCGACCTTTCCTGTCTCCAGGTCGACGCGGAGCCGGGTCAGGGCCGCCATGCCGCGGGACGGCCAGGCGGAGCGCCAGTAGGCCCGCAGGGCTTCGCCGATCGTGCTGTAGTTTGGGTAGCGCGCGAGATCGAGCACCAAGTCGCCGCCCTCCTCGAAGCCGTTGGCGAAATGGAACTGGAAGAAGGCGTCGGTCTCGATCCGGCGCGGCTCGCCCCGTCCGTCACGCGGCACCAGCAGGATCAGCGTCGGCTTGGAGCCTTCCCAATGCAGCGCGCCGTCGAAGCTTTTCAGGCCGAGCAGGAACTTCAGCGGACTGAGCAGGATCGGCCCGAGGCAGAACACCATGTATCGGGCGGTGAGCACGAAGTCGTGGTTCATGACCGGGTAGGGCAGTACCACCGGCGGCAGCCGCGTCAGGATCCCGCGATCGAGGCGATAGGGCGTGAGCGTGGTCTTGGCGCCGTAGTCGATGCCGAAGTTGAACAGCTCGCCAGTGTCGGGATCGATCTTGGGATGGGCCGAGAAGGCTTTTACGACGCCGCCAAAATCCTCGATGCCTCTCGTGTCGAGCGTCGCCGGATCGAGCGCGGTCGGCGGGCCGCCTTCCCACAGCGACAGCAGCCGCTCGCCCTGCATCACGACTGAGGTGTTCGAGACGTTGGCGGGTTGGCGGAGGGCGTTCCCCAGCGGGCCGAGTGGCCGCATCTTGCCGAAGCCGCGATGGACGATGCGGCCGGCCCTGGTTTCGTCGCGGTAGTTCCGGGTCGCGACGTAGCGGCTGCGATAGTGGACGCCTGAATCGTCGAAGCGGACCTTCGAGATCAAGCCGTCGCCGTCGAACCAGTGGGCGAACCACTGGCCGCCGAGATCGTTGCGGCCTGAGCCGTTGCGGAAGAGCGTGCCGCGCAGGAACGGAGGCACGACCCCGTCGATGTCCTCGACGCGGTAGTCGTGCTCCTCCGGCTGGGTCTGGAAGCCGGCGCTCCAGGGATGGTCCACCCGGGGTGGACTATTCGCTGGCAACGGACGGTGACGGTGCGCCGACGCCGAACTTGTAGGCAAGGCCGGCACGGATCGTATGCGTCTCCGGCTGGATGCCGATGCCGCTCAGGATCTGCTGCTGCTGGAACTGGCTGTAGCGATACTCCAGGCGCGTCGTCCAGCCGCCGGTCACGACCGTCTCGACGCCCGGACCCACGGTCCAGCCGTGGAAGGTGTTGTCCTGTGAGGCGAAGGCGCTGGTGCCGCCGGCAAAGGCCGTGGCGGTCGAGGTGATGTTCTGCCCGGCATAGCCGCCGGCGGCGTAGAGCAGCGTCGCCGGTGTCGGCAGGTAACCGACGCGGGCCATGACGCTCCAGGCCCTGTTCGCCTGCGCCGCAATGGAGAGATTGCCGCCACCGGCCGACAGGGTCGCGGTCGATTGCATGCCGGCCCAGGTGAAGTCGCCCATGAGGCCGACCAGGGCTTGCGGTGCGAACTGGTAGTCGGCGCCGGCGAAGACCGAGCCCAGCAGGCTCTGCCCAGCACCCGCGATCGAGGCCGAGGCGCCACCGAAAGCGGTCGAGACGTTGTTGACGGCCACGCCGCCGCCGCCGGCCACGCCACCATAGAAGCCGGTCCAGTTGTGCGCGACCGGCCGGCTGGGCGGTGAATCGTCGCTCGCCGGCGCCGCCAGTCCGCCGAAGCGGTAGCTGAGGCCGGCGCGGATCGCCTGCGTCGAAGGCGAGATATTGATCGCAGTGCCGGACGGTGTCGTCGAGCCGAACTGGCTGTAGCGGTATTCCAGCTTGGCCGACCAGCCGCCCGTCAGCATCGTCTCGAAGCCGGGACCGACGGTCCAGCCGTGCACCGTGTCGTTGCGCGAGAAGCTCGCCACCGCGCCACCGGCCACGGCCGTGCCGCTGGTGCTGATGTTCTGCCCGGTATAGCCGCCGACGAGGTAGAGCAGCGTCGAGGGATTGGCGAGAAGGCCGGCACGGCCGAGCAGGCTCCAGCCGAGGCCGCTACTGGTATTGGCGACCACGCCGGCGCCGGGCAACTGGGCCGAGGCGGAGGATTGGAAGCCGGACCACGACGCCTCGGCCAGGGCGCCGATGATGGCCTTCGGCAGGATCTGATAGTCGATGCCGCCATAGATGGATCCCAGCACGCCACTGCTGCCCAGCCCGTCGACGCCGAGCGAGGCGCCGCCGCCGGAGGTGTTCAGCTTGTTGACCAGGGCGCCGGCGCCAAAGGCCCCACCGACATAGAAGCCGGTCCAGACGGGCCCGTAAGCCTTGGCGGGAAGGGGTGTCGTCTGGGCACCGACGGGGGCGGCCAATACGAGCGAACCGAGCAGGAAAAGACCCTGCCGAAATCTAGAGGAGTTAGAAGCCATTAGAACCGACAATGGAGACCCAGGATGAACGCCAGTATAGCACAACTGCGCGCCAAATACGCCTAGCGGCAGATCACGGGCACCATGGAGGCTGCAAAGGCGCGGAGGTCGGCGGCCTTGGCGCCCAGCCGCGCACGGATGGCGATCGAGTGCATGATGGCGCCGGCCATGCGCGCCCGCGCGGCGGGCGAGGGCTCGCGCGCAAGATCGCTGGCGGCGAAGGCGCGTTCCAGACTCTTTTCGATCGCCACCAGAAGCTCGTTCGCCACCGCGGCGATTTTCGGGTGGGTGGGTGATTCGACGGCCGCGGTGCCCACGATCATGCAGCCTGGCCGATGGGGCGGCGCGGTGTAGAGATCGATGGCCAGCTTATAGACCTTGGACAGCCGCTGCTCGATCGTGCCGGGGCCGGTCAGGACGGCATCGAGTCCCTCGACGCTCTTCTGCCCGTAGAAGCGCAGCGTGTGGATGTAGAGCTGCTCCTTGTCGCCGAAGGCGGCATAGAGGCTGGGGCGGTTGAGGCCGGCGGCAGCCGCCAGTTCGTCCACCGAGGCGGCGGCGAAGCCCTTTTCCAGGAAGACAGTGCGCACCCGGTCAAGCACCTCGGCGGTAATGAAGGCGCGGGGACGGCCGCGTGACCGCTTCGTTAATTCTGTACTGTTCCGCATAATTATCCTTGACGCCACCGCTCCTTCGTATTTGTGTACCGTATCGCACAAAAAACAGGAGGACGCGATGGAACTCTTTGCTTCACCAATGGCCTGCTCGCTTGCTTCGCATATCACGGCGCTCGAAGCCGGTCTGCCGGTCAAGGTCCGCTTCGTCGAGAACAAGAAGACCGACGATGGCGGCGACTACTACAAGATCTCGGCCAACGGCTACGTGCCGGCGTTGCGGCTGGACGATGGCCAGGTCCTGAACGAGGGACCGTCGGTGCTGCAGTATCTCGCGGACCGCAAGCCCGAGGCCGGCCTCGCCCCCGCCTGGGGTACGATCGAGCGCTACCAGCTCATCGACACGCTGAACTATCTGTCGACCGAGGTGCACAAGCGCCTCTTCGCCCAGATCTTCGCGCCGTCGAGCCCTGATGCGGCAAAGGCTGCGGCCATGGCGCAGCTTGAGCCCACGCTCAGTGCCATCGCCAAGCGGCTGGGCGATCGCGAGACCCTGGTGGGAAACAAGTTCACCGTGGCCGATGCCTATCTCGTGACGCTGCTCAACTGGTGTGCCTTCCTCAAGGTCGATCTCGCCAAGTGGCCGACCGTCCAGGCCTACCATCAGCGCCACCTGAAGCGTCCGTCCGTCGCCCAGGCGATGAGCGTGGAGATGGCCGAGCGGAAGCGTCGCGCGGCCTGACCGCAGAGAGAGCAGATGGCCTCCGGGCCATCTGTTTTTCCGCCCTTTACATTGGATTGCGTCTAGTAATCGATCTCTCCCGTGATACATCTCGCGCCCGGAGGAATCGCCATGCGTATCGTCGTTGCCGCTCTTCTTTGGTTGTCGTTCACCGCCGCCGCCTCGGCGCATGCGCTCTGGATCGAGCCTGCTGGGCCAGGCCTCGAGCTTTACTTCGGCGAGTTCGACGAAAACCTGCGCGAAGGCTCGCCAGGCCTGCTCGATCGGTTCAATCCGCCTCCCGCCGCCAAGGCGTTCGGCGCCTCGGGCGACGTGGCGCTGAAGGTCGAGAAGAAGCCGACATCCTTTCTGTTGAGCGGCGTGCCGGCTGGGCCGACGAGCGTCGTGGCCGAACAGGCCCGCGTCACCGAGCGCAAGCAGGGCGAAAAGGTCACGCGCACCCTGGGTCGCCTCTCGGCGCGCTACATCAGCGACTTCTCCGAGCGCCAGCCGGTGATCGCGCTCGACGTCGTGCCGGCCGGCAAGCCCGGCGCGTTCAAGGTTTTCTACGACGGCAAGCCGCTGCCCAACGCCAAGGTCGAGATCGCGATCGAGTCCGGCTGGAAGCGCGAGTTCAAGACCGACGAGGGTGGCGCCTTCAACACCGAGCTGCCGTGGAAGGGGGCCTATCAGGTGGAAGTGAGCGTGATGGACGCCACGCCAGGCGTTCACGGCACGGAGGCCTATGACGGCATGAGGTTCGTGACGACGCTCACCTTCAAGGTCGCGACAGGCCTCGAGGCGCCGCCGCGGCCACCCGTCACCACGCCGAAGCGCTGATCAGCCGCTCTTCTTGTTGAGAACGCCGAAGCGATCCTTCGGCGCCTTTTCACGCGCCTTGGGCCCATAGGTGCCCATCTCGATGCGATGCGGAATGGTCATCATGTAGTTCTTGAAGGCGCCTTCCATCGACTGACGCCAGCCCTGGGCATCCTGCATTTCGTTGACCGAGGCCTTGGCGAGCTTGAGGGCGAACGGATCGCGCTCGGCGATCTGCTGGGCGAGCGCCATCGTCTCCTCTTCGAGTTTCGCCCTCGGCACGACGCGGTTCACGAGGCCCGCCTTCTCGGCGTCGGCGGCGCTGATGAAGGCGCCGGTGAAGAGATACTCCTTGGTCTTGCGCGGGCCGAAATCCCACGGCATCGAGAAATACTGGACGTGGCTGCCGCCCCACTTCACGGCGCGGTCGGCAAACTGCGCATCTTCGCTGGCGATGATGATGTCGCAGGCCGAAGCGATCATCATGCCGCCCATGATGCAATAGCCCTGGACCTGGGCGATCGTGGGCTTCGGGATATCCCGCCAGCGCATCGTGTTCTCGAAGAACCGCTCGGACAGGCGTCGGTACTCACCCTGGAAGCCTTCGACGGGATTCTTCTTCTGGTCGGCCATCTCCTGCGGGCTGCCGAGATCGTGGCCGGCCGAGAAGTGCTTGCCGGCACCGGCCAGGATGATGACGCGCACGCTCTCGTCCTTCGCGGCCGTGATGAAGGCGTCGTCGAGCTCTTCCAGCAGAATGCGACTCTGGGCGTTCAGTACGTCCGGTCGGTTGGCGGTGATCTTCAGCACGGCACCTGTCTGCTCGGTGAGGAGAGTGGCGTAGGTGCTCATGCTGCGGCCCTCAGCTCGGGCGCGAGGCCCGCGCCCATCAGATCGACGAAGTTGTCACAATAGAAACGCTGCTTCTGCTCTTCGCTGGTGCCGGCGGTCTCCATCGACGCTTCAAAGCGCTTGATCGGGTTGCGGCCGCCTTCGACGTGCGGATAGTCGGAGGAGAACAGGCACACATCGTCGCCGGTGTTGGCGATGATCCAGCCGGCGTCCTCATGCGGATAGGGCGTCACGCGGACCTGGCGGGCCACGAACTCGGAGGGTTTCAGCGACATCTTCTGCAGTCGCTCTTCGTTCTTGTAGAAGGCGTTGTGGGCGCTATCCATGTTGCGCATCCAGCCCGGCACCCACGAGGCGCCCTGCTCGATGACGCCGAACTTCAGCTGCGGGAAACGGTCGAGCACGCGGTCGACGATCAACGCCGTCAGCGCCTTCATCGGCGGGTAGGCGATCGCCATGTAGTCGATCGACTTGAAATTGTCGTCGCCACCGTGGAAATCCGGCACCGGCGGCAGGCCGTTGTTGAAATAGGCGTCCTCGATCAGTTTCCCGCCGCCGCCGACATGGAACACGATCGGCAGGCCGGCCTCCTGGGCGATCGCCCACAGCGGGTCGAAGCCGATATGGCTCGGCGAATGATGGTCGGGGCAGCGCGACGGGATCAGCAGCGCCTTGGCACCCATCTCGATCGCCTCACGGGCGGCCTTCGCGGTGCGCTCGAAGTCGACCAGCGGGACGTAGCCGGTCGCCAGCAGGCGCTTGTCGACTGAGCAGAAGTCCACCATGTGGCGCGTATGGGCGCGGGCCACGGCATAGGTCAGATCGGCATCCTTGCCGCCTTCCAGCACCGAGGAATAGTTGAGCAGCGCCGTGGTGAACATGAGCTGGCTGGCGAAGCCCAGCAGATCGATGGAGCGGGGGCGATCCTGCTTGGCGGACGAGCCCAGCGCGTCCCAGTTCTTCCGCAGCATGATTTGCTGCTCGTCGAAGTCGCCTGACGCGTCGGCCTTGAGCCGTGTGCTTTGGAAACCCTCATGCCGCGGGAACAGCACCGTGTCGGTCACGGTGGCGCGATGTTTCGCCTCGAGATGCTCGGCCAGGAAGCCCGGAACTTCCATGATGTGGGCATCGGCGTCGTGAATGACGCGCCCGCTGGCGTAAGGCATTGTTCCTCTCCAGTCCGACTTCTTTTGCGCGAGCTTAGCATGACCACAGACATTTCCTACGCGGTGCGCACCCTGCTCGAAGCGCGGCGCAGCGGCCTTCAGGTGGCACCTCCCTTCGCCCTTCCGGATCGCAGTGCGGTCTACGCCATCCAGGATGGCGTGGCCCAGGCAAGCGGTCCGGTCGCGGGCTGGAAGGTCGGCGCGCGCACGCCGACGGCGGAACCCAATCCGGCGCCGCTACTGGCCGGCGCGCTGGTCGCCTCGCCGGGTCGGTTCGACGGCAAGGCGATGCATATGATCGGCGTCGAGGTCGAGATCTCCTTCCATATCGTGCGCGACATCGCAGCCCGCAGCCAGCCGGTTGGCCGCGACGAGGCGCTTGCCGCCGTGGGCGATGCTTTCGTCGGCATGGAAGTCGTCGACACGCGCCTCGCGAACTTCAAGCAAGTCGATCCCGAGTGGCTGCTGGCCGACAACCAGATGAACCACGCGCTGGTCGTCGGCAGATCCATCGCGAACTGGAGAGGCCTCGATTGGGCGAACCTGCAGGTGCGGCTCGTCGTCGATGGCAAGACCATCGTCGACCAGAAGGGCGGCCTGGGTGCCGTCGATCCCGTCCGGCCGCTCGCCTGGATGATCGATCACGCGGTCCGCGAACGAGGCGGCATCGCCAAGGGCCAGGCGATCACGACGGGGTCGTGGACCGGACTTCTCTACTTCCCGCCGGGTGCGCGCGCGCGCGGCGAATTCGTCGGGCTGGGCTCGGTCGAGGCATCGTTCTGACTCTTCGGCCGGGGCCGTAACGAGGGACGTGGCACAAGGGGCATAAGGCCCCATGCACACGCTCAGTCAGGCCTTCATCGACACGAATCGGACACCCAACTTCCGGGAATACTGCGTTCTGGCAGCGACCCTCCTGGTCGTATGGCGCCTCCGCTACGTCACGCGACGGCACCTGCGGTTGCTCGATCGCCGCGAGCTCGCCGACGTCGGCATGGATGCGTCGACGCGCCAGCGTGAAGTGGCGAAGTGGTTCTGGCAGCCATGACGCCGGCGCCTTTCCTCGGCTGGCGCGTGGTCGCTGGTGCCTTCGTGCTCGCGGTCTTCGGCTGGGGTCTCGGGTTTTATGGCCCGCCTATCTATCTCCACGCCGTCCAGGAAGAGCGGCACTGGTCGGTCGTCCTGGTCTCGTCCGCCGTCACGCTCCACTTTCTCGTGGGCGCCGTCGTCGTGGCCAACCTGCCGGCGCTCTATCGCCAGTTCGGCCTGCCGCGAGTGACCAAATCGGGCGCCGTGCTCCTGGCGCTGGGCGTCGTGGGTTGGGCGGTGGCGCGTGATCCCTGGCAACTGCTGGTAGCCACGCTGCTGAGCGGCGCGGGCTGGGTGGCGATGGGCGCCGCCGCTGTGAATGCGATTGTGGCACCCTGGTTCGTCGCGCGGCGTCCGGCGGCGCTGTCGCTGGCCTACAACGGCGCCAGCATCGGCGGCGTGGTTTTCTCGCCGCTGTGGGTCGCGGCCATCGCGTTTCTCGGGTTCCCGATGGCCGCGACGGTGATCGGCATCGGCATGGTGGTGACGGTCTGGCTGCTGGCGGATCTCGTCTTCTCGCGCACGCCGGAGAACATGGGCCAAGTGCCGGACGGCGGCGCCTCCGCAGGGACGGCGACAACGGCACTCTCGAACGCCGCTCCTCTACCCGGTCGCCTTCTCTGGATGGACTGGCGCTTCCTGAGCCTGGCGGCCGCGATGGCCTTCGGGCTGTTTGCGCAGATCGGCCTGATCGCCCATCTGTTTTCGCTGCTGGTACCGGCGCTCGGCGATCAAATGGCGGGCGTCCTGATGGGCCTGGCGACGGCCAGCGCCATCGCCGGCCGCACGCTTGTCGGCTGGTCGATGCCGCCGGGCAGCGACCGCCGCCTCATCGCCTGTGCCAGCCACGTCGTGCAGATCGCGGGCTCGGTCGCGCTGATCCTGGCCGCCGGTACGGATGCGGTTCTGCTGGTCGCTGGCGTGTTGCTGTTCGGTTTCGGCATCGGCAACACCACGTCGCTGCCGCCACTCATCGCCCAGGTCGAATTCGCCAAGGCCGACGTTCAACGCGTCGTGCCATTGATCGTAGCGATCGGGCAGGGAACCTACGCCTTCGCCCCGGCGGCGTTCGGAGCGCTGCGTGCGCTCTCGCCGACGGAGGCGACATTGGTATTCGTCGCCGCCGCGATCGTTCAGGCGCTTGCGATCGCGGCGTTCCTCGCGGGACGGCGTCGCGAATGAGCGGTTAGTAGTACCAGCCCGGATAC
This sequence comes from Reyranella sp., assembly GCA_052386855.1. Classification (GTDB taxonomy): domain Bacteria; phylum Pseudomonadota; class Alphaproteobacteria; order Reyranellales; family Reyranellaceae; genus Reyranella. The sequence continues at coordinate 14,129 of JBQTJT010000016.1, forward strand.
GGGTAGCCGCCCCACGGCCCCCAGTCCCAGTCGTTCATCGAGTTGATGTTGGCGGTCATCTGCTGCTCGTCCGCCAGGTTCTTCTGGAAGACGTTCGCCTGGTACTTCGAATAGGCCGCTTGGTTGCCGACGAACAGGCAGACGCAGACGGTCGGGTCCGGATAGACGTAGAAAACCTGGCCGTTCTTGATCTCGCGGGAGAATTTGTGCGGCGGCAGATTCTTGAAGGCAGCCTGGCGGGCCGGCGTGTTCGCCGGCACGAACTTGAAGCCGGCGGCGGACATCATGTCTTCCTTGCCACCGATGACCTGCTGCGGATTCTGGCAGGCGGCGACGGCAGCGCACAGTCCCAGAATAGCAAGAGTTGATCCGACCTTGAGCATCGCTTCCTCCTCGTTGAGCCGTCCTAGCCGCCTGTCCATTTCGGCGCCCGTTTCTCCAGGAACGCCGCCATGCCTTCGCGGAAATCGGCGCTACCGTAAGCCAACCGGATCAGATCGTCGATGCTCTCGTCGGCAATGCGGGCTTGCAGGCGGCGGAGCGCCTCCTTGGTCACCTGCAGGGTCAGCGGGGCATGGCCCGCGACGGTCCGCGCCACTTCCTCGGCGCGAGCCTGCAGGGCCGTCATGTCGGGCACGACCTCGCTCACCAGGCCGGCCGCCAGCGCCGCCGGCGCATCCATCAGCTTGGCGAGGAAGATCATTTCCTTGACCCGCTGCGGACCGATCAGGGCCGCCAAACGCGCGTAGTTGGACATCGACAGGCAGTTGCCCAGGGTGCGCGAAATCGGGAAGCCGAACTGGGCGTTGGCGGCGGCGAGTCTGAGATCGCAGACGGCGGCGATGGCCGCACCGCCGCCGGTGCAGAACCCGGAGATGGCCGCGATGGTCGGCACCGTGCAGCGCTCGATTGCATCCAGGATGCGATCCATCTTGCGCTCGTAGCCGATCCCGTCTTCGCCACCCTCGAAACTCTTGAACTGGGCGATGTCGGTACCGGCGGCGAAGGCCTTTTCGCCGGCGCCGGTGACGACCAGCGCTTTCACGTCCCGGGTCTTGCCGATCCCGATGCAGATCTCGGCCAATCCTTCATACATCGCGAAAGTAAGGGCATTGCGCGCCTGGGGCCGGTTGAAAGTGACCCAGCCGATGTCGCCGCGCTTGTCGTAGAGCAGTTCTTGGGTCATTTCAGGGTTCCATTCACGGTCGACATCGTAGACGAGACACCATGGCGTTGGAACGGCTTCTAAAGGGCTTCTCGGACTTCCATCTGGGCTACTATCGCGAGCATCTCGATCTGTTCGATCGTCTGGCGGCGGAAGGCCAGTCGCCGAAGATCCTGATCGTGGCCTGCGCCGATGCGCGCGTCGATCCCGGCATTTTGACCCAGACCCAGCCCGGTGAGCTCTTCACCGTGCGCAATGTGGCGGCGATGGTGCCGCCGGCGCAGTTTCCGCCGGATGCGCGGCACCATGGCACGTCGGCGGCCATCGAGTTCGCCGTGCGCGGCCTCGGCGTCGAACATGTGGTCGTGCTGGGGCATGCCTTGTGCGGCGGCATCGGTGCTCTCGTTGATGGCCGCGAGAGCATCTATGCCGACTACGACTATCTCTCGACATGGACCAGCATCGCCCAGGACACGCGCGATCTCGTGGTGCAGGAGCTGAAAGGCCGTTCGCGCGACGAGATCGCCCGCGCGGTCGAGCAGGCCGCGGTGCTGAACAGCGTCAAGAACCTGATGAGCTTCCGCTGGATCGCCGAAAAAGTCGAAGCCGGCACGCTGGTGCTGCACGCCTGGTGGTTCAACATGACCAAGGGCCAGCTCTATGCGTTCAATCCCACGACGGCCGTTTTCGATCCGGTCGTAGGCCTCACGGTCGAGCCGACCATGGGGCGCGGCACGACGCTGTCATCGATCACGCCGGAGCGCTTCGTGGCGGTGATCGCGGGCAAGAAGCCGGCGTTTTGACGGCCCTTGGCCGTCATCCCGAGCCTTTGCGAGGGATCTATCAGCTCGCCAGCGACGCGATCGCGGCGTCGACACCGCCCGGCGCGAACGGCACGCCGGCCGTCTTCATCGCGAGTTCGGTCGTGGCGAGACAGCCCAGCAGCATCGGCTCGTTGAGGTCGCCCATGTGGCCGATGCGGAAGACCTTGCCCATCAGCGGCCCGAGCCCGCCGCCCAGCGACAGGTTGTAGCGGTCGACGGCGATCTTGCGGAAGCCATCGGAGCTGACGCCCTCCGGCATCATCACCGCCGTCACCGAGTTGGAGAGCCTGTCCGTCGCCTGGCCGTAGAGCTGCGGGCCCTTGCCGTCGGCGCCCCAGGCACGCACGGCGGCACGAGTCGCGTCGGCAAGGCGAGCATGGCGGGCGAACACGCCGTCGAGGGTTTCCTCCTCGAGCATTTTTAGCGATTCCTGCAGGCCGAAGAACATGTGCACGGGCGCGGTGCCGACGAACTTCTGCGGCGCGCGGCCGTTCATCTGCTCCCAGTTCCAGTAATGGCGCGGCGCCTTGTTCTTGCGCGACACCTCGATGGCCTTGTTGCTGACGCCGGTCAGCGACATGCCGGTGGGCAGCATCAGGCCCTTCTGGCTGCCGCCCACGGTCACGTCGATGCCCCAGGCATCCATCTTGTATTCCATCGACGCCAGCGACGAGATCGTGTCGCTGAGCAGCAGCGCGGGATGCCTGGTCTCGTCCATGGCGCGGCGGATGTCGGCCACCGGCAGGACCATGCCGGTCGCGGTCTCGTTGTGGACAGTGAGCACCGCCTTGATCTCGTGCGCCTTGTCCTTGGCGAGGCGCTCCGCGAGCTTGGCCACGTCGGCGCCGGTGCGCCAGTCGGCGGCGAAGGTCTCGACCTTGATGCCGAGATTGACCGCCATCTCGGCCCAGCTGAGCGAGAAATAGCCGGTCTCGACGATCAGCACGGTGTCGCCGGCCGAGAACAGGTTGGCGAGTGCGGCTTCCCAGGCGCCGTGGCCGCTGGCGTTGTACATGTAGAGCGTCTGGTCGGTCTTCAGGACCCGCTTCACGCCGGCATGGCAGGCATGCTGGATGGCCAGGAATTCGTCCGACATGAAGTCGAGGACGGGCCGGTCCATGGCGCGCAGGACGCGGTCGGGGATGTTGGTCGGGCCGGGATTGTTGAAGAACTGGCGTCCGCGCGGTTTGGCGTTCACGTAGGTACCCTCGGTCTGCGAAAGGCGGGACTTTGGCCGTGGGCCCTTGGCGGCGCAAGCGAGGCTTGCGATGCTCTGCCATTAGTTAATGTGAGGGCTCATGACCGTTGTCGCGCCGACCAACTCCGCCATCGTCACCGACTACAAGGCCCGCACACCCGGCTCCGGCGCCCTGTTCGAGCGTGCCCACAAGGTGCTGCCGAGCGGCATCACCCACGATGCCCGCTACCTCGACCCCTATTCGATCCATGTCGCGAAGGCGAAGGGGCCGCGCAAGTGGGATGTCGACGGCAACGAGTATGTCGACTACTTCGGCGGCCATGGCGCCATGCTGCTGGGCCATTCGCATCCCGCCGTGGTCGAGGCGGTGAAGAAGCAGATGGAGCTCGGCACGCATTACGGCTCCAGCCACGAGCTCGAAGTGAAGTGGGCCGAGCTGGTCTGCGAGCTGACGCCCTGCGCGGAGCGGGTGCGCTTTACCGCGTCGGGCACCGAGGCCTCGCACATGGCGATCCGTCTCGCGCGTGCCTACACCGGCAAGGACAAGATCGTGCGCTTCATCGGCCACTTCCATGGATGGCACGACAACGTGACGGCTGGCGCCGGGGCCACCTATGACGGCGGCACCACGCCGGGCGTGCCGCAGGATGTGAGCGCGCTCTCGATCGTGATGCCGCAAGGCGACGTCGCCGCCGTCGTGAAGTTGATCGAGGAACGCGACGATATCGCCGCCGTCATGTTCGAGCCCTCCGGCGCGTCGTGGGGCCAGGCGCCGTTGCCCCCGGGTTTCATCCAGGCAGTGCGAGACGCCACGAAGAAGAAGGGCGTCGTCATGCTGATGGACGAGGTCATCACCGGCTATCGCTGGTCCTCGGGCGGCGCACAGAAGGCGTTCAGCATCACGCCCGATCTTTGCATCCAGGCCAAGATCGTGGCCGGCGGCCTGCCGGGCGGCGCCGTCGCGGGCAAGCGCGACATCCTCGACCGCATCGATCACGATGCAACCGCCGCGAAGAAGATCGAGCGGATCCTGCATCCGGGCACCTACAACGCCAACCCGCTGTCGGCTGCCGCGGCGGTGACGGCGCTCACGCTGTTGCGCGACGAGGATCTGGCGGAGAAGGCCAACAAGACGGCGGCCGAGCTGCGCCGCGCGCTCACCGAGGTGCTGGTCAAGGAAGGCGTGCCGTGGGGCATCTACGGCCAGAGCTCGACCTTCCTGATCTATCCCAACCCGTTCAACGATCCGATCGATCCCGCGACCTTCGATCCGCTGAAAGTGCCCTTTGCCAAGCTCAAGGGCGCGCGCGGCGCGGGTCCGCTCACGGGCAAGATCCGCATGGGCCTGATGACCCACGGTGTCGACGTGATGGGTGCACCCGGCGGCTTCGTGTCGGCCACGCATGGCGGGGCGGAGATCGAGAAGACCGTTCATGCGCTGCGCGAGACGGTGCGGGCGCTCAAGGCCGAACGCGAAGTGAAGGCGGCCTAGATGTACGGACTGACCAAGGCGGTGCCGGCCACCGAGTTCACGCGGCTGCCGGAAAAATTCCGCAAGCCCGGTCGCACGTCGTGGGGCGACGCCAACGCCGTCGGCCAGATCCTCGATTCCTTCCTCGAGGGACCGAGCTTCGATCGCGCCGGCAATCTTTACGTCACCGACATTCCCTTCGGTCGCGTCTTCCGCATCAGCCCTGGAGGCGAGTGGACCATGGTCGCGGAATACGACGGCTGGCCGAACGGGCTGAAAATCCACAAGGACGGCCGGATCTTCATCACCGACTACAAGCGCGGCCTCGTCCTGCTCGATGCCGGGACCGGCAAGGTGACGCCGCTCCTCGAGACGCGGGGCTCCGAGAGCTTCAAGGGCGTGAACGATCTGTTCTTCGCGCAGAGCGGCGATCTCTATTTCACCGACCAGGGCCAGACCGGTCTGCACGATCCGACCGGCCGCGTGTATCGCTACGACACGGCGGGCAAGCTCACGATGCTGGTGAACACCGTGCCCAGCCCCAACGGGCTGGTCATGAACAAGGCGGAGACCGTGCTCTATGTCGGCGTGACGCGCGGCAATGCGGTGTGGCGCCTGCCGTTGATGGCCGACGGCACGGTGAGCAAGGTCGGCCTCTTCATCCAGATGAGCGGCGGCCACGCCGGTCCCGACGGCATGGCGCTGGACGACGAGGGCGGCCTCGTGATCGCCCATCCCAGCACCACCGCCTGGCGCTTCGATGCTCTCGGCCGGCCGACGCATCACGTCGATTGCGGCGACGACATCTACTGCACCAACGTGGCGTACTCGGGGACCGACCTCTATGTCGTGGTGTCGCGCAAGAGCGACAAGATCGCGGCCGGCACCATCCTCAAGGCAACGATGCCCGTTGCTGGCAAGCAGATGTTCTCACACGCCTAGCGTTTACCCTTATCGCTTGCCTTTGCCAATGTGCGCGATGGCCTCGATCTCGACCAGGATCTCGGGTGCTGCGAGCGCGCTCACCTCGACCAGGGTGGAGGCCGGGAAGTCGCCGCTGAAGAACTCGCGGCGCGCCGCCCAGACCTTCGTGTTGTTCTTGATGTCGGTGACATAGACCGTGATCTTGACGACGTCGGCCATGGTGCCGCCGGCCGCCTCGACCATGCCTTTGATCTTGCCGAAGATCACCTTCGACTGCTCGTACTCGTCATTGCCGACGACGGCCGTGCCGGCGCGGGCGGTCATGCCCGAGACATAGGCGATGCCGTCGGACACCAGGCAGTTGGACCAGCGCTCGGGCGGAGGCTCGGGGACGGTTGGTGACGTGACGCGTCGAATGCTCATGTCGCTTCCTCCTATTCAGGCTTGGCGCCCGAGGCTTTCACGACGGGCACCCACTTGTCGATCTCGGCCTGGATGAACTTCGTCACCTCGGCCGGGCTCATGGTGCTGCTCTCGGCGCCGATCTCCTCCCAGCGCCTGATGACGGCGGGCTCCTTCAGCACAGCCTGCATCTCGGCCGCCAGCCGGTCGACGATCGGCGCCGGTGTCTTGGCCGGCACCGAGATGCCGAACCAGGAATAGGAGATGAGGTCGGGATAGCCAGTTTCCTTCATGGTCGGCACGTCGGGGAAGGCCGGGTTGCGCACGTCGCTGCTGACCGCCAGCGCCCGGACCTTGCCTGCCTTGATGTGCGGCGCGGCCGAGGGGAGCGAGTCGAACATCGACGGCACGTTGCCCGCGATGGTGTCGATCATGGCGGGCCCCGCGCCGCGATAGGGTACGTGAACCATCTCCGCGCCGATCACCTGCTGCAGCCGCGCGCCCAGCAGATGGTTGCTCGAGCCCGCGCCCGAGGTGGCGAAGGTGAGCTTGCCGGGGTTGGCCTTGGCGTAGGCGACATACTCGCCGAAGGTCTTGGCGTCGAAGGTCGGGTTGACCACCAGCACGCTGGGATTGCGCGAGGCGATCGAGATATGGATGAAGTCGGCCATCGGGTCGAAGTCGCCGCCGCCGTAGAGCGTGGGCGAGATCGAGAGGCCCGAGATCACCGACATCAGCAGCGTGTAGCCGTCGGGCGCCGCCTTGGCGACCAGTGCCGTGCCCACCATCGCGCCCTTACCGGGCTTGTTGTCGACGATGATGTTCTGGCCGAGCTGCTTGCCGAGATATTCCGCCACCATGCGGGCCACGACATCGGTCGTGCCGCCGGGCGCATAGGGCACGACGAGCTTGATCGGCTTGGAGGGCCAGGCTTGGGCATGCACAGGCAGGGCAAGTGCTGCGAGGGTCGAGGTAACGAATGTGCGGCGAGGGATCATGTGCCGAGTATACTCGCGCCATGAGCGATCCCAACAACCTGTTCGCAGCCCTGTTCGAGCCAAAGCGCATTGCCCTGATCGGGGCGTCGGCCGATCCCGCCAAGACCACGTCGCGGCCGCAGCGTTTTCTGCGCAAGCACGGCTTCACCGGCGAGATCCTTCCCGTCAATCCGTCGCGCAGCGAAATCCTGGGCGAGATGGCTTTTAAGGATCTGGCATCGATCCCGGGCGAGATCGATCACGCCTATATCCTGCTGAACGGCAGGGCGGCGGTGGCGGCGCTCGCCGAATGCGCCAAGCGCGGCGTGAAAGTGGCGTCCATCCTGGCCGGCGGCTTCGCCGATGCCGGTGCCGCGGGTGCCTCGCTGCAGGACGATCTCTCGCGCATCGTGGCCGAGACCGGCATTCGCCTCGTGGGCCCCAACAGCATCGGCACGGTGAGCACGAACCCGCCCGTCGCGCTCACCGCCAACGCCGCCTTCGCCGTCGACAAGCTCCGCGGCGGCACCTGGGCCCTGGTGAGCCAGAGCGGCAGCCTGATCGGCGCGATGCTGTCGCGGGCCGACGCGCGCGGCATCGGTTTCTCGCGGCTGATCTCGGTCGGTAACGAAGTCGACCTTGCGGTCGGCGAGATCGCCGACCTGCTGGTGGACGATCCCAAGACCGACGCCATCCTGCTGTTCATGGAGACACTGCGTGACGGCGAGCGCCTCGCGCGCGCGGCGCGTCGTGCCCACGCGGCAGGCAAGCCGGTGATCGCCTACAAGCTCGGCCGCTCCTCGATCGGCCAGGAGCTGGCGAAATCGCACACCGGCGCCATCGCCGGCTCCGACGCCACCTTCGATGCCTTCTGCCGCCGCCACGGCATCGCCCGCGTGTCGATGTTCGAATCGCTGATCGATGTGCCGGCGCTGCTGGTCGATCGGCCGCCCGCAACTGGCAGGCGCGTGGCCGTTGCGACGACCACTGGCGGCGGTGCCGCCATGGTGGTCGACAACATGGCGATGGCCGGCCTCGACATCGCGGGACCGCCGCAGGCGCTGGTCGATTGGCTAAAGCCGCTCGGCATCGCGGCGGGTGAGGGCAAGCTGGTCGATCTCACCCTGGCCGGCGCCAAGCCCGAGATCGTGGCCGGCACCATCGAGCGCCTGCTGGCCGACGAGGACAACGACGCGGTGATCTTCGTCGTGGGCTCATCGGCGCAATTCAACCCCGAGCTCGCGGTCGAGCCGCTGCTGCGCTTTGCCCGCACGCCAAAACCCTTCGCCGTTTCCCTGACGCCGACGGCGGAAAAATCGCTGGCGCTTCTGACGGCTTCAGGCGTGCCGGCGTTCCGTCACCCGGAGTCCTGCAGCGAGGCGATGGCGCTTTGCCTGCTGCGCCCGACGCCGCAGCCATTGATCGCTCTGGCTGAGCCATCGCGCGCGGCGCTGGATGCGCTTGAAGCCGGTCGCGTTTCCGGCTTCGACGAGCGCCGCGCCGCCGATCTTTTCGCGGCGCTTGGCGTGCCGATGGCCAAGTCGCTGGCAATCCCCGATGCCAAGCGGGTCGTTGCCGCCGTGGCCGAGGTCGGCGCGCCGGTGGTGCTAAAGATCCTGTCGACCGACATCGCGCACAAGACCGAAGCGGGCGGTGTGGCGCTGGGCCTGATGGACGGCCAATCCGCCGCCGTCGCCGCGCGCGAGATAGAGCGGCGCGTAAAAGCCCATTCGCCCGATGCGAAGCTCGACGGTTTCCTGATCCAGAAAATGGAGCGCGGCCTGGCCGAGGTGATCCTGGGCTTCCGACGGGATCCGCTGGTGGGACCGACCGTCACCGTCGGTCTCGGCGGCGTGCTGGCCGAGATCTACAAGGACGCGTCGACGCGGATTGCGCCGGTCGACGAAGCCGAGGCGCGCGAGATGATCGCGGAGATAAAAGGCCTCGCCACGATCCGTGGTTATCGCAACCTGCCCAAAGGCGATGTGGCGGCGCTGGCAAGAACCATCGCGGCTTTCTCAACCCTGGCGCACGAGGCCTTCGCCGATGTCTCGGAGGCGGAGATCAATCCGCTGCTGGTGAAGCGCGACGGCGAAGGTGTCGTGGCTGTCGACGGGTTGGTCGTGCTGCGCTAGTGGGTGGCCGGCCGATCCAGGAGCTGGCGGAAATCGTCGAGCACGAAGTAGGTCGGCTGCAGCTTGTCGATCTCGTAGGGCCTTTGCATCGCCATCGCCGCATCGAACGGCAGACGCTCGACGCCTTCGCCTTCGATCGCGTGCTTCACTTCGGCGGCTGAAGACAGGATGCCGGCGCCATAGGCCTTGAGACCTTTGGTCGTGCGGATCAGGCCGAACTCGACGGTGAACCAGTAGAGTCGCGCGAGCCGATCGATGTTCTCCGCTCCGGCCGCGATGGCGCGCCGGCCATAGGCCTGCATGAAGTCGGCGAACACCGGGTCGGTGAGCAGCGGCACGTGGCCGAAGAAATCGTGGAACAGGTCAGGCTCGACCAGATAGTCGAGTTCGGCGCGCGTGCGGATCCACACCGTCACCGGGAAGCGGCGATGCGCGAGATGGTCGTAGAAGGCGGCGTCGGGGATCAGGCCTGGCACGCCCACGAGGCGCCAGCCCGTGAGCGGCAACAGACGGGCATTGATCGCTTCGAAATCCGGGATGGTGTCGCCGATCCCGAGCGACTCGAGGCCCTTCAGGAATTCATCGCAGGCGTAGCGCTGCGCGAGCGCGCTCTGGCGTTCCACCAGCAGCCGCCACACCGCCTGCTCCTCGTCGGAGTAGAGCTCGGCCCGCTGCGGCACGGTCCAGTCCGGCGCCATGCCGGCATAGTCGCCACGGAGCTGTTCGAGGGGTGCTGTGTACATGCCCTGAATATGGGGGCGGGAAGCTGGTGAATCCTCGCGAAGTTGGCCTGTAACGACAGGTATTTTGGAGGTATTCTCCAGTTTACTGATAATTTTGGGAGAATTACACCATGATCGAACTCGATGACATCGACAGACGCATCGTGGCGACCCTGCAGGCCGAGGGCCGTCTGCCGATGGTCGACCTGGCCGACCGCGCCGGACTCTCGCCCACACCCTGCCAGCGCCGTGTGAAGCGGCTGGAGGAAGAGGGGGTGATCGCCCGCTACGCAGCCCTCGTGTCGCCGCAGGCGATGGGCCTCGGTCTGCAGGCCCTTGTCCACGTTACGCTCGACGATCATTCCGAGAAGACCGTCGAGGCCTTCGAGGCCGCGATCCGCGCCCGGCCCGAGGTCGTGGCCTGCTATGCCGTGACCGGCGACATGGATTTCCAGCTCCATGTCTTTGCGCCCGACCTCGCGAGCTTCAGCGAGTTCGCCATGAAGGCGTTGCTGCGCATGCCCGGCGTAAAAGGCACGCGGTCCTCGTTCATCATGCAGGCGGTGAAGAGCGATCTCGCCTGGGCGCCTCGGGCGCCCGGGACGCCTCAACCATCCGCGAGCGTGCGCAGGTAAAGCGGCCGGTCGATATTGCCGCCGCTCAGGATCAGGCCGACACGCTTGCCCGCCTGACGGTCGCGTTCCTGCATCAGGGCCGCCAGCGACGCCGCCCCTGCGCCCTCGGTGAGCTGGTGCGTGTCTTCGTAGTAGGCGCGCATGGCGATGGCGATCTCGGCATCGCTCACTTTTACGATCCGGTCCGCGCCGCTCAGAATCACTTTTAGCGCTTCGGCATCGGGCCCGCGCACCGCCATGCCGTCGGCCATGGTGTCGGCGCTGTTGGTCGCCACCACCTTGCCGGCGGCGAAGGAGAGCGCATAGGCCGGCGCCTCGGTCGAGACGACGCCCACCACCTTGGTCGAGAGGCCCAGCGCGTCGCGCACGGCGATCGTGCCGCAGATGCCCGAGCCCAGGCCGATCGGCACATAGACCGTGTCGAGCGCCGGCGCGGCGCGGAAGAGTTCCAGCGCATAGGTCGCCACGCCCCGCACCAGGTCGTGGTGGAAGGATGGGACCATCGACAGGCCGCGCTCGCCCGCGAGCCGCATCGCGGTTTCGCGCGCGGCATCGAAATCGTGGCCGCCCTCGACCAACTCGGCGCCGAACGCCCGCATGGCGGCATTCTTCTCCACCGAGTTGCCCCGGGGCACGACGATGGTGGCGGCAATGCCGACCCGGGCAGCGGCGAGCGCAATGCTCTGGCCATGGTTGCCGCGGGTGGCGCTGATCACGCCCGCGACCTCGGGCCGTTCGCGCTTGAGGCGAGCCATGTAGACCAGCCCGCCGCGCACCTTGAAGGCGCCGGTCGGCGTGTGGTTCTCGTGCTTGACCCAGACCTCGCAGCCGGTGCGGCGCGCCAGCAGGGGCCACGCATACTGCGGCGTGGCGGGCATGGCGGCGTGGACGATGGCCGCCGCGTCTTCGACGTCGTGGAGGGACAACATGGTGCTACTCTGGGCTAAGATGCCTGAGGTTCCAACCGGAGTACCCTGATGCCCGTTCATCCCCGTTCGCTCGAGATCCAGAGCGAGATTTCCGCCATCCGACGCGACATCCATGCCCATCCCGAACTGGCGTACGAGGAGAACCGGACCTCCGACATCGTCGCGGCCAAGCTCGCGGAATGGGGCCTCGAGGTGACGCGCGGATTGGGCAAGACCGGCCTGGTGGGAACCTTGCGCAAGGGTAACTCGTTGAAGTCCATCGGCCTCAGGGCCGACATGGACTGCTTGCCAATGGATGAAACGAACGATTTTGAGCACGCTTCCAAGAATCCCGGCCGCATGCACGCCTGCGGCCACGACGGCCATACCGCCATGTTGCTGGGCGCCGCCAAGGTGCTGAGCGAGAAGCGCGACTTCGAGGGCGCGGTGCACTTCATCTTCCAGCCGGCCGAAGAGGGCGGTGGCGGCGGCAAGGCCATGATCGACGACGGCCTGTTCGAGAAATTCCCCTGCGATGCGGTGTTCGCCATCCACAACAAGCCCGGCCTGCCGCTCGGCATGATCGCCACCAAGCCAGGTCCGCTGCTGGCCGCGGCCGACCGCTGGGACCTGCGCATCACCGGCAAGGGCGGCCATGCCGCGCATCCGCACCTCAGCCTCGATCCGCTGATCGTCGCGGCCAACCTCGTGCTGTCGCTGCAGACCATCGTCAGTCGCAACATGGACCCGTTCGCCTCGTCGGTCGTCACCGTCGGCTTCGTCAAGGGCGGTTCGGCCTACAACGTCATCCCGACCGACGCCCATGTCGGCGGCACGACGCGCACCACGACGCCCGAAGCCCGCAAGCTGATCGAGGCGCGCATCCGCGAGATCTGCGAGGGCGCGGCGAAGATGTACGGCGTGAAGATCGACGTCGAATACCGCCACGGCTATCCGCCGACGATCAACAACGCCCAGCGTGCCGCCTTCGCCATCGACGTTGCGGCAGGCGTCTGCGGACCCAACGGTGTGCGCGACAATGTGCAGGCCAGCATGGGTGCGGAAGATTTCTCCTACATGCTGGAGAAGGTGCCGGGCGCCATGGTCTGGCTCGGCAATGGCGGCGAGGACGGCAACGGCGCGGGCCTGCACAACTCGCGCTACGACTTCAACGACATGGCGATCCCGTTCGGCGTCAGCTTCTTCGTGAAGACCGTCGAACGCTTCCTCGGCGAAAAGTAGAGCCGGTCAGGGATCCGGTCACCCGAGGATGGAATTCTTTCGCGTCTACGGTCGGGTGATCGGGCTGCTGCGGGCCGAGAAGGGGCTCGCCATTGTCCTGGCCATCGCCAACGTGGCGGTGGCCGGCCTGCAGTTCTACGAGCCGGTGCTGTTCGGCCAGGTGATCGATCTCCTGACCAACGCGCGCAACAAGCCCGTCGAAATCCTGTGGCGGGACGCGCTCTCGATCCTCGCCCTGTGGGCGGTGGTCGGACTGGGCGGGATCGCCGCCAACATGGTGGTCTCGCTGCAGGCCGATCGCATGGCCCATCGCCGTCGCCTGGGCGCGATGGCGACCTATTTCGAGCATCTGCTGGTGCTGCCGTTCTCGTTCCACAATACCCAGCATTCCGGCCGCCTGATCAAGATCATGCTGACCGGCGTCGACAATCTGTTCGGCATCTGGCTGTCGTTCTTCCGCGAAAACCTCGCCACCCTGGTGGCGCTGTTCGTCATGCTGCCGCTCAGCATGTTCATGAACTGGCGGTTGGGCCTGCTGCTGCTGGTGCTGATCCTGTTCTTCGCCGCGGCCAATATCTGGGTGGTGAGCCGCACCGATAAATTGCAGCAGAAGGTCGAGGACCTGCACAGCGAGCTCGCCGGCCGCGCCGGCGATGCCCTGGGCAACATCCACCTGATCCAGAGTTTCGTGCGGCTGGGCGCCGAGACCGGAGAGATGCATCGCATCATCCGCCAGACGCTGGCGGCGCAGTTCCCGGTGCTGAACTGGTGGGCGTTGCTGTCGGTGATGACCCGCGCCGCCTCGACCATTACCGTGATCTCGATCTTCGTGCTCGGCACCTGGCTCTATATCAACGGCGAGGCGACGGTCGGCGAGATCGTGAGCTTCATGGGCTTCGCCACCATGCTGATCGGCCGCATGGACCAGGCGTCGGGCTTCGTCAGCCGCATCTTCTTCCAGATGCCGTCGCTGGGCGACTTCTTTCGCGTCCTCGACGCGCAATCGACGGTGCCTGACAAGCCCAACGGGATCGACATCGGGCGGGCCAGGGGCGAGGTCGAATTCGACGACATCGGCTTCTCCTATGACGGCAAGCGGCCGGCCCTGGTCCATTTCTCGCTGAAGACGCCGGCCGGCTCGACGGTGGCGTTCGTGGGCCCGACCGGCGCCGGCAAGAGCACGGCGCTGTCGCTGCTTCATCGCATGTGGGACGCGCAGTCGGGCGTGATCCGGATCGACGGGGTCGACCACCGCGACATCAAGCTGGAGTCGCTCCGCCGCAATATCGGCGTGGTGTTCCAGGATTCGACGATGTTCTACCGCTCGATCGCCGACAATCTGCGCATCGGCAAGCCCGATGCCACACAGGCCGAGCTCGAGCAGGCGGCCAAGCTCGCCGAGGCGCACGACTTCATCATGCGCCAGCCCCAGGGCTACGACACGCTGGTGGGCGAGCGCGGCACGACGCTTTCCGGCGGCGAGCGCCAGCGGCTGGCGATCGCCCGCGCCCTCCTCAAGGATCCGCCGATCCTGATCCTGGACGAGGCCACCAGTGCACTGGATTCGCTCACCGAGGCCCGCATCCAGAAGGCGCTCAAGACCCTGATGGAGGGCCGCACCACCTTCGTCATTGCCCACCGGCTCTCGACCATCCGCGAGGCCGACCAGGTGGTGGTGTTCGAGCATGGAAGGGTGGTCGAGCAGGGTGGCTACCAGGAGCTCTCGGCCCGGGGCGGCGCCTTCACCCAACTCGTCTCGACGCAGCGGGCTGGCATAGAATCTGCCTGATATCCCCTTGGCGGACGTGGGTTGTCCGCCTAAGAGTCGCCGGACGGGGAACCTTACGAGGGAACGGAACATGATGAAAGTTGCCAAGTGGCTGGGCGGCGCCGCCGCTGCCGCCTTGATGCTGGCTGGCGCTTCGGCGCAGGCGCAGACACCGATCAAATTTACGCTCGACTGGGTCTTCCAGGGGCCGACCTCGCCGTTCCTCGTGGCGCTGGAGAAGGGCTACTACAAGGCCGAAGGGCTCGACGTCGCCATGGATCCCGGCCAGGGCTCGGCCGGTGCGGTCCAGCGCGTCGCCACCGGCGCCTACCAGATCGGCTTCGCCGACGTGAACGCGACCATCGAGTACAACGCCAAGAACCCGGGCAAGGAAGTGCTCTGTGTGTTCATGGCCTACGATTTCGCACCATTCGGCGTCTATGCCCTGAAGAAGAGCGGTATCAAGACGCCCAAGGATCTCGAGGGCAAGAAGCTCGGCGCCCCGGTGTTCGACGCTTCGTTCCGCCTGTTCCCGGCCTTTGCCAAGAAGAACGGCATCACCAAGTGGGAGCATGTCAACCTGACGCCGCAACTGCGCGAGCAGAGCCTGGTGCAAGGCACGGTCGACTTCATCTCCGGCCATTACTTCTCGTCGATGCTCGATCTCAAGGCGCGCGGCGTGGCGTTCGAGGACATCGTGTCGATGCGCTACGTCGACTTCGGCATGGACGTCTATGGCAACGGCATCGTCATTTCGCCGGAGATGGCCAAGAACGAGAAGGCCGTGAAGGGTTTCATCGCGGCCACGGTCAAGGGCTGGAAGGACGTGATCGCCAACCCGCAGCTCGGCATCGCCGCTGCCAAGAAGCGCGACCCGCTGATCGATGAGAAGCTCGAGATGGAGCGCCTGCAGATCTCGTTGCAGACCAACATTCTGACGCCTTACGTGAAGGCCAACGGCATGGGCGACGTCGATCCCGTGCGCTTCGCGCGCGCGGTCAAGGACGTCTCCGAGGCCTTCAGCCTGCCGGTGGCGCCCGCGCCGGACAAGGTGTTTACCAACGCCTATCTGCCGCCGAAGGCCGACCGGATGATCTCCAAGTAGAGATGGCGTTCGTCGACCTCAACAGCGTCAGTCTCACCTACCGGCTCGGCAAGGACCGCACTCTCGCCCTTGCCGACGCCACGTTCAGCATCGACAAGGGCGAGTTCATTGCCGTCGTGGGTCCCTCGGGCTGCGGCAAGTCGACGATCATGAAGCTGGTCACCGGCCTGCTGCCCGCCTCGGGCGGCGAGGTCCGGGTGGCCGGCCAGAAGGTGACCGGGCCCATCAAGGGCGTCGGCATGGCGTTCCAGAACCCGACGCTCATGCCGTGGCGGACCACCATGAACAACATCCTGTTGCCCATGGAAGTGGTCGAGCCGCACAAGCGCCGCTTCCGCAGCCATCGCGCCGAATACGAGGGCCGCGCGATGAAGCTGCTGCAGACGGTGGGTCTCGCCGACTTCGCGGACAAATTCCCGTGGCAGCTCTCGGGCGGCATGATGCAGCGCTCCAACCTCTGCCGCGCCCTGATCCACGAGCCCGAGCTTCTGATGCTGGACGAGCCGTTCGGCGCCCTCGACGCCTTTACCCGCGAGGAACTGTGGGGCGTCATGCAGGCACTGTGGCTGGAGAAGCGTTTCACGGGCGTGCTGGTGACGCACGACCTGCGCGAGGCCGTCTTTCTCGCCGACACCGTCTATGTCATGAGCCGGAGGCCGGGTCGCATCGTCATGGCCAAGAAGATCGACATTCCGCGACCGCGGACGCTCGCCACCACCTTCGAGCCGCATTTCGTGGAGGTCGTGCACGAGCTGCGCGACCGGATCAGCCAGGAGCACGCATGAGCGAGCTTCAGCGCGAAGCCTTGAAGCATGCCATGCCGTGGCTGGTGCTGGCGGTCCTGCTGATCGTCTGGGAGATCGCCTGCATCGTCTTCGCCGTGCCGGAGATCATCCTGCCGAGGCCGAGCAAGATCTTCGTCGTCTTCGTCCAGCGCTTCGACATTCTGATGGCCTATTGCTGGGATACGCTGTGGACCACCACCATCGGCTTCCTGCTGGCGATTGCCGGCGGCCTGCTGCTGGGCCTCGCGATCGGCGCCTCGCCCTTCGTCTACTCCGGCCTCTATCCGCTGCTGATCGCCTTCAACGCGATCCCGAAGGTGGCGATCGTGCCGATCCTGATGATCTGGGTCGGCGTCGGCTCGCTGCCGGCCGTCATCACGGCCTTCGTCATCAGTTTCTTTCCCATCGTGGTGAACGTGGCGACCGGCCTCGCCACCATCGAACCGGAGATGCGCGACGTTCTGCGCAGTCTCGGCGCCACGCGCTTCGAGATCCTGACCAAGGTCGGCATCCCGCGCGCCATGCCCTATCTCTTCGCCAGCCTGAAAGTCGCGATCACGCTGGCGTTCATCGGCTCGGTGATCTCCGAGACCGTGGGCGGCAACAACGGCATCGGCTTCCTGATGCTCTCGGCCAGCGCGCGCAACGATGCGCCCACCACCTTCGCCGGCCTGTTCGCCATCGCCATCATGGGCGTGGCTATGTACGCGGTGTGTGCCATGGTCGAAAAGCGCATGACCCGCTGGGCCTTCCGCGGCGAGATCGTGGGCTAGGCCGTCAGATAAATTTGACAGTTCAGCAGGTTTTTGATTATATTTCTGTCAGGCTGGCGCGACGTATGTGAATACGGGCGCCGGCCTTTCTCATTTCCGGCTTCCAGACGTTCGCTGGAACGTCTGGACCAGGCATCATTAATGGACACTGACGAAGCAAAATAGACGGCGCCGGTGGCACAGCCGATCAGGGGCCGATTCGTCCGCGGGATCAACGCCTTGAGCAGGCTTTGTGGCACAGCGAGATGGACAACGCATGGCACAACGAGGTGTGCCAGATCGAAGGGTCTAGACGACCCGGACGCCGTCCCGGGCCATGATCTTGCCACCCTTGATCACCAGCTTGCGGCGCGGGCGGGCGGCGACGGCCTCGGCCACCGAGCCTGCCTCGACGGCCACGAAATCGGCCGGGCCGCCGACGGCGATGCCGTAGTCCTCAAGGCCCAGGACCCGCGCGGCGGCGCCGGTCACCATCTCGAAGGCGAGCTGCAGTTCGTGGTCGTGCCGGAAATTGGCGCGGTAGCCGATCATCATGGCGCGTTCCAGCATGTCGCCGTTGCCGAACGGCGACCAGGCATCGCGGATATTGTCCGATCCGCCGAAGACCTCGACGCCGTGCTGGCGCAGGAGTGCCAGCGGCGGGATCGCGGCGCCGCCGGGGCCGTGGCTCATGATCGCCACCCCGGCTTTCGCGAGCACATCGGCCGTGCGGGCGGCGGTGTCGGTGTCGACGGAGCCCAGCGCGAAGGCGTGGCTCACGGCCACGCGGCCTTTGAGGCCCGAGGCGACCGTGCGCTCGGCAATGGCGATCAACTGGGCGATGCCGCCCTCGCCGCCGTCGTGCAGGTGGATGTCGACGCCGACGCCGCGCCGCTCGGCGATGCCGAAGATCGTGTCGAGATGGGCTTTCAGGTCGCCGTCGATGCCGACCGGATCGAGGCCGCCCACCAGGTCGGCGCCCTCGGCGATGGCGGCATCGAGGAGATCGGCGGTGCCAGGCGAGCGCACGATGCCGCTTTGCGGGAAGGCCACGATCTGGATGGTGACGAGACCCTGGAAGCGTTCGCGGATCTTCAGGACCTCATGGAGATTGCGCAGGCCGAGCTGGTTGTCGACGTCGACGTGGCTGCGCATGTGCAGCGTGCCGCTGGCCACCACCTGGCGCACGAGGTTGGAGCCGGTCTCGAACTCCGGCGCCGTGCGGTCGGCGCGCACCTTGCGTTCGGCCTCGATGCGGTCCGCGACCTTGTTGCCGGCCGCCTGGTTGGGCAGCCACGGCAGGCCGAGCAGGGTCTTGTCGAGATGGATGTGGCCGTCGACCAGCGGCGGCAGCAGCAGCGCGCCGGCGAGGTCGAGCACGTCGGCCTCTGCCGGCGCTCCGGCATCGGCGGGGAGGAGGGCGGCGATCCGCCCTCCTTTGACGTCGATATGGTGCTTCGTGCCGTCGGCCAGGACGGCGTTGGCGATCAGCATCGCTCTACTTGTCGGCGGCTGCGCCGGCTTCCTTGCGGAAACCGTTCACCGCGGCCTTGGCGGCCATCGCCATCAGGCCGGAGTCGTTGGCGATGGTGTTGAACTGGAAGCCCATGCCGACCGCCTTGGCGGCGTAGCTCGCCGTGCCGTTGTGGATGCCCGCGAACAGGCCGCGCTTCTTGCAGGCCGCCGTGAGCTTCTCGTAGATCTTCAGGACCTGCGGTTCGTCGCGGTCTAGCTTGGGCGCCAGGCCCAGCGACAGGCCGAGGTCGGACGGGCCGACGTAGATGCCGCTGATGCCTGGCACGTCGAGGATGGCGTCGATATTGTCGATCGCCTCCTGGGTCTCGATCATCGGGATGATCAGCACCTCGTCGTTGGCCGTCGCCTGGTAGGGCGTGGCGTCGCCATAGGCGCCGGCGCGGATCGGGCCGTTGCTGCGCTTGCCCCTGGGCGGATAGAGCGCATAGGAGACCAGCGCCTTGGCCTCAGTGGCGTTGTTCACCATCGGGCAGATCACGCCCCAGGCGCCGCCATCGAGCACCTTGCCGACGATGCCCGGCTCGTTCCACGGCACGCGCACCAGCGGCGTGATCGGATGCTTGTCCATCGCCTGGAAGCACTGGACCATCGACTGATAGTCCTGCACGCCGTGCTGAATATCGACGGTGACGCTGTCCCAGCCGCATTGCGCCATGACCTCGGCGGAGAAGCCGCTGGGGATGGCGAGCCAGGCATTGACGCAGGCCTTGCCGGCCTTCAGCCGCTTCTTCAGCATATTCGTCGACATATCAGCGCTTCCTCGGTTTGTTGGGAACGTCGAAGTCTACACAGGGACGAGGCATTCGGTGACGGTTTTGTCGTTGCAGGCGGGGCGGCTCGCGGTCGATCTGGCGCCCGCCGCCGGCGGCTCGATCACGCGCTTCGCCATCGCGACCGTGAGTGCTGCCTTCGATTTGTTGCGCCCGGCCGATGGTGCCGCGTTGGCCTGCTATCCGTTGGTGCCATTCTCCAATCGCATCGCGAACGGTCGTCTCGTCGTGGACGGCGAGGAATTCGTCCTGGAACCCAACTGGCCGGGACAGCGTCATCCGATGCATGGCGATGGCTGGGCCCGGGAGTGGCAAGTCGCGCGCCGCGAGGCCGGCTCCGCCGAATTGATCTACGAGCATGACGGCCTGGAAGGCTGGCCGTTCCGCTACCGCGCCCGCCAGGTGTTCGACCTCGGGGAGGCGGGGCTAACCGTCAGCATGACGATCGAGAATCTCGAGGACCGGCCGGTACCGGCGGGCCTCGGCCTGCATCCCTTCTTCCCGCGCGAGGCCGACACGGAGCTGGCCTGCCGGGTCGAGGGCGTGTGGCGGGCCGATGCCGACGTCCTGCCGGTCGACCGTATCGCCGTGCCGCCGGAATGGAACTTTGCCGTCTCGCGGCCGGTCGACGGTGTCGTTCTCGACAATTGCTTCGATGGCTGGGATGGCCGGGCCACGATCCGCTGGCCACGGCGGGGCCTCGGTCTTGCGCTTGAAGCAACGCAGCCGTTTCGCCACCTCGTGATCTATGTTCCAAAGGGCCGGCCGCATTTCTGTGTCGAGCCGGTGAGCCACGCCAACGGCGCCGTCGCGCAAACGTCGTTGCCCGCGGGGGCGATTCTCGCGGGCGAGATCCTGTTTCGTCCCTTCATGTTGTGAGGAGCCATGTCCAAGTTCGCCTCCTATCCCAGCCTTGTCGGCCGCGTCGTGTTCGTCTCCGGCGGCGGCTCGGGCATCGGTGCCTCGATCGTGGAGCACTTCGCCGCGCAAGGCGCCAAGGTGGGCTTCGTCGACATCGACGAGGCGGCATCGACGGCCCTGGTCGAGAAGCTGGGCGCCGCCGGCTATCCGCCGCTGCTGTTTGCCAAATGCGACGTGCGCGATATCGCGGCCTACCAGGCAGCGATCGGTGCGGTCGCCGCAAAGTTCGGGCCCATCACCACCCTGATCAACAATGCCGCGCGCGACGACCGTCATGACATCGCAGACGTGACGCCGGCCTTCTGGGACGAGCGCATCGCCGTCAATCTGCGACACCAGTATTTCGCCATCCAGGCCGTGGCGCCGGGCATGAAGAAGGCGGGTAGCGGCTCGATTGTGAACTTCAGCTCGGTCAGCTACCACACCATGACGCCGCAGCTCTCGGTCTACCAGGCGGCGAAGGCGGCGGTCGTCGGCATGACACGTGGCCTTGCCCGCGATCTCGGGCCCGACGGCATTCGCCTCAATGTCCTCACGCCTGGCTGGATCATGACCCAGCGTCAGATCGATCTCTGGCTGACGCCCGAGGCCGACGCAGCCCTGATGGTCGCGCAGTGTCTCAAGGAGAAGGTCTACCCGCCCGACGTCGCCCGCATGGCGCTGTGGCTCGCGGCCGACGACAGCCGGCTGGTGACGGCACAGAACTTCGTCGTCGATGGCGGGCGGATGTGAGCGCCATGAAGGCATCGCTGCCCGTCCGGATCTACCGCGTCTGGCTGAAGGAGGTGAAGCACATCCTGCCACCGACCATTTATTTCTTCATTGCCTTCAACCTGATCGCCTTCACGACGAATTTGCTGACCCGGAACTACTGGTTCCATCTCGCCAGCTTCATGGTTGCCACCGGAATGGCGCTGATCGTGGGCAAGGTCGTTCTGGTGGTGGACAAGATCAGGATCATCGACCGCTTCAGGGGCGCGCCGCTGATCCAGCCGATCCTCTACAAGACCGTGTTCTACACGGTGGTGGTGTTCGTCGTGCGCGTGCTGGAACGCTTCATTCATCTTGCTTTCGATGGCGATGGCTTCTCGGCCGCCTTCGAGGCCGCGGCGCTCGATTTCAGCTGGCGGCGGTTTGCTGCCATCCAGATCTGGATCTTCACCTGCTTCCTGATCTATTGCACCGCGACCGAACTCAGCGCGCTGGTCGGCGAAGGACAGATGGCGCGGCTGTTCTTTCGCCATCGCTCGTCGCAGCACCGGCTGACGCGGCGTCAGCACATAAGGGCCCTGCTGGCGCTCAGCCGACTGGCCGAGACGACACCGCGTGAAAAGCTGCTCGATCCGGAAACCCCGCAGGGCAGCCGGCTGGTGAGCATCGTCGACGCGCTCCGCCAGCGACCCGCCTGAGGCTGCCGATGGCCGTGGACCGCGACTGGCGCTGGATTTCCTGGACGATCCTGGGCGTCGGCGGGTTGATCCTGGCCGGCGGCCTGGCCTTGGGTCTCGGCAGCCTGCGCCACGTCCTGCACGGCGAACGCGCGGATGGCGAGGTCGTCGAGATTGTCCGCGAGGGCGACATGTACGCGCCGCTGGTGCGCTTCCGTCTGCCCGGTGGCGAGGTGCAGGAGGTGACGGATCTTGCTTCAGGCGCGCCCGACTTCGCCGCCGGCGACAAGGTCACGATCCTCTACATGCCGCAGGATCCGCGCGATTTCCGCATCGATACCTTCGATCGCCTGTGGTTCTCGGCGATCTTCGTCACGGTCTTCGGTGCCTTCTGGCTGTTGTTCGGCGCCGTTGCCTGGGCGCTTTCCCGCGGCATCGACCTGGCCGTGGTGGGCGAATCGGCTTTCGCCGTCATAGCCGCGGGGGCGGGCCTGATCGGAGCCTTCGTCTTGATGAGTGCCGCCGACCTCTACACCGGCGGCGTACGGGCCGAAGGGATCGTCCTCGAGAACCGCGAAAGCCGGCGCAACGAAACCGAGAGCGTGCGGCGGGCCGACGGAAGCGAAGTCGATCGCACCGTCGAGCGCATCTCCTTCGCGCCCGTCGTGCGCTTCAAGACGCGCGAAGAAGGGCGCGAGATCGAGTTTCACGGCCGCGGCGGCAGCGAAAGGGCGTTTGCCCAGGGCGACCGCGTGACCGTGATCTACGATCCGGCGAACCCGATCCGCGCCCGTATCGTGTCCTTCGTGGACATCTGGCTGCCCTCGGCGGCAGCCTTCGCGGTCGCCGCCATATTCGGCGGCGCCGTCTGGTTGTCGCGGCGCGTCAGGGGATTTCGTAGATAGCGACTTCCGACGCCACGCCGCGGAGCGCGTGGTGCTGCGCCACCGGCTTCTGGCTGCCTGCTCCGAGCAGGTCGGCACACTGCGGATGATCGATGACGGGCGCCGTCGCCAGGATCGACTGCGACACCGCCAGCCCCTGCACGCGAGCGGCGATGTTCACTGTCTGCCCGAAATAGTCTTGCCGCTCGTTGAGCGTCACGGCAAGGCAAGGGCCTTCGTGGATGCCGATCTTGAGCAGCAGATCCTCACGGCCATGCACCTCGTTCAGGCCTCGCATGGCCTGGCGCATGCGGAGCGCCGCGGCCAGTGCGCGGTCGGGCGTCGGGAAGGTCGCCATCACCGCGTCGCCGATGGTCTTGACGACCGCGCCGCCCTCGGCTGCGATGATCTCTTGCAGCGCCGCGAAATGCTCGCGCACCAGGTCGAACGCCACCAGGTCGCCGACCCGTTCGTAGAGTTCGGTCGAGCCCTTCAGATCGGTGAACAGGAAGGTGAGGCTTGTGATCTTCAGGCGCTGGTCGATATCGAGCGTATCGGTGCGGTAGATGTCGCGGAAAGTCTGGTTGGACAGAAGGCGTTTGGCGGTCAGGAACGGCCTACGCCGACCGAGCAGCTCGTGCATTTTGTCACCGGCGATCCACACGCCAGGCAGAGCCCGCCGCTGTGTGCGGTTCTCCAATGAAAGCCTGAGCGGCCCCGGCCGCAGCTCCGTCGTGCCGGTCGGGGCGCGGACATCGTTGAACACCAGCGACAGGACTTGGCGCTCGCGCGTAGGTTCGCCCTTTACGTCGATGAAACGCGCGGCGTGCGTCACCGGCTCGAACACGATGACGAATTCGGCTGGGAGCTGCAGGGACAGAATCGCCTTGCCGCCGGGCGGCAACTCGACGATCTCGAGCGTGATCTCTTCGACCAGTTCATCGAAATTCTCGGTCGGCAGGTCGATCCCGGACCCCCAGAATATCTGCCGGGCATAGTCCCACGGCGGCAGCTCGTCGGGGCTGTGCGCCGCGATGCGGCGCACGCGCGGGCTCACGGTGAAGGTCACTTCGACCATTTCGTCGAGCGTTGGTTCGTAGCCCGCGGCGCAAAGCGCGCAAACATATTCCTCAGACCGCACGCTCTTCAGCGATGCGTTGGTGTCGAGAACGCCACCGCAGCCCGGGCACAGCACGTTCCAAGACATTTCAAAGAGACCGATCCGCGCCGCATGCAGGAAGGCCGCGATCGCGGCGTCTTCCCCGACGTTGTGACGGCGGGCGAAGGCGATCACGTTGACGCGGCAAAGGTCGCGGTCAGGCGCCTCCCCAACCAGCCGCTCCATGGCAGCCACGGTGTCGGCATCCGCCGACTGTCGCAGGACTGCGAATAGGGCTTGCCCTTCACTCATGGGTCAAGGCTACGCCGGGTGTAGCGTGGAGTCCTTCACGAATTCGTGTCGCCGCTACAGCCCGGTGCGGTCGATCCAGTCGGCAAGCAGTGTGCTGAGTTCGTGCGGTCGCTCCAGCGGCGCCATGTGGCCGCAGTCCTCGATTACCTGGAAGCGCGCATGGGGCAGGTGCGCTGCCATGCGTTCGGTCTCGGCGAAGCTGCGCAGCCGGTCCTGCCGGCAGGCGATCACCAAGGCGGGGCAGGTGATGCGCTCGAGGTCGGCGTAGCCGTCGCGTCGCACCAGGGCCGCCTGCCGCTTGCGCACCTCGGGGCCGAGGCGCCGCTGCATGCCGCGCAGGCGGTCGAGCAGGGTGGGATCCTTCTCGCGATCGGGATGCAGACCCATGGCTGTCGGGACGGCGCCGGCGGCGCGGGGCGGTCGATCGCCGGGTCTGTAACCTGCCTTGCGCCGCGCCGTCTCCTCGTCGGAATAGCCGCGCGCCGAGGAGGCGACGAAGGCCACGGCTGATACGCGCTCCGGCGCCATCAGGGTGAGGACGCGCGCCACGAAGCCGCCCATCGAGAAGCCGACCAGCACGAAGCGCTCCGGAGCGGCATCGAGGACGCGTCGCGCCATGCCCTCTAGCGTGTCGTCTTCATAGACGTTGCCGCAATGGAGTGGTCCCAGCCCCTCGAGACTCGGGACCATGTCGGTCCACAGATCCGGGTCGCACATGAAACCGGGCAACAGGACGAGATTGCGCACGTTGCCTAGCGCCCCATCTCCACCAAGGCGCCCGCCCAGGCGGCGGCGATCACCAGCACGAGGCCGGGCACGACCCGCAGCACAAAGGCTCGATCGCCGTTGGCGAACGCCATCACGATTTTGATGACAGTGTTGGTCGTCATGCCCAACAGGATCGGAAAGATCGCCTGTGCGGCCTCCATTTTGCCCGCCGCGACCAGCGCGGCGACGGAAATTGCCGCTGAATGCGCGTCAGCGAGTCCGCCAGCGGCTGCGGCAAGCAGGATGCCGGTCTCGCCGAACCAGTGCTGCAACGCTGCCGAGACGACGAGGATGAGTGCCAGGGTGGCAGCGAATGCCAATGCCGTCTTGAGGTTGAAGGCGCCATCGGCTTGCGTGGGCCCATCGCCCTTCTGCTTCAGCGCCGAGAGGGTGAACAGGCCGCCATAGACGAGGGCAGCGACGCCAGCGGCGGCAAGCGGGATCCAGAACGCCTCGAGTGTCGCCGGGCTGGTCGCGGCCAGGACCACCACCAGCTGCACGACGGTGGCCACCGTCGACAGCACCGCGCCCGCAACCGCGGAGCGGCAGACCGCCGGGGTCTTGGCGGCATGCCCGCCCATCGCCGCGATGGTGGCGGTACTCGAGATGAAGCCCGCCGCGAGACCCGCTAGGGGGAGCCCGAAGCGGGTGCCGACGATGCGCATTGCCGCGTAGCCGAGCGCGCTCACCGCCATCACCAGGATGACCACGATCCAGACGTTGCGAAGGTTGAGCGCGCCGAAGGGGCCGACCGGCTCGTCGGGCAGAAGCGGCAGCACCACCAGCGTGGCGCCGGCGAAGATCAGCAGGTCCTTGAGTTCGGCGTCGCTCAGCATCGACCGCGAGATCCGGTGCAGAGTAGAGCGGGCGTTCAGCAGTGCCGCGACAACGACACCGAGCCCCGCGGCGACCGCCGGCTCGCGGGTCGCGAAGCCGCCCAGCAGCGTGGTCAGGACCAGCGCCACCTCCGTCGTGAGACCGGGATCACCGTCGCGGGCGCGCCAATAGGCGAGGCCGGTCAGCGCCACGACACCCAGCACGGCGGCGCCGAGCAGCAGTTCGCCGCCCGCCGCCATGCCGATCGCGCCGGTGAGCGAGGCCAGCGTAAAAGTGCGCAGTCCAGCCGCCTCGCGCGATGGTCCGTCGCCCTTGTTGCGTTCGCGATCGATGCCGATCAGCAGGCCGATGCCGAGCGCTACCAGGAAGCCGAGAACGAGGGGATTGAGATCGGGCATGGCGGACACTGAAGTGTAACACGATCCGATCGGCCTGGGTTGCGGGGCTGCCGCGGCTACTTCTTCTTGAGCGCCTTCATGATCTTTCCCGAGTCGGTCACGAAGCCGAAGCATTTCTTGACGTTCCAGACCGTGGCCTCGGTGCAGAAGTCGGGTGAGGTCGTGCCGCAGCAGTCCTCGACCAGCACGCAGCCGTAGCCCAGGAAGTTGGCGTCGGTCAGACTGTGCAGCACGCACTGGTCGGTGTTGACGCCTGAGAACAGCGCGGTGCGGATGCCGAGGTTGCGCAGGATCGAATCGAGCGGCGTGTCCCAGAAGCCGCTGATGCGATGCTTGTCGACCTTGATGTCCTCCGGCTTCGGCTCGAGCTCGTCGACCACGGCGGCGCCCCAGGAATCCTTCTGCAGGACGGGCGCGCCGCTGGTGGGTGGCAGCTCGCCGAGACCGATGCCGATACCCGACGGCTTGTAGAGGTGGATCTGATTGGGCGGCATGTTGGCGAGATCCGGCCGGTTGCCCCAGTTGACCCAGATGATGGGCACGCCGACCTGGCGCAGGACGGGCAGGAGCTTCTGCAGCGGCTTGATCGGCTTGCGGTCGGGCGTGTAGTCGATGCCGAGGTGGTCGACCCAGCCGTTCTTGGCGCAGAAGTCGTTCTGCATGTCGATCACGATCATCGCGCTGCGCTTGAGGTCGATGGTGATGTTTTGCGGCGCGGCGGCAATTGCCACCGGAACCGGCCTGGCGGGTGCGGCCGCCATGTCGACGTGCCGGGCATTGGCGCCCCAGACATGGCCGGCGCGCGGCGCGCCCAAAGGATGCAATTTGTTGGTCATGGATCTCCCCCGTTGGGTTTCTGATGGTGGGTCTTCTGATTACCACGCGGGAAGCAAGTTTCCTGCCAGTTGGCACGGCGATTGCCTGCTCCTTGCCCTGAGGAAGACGTCAACGATTGGGGGGCAAGGCCATGAACAAGTTTGATCGCCGTGGATTTCTGACTGGAACGACCGGTGCTGCAGGCCTGGTGATGCTGGGCGGCTTCGGCCTGCCGGCGCTTGCCGCTGGGCCGCTGACAGTCGGTGTGCTGATCCCGGGCTCTAAGTCCGACAAGGGCTGGATGGAATCCGGCTACGACGGCCTGCAGGCCGCGGAGAAGAAGCTCGGCGCCAAGATCACCGTGAAATACATCGAGAACGTGAAGTTCGGCGACATGGAGCAGGTGCTCGTGGCGCTGGCCGGCAAGAACGATCTGGTGATCGGCGTCGGCGGGCAGACCCAGGCGTCGGTCTTCAAGGTGGCGCCCCGCTTCCCCAAGGTGAAGTTCGCCATCATCGGCGGCAATGCCGATCCCAAGAAGCCAGCCAATGTCTCGGGCTACGACGTCCGCCAGGCCGAGATCGGCTTCGTGGCCGGCGCCGCCGCCGCGATGCTCTCCAAGAAAGGCGCCGTGTCCTACGTCGGCGGCCTGGAAATCCCGGCCATCAAGAACACCGGTAAGGAATTCGGCAACGGCGCCCGGTACGTCAATCCGAACATCAAGTACTTCGAGAACTACACCGGCGACTTCGACGACGTCGCCAAGGCCAAGGAAGCCACGCTCGCCGCCATCTCCCAGGGCGCCGACGTGCACTACCACATCCTCAACCTCGGCCTGCGCGGCATGGAGCAGGCGGCGCGCGAGAAGGGCACGCATGTGATCGGCAGCTACACCGACCGCTGCGGCACCGATCCGCTCTACGTCGCCTATTCGATCACCGGCGTCGGCTATCAGGTCGAGTACGCCATCGAGCAGGCGGCGGCCGGCACCTGGAAGCCCGAATTCAAGCCCTTCGGCCTGGCGATGGGGCCGAAGTCCTCCGACATGGTGATCTGCAAGGGCACGCCCGAGCAGAAGGCCAAGCTCGAGGAGATCAAGAAAGATCTCTTGTCGGGCAAGATCAAGGTGCTCGACGCCTGAGCCCGCTTCTTTCCCTCCAGGGCCTCGGCAAGCGCTTCGGCAGCCTGCAGGCCCTGGAAGGCATCACGCTCGATATTCATGCCGGCACGGTTCATTGCCTGCTGGGCGAGAACGGCGCCGGCAAGTCGACTCTGTGCAACCTGATCTTCGGCGTCTATGCGCCCAGCGCCGGAGAGATGCGGTTCGCCGAGCGGGCGTGGCTGCCGCCCAGCCCGGCCGTGGCGCTGGAGCAGGGCATCGCCATGGTGCATCAGCATTTCAGCCTGGTGCCGCGCATGACCGTGGTCGAGAACCTGATGCTGGGCCAGGCCAGGGGCGTGCTCAATCGCGCCGCCTTCGCCGCCCGCATCAGCGACATCGCCGATCGCTTCGGCTTTGCCCTCGATCCCAACGCCGTCGTCGGCGAACTCTCGGTGGGCGAGCGCCAGCGCGCCGAGATCGTGAAGTGCCTGATGCGCGATCCGCAGCTGCTGGTGCTCGACGAGCCCACCGCCGTGCTGCCGCCGGCCGAAATCGGCTCGCTGCTCGACATCTGCCGCCGCGTGGCCGACTCCGGCCGCGCCGTCATCCTGGTGACCCACAAGCTGGCCGAGATCGCCAAGGTCGCCGACAGCGTGGCCGTCCTGCGCACCGGCCGGCTCGTCGCCACCGCTGAAATGGCCACCGCCGACATGGGCGCGCTGGTGCAGGCCATGGTCGGCCGTGAGGTGAAGCCGCTCGACGTGGCGCTCGGCGATAAGACAGATGACATCCCATTTGAAGGCAAGCCGGGCTTCGCCCTGGTGTGCGATGGCCTCACGGTCCAGGACCGCCACGGTGCCACGCGGCTCGACAATTTTACGCTTGAGGTCAGGGCCGGCGAGATCGTCGGCCTGGCCGGCGTCGAGGGCAACGGTCAGAGCGAGCTCGGCATGGTGCTGGCAGGCCTGCTGGCGCCGACCGAAGGCCGATACTTCATCGGCGATACCGAACTCACGCATGCAGGCGCAGCGGCTGTGACGGCGGCGGGCGGCGGCATCGTGCCCGAGGACCGCCACGCCGTGGCCTGCGTTACCGCCATGTCGGTGGCCGAGAACATGTACCTGAACAAGCTCGATCGCTTCACCCGCTTCGGCCTGCTGCAGCGCCGGGCGTTGAACGAGGCCGCGCAAGTGCAGATGAAGGAATTCGACGTCCGCGCGGCCGGACCGGAAGTCGCCTTCTCCGGTCTCTCCGGTGGCAACCAGCAGAAGGCCGTGCTGGGACGCGAGCTGACGCTCGATCCGCTGGTGGCGCTGGTCGCCGCCCAGCCGACGCGCGGCCTCGATGTCAGCGCGGTCGAGGCGGTCTACCGGCAGATCCGCGCTGCCGCCCGCCGCGGCGTCGGCGTGCTGCTGATTTCCAGCGAACTCGACGAGCTGATCGCCGTCGCCGACCGCATCGCCGTGCTCTATCGCGGCCGTCTGGTGGGCGAGCGTCCGGCCGAGATGAGCGAACGCGGCGCCATTGGAGCGCTCATGTCGGGGCAGGGCGTATGAGCGCGCTCGCGCTTCGCATGCCCGAGCGCCGCCGCCTTTTGGCGCTGTCGATTCCCTTTGCTGCCGTGGTCGGCTCGATGGTGATCGGCCTGCTGCTGATTGCCGCGAGCGGCAAGTCGGTACCCGATGCCATAGAAGCCTTCCTCGACGGCGCCTTCGGGACGGCCTTCGCCGTCGGCGCCTCGATCAACCGCGCCGTCTCCTTGTCGTTGATCGGCCTCGGGTTCATCCTGGCGGCTCGCGCCAACCTCACCAATGTGGGCGGCGAGGGCCAGATCGCCGTCGGCGGCATCGCGGCCACGGCCATGGCGCTTTGGTCGCCTATCGCCGATCTGCCCTTGGGTCTTGCGGTGCTCCTGCCGCTGCTGGCCGGCACCCTGGCCGGCGCATTCTGGGGCGGCATCGCCGGCGTGATGAAAGTCCGCTTCGGCACGAACGAGGTCATCTCGACCCTGCTGCTGGGTTTCGTCGCCTTGCTCATGGTCTACTGGTGCGTGCAGTCGACGGCGCTGCTGCGCCAACCGCAGACGTCTTCCTCGACCCTGCCGGAGTCGCTGCCGATCCCCGACGCGACCAAGCTGCCGGGCCTGACGGGCGATCCCAGCTCGCCTCTGCACATCGGCGTCATTCTCTGTCTGGTGCTGGCGCTGGCCACGGCCATCGTGCTGCAGCGCTCGACCTTCGGTCTGCGGCTGCGTGCCATCGGGCTCAACGAACTGGCGGCGCGTCGCGCCGGCATGCCCGGCAGCATCCTGCTGGTGGTGGCGCTCGGTATCGCGGGCGGCTTCGGCGGGCTCACCGGCGCCATCATGCTGCAGGGCGAGCAGTACTACCTCAAGGCGGGCTTCTCCTCGGGCTACGGCTTCGACGGGCTGGTCGTCGGCCTGCTGTCGCGCGGCTCCACGCTGGGCGTCCTGGCGGGTGCCTTGTTCTTCGGCTTCCTGCGCTCTGGCGGCATTTCCATGGAGATCATGGCGGGCGTCCCGTCGGCGCTGACGCTGGTCATCCAGGGCCTGATCGTGATCGCGGTCGCGGGCTCGGTCATCCTGGTCGAGAGACTAGGGGGAGCCCGCTGATGGAAGAGACGCTCGCCATCTTCATCGCCTCGACGCTGCGCCTGGCCATGCCGCTGATGCTGGCGGCCAGCGGTGAGCTCGTGTCGGAACGCGCCGGCGTGCTCAACCTCAGCCTCGAAGGCATGATGCTGACGGCCGCCTTCTTCGGCGCCCTGGGCTCGTGGGCGACCGGCAACCCCTTCCTCGGCGTCGGCTGCGCAGTTCTGTCGGCGCTGGCACTCTCGGCCGTCCAGGCCTGGCTCAGCGTCAACCTGCGCGCCAACCAGCTCGTGGTCGGTATCGGCTTCAACATCCTGGCGCTGGGCGCCACGACGCTGCTCTACCGCATCATCTTCGGCGGCCTCTCGCGCGAGGAGATCCCCGGCCTGCCCAAGCTTTCCGTGCCCGGCCTCAGCGATCTGCCGTTCGCCGGCACTGCCTTCTTCCAGCAGTCGGTCATCGTCTATTTCGGCTTTGGCCTCATCCTGTTGATCTGGTGGATGCTGAACCAGACCTCGTTTGGCCTGGCCGTCCGCGCCGTCGGCGACGAACCGCGCAGCGCCGACAAGGCCGGCATCCCGGTCGCGCGCACGCGCTGGCTGGCGGTGCTGATCACCGGCGCCATGGCGGGCATGGCCGGCGCCTTCATCTCGATCGCCGACATCCATACCTTCACCGAGAACATGACCAATGGCGCGGGATATCTGGCGCTGGCCGCGGTGATCTTCGGCGGCTGGAACGTCGGTCGCACCATCGCCGCCTGCCTGTTGTTTGGCGCGGCCACCGCGCTGCAATTCCAGCTTCCGGCCATGGGAATCAACGTGCCGACCGCCTTCCTGCTGATGCTGCCCTATCTTTTAGCGCTGCTGGCGGTGGCGGGCGTCGTCGGGCGGCTCGATCCGCCAACGGCGCTGACGCTGCCGTTCCAGCGCGGCAAGTAGTAAGACCAACCCATGCCCGTGATCGCCGCCCAGCCCTATGAATACAATTTCCCGACCGGCAAGATTGCGCTGGTCGTCATCGACATGCAGCGCGACTTCGTCGAGGAGGGCGGCTTCGGCTCGGCCCTTGGCAACGATGTGAGTCTGCTGACAGCCATCGTGCCGACGGTGCGCCGTCTGCTCGATGGCTTCCGGGCGGCCAGGCTTCCCATCATTCACACGCGCGAAGGCCACCGGCCCGACCTTACGGATTGTCCCCCGAGCAAACGCGCGCGGGGCAGGGGCAAGCTCAGCATCGGCGACAAGGGTCCGATGGGCCGCATCCTGATCGACGGCGAACCGGGCAACGACCTCGTGCCCGAGCTCGCAGCCCTTCCCGGCGAGACGGTGATCGTTAAGCCAGGCAAGGGCGCCTTCTATGCGACGCGTCTCGGCCATCTGCTGGAGACGCAGGGCATCAGCCATCTCGTGTTCGCCGGTGTCACAACGGAAGTCTGCGTACAGACCACGATGCGCGAGGCGAACGACCGCGGCTACGAATGCCTGCTGGCCGAGGACGCGACCGAAAGTTACTTCCCCGAGTTCAAGGCGGCCACGCTCGCCATGATCCGAGCCCAGGGTGGCATCGTCGGCTGGACCGCGCCCACGGACACGATCGTCAAAGCCTTGCGGTGAGCGTCACCGACTTCGGTGCCTTCGTTCCGGGGCCGCGGACGCATCTCGAACCCTCAGGTTCAGGGCCGCTCGACGGGCTCACCTTCGTCGCGAAGGACCTCATCGATATCGCGGGCACGGTGACGGGCGGCGGCAACCCCGACTGGCGTGGGCAGCAGACGCCGGCTGCGACCTCCGCCATCGTCGTGCAGCGCCTGCTGGCGGCGGGCGCCGCGATGGTCGGCAAGACAGTGACCGATGAACTCGCCTTCAGCCTCGAAGGCGAGAACGAACACTACGGTACGCCCGTCAATCCGCGTTGCCCCGAGCGGTTGCCCGGCGGTTCGTCGAGCGGCTCGGCGGTCGCCGTTGCGGCCGGTCTGGCCGATCTCGGCCTCGGCACCGACACCGGCGGTTCGGTGCGCGTGCCCGCGAGTTTCTGCGGGCTCTATGGCTTCCGGCCGACCCATGGTCGGGTGTCGCTGGAGGGCGTGATGCCCTTCGCGCCGACCTTCGACACGGTCGGGCTATTCGCTCGCACGCCGGCACATCTGCTGGCCGGTAGCGCCGCGCTTCTGCAGGCGCCGCCCGCGCAGAAGGGCGAGACGCGGTTGCTGCTGGCCGCCGATGCCTTTGGGCTCGCCGAGCCCGAGGCGGCTGGGCCTTTGCGCCGAGCAGCGGGGACGCTGGGCAATGTCGAGGAGATCGACATCTATGCCGGCTGCTCGGCCGAACACCTCGAAGCCTACGCGACCTTGCAGGGCTTCGATGTCATGGGCGCGCTGGGTGCCTTTCTCGAGTCGGAGCCGCGCTTCGGTGCCACCATCGCGCCACGCTTCGCCGGTGTGCGCGCACTCGATCCCACCGCTGAATCACGGTGGCGGGCTTGGCGCAAGAAGATGGCGGCGCGGATGTATGCGCTATTGCCGCCTGGCACGCTGCTGCTGCTGCCCACGACTCCCGGCATCGCGCCGTTGCGCTTCCTGCGCGACGCCCATGCCGAGCGCTTCTATCAGGCCGCGCTCACGCTCTGTTCAGTGGCAGGCCTCGCCGGGCTTCCCGTGGTCACCCTGCCGATCGCCACGCTCGATGGCTGTCCGCTCGGTCTTTCCGTCATCGCGGGGCCGGGCGAGGACGAAGCGCTTCTGGCCTTCGCCTGCACCTAGCCGCGCGGCCACACCGGCGGGCGCTTGGCGAGGAACGCCTCGACGCCTTCGGCGAAGTCCGGCGTGCTGGCTAGGTCGACCACGGCCTTGAGTTCGAAGGCCATGCCATCCTCGAAGTTGAGGCCACCGCCCAAGGTCACGGTGCGTCGTATGGCGGCAAGGGCGGCCGGAGATTTCGCCGCTAGCTCCTCGCCATAGGCCTGGACGCGGGCGCGCAAGCCGTCGGGCGCCACCAGCTCGTCGATCAGGCCCCAGCTCCGCGCCTCCTCGGCCGGCACCATGCGACCCTCGTAGAGATAGCGGATGGCGCGCGGCCGGCCGATCAGATGGGCCAGCGCCTGGGTAGTGGCGATCGGCGGGATGAAACCGATGCGGATCTCGGGCTGGCCGAGCTTGGCGTTGGCGGCGGCGAAGCGCAGGTCGCAATGCAGGGTCATCTCCAGACCGCCGCCGACGGCGGTACCGTTGATCGCCGCCAGCAACGGCTTGGGCGAGCCTCTCAGCAGCCGCACGATCTGGTGACAGCGCGTCGCCCAGTCGCGCATGCCGTCGGGCTTCATGCCCTTGAAGACGTTGAGATCGGCGCCGGCGCTCAGATAGCCTTCGACGGCGCTTGCCAGCACCAGCACCCGAACGTCGGGATCGGCGAGCGAGGAGACGATGCCGTCATGGACCTCGTCGACCATCTCGCGCGTGAAGGCGTTGACCGGCGGCCGGTTGAACTCGAGCCAGCCGACATGGCGGACGGTCGAGAGGCGGATGAAGGAAGGGGGCTGCGACATCCCCCCATTATCCACGGCAAACGACACACCGTCAGCCGCGGGTGGCGGGTTCTTTCGCGACTCGCTGAAGAAGCACCGCCGACCCTCATTCGCCGGTGACGTTCCCCTGGGCGTCGACACGCAGCGAGACCTCGATCGTGCCGCGGAGCGCCCGCGCCTGCCACGAGCCGTCGGCCGCTCTGCTCACGATGCGAGGCCTCTTGTAGCCGTCGGCCTCGATCGCCGCTCTGGCGTCGGTTTCGCTGAACTTTCGGTCGGTGGTTTCGGCGTTCGCCGGCTCGGGAGTCGACGTTGCCGACGGCGCGACGGGTGGCCGTTTGGTCAGCAACATCGGCACCGGCGCCTGGCGGGTGACCACGGTTTGGGCGATCCGGCTGGGGGCCGTTTCCTGACGGGGCGCGGCAGGCAACTCGGCTTTGGCTTTCACAGGCACCGGCGCAGTTGCTGCCGCAGGCGGGGCAGCCGGCGGCTGCAGCATTTGTGCGCTGGCGACGCCGGCCATGACAGCCAGCAGAGGAAGAATGATCAGCGCACGTTTCATGTATCTCACCGCCTGTTTCGAACCGATGTAACGCCCGAGGCGAGAGAGCGTTGCGGCGGGAGCCGATCAAATCGGCAGCGTGCGTCGGCCGCGCTTGCGCCGGCCCCGCACGTCGCGCGGCGTCGAGGCGGTCTCCCCTGATCTAACGAGCTTTTCGGGTTCCACCGTGGCCGCGATTTTACAGGCGCAGCGGCGGCCTTCGGCCGTGAGCCGCAGGCCGGCGGGTCCGTCGCGGACCAGCCCCAGGAGTTCCAGCCGTGTCCGGTGGCTGGAGGTGATGGGTGGTCTTCGGCCGCTTTCGAGGGCTTTCAGGAGGCTCAATTCGTGGGGCGACAGACGCGTGGGCTCGATCGGCATGGCAGCAGAACGCCGCGCGGCCGGGCTCGTTGCAGGCAGGCAAGCGGAGTTTTTACCTGCTCCCCGTCCACTGCTCCCTGGGCGTCCAGTGCGGGGCCCAGCGCGCGCCCTGCAACAGCGGGCGCGCGACCGTGTCGAGCATGATCTGAATGGAAGCCCGTGCGGTCTCGGGGTCGATGTCGTCGTTGAAATGCCACACGAACTGGGCCTTGCCGGCTTTGGCCGCCCGCAGCTCAAGCGACAGGAAGCCCGGCCCGATCACGGCGCTCGTCGATTGTGCGGCGATGGCGCGAAAGAAGGTCTCCGTCAGCTCCTGCGAGAAGGGCTGAACACTGCCTCCCGGAGGCCGGTAGGTCGTCGGCTGGAGGGTGCCGATCCTCATCAGTCGGTTTCCCGGTTGGTGAATCGGGCGTTGCCGAGCCCGGTGCCGATCGTGAAGACACCCCAGCGAGACACATCCTTCATGCGCGGAATTTCGCTCAGGCCCTGCACGACGGCGTCATTGTGGATCACGACCACTGGCTCGTGGCCCTGGATGCGGTCGAGCCGGACCACGAGGTCGTGGGCGAGATTGAAGCTGTTGCCTTCCCAGTTTCCGGGCAGGTTCTGGCCGCCGGCGACGATGAAGCCCTGGTCGTCGATCAGGCCGGGGCAGCCGACCCCCAGGAAGGGCGCCAGCTTCAACTTGTCGGCGGTTGCCTTTTCGATCAGCTCCTGCAGCATCGTGCCCAGCCTCTGCAACGCCTCCTCGCGTCCGGGGGCATCGTCGCGATGGCGCCAATGCAGGTACTTCCAGACGGCGGCCTTCGAGAGATCGCCCTTCTTCATGTTGAGCTCGACGATGCCGACGCGCAGGTTGGTGCCGCCGATGTCGGCTGCCAGGATGGCGTCGTGGCCGGCCAGGATCCAGCTTGGCGCCAGATGGGCCGCACCGATCAGGCCGGCCTTGTCGGGATGATTTGTAATGGCTGTCAATTCGATGGCGATTCCTTCACCGGCCAGCACCACTGCCGCCCGTCCCATGGCGAGACGACCGATCTGGCTTTCGCTCAGACCGCCACCGACGACGATGCGTTCGGTGCCGCGCCAGGCTTCGAGGCGGAGAAAGCGCCGCGCGACTGTGGCCAATTCGGCGGCAAACTCCTCGACCACGGTATGGACGAGGCCCGCGGCGATCGGGTCGTCCCCGGCCAGGACCTTGTCGAGCTTCGATTTCGACAGGTCCTGCGTCGCGGTGTCTCCGAACGGATCGTTGCCGTTGCTCCGGAGGCGCTCACGCCAGTCTTCCAGGATCGCGCGGAAGGCGCGTCCGCTCGCCCGGTCGCCGACGAAGCCGTTTTCGTCCCGCAGCTCCTCGTTGTAGGCATCGACGCAGACGGCGGGCAGGACGCGACCGCCATGCGTCAGCACGGGTTGTTGTTGGGGCAGCTCGGTTGTGGTGATGGTCACGCTGGTCCTCGCGAGAGACCAGTCAACGTCGCACCGCCCGGGACGTTGCGCCCTCAGGCCGCCTGGATGGCTGCGGTTCCCGCCAGCGCCTCGACGAATCGCTGGCAATAGGCCTGGGCGGTCGTGCTCCGGACCTTGGCCTTCAGGCGCATGTGGCGCTCCCGTCGTTCGGCCAGCGGCATCGACAGGGCCTGGTGCATGGCCTCGGCGATGGCGTCGGCGTCGAACGGATTGACGATCAGGGCCTCGGTAAGCTCGTGCGCCGCGCCGGCGAACTGGGACAGGATCAGGACGCCCGGATCGTCGTCGCGTTGCGCCGCCACGAATTCCTTGGCCACCAGGTTCATGCCGTCGCGGAGCGGCGTCACCACGCCGACGCGGGCGATGCGATAGAGGCCGGCCAGCGTGGTCCGCGGCGCCGCCCGCGTACTGTAGCGGAGCGGCGTCCAGTCGAACTCCGAGTAGCGGCCGTTGATGCGGCCCGAAAGCTGGTCGAGCTCGGCGCGGAGGCGGCGGTATTCGTCCACTTCCTCGCGTGATCGAGGGCAGATCTGCAGGAGGTGGACCTTGCGCCGGTGTTCGGGGAAGCGCTCGAGAAGTCGCGCATAGGCCTCGAAGCGATGGGGGAGGCCCTTGGAATAATCCATGCGGTCGACGCCGATGGCGAGCGCGCGATCGACCAGCGACGAAGCCAGGCGCGTCACCGTCTTGTCGCGCGACGCGCGCTCCGCCATATGCGTGAAGGCGTCGGCATCGATGCCGATCGGATCGACGATCACCCGCACCGTGCGGCCATCCCTGGTCCGCACCGATTCGCCGCGCACTACGGCGCCCAGCATGCGCTGCGCGCAGTCGCGGAAATCGCGGGCATGTTCCTCGGTCTGGAAGCCGACGACGTCGTAGTGGCAGAGATCGTCGATCATCTCGCGGCCCACGGGCAGGGCCTGCATCATCGAGGGCGGCACGAAAGGAACATGCAGGAAGAAGCCAAGGGGTCCGCCAAAGCCGTTGCGGCGCAGGATACGGCCGAGCGGAATCAGGTGATAGTCGTGCACCCAGACGGTGTCGTCGCCCTGCAGAAGGCCGGCCATCGTCGAGGCGAAGGCTGCGTTGACGTCGAGATAGGCTTCGTAGTCCTCGCGACGGAAGCGCAGCAGGCCCAGGCGGAAGTGCAGCAAAGGCCACAGTGCGCCGTTGGCGAAGCCGGTATAGAAGCCGCGGTGCTGCTCCTCGGTCAGGTCCACCGTGGCATAGGTGACACCGCGCGCCTCGACCAGGGAGGCCGTGGCGGAAGGTTCGCTGGCGATCCGGCCGCTCCAGCCGAACCACATCGACCCGGGAACGAGAATGTCACGCAACGCGACGGCGAGACCACCCGCCTGGGTCACCCGCGACTTGGGGATGGGAACGCGGTTGGAGACGATTACGAGGCGCGCCATAGGCCTTCCTCCCAGCTCCGTGACAGCCGCATCGCGCACAGGATCAAGCCGACCTGGGAATAGGTCTGCGGGAAATTGCCCCACAACTCGCCAGTCGACGGATCCACGTCCTCGGCAAGCAGGCCGAAATGATTGCGGCGCGCCAGCAGGTTGTTGAAGATCTCCAGCGCCTCGTCGCGGCGCCCGATGGCGGCCAGCGCGTCGATGTACCAGAAGGTGCAGAGCAGGAAGGCGTTGCGCGGCTCGCCGAAGTCGTCGGCCTCGGCGTAGCGCATGATGAAGCCGCCGCGCAGCAGGCGTTCGCGGACGATGTCGACGGTGGCAATGAAGCGCGGATCCTTCGACGACAGCAGCCCGACCTCGGGCAGCACGAGGCTGGAGGCATCGACGACCTCGGCATCGAGCACGCCCGACAGCCAGCCGCCCGCGGTCGTGGAGCGCCTGAGGATTTCCTGGCGCAGTCCCTTGGCGCGGCCGAACCAGTCGACGGAGTCCTGCTCGAGGCCGATGCGGCGGGCGATCATGCCCAGGCGATGCTGGGCCGCCCAGCACATGGCCGAGGAGAAAGTGTGGACCCGCTCGCGCTTGCGATACTCCCAAAGGCCGGCATCGGGCATCAGCGCCACCCGCTCGGCTTCCTCGCCGACCAGGCAGAGCTGGCGGTAGAGTTCGGTGCCGCCGCGTTTGGGCAGGCGCTCGTCCCAGAACATCTGGGCGGCGGTCATGACGATCGAGCCATAGGCGTCGTTCTGGCGCTGCAGCACCGCGGCGTTGCCGATGCGCACCGGACCCTCGCCGCGATAACCCGGCAGCGACGTGATGATCTCCTCGCCAGTGCCGTTGCCGGGCGCCATTGGGAACAGCGGCGCGATCGCGCCGCCGGCATTGCGCGCCACGGCATCGACGATGAAGCGGACGAAGCCTTCCATGGTGCGGGTCGCGGAAAGCCGGTTGAGCGCCGTCACCGTGAAGAAGGCATCGCGCAACCAGCAATAGCGATAGTCCCAGTTACGGCCGCTGCCTTCATGTTCCGGCACCGACGTGGTGAGCGCGGCGAGTACCGCGCCTGTGTCTTCGTAGCTGCAGAGCTGCAGCGTGATGGCGGCGCGGATCACCGCTTCCTGCCAGTCGAATGGCACATTGAGGTCGCGCACCCATTCCTGCCAGTAGAGCGTGGTTTCCTGCAGGAAGGTGCGGCCGATCGTGTCGGGCCCGTCGGTCACCGACTCGTCGGCGCCGACGATCAAGGTCACGGGACGATCGAGCACGAACTCGGTTTCATGGAGGATGTAGGAGATCGGTGCGTCCGAGGTGAGCCGCAGCACTTCTTTCGTGCCGACATAGCGCACGTGGTTCGAGCCAGACGTGATCTGCGGCGGCCGTGCGCCGTAGTCGAAGCTCGGCCGCAGCCGGAGCGTGATGCGCGGCCTGCCGGCGATGGGTTCGATGCGCCGGACCAGCATCGGCGGCCGGAACATGCGCCCGAAGCGCTGGAACCGCGGGGCGAAGTCGAGCATGCGCAGCGCACCCTGGTGGCTGTCCTCGATCACCGTCTCGAGGACGGCGCCGTTCGGCAGGTAGCGCTGGCGGGTGGCGGTGTGATCGTGCACCACGATGTCCATGAAGCCCGCCTGCGGGTCGGTGCCGCCCAGCAGCGCATTGAACACCGGATCGCCGTCGAGTCGCGACAGGCAATGCCAGACGTGACGTCCGTTGCGGTCGATCAGGCTGGCGATGGTGCAGTTGCCGATGAGCGCGAGGTCGAGGGTGCTCATGCCATCACCGGACGTTTGAGGCGCTCGACGCCCTCCTGCAGCCAGGCGCGCACCGACGCGGGCTCACCGCTGAAGATCTCGCTGACGCGCAGGCCCTGGCCGCCCAGCCGGCGCGCCGCGGCCATGCCGGCCTCGTCGGCGAAATCGTCGCCGATGAAGACCGGCACGCGGCCGGCAAACGGCGCGCGCGCCATCAGGTTTTCCACGGCACGGCCTTTGTCGGTCGCCTTGACGCCGATCTCGACCGCCATGCGGGCGGGTATCAGGCGGAACCAGGGATGGTCGTCGCTCACCAATGAGCGGGCGATGCGCCACACATCGTCTTCGCGTTCCGGCGCCAGGCGATAGTGCAGGGTGACGCCATGCGGCTTCAGTTCGAGGATGACGCCAGACAGGTGCCCGGTCTCTTCGGCCAGCACCTTCTTCCATTCCTCGGGTACCGCCACTTCGGAGCGGACCTCGTCGAGGGTGCCATCGACATGACGAATGGCGGCGCCATGCTCACCCGAATTTGCGCCCGAGAAGGGCGCCAGGAGCCTGTCGGTATCGAGCAAGGGACGGCCGCTCACGATGGCGACGGCGCCGCCCAGGAGGTCGCGTAGCTCGGTCAGAAGCATCGGGAGGTCCGGTGGGACCACGACCCGTGTGGGAGTCTCCGCGATTTCGACAAGCGTGCCGTCGAAATCCAGGAAAAGTGCGGTTTTGGGGCCGATTTCCGGGATCTGCATGCTGCTGATCAACGCATGAGAGGCGCTTTCGTTGCCCCGGAATTTGGGTGAGGAACTTGGGTGCAGTGCACACCGTTACCTTGGCATGACACGGCAACCGATCCTCGAAACGGTCAGTCCTTATCTGGTACTGGGCCAGGCCGATGACGCTGGCCGCCCCATCGTCGAGACGGCGCGGGTGCTGCACGACCTGATCGTGACCTTCTCGCCGCAGGGCCATTATTCCGTCCGCACCATCGAGGATGAATGCGGCCCGGCCATACACTGCGCCTTCGAGAACAAGGTCGACGCCGATCGCCTGGCTTCGAGCGTCGGCGCCATCGAGGTCGCGCGTTACGACGGCTATCGCAGCGAGCGGGCGTTCCATCTCGGCGAATTGGCGACGCGGGAAATTCGCCGCACTCTGGCGCGCCGGCGCGACACCGGTTGTTGAAGTCGGACACAAAGGCCCATGGGCGCGCAAGATGCGCGCGGTCCAGAAGACTCACGATCGTTTAGACCGCGCGCAGCTTGCGAGCTCTTCCTTGAGGCGCGATCCATGGCAGATGCACAGAAGAGCGGTTCCCGAGGTTGAACATGTCGGCCGTTCTGCCCACACTCGCCCGAGAGGTGACGCCTGCCGTATCGGGGCGCCTGTCGGAGAGGGCATTGGTGGATCGGTCGTCGGAATTGGACAGCGAGTCCCGCCGGAGGGAACTGTCGGCCGTCCGGGAGCAGGAATTGCCGGCCTCCGAGCCTGTCCCCAGGGCGCGCGGCTGGCGGCTCGCCACGCTGCTCTTCCTGTTCGGCGCAACTTTGATCGTGCCGTCCATCCTGGCCAACGGCCTGCTGCTCCAGCGGCAAGCCGGTCTCCAGCAGCGGGACATCGAGCGGCGGGTCGAGCAGGTCGCCGCCGACCTGATCGACGGTATCGAGCGCGAGCTGGCCTTGATGGAGGCAATGGCGACGGTGATGGCGGCCTCGCCCGATCTCGCCGCCGGTCGGCTGGAGCAATTCCATGTCTGGGCCACGCAGCTCCTGCAGCGGCTGGGGCTGAATGTTCTCTACCGCGATCTCGACGGCCAGCAGCTGCTCAATACCCGCGTGTCGTTCGGCACCGCGCTGCCGCGCGAGATCCTGCCGGAGATCGACGCGGCGGTGCGGGCGACGCTGAAGCCATATGTCTCGGACATGCTGGTGGGCGCGGTGCGGCGGAATTTCGTCATCACCGTCACCGCGCCGGTGGTGGTCGATGGCGCCTTGCGCGGCTTCCTGCATTTTTCCATCGATCCGGAGCGCATGCTGGGCCTCATGAAAGCCCAGAAATTGCCCCCGGAGTGGAACACCATTCTGGCGGATCGCAAGGGGGTCGTCATCGCCCGGCTTCAGCAGCACGAGAAGTTCGTCGGCATGCCGCTGCCGGCGTCGCTGCGGGGGAACGTGGACGGGGCCGTGGTTCGCAGTGTCAACCTGGAAGGTGTCGAGATGCTGCGCGGCAGCAGGATCTCGCCCGTCTCGGGCTGGACGGTCGCCGTTGGCGTGCCCGTGTCGATGGTACGCGCGCAGTTCGTCGCCAACCTGTGGTCGATCGCCGGCGCCGGCATCTTTCTCGGCCTGTTGACACTCGTTCTCGCCGTGATGGTTGCCCGGGTGATCGCCGGCCCGATCCGGCAGATCGCCGGTTTCGCCACCGCCTTGATCAATGGGGACATGACGCCGCCGCTCAGTTCGCCCGTACGCGAGGCCAACGAGGTCGCCGCGGCGTTCCGGTTGGCGTCCGAGCGGCTGAACGCGCGCACGCGCGAATTGCGCGAGACGCTGGCGCGCTTCAATGCCGCGTTGCACGGTGCCGACATCGTCGTGTTCGTCCAGGGCCCGGACCGCCGCATCACGTGGATCAGCGAAAGCGCCGGCTACCGCGCGCGCAATTTCGTCGGCAAGCGCGAGGAAGACCTGGTCGATGGGCTGGAGGAGCGCGCCAAGGCCATCGCGCTGCGCGAAAAGGTATTCGCCACCGGCCAGCCGCAGGAAGGCGAACTGACGACGGGTGTCGGCGAGGCAGCCCGCAATTTCCGCCAGCGTTTGCAGGCGATACGCGACAGCAGCGGCGATATCGTGGGCGTGCTGGGCGTCTCGGTCGAAGTCACGGCGCTGCGGCGCGAACAGTCGCGCAACACCATGCTGGTGCGCGAGCTCGCGCACCGCTCGAAGAATCTACTGGCGGTCGTCCAGGCGATCGCCGGCGAAACCCTGCGCTCGGCCGGTGCCGACGATTTCATGGACCGTTTCGGGGCGCGCCTGCAGTCGCTGGCGCTGCTCCAGGATCTCGTCGTCTCCGGCGCGCGCGGCGGCGTCGAGCTGGGCCAGCTCGTGCGGACGCAACTCGCGCCCTTCGCCGAGCCGGGCAAGCGGCTGGAGATCGCCGGCCCCGAGGTGCGGCTGCGTCCGGAGGCCGCCAACATGCTCGGCATGGCGTTGCACGAACTCGCCACCAACGCCACCAAGTACGGTTGCCTGTCGGTGCCCGAGGGCGCCGTGCTCATCGCCTGGCGACTGCAGCCCGACACCGACGGCGCGCAACGCTTCCGGCTGACATGGCGGGAGAGCGGCGGACCTCCCGTCGCGAAGCCGGCGCAGGGCGGGTTCGGCAGCAGGGTCGTGATCGACATGACCGCCGCCACGTTGGGCGGGCGGGTCTCGCTCGACTATCTGCCCGACGGAGTCGTTTGGCAGGTCGATGCCCCGGCAACCATCGTGATGGACTGACGGAACGTTTCAATGGTCGGACTCATTGAAAGAGAGTAGACTCTGCACTCGGCATGAAGACAGACAATCGGAAGTGAGAAGTCGGTGGACAGCCGCAAGATATTGATCGTCGAGGACGAGCCCCTCATCGCCTGGTCCTTGGCCGACATGATCCGCGCTCTCGGCTACGAGGTCTCTGCGACCGTCGCCACGGAAGGCGCCGCGGTTGCAG
Organism: Reyranella sp.; assembly: GCA_052386855.1. GTDB lineage: Bacteria > Pseudomonadota > Alphaproteobacteria > Reyranellales > Reyranellaceae > Reyranella. The sequence continues at coordinate 57,372 of JBQTJT010000016.1, forward strand.
GCGCCCAGGGCTGCGACGCCGTCCTCATGGACTATCGCCTCGCCGGCGGCGGCAGCGGTCTGGAAGCTGCGCGAAAAATCCGCGAACGCGCCGACATGCCCATCGTGTTCTGCACCGCCTATGCCGACGAGCCGGGGCTGGCCGACGAGATGCGCGCCGTGCCGCACGCGGCGCTGATCGCCAAGCCGGTGTCGCGGGCGAAGCTGCAGGAAGCCCTGTCGCGGGTCTTTGCCGCACACTGACGCGTCTTTCGTTCGACTCTCCATGCAGAAGACGAACGCCGCCCCGCAGGGATGTTGCGGGGCGGCGTCGCTTCAGGCCGATGCCCGATGAGTTCCAGATAGGTCAGTCGTAGCGCGGCGCGGTGGCCGCACCGATCGCGGCGCCACCCAGGCCCCCGACGACGGCGCCGGCCACCGGGTTGCCGACGGCTGAGCCCACGAGCGCGCCGCCGCCGGCGCCGATCGCGCCACCGGTCAGGGCCCTGTCGACCGGTCGGTCGCCACAGGCCGCGGTAGTCAGGGCCAGGATTGTCAGAACGGCGAGAGTTGAAATGCGCGACATGACAGCCTCCATGGTGAATTCGATCATCCATGCAAAACGGGCGCGATGCCGAGGGGTTGCGGTGCAAGGTGTGTGGACGTGGCCGGATTGTGGCGGCCGTTGGCAGGGCGCGGGCTTCGTGCAAGGCTTGCCGGGTCGCGATGGAGGTTTTCGATGCCTCGTCAATTCCTTGCCTTGGTCGCACTGCTTTCCCTGATCGGCTGCTCAACGCGCGCCGAGCGTGAGGCGATCTTCGACAGCCAGCTGCGCGAGATGGCGGGCGCGCCCGAGGCCGGGCTGTTGAAAAGCATGGGCCGCATCCCAGACAACACCTACCAGCTCGAGGACGGCACCAGGATCCTGCAGTGGCGCTGGGACACTTCGTACATCGACCCCGGCTCGCCGCCCTTGTACTCGCGGTGGGGCGGTTGGGGCTGGGGATGGGGCGGCGGCTATTGGATGCCGATGGGCGGCTTCCCGCCGACGCTCATCCGCCAGAGCTGCATCGTCGAGTGGACCATGGTGAGCAGCTCGGCACAGGGCTACCGCTGGCAGGGCGCGGGCTGCCAGAGGGTCACGCCCTGACAGTATATTTGCAAGTTTAGCAAGTTTGTGGTAGTTTTTCTGTCAGACTGCCCTTGATGCGTCAGTGCGAAGTCCTACGGGCCCGCCGCCCGTTTGCCCTGAAGCACCGCCGCGCGGCCCTCGGCCTCCGCCACTTCCGTCACCGCGCAGCGGCTGCCCATCAGGCCGGGACGGTAGGCCACTTCGACGAAGCGGGTTTCGCCCGGTCCCACGTTGACCACGGTGTCGGCGCCGCCGTCGGTGCCGGCGCACCTGACGTCGATCGCGCCGGGCGCCGGTTCGAGCCACACGAAGGTATCCTGGGCGAGTCGGGTCTCGGCCCGGCCGGCGAGAGTGACGCCCAGCGACACGGGCGCGCCCATCGGGCCCCGGCGATAGACGTAGAGCGATCCCCGGTCGGGCGGCGGCGGTGCGAACTGCTTGCCTCTCGCATCTTCCTGCGCCGAGTCGAGCGGCACGCTGGCGCAGCCGGCGAGCAGGAGAAGGGTCAGCAGGGAGGCCTTGATCGGGAATGGCGTCATGGAGGTGTAAACGGCTGCGCGGGTATTTCGTTGCCCGCGGCACCCGAATTTCCGGACAGGTCCGACGATCGGGCCTCAGTCGAAAAGAATCTTCTAGTCCAAGCCGGCCGCCGGTTTGTGAATTTCCAGACAGACAGATTCCAGACAGATCGTGACTGAAAAAGCGCTATCTGACAGCCGGGCTGCTGCGGACGAGGGCGAGCGTGGCGGCGAAGGCGATGCTGGCGATGACGAAGCAGAGCGCCAGCATGCCTTCGGCGCCGAAATTGGCCATGACGGCGGCCAGCACCGGCGGCGCGGCGGCCGAGACGATGCCCTGCGGCAGGGCGAGGCCGCCCATGACGGCGCCGAACCGGGCGCGCCCGAAGAGGGCGAGCGGCAGCGTGGCGCGCAGCACCGCCTTCAGTCCGTTGGCGACGCCGTAAGCCATCAGGCAGAGCAGCGCGATGACGAGGTTGCCGCCGGCCAGCCAGGCGAGGCCGAGGCCCAAGGGAAGGACGGCGGCGGCAAACAGGGCCGAGCTCATGATCGAGTAGCGGTGGCCGAAGGTGAGCTCGACCAGGCGCACCGCCACCTGGGCGGGGCCGATCAGCGAAGCCAGCAGCAGCGCGGTCGCGGGATCGTGGCCGAGGCCGCGCAGCACGTCGATGGCGTGGACGATGAAGCCGGTGAAGATGAAGGCGCCGCACGAGAAGGCCGTCGCCAGCAGCAGGAAGGTGCGGGTGCTTTCCGCCGCCGACATGCCGGCGACGGGCGGCGGCGCGGTGGTGAGCGGGACCGCCGGCGGGCGGCCCGGCAGCATCAGCAGGTGGACCGGCAGGCAGACGAGGAGATGGAGGCCGGCGAAGATCAGCAGCGTGCCGCGCCAGCCGACCCAGGGTTCGAGCACGCCTGAGAGAGGCCAGAAGACGGTGGAGGCGAAGCCGCCGACGATGGCCAGGATCGCAATGGCCTGGCGCGCGCGGGCGCCGGCGACCTGGGCCAGCGCAATGCTGGCCGGCGTGTTGAGGGCCAGGGTGGAGGCCACGCCCAGCGCCGCCCAGCACAGCAGGTAACTCGCGAGGCCCTGGCTTGCCGAGAGGGCGGCGAGCGAGAGCGCATAGAGGAGCGAGCCCGCGGCCATCAGGCTGCGTGCGCCGGTCCTGTCCATCGACTTGCCGACCCAGGGCGCAAAGAGCGCGCCGACGCCGAACATCACGGTGATGCCGCCGTAGACGATCTCGCTCGGCAGCCCGAGGTCGCGCTCGATGTGGCGGCCGAGCACCGAGGGCATGAGGAAGGTGGTTCCCCAGCCGATGATCTGCGTGATGCCGAGGCCGGCGGTGGCGCGGGCCGCGGGAGTCAGGGTCACGCTGCTTTTGACTGTTCGGGATAAAGCGCGAGAAGCCCCGCTTCGCTGGCGGCCGCGACGCCACGCTCCGTGATCAGGCCGGTGACGAGGCGCGCCGGGGTGACATCGAAGCCGGGGTTGGCGGCAGCACTACCGTCGGGGAGGATCTGCACCGTCGAAATCTCACCCGTGCCGGTGCGTCCGGTCATGTGCGAGACCTCGCGCGCGCTCCGCTCCTCGATCGGGATCTCGGCCACGCCGTCGCTGATCGTCCAGTCGATGGTGGGATAGGGCAGGCCGACATAGAAGGGCACGCCGTTGTCGTGGGCGGCGAGGGCCTTCAAATAAGTGCCGATCTTGTTGCAGACGTCGCCGGCTCGGGTGGTGCGGTCGGAGCCGACGATGCAGAAATCGACCTGGCCGTGCTGCATCAGGTGGCCGCCGGCATTGTCGGCGATCACGGTGTGCGGCACGCCGTGCTTGCCCAGTTCCCAGGCGGTCAGGCTGGCGCCCTGATTTCTGGGACGCGTTTCGTCGACCCAGACATGGATGGGAATGCCGGCATTGTGCGCCTGATAGATAGGCGAAAGGGCGGTGCCCCAGTCGACAGTGGCGAGCCAGCCGGCGTTGCAATGGGTCAGCGCGTTGATGCGGTCGCGCTTGGGCTTGAGCTTGCGGATGAGGCCGAGTCCGTTCTCGCCGATGCGCCGGCAGATCTCGACATCCTCGTCGCAGATCTCCGCTGCGCGCTTGTACGCCGCCTCGCGGCGCTTCGCGGCGGGCAAGGGCTGCAGCAGCGCGCGCAGATCGTCGAGCGCCCAGCGCAGATTGACGGCGGTCGGCCGCGACTCCAGCAGGAGCTTGTAGGCACTGGCGAGGCCTGAGTCGGACGGGTCCTCGTCCATGGCCAGCGCCATGCCGTAGGCCGCCGCGGCGCCGATCAGCGGGGCGCCGCGAACAACCATGTTGCGGATGGCGTTCGTGGTGTTCACCACGTTCCGGAGGTCGCGCACTACGAATTGGTGGGGCAGCAGGGTCTGGTCGATCACCTGGACGGTCTTGCCGTCGGGGGCCAGCCAGATGGTGCGGTAGGGTTTGCCGTCGACTTTCACGCCGCCACTTTAGAGGGCGCGCGCCACCGCGTCGATGATCGCCGCCGCATCGAGCCTATACGTGCGGTAGAGGTCTGGAATGTCGCCCGACTGGCCGAAATTCTCGATGCCGAGGGGCACGACCCGCTGGCCGCGCACCGAGCCCAGCCACGAGAGCGCCAGCGGATGGCCGTCCATCGCGGTGACAAGGCGGGCGTCGCGCGACAGCGGCGCCAGCAGGGTCTCGACCGGGCTCGGGCTCCTGTCGACCCGGCCGACGGTGCGGCCGCGGCTTCTCTGCTGCGCCAGCCAATCGGTGTGCAGCCGGTCGGGCGAGGTCAGCACGAGCAACCCAGCGCCCGCGAAATCCCGCACCACGCTCGCATGCGCCTCGATCGCCTCCGGTGTCACCGCGCCCATGGCCACGATCGCCACGTCCGCGCCGTTCTCCGGCGGGGCGTACCAGTAGCCGCCCGATACAATGTCGTTTTGCTGCTCTTGAGAGAGGATCCGTTCCGGCTGCGGCAGGCTCCGCGTCGAGAGCCGCAGATAGACCGAACCGCCCTTCGGTTGCTGCATGTACTCCAGCCCGTGCCGCATCAGCACCGCCAGCTCATCGACATAGGCCGGCTCATAGGACACGAGGCCCGGCTGTCCCATACCGATCAGCGGCGTGTGAATGCTCTGATGAGCGCCGCCCTCCGGCGCCAAGGTCACGCCCGACGGCGTCGCCACGATCATGAAGCGCGAGTCCTGATAGCAGGCGTAGTTCAGCGCATCGAGGCCGCGGGCGATGAAGGGATCGTAGAGCGTGCCGATCGGCAGCAGCCGCGCGCCGAAGATCTCGTGGCTGAGACCTAGTGCGGCGAGCTGGATGAACAGATTGTTCTCGGCGATGCCCAGTTCGATGTGCTGGCCTTTCGGCGTCTGGCGCCAGAGCTGCGCCGACACGACCTTCAGCTCGCGGAACACGTCCTCGGCCTCGGTATGCCCGAAAAGACCGCGGCGGTTGACCCAGGCGCCGAGGTTGGTCGAAACCGTGACGTCGGGGGAGGTCGTGACGATGCGGCGGCTGAGCTCGCTGTCTTCGGCTGCGATGCCGTTCAGGATCTTGCCGAACCCTTCCTGCGTGCTCGATTTCCTGTCGTTGGGCTTGGGCAATGAAGCCGGGATGGCAACGACGGGCGCCTCGGTGCGGCGGCGTCCCTCGGCGTTGAACGGCGCGGCATCGAGGAAGCCCTGCAATTCGACCGGCGTTGCCGTGAGGCCCGCGAACTTGTCCCATTCGGCGCCGTCTTCGATGCCCATGCCCTTCTTGAAGCCCGCCATCTGGTCGAGCGTCATCAGGCCGGAATGGTTGTCCTTGTGGCCGGCGAAGGGCAGGCCCTGGCCCTTGATGGTGTAGGCAATGAAACAGGTCGGCGTGTCGTCGTTGACGCCTTCGAATGCGTCGAGCACGGCCTGCATGTCGTTGCCGGCGAGGTTGGTCATCAGACGATGGAGCGCGGCATCGTCGTGGCGCTCGAGGATCTGCCTGATGCCAGGATACTGGTTGAGGTCGCGGGTCAGCGCCTCGCGCCAGCCGGCACCGCCCTTGAACACCAGCGCCGAGTAGAGCGAGTTGGGGCAGGCGTCGATCCATTGCCGGAGCTGCTCGCCGTCCGGCTGGGCGAAAGCCGTCTCCAGCAGGCGGCCGTATTTCAGCGTGATCACCCGCCAGCCGACCAGCTCGAACATCTCGGCGACGCGGCCGAACAGGCGGTCGTTCACGACGCCGTCCAGGCTCTGGCGATTATAATCGATCACCCACCAGAGATTGCGGACGTCGTGCTTCCAGCCTTCGAGCAGCGCCTCGAAGATATTGCCCTCGTCGAGCTCGGCGTCGCCCACCAGCGCCACCATGCGGCCGGTCGGACGCGAGCCGTCACCGAGGTTTTTTAGGCGCACATAGTCCTGCACCAGCGACGAGAAGAGCGTCATGGCGACGCCGAGGCCGACCGAGCCGGTCGAGAAATCAACGTCGTCCGTGTCCTTGGTGCGCGAGGGGTAGGACTGCGCGCCGCCCAGCGCGCGAAAGCGCTCGAGCTTCTCCTGCGTCTGGTGGCCGAACAGATATTGTATGGCGTGGAACACCGGCGAGGCGTGCGGCTTCACCGCGATGCGATCCTCCGGCCGCAGCACCGAGAAATAGAGCGCGGTCATCACCGTCGCCAGCGACGCGCACGAGGCCTGGTGCCCACCAACTTTCATCCCGTCGCGGTTGGGCCTCAGGTGATTGGCGTGATGGATGGTCCAGGCGCTCAGCCACAGGACCTTGCGCTCCAGCTCGCGGAGCAACCTTAGACGCTGGACGGGGGCGATGGTGGTCATGGCCATCGGCATACGCCTGCCCCTCTGGAAGGTCCTTGCGTTTGGCGCTCAAAATCGGCTGTATAGGGTAGGTTACCCCTCATTCTGGAAATTATAAGCAATGATTGCCCTCGATGCCATCGACCGGCGCATTCTCGAAAAGCTCCAGCATGACGGCCGCCTGAGCAACGCCGACCTCGCCGAACAGGTCGGCCTCTCCTCGTCGCCCTGCTGGCGGCGGGTCAAGGCGCTGGAGGAGGCGGGGGTCATCAAGGGTTATGCCGCCCAGCTCGACGCCAAGTCGATCGGCCTCTCGGTCAATGTCTTCATGAGCGTGTCGCTCTCCACGCAGGTCGAGAAGGCGCTGAAGGACTTCGAGCGCGCGGCAGCCGAGCGGCCCGAGGTCATGGAGTGTTACCTGATGACCGGCGACAGCGATTACCTGCTGCGCATCGTCGTGCCCGACCTCGAAGCCTACGAGCGCTTCGTCATGGATTTCACCAAGATCGCCGGCATCGCCCAGATCAGGAGTTCGTTCGCCTTGCGCCCGGTCAAGCAGGGGACCGCCTTGCCCCTGGCCGTCAGCCGAGATCGATGACACCGCTCATCATCGGCATGCATCGTCCGCCGATATAGTTGGCGACGACCTTGCCCGCCTTCTTCTCGGACGTGGCGGCGAGAATGCTCGGGCGGCCCATGTCGAAGCCCTGGCCGATGATCTTGTCGAGCGTAAGGTCCGCTTCGGGCCGCAGGTGCGCCAGCAGGCCGATGAGCGCCACGTTGGCGCCGCCGGTGGCGGGATCTTCCGGAATGCCGTGCTCCGGCGCGAACATCCGGCTCTGGATGTCGATATTTCCTTCTTTCGCCTGAACGTAGAGATGGATGCCAACGATACGGTCTCGCGGCAACTCGCGGGCGAACACGTCTGCTCGGGGAGCTGCGGAACGCAGTGCCGCACGCGATTTCAGCTCGACGAACAACAACGCTGCACCACACGATGCGACACGAGGCGGGTGGATGTCGAGCTTGAGGTCGTCGGCTTTGAGCGAGCAGGCCTGTAGGACGATTTCCGACGCGATCTCCTCGCCAAGACTGAGCGGGACGGGGGCGGCGAGACGCGTCGCCACGACGAGTCCGCCTTCGCGCGTCAGCTCCATATGGACCAGCCCCGCTTTCTCCTCGAAGACCATCCGATCGCCGGAAACCGCACGGCCATAGCTCTCGCCGGCGCGGGCCAGCACGAAGGCCGTGCCGACATTGGGATGGCCGGCGAAGGGCATCTCTGCCTTGGGCGTGAAAATGCGGACTTCGGCCGTGTGAGCAGGGTCCTTCGGTGGCAGTACGAACGTCGTCTCGGCCAGGTTGAACTCGGCGGCGATGGCCTGCATGCGCTCGGTCGACAGGCCCTGGGCGTTGGTCACGACGGCCAGCGGATTGCCGCCGAACTGGCGGTCGGTGAAGACATCGACGGTGGTGAACTGGAGTTTCATGATTTCAAATCTGCCACGCCGCGTTAAACTTCCCGCATGACCAATGCTAACGGCACCCCCAAAATCTCTTACGACCACGGTGTTTCGGACCGGAAGCTGATCGGCGAGACCATCGGCGCCTTCTTTGACCGCCAGGTCGAAGCCTTTCGCGACCGCGAGGCGCTGGTGGTCCGGCACCAGAACGTGCGCTGGAGCTGGGGCGAGCTGGCCCGGCGGGTCGACGAACTGGCGGCCGGTCTATTGGCGCTGGGGCTGGAACGCGGCGACCGGGTCGGCATCTGGGCGCCCAACACTTCGGAATGGACGCTGGCCCAGTTCGCCACCGCCAAGGCGGGCCTGGTGCTGGTCAACGTCAACCCGGCCTATCGGCGGGCCGAGCTCGACTACGCAATGAACAAGGTCGAGTGCAAGGCCCTGATCCTGGCGCCGGCGCTGAAGACTTCCAACTATCTCGAGATCGTCGAGGATCTCGTGAAGGCGAAGAAGTTGCCGCTTCTCAAGCACATCATCCGGCTCGGCCGCGAGAAGACTCCCGGCATGCTCAATTTCGACGACGTCGCCACGGCCGGTGGCAACGCGGAGAAAGTGAAGCTGGCCGAGCTAGCTTCCAAACTGCAGTTCGACGACGCCATCAACATCCAGTTCACCTCGGGCACGACCGGGCACCCGAAGGGCGCCACGCTCAGCCACCACAACATCCTGAACAACGGCTACTTCGTTGGCCTCGGGCTAAAGCTCACGCCCGAGGACCGGCTCTGCATTCCCGTGCCGCTCTATCACTGCTTCGGCATGGTGATGGGCAACCTGGGCTGCCTGACCCATGGCGCGACCATGGTCTACCCGGCCGAGGCGTTCGATCCGCTGGCGACCCTGCAGGCCGTGGCCGAGGAGCGCTGTACGGCGCTGTTCGGCGTGCCGACCATGTTCATCGCGCAACTCGATCATCCCGAGTTCGCCAAGTTTGATCTGAAGAGCCTGCGCACGGGCATCATGGCGGGCTCGCCCTGCCCGATCGAGGTGATGAAGAAGGTGCAGAGCCACATGCACATGCACCAGGTCACCATCGCCTACGGCATGACCGAGACCTCACCGGTCTCGACGCAATGCGCCACCGACGATCCGCTGGAGAAGCGCGTGTCGACCGTCGGACAGGTGCTGCCGCACATTGAAATCAAGATCGTCGACCCCGAGGGCAAGGCGGTGCTGCGCGGCGAGACCGGCGAGTTCTGCACCCGCGGCTATTCGGTGATGAAGGGCTACTGGAACGACGCCGAGAAGACTGCCGAGGCGATCGACGAGGCGGGCTGGATGCGCACCGGCGATCTCGCGACCATGGACGGCGAGGGCTACGTCAATATCGTGGGCCGGCTGAAGGACATGGTGATTCGCGGCGGCGAGAACGTCTATCCGCGCGAGATCGAGGAGTTCCTGTACCGGCATCCGAAGATCCAGGACGTGCAGGTGATCGGCGTGCCCGATCCCAAATACGGCGAGGAGATCTGCGCCTGGATCAAGCTGCACAACGGCCAGGAGGCGACGGCCGAGGAGATCCGCGAATTCTGCAAGGGCCAGATCGCCCACTACAAGATCCCGCGCTACATCGAGTTCGTGCCCGAGTTCCCGATGACCATCACCGGCAAGATCCAGAAGTTCGTGATGCGCGAGCAGACGATCGGCAAGCTCGGCCTCAAGGCGCAAAAGACAGCGTAGCCGCATGCCCGCACCGTTCGAACAGCAGGTCACTTTCCTCTACGCGAGCGATCCCGAGCGCAGCTGGCGCTTCTATGGCGAGACGCTTGGTCTGGAACTCGCCCTCGACCAGGGCGCCTGCCGGATTTATCGGGTCGCCGGCCGCGAGGGCTTTCTGGGCATCTGTCGGGCCTCGGCGGCAACGCCCCCGCCGCCCGACCGGGCGCCACGCGGCGTGGTGCTGACGCTGGTCACGTCCGATGTCGATGGTTGGTACGCCTTGCTCAAATCGCGCGGCGTCGCCTTCGACACCGAGCCGCGGCACAGCGAGCGCTACAACGTCTACAGCTGTTTCTTTCGCGATCCCGACGGCTACCTGCTCGAACTGCAGCGTTTTATGGCGCCCGACTGGCCCACGCCGCGACGTTAGGGGCGACGACCTCAACCGTCACCCCATCAGCCGCCTCACCACGTCCATCTGGATTTCCACGGCCTCGACCATGCCGGCGATCGGCACGCTCTCGTTGGCGGCATGGCCCTGGGCGCCGGAGCCCGGGCCGAAATTGATGATTTCGATGCCGTCGTCGGCGTAGTAGCGGCCGTCGCTGACGCCGGTGGCGTTGAGGAACTTCACCTTGCGACCGGTCCGCGCTTTCACTGCCGCCTCGAAGGCGCCGACGGCGGCGCCGTTCTCCGGGGCGAAGAAGCCGTTGGTGCCGGTCAGGAATTCGACCGCATAGAGGCCCTTGGGTTCGCGCACGCCGTCGATCACGCTTTTCAGCTCTTTGAACGCGTCCTTCACCTTTTCGTTCGGCAGCAGGCGACGGTCGATCTCGACCGTGCAGGCCGAGGGCACCACGTTGGTGTTGTGGCCGCCGTGGAACATGCCGATGTTCACCGTCGACTTCATCGCGCCCGACACGCGCCGCGGCAGTGCCTTGTCGTAGTAGGAGCTGAGGGCACCCACCAGCCGCATCATGCGCAGGATGGCGTTGTCGCCGGCCGACGGATTGCCGGCGTGGGCGGCGCGGCCCTTGGTGGTGATCCGTGCCCACATCACGCCGCGCTCTGCCACGATCAGGTTGTTCTCGGTCTGCGCGCCCAGGATCAAGGCATCGGGCCGCACCTTGCCGGTCTTGCGCAGGTGCTCCATGCCGTCGGGTCCGAGGTTTTCCTCGTCGGCCACGAAGGTAAAGATCAATTCGCCCTTGGCCGGTCCGCCACGGCGCGCGATTTCCTCGGCCAGCCAGATCTGCACCGCCATGCTGCCCTTGCAGTTGCCGGCGCCGAGGCCATGGACGAGGCCACCCTTCACAAGGGCCTTGAAGGGATCGCTCTTCCAGTTGGCGAGTTCGCCCACGCCCACCGTGTCGACATGGGCGTTGAAGGCGACCACCGGGCCTTTGCCTTTGCCCTTGAGGCGCGCGACGACATTGTCGACGCCCCGGGTCTTGGTGAAGGTCTCGACCTTGTAGCCGGCCTTCTTCAGGCGCTTGGCCGCATAGGCGCAAATTTCCACCGAAGTGCCGGGCGGGTAGGGGCTCGGGAGCGCGATCAGGTCGGTGAGGATCGCGACGAGCTCGGACTGCATCTTCTTCGACATAGACTCGGAATCCTTATTCAAAACAAAGCTGTCATCCCGAGCGAAGCGAGGGATCTTTGCTGACCAGTAAAGATCCCTCGCTTCGCTCCAGGGCGGAGGTTACTCCGCCCGAGATGACAAAGGTCAAAGGTTCGCCAGGTCGGCCATCACCTCGGCCAGCACGCGGGCGCCGGCGGCGAGGTCCTGGGGCGTGGCATTCTCGATCTCGTTGTGGCTGATCCCGCGCTCGCAGGGCACGAAGATCATGCCGGCGGGGCAGAGGCGGGCGATGTGCATGGCGTCATGGCCGGCGCCCGACGGCATGTCCATATTGCTGAGCTTCAAGGCGTTGGCCTTGGCGCGCACGAGGTCGATCACCTTGGGATCGAAGTCGGTCGGCGCGACGTTGGTCACGCGCTCGATCTTGGCGGAGCAGGGCGTGGCTTTCGCCGCCACGATCTCGTGCAGCTTCTTCTCGTGTGCCTCGAGCACGGCGTCCACTGGATGGCGCATGTCGATGGTGAAGACCGCCTTGCCCGGCACGGTATTGGGCGAGCCGGGGGAGACGTCGACGCGGCCGATGGTGAAGCGCAGTGTGTCGTCCTTGTCAGTGGTGGCTTCATACATCGCCTGGGCGATTCGGAGCGCGGCAGCAAAAGCATCCTTGCGGGCGGCGCGCGGCGTCGTGCCGGCGTGTGCCTCCTCGCCCACCGTCTCGACGATGTAGCGGCGGCTGCCCTGGATGGCGGTGACGACGCCGATCGTCTTCTTCTCGTTCTCCAGCCGCGGCCCCTGCTCGATGTGGGCTTCTACATAGAAGTCGAGCGGGAAGCCCGGCGGGCCGTCGCGCAACGGCGCGGGGGCGGCCTTCAGTGTCTCGGCCAGCGCGTCCTTCAGCACGACGCCCTTCCAATCCTTCACCTGAAGCATATCGTCGAGCCTGTTGTGGCCGGCGAATACCGCCGAGCCCATGGCGCCGGGTTGGAAGCGCGAGCCTTCCTCGTTGGTCCAGGCCACCGCCATGACCGGCCGCCGGGTTCTTATGCCGGCGTCCTCCAGCGCTTCGAGCGCCTCGAAGGCTGCCAGCACGCCATACATGCCGTCGAACCGTCCGCCCGTGGGCTGGCTGTCCATATGCGAGCCGCTCAGCACCGGCCGCGCCTGGGCATCCGTGCCCTCGCGGCGCACGAAGAGATTGCCGATGGCGTCGGTGAAGGTGGCGAAGCCGCGCGCCTTGGCCCAGGCGCCAAGCAGGTTCCGTGCCGCGGCGTCCTCCGCCGACAGCGCCTGGCGGTTGACACCGCCCTTGGGGGTGCCGCCGAGCTTCGCCATGTCGGCGTGCCGCTGCCACAAACGATCCTCGCGCACCGCCCCGGCGACGTTGCCTTCCGCCATGACCTCTCCTCGAAGCTTGTCGCGGGAGCTATAGCCGCCGCATAGTTGCTCTTCAATCACCTGCGTTCCGGGGGCCGCGCACCATGCACAATCATCTCGACCGCAACCTGATCGGCTACGGCCCCAATACGCCCGATCCCCAGTGGCCGGGCGAGGCGCGGATCGCGGTCAGCTTCGTGCTGAACTACGAGGAGGGTGGCGAGAACACCATTCTGAACGGCGATGCGGCCTCGGAGACGTTCCTGTCGGAGACGCCCGGGGGCATCCCGGTCCAGGGCGGGCGCGATCTCAGCATCGAGTCGATGTACGAGTACGGCAGCCGCGCCGGATTCTGGCGCATCCTGCGGCTCTTCAAGGAGCGCGACATGCGCTTCACTTCGTGGGCGGTCGGCAAGGCGCTGGAGCTCAATCCCGCCGCCGGCAAGGCGATGGCCGAAGATGGGCACGAGGTGGCGAGCCACGGCTGGCGTTGGATCAACTACAAGGATTTCACGCTCGAGCAGGAGCTCGATCACATGAAGCAGGCGGTGAAGGCCATCAAGGACACCGCGGGCAAGCCGCCGGTCGGCTGGTACACCGGCCGCTTCGGCATGCACACGCTCGAGGCCGTCATCAAGCACGGCGGCTTCCTCTATTCGAGCGACTCCTACAGCGACGACCTGCCCTACTGGGTGAAGGTCGGCCGCACGCCGCACCTCATCATTCCCTACACGCTGGAAGTGAACGACATGAAGTTCGCGGTCGCGCCGGGCTATACCGCGGGCGACGGCTGGCTGCAGGCGATGAAAGATAGTTTCGACGTGCTCTACGCCGAGGGCTCGCGCGCGCCGAAGATGATGTCGATCGGACTGCATTGCCGGCTCGCCGGCCGCCCCAGTCGAGCCGCCTCGCTGGCGCGCTTCCTCGACTATGTCGCGTCCAAGCCCAAGGTCTGGGTGGCGACGCGCGAGGAGATCGCGCGGCACTGGATCAAGGTTCATCCGGCGAAGGGTTGATCCGATGCATGACGCCATCGCCGAGGCTCCCACCGGTACCGACATGATCCTGCGCGCCCTGGCGCGCTTTCCCGAGCGCCGGGCCTTCGTATGGGATGGTGGCAGCCTCACTTATCTGGGCGCTCTGGCGCTGATCGGTCGCCTGCAGGCGGCGATGGCGGCTTCAGGCTTGAAGAAGGGCCAGACGGTGGCGTTCCTGAGTGCCAACAATGCCGAGACCTGGTGCGCTGGCGTGGCGGCGAGCGGGCTGGGCCTGATCACGACCTGGCTGCATCCGCTGGGAGCCCTGGGCGATCATCTCGACGTCATCGAGGATGCGGAGGTGAGTGGGCTGATCGTCGATGCAAGGACACACGCCCAGCGCGGTGGTGAAATCGCCGCGAAGGCTGCCGATCGGCTCAAGGTAGTACTGACCATGGGCAAGGCGGACTTCGGCCGCGATCTTGTGGCCGCGGCCGAGCGGATCGGCGAGGCAAGCGCGGTCAATCTCGCGACGCCGGACGATTATTCCGTCATCAACTACACCGGCGGCACCACGGGTAAGTCCAAGGGCGCGATCCGCCGCCACCGCTCGACGGCCGCCATGACGACTGCGGTCGCTGCCGACTTCGAGTTTCCCGAGACACCGCGCTACCTCGCTGCCGCGCCCATCACCCATGTGGCGGGCACCAAGGTCGTACCGGCGTTGCTGAAGGGCGGCACGGTTCATCTCATGAAGGGCTTCGATCCCGAGCGGTTCCTGGACACGCTGGAGCGCGAGAAGATCAACTTCACCCTGCTCGTGCCCACGATGGTCTATGTGCTGCTCGATCATCCCAAGCTCGAAAAGACCGATCTCTCCTCGCTGGAGCTGATCCTCTACGGCGCCTCGCCGATGTCGCCGACGCGATTGGTCGAGGGGCTGGAGCGCATCGGCCCGGTTTTTAGCCAGCTCTACGGCCAGACCGAGTGCTATCCGGTGAGCGTGCTCAGGAAGGCTGACCACGACGCAAGGCGGCCCGAATTGTTTGCGTCCTGCGGCTTCCCGATCGCGTCCTGCAGTGTGACCCTGCGCGACGAGGACAACAACGAGGTCGAACCGGGCGAGGCGGGCGAGATCTGCGTGCGCGCCCCACATGCCATGGAACAATACTGGAAGCGTCCCGACCAGACGGCCGAGACCTTCAAGGGCGGCTGGCTGCACACCGGCGACATCGCCCGTGCCGACGAGCGCGGCTACCTCTACATCGTCGATCGCAAGAAGGACATGATTGTGAGCGGCGGCTTCAACATCTTTCCGCGCGAAGTGGAGGATGTCCTCTCCTCGCATCCCGACGTCGCCATGGCGGCCGTGTTCGGCGTGCCGCACGAGAAGTGGGGGGAGGCCGTCGCAGCGCTGATCGTCGCCAGGGCCGGCTGCACGCCTTCTCCCGAGGCACTGATGCAGCTCGTGAAGGACCGCAAGGGTGGCCCGCATGCACCGAAGCAGATCGAGATCGTCGACAGCCTGCCGCTCACCGCTGTCGGCAAGGTCGACAAGAAAGTGCTGCGGGCCAAGTACTGGGCGGGGCAGGCGCGTCAGGTCGGATAGCTAAGACGGACAGGGCGGTTACACTCCTTGGCGCATCTCGCCGTGATTCATACCGCACCTTGTGTGTCATGAGCTTGCGTCGCGGGGGTTTGCCGCGCCAGTGATTTCATGGGATCAATGGTCGGTTGTGATCGCCCTTCGCGCCGCCACTCTCCCTTTTCTCGTCGCCGCTTCGCTGGTCGTCGCCGGCTGCGCCGGCTCCAAGCCGCCGGAAGTCGCGGCGGTCGCGCCCGGCCTCACGCCGCGCGAGCAGGAGCTGGCCGATCGCAAGGAACAACTCCTGCAGCAGCTCGCGACCTGTGAGAGCGGGAGCTGGGGCCCATCGGCGCGGCCGATCTACGGCAGCCGCGGCGCCTATCACGGACGCTTCCAGTTCACCCTGCGCACTTTCATCACCTACACGCGCATGCGCGACGGCACGGTGCTGACGATGAAGGAAGCCGCCGAGTACACGCAGGACTACGAGAAGGCCGCCAGCCTCACCTGGTACATGATCTATGATCTGCACGAGCCGTGGCACTGGCCGCTCTGCTCGCGCAAGCTCGGCATCCCGGCGCAGCTCAAACGGATAAAAGAAATCTAGGCCGGTCTGCCGGCCGTTTCTCCATCATCCACGGCGAAACAACCGTTTCCACCAGCCGCCGAGACGCGTGTCGTCGATGCTGCGATCGACGTTGTCGAACCCGCGCACCATGACATAGAGCCCGCCCACCAGCTGGATCGACTTGGCGGTCGACAGTTCATAGGGCGCAGGCAGCGTGACGATGGACTGCGAGGAGATGAGCAGGCCGACCATGACCTCGAACAGCCCGTAGGAGAGATGGTCGCGCTCGCGCCACCAGAAGAACAGGAGTCCTGCCAGCAGGAGCGCGATGGGCACGATCCAGTCGGGCGCCGTGTGGAAGATGAGCTGGTGGTTGAGCACCACGAGGATGGCCAGGCCCGTGGCGGCGACGGCGATCGCGGCGCTGGCGGCAAGGTAGCGATGCTGCGCCGACACGATGCGCCGGGCGGCCTGTTCGATGCCGGCGTCGGAGGACGCCATCGACAGCTCGGCCAGGAGTTGGTTGCCGCCTATCGATGCAACGCCCTTCGAGGCCATGAGCTGGACCAGCCGGCGGTCGGTCGTGACCACGCGGACATTTCCGGCGCCGCCTTCCCGGGCACACTTCAGGGCAAGCTCCGCGGTGCCGCCATCGGCGGCTGGCGCGACGATGGCGCCGGCTTCGATCGCCCGCTCGAGAAGCCCCTCAAGATCGTCGCGCAGTCCG
The DNA here is from genome assembly GCA_052386855.1 of Reyranella sp. Classification (GTDB taxonomy): domain Bacteria; phylum Pseudomonadota; class Alphaproteobacteria; order Reyranellales; family Reyranellaceae; genus Reyranella. The sequence goes on from JBQTJT010000016.1 coordinate 73,783, forward strand.
CGGTTCCGGCGACCGCGGATGTCGCGGGCCACGGCCTCGGGGATCAGCAGGTCGCCCGCGGCGGCATGGGCCGGAATTTCCGGTTGCTGGGCGATCGCCCCGCTGTCGAGGATGTAGAGCACGGCTCAGCGCAGCTCGCGGCAGAATTCCTGGATGCGTCCGCAGCCTTCGCGGAGGCTGGCCATGTCGGTGGCGTAGGAGATACGGAAGTAGGGGCTCATGCCGTAGGCCGCGCCCTGCACCGTGGCGACATGCTTCTCCTCGAGCAGCGCCGTCACGAAGGCGGTGTCGGTGTCGATCTTGCGGCCGCCCTTGCTGGTCTTGCCGATGCAGCCCGCGATGTTGGGGAATACGTAGAACGCGCCCTCGGGCTTGTGGCAGGTGATGCCGGGCGCCGCGCGCAGCATCGCCACGACCTCGTCGCGCCGCTTCTGGTAGTCGGCCGCGCGCTCCTTCAGCAGCTCCTGCGGACCGTTCAGCGCCGCCGTGGCGGCCGCCTGGCTGATGGTCGAGATGCCCGAGCCGATCTGGCCCTGCATGTTGGTCATGGCGGCGATCAGCGGCTTCGGCCCGCCGGCGAAGCCCACGCGCCAGCCGGTCATGGCATAGGCCTTCGATGCGCCATTCACCGTCAGCGTGCGCTCCTTCAGCTTCGGCTCGACCTCGGCGATGGTGCAGAAGCCGAAGTCGTCATAGATCAGGTGTTCGTAGACATCGTCGGCCATGATCAGCACGTGCGGATGGGCGAGCAGCACGTCGGCGATCTGGCGCATCTCGGCGCGCGAGCACACCGCGCCGGTCGGATTGTTGGGGAAGTTCAGCACCATCCACTTGGTTTTGGGCGTGATCGCGGCCTCGAGGTCGGCGGCGCGCAGCTTGAACTGGTTGTTCTCGGGGCACGACACAGGCACCGGCGTGGCGCCCGCCACCGTCGCCTGGTCGGCATAGGAGATCCAGCCGGGTGCCGGGATGATCACCTCGTCGCCGGGGTTCACGCTCGCCATCAGCGCGTCGTACATGATCTGCTTGCTGCCGTTGGAGACCATGATCTCGTCCAGCGCATAGTCGAGATTGTTGTCGCGCTTGAATTTGGCGCGGATCGCCTCCTTCAGCGGCTTCACGCCGTCCTGCGGCGGATACTTGGTATCGCCGGCAAGGGCTGCCTTGTGGGCTGCCTCGATGGCATGCAGCGGCGTCGGAAAGTCGGGCTCGCCCGACGACAGGCCCACGATCTTCACGCCCTCGGCGCGTAACTCGCGCACCTTGCGGGTCATGGCGGCGGACGCCGACACTTTTACGTTCTTGAGACGCTCGGAGACCTGGAACATGGGGCCTTCTTTCAATTCTTCCGATAGATCGTGAGCGCGATGCCGCCCAGCACCGCCACCGACGCGACCAACAGGCGCGTCGTGACCGGCTCGGCGAGTAGCACTGCCCCGCCCAGGGCCGCAATGGCCGGCACCGAAAGTTGCACCGTCGCGGCCGTCGTCGCCCGCAGCATCGGGAGCGCCGCATACCAGAGGACATAGCCCAGGCCCGAGGTTACGGCGCCTGAGAGCACGGCATAGAGCGCGCCGGTATGGTCGACCGGGCCGGCGGTTGTCGCGGCCGTCAGGGCAAGGGCCGCGGCAAAGGGCAGGGAGCGCAGGAAATTGCCGCCGGTGGCCGCCGTCGGATCGCCGGCGCCCTTGCCCAGGAGTGAATAGACACCCCAGGCAATGCCCGCCGCCAGCATCAGCCCCGCCGCCAGCAGGGGAGGTGCCGCGAGGCCGGGCAGCAGCAGCCAGACCAGGCCGGCCAGTGCCACCAGCAGGCCGACCAGCTTGAGGCCGCGGATTCGTTCGCCGGCCCACAGGCCGTAGCCCGTCATGGTGAACTGGACGGCGCCGAACAGCAGCAGGGCGCCCGTGGCCGCGGTGAGATCGCGGTAGGCGAAGGAGAAGCATACGGCGTAGGCAAACAGCATGACCGCCATCGGCCAGCTTCCGCCTGCCGTGGGGCGCTTGCCGCGCAGCATGAGGAGTGCCGCCAGGACCAGCGCGCCGGAGGCGAGCCGGATCGCGGTGAAGCTCGCGGCGTCGATCTCGGTGTCGCGGAGCGCGAGGCGGCAAAACAGCGAATTGCCGGCGAAGGCCAGCATCGCCAGCGTCGTCAGCAGGGCGGTGCGTGCGGTACCGCTGCCTTGAATGTCGCTCACGCGTTCAGTCGATAGAGCTTCATCGCGTTGTCGCGGACGATCTTGCGACGCACCCCGGCCGGGACGCCTGTCAGCTCCTCGCTCAGGAACTGCTGGCTGTCCGGCCAGATGCCGTCGGGATGCGGGAAGTCCGACCCCCACATGACATTGTCCTCGCCGAGGTGCTTCAGCAGTTCGATGCCCACCGGATCGGTCTGGTAGGTGGCGTAGAACTGGCGATGCCAGTACTCGCTGGGCTTCATCTTGAGATCGAGGTCCTTGAACTGATCCTCCCACTCGAGATCCATGTGCTGCAGCACGTAGGGGATCCAGCCGAGGCCGGCCTCGCCGATCACGATCTTCAGGTTCGGATAGCGCTCCGGCGCGCCCGAGAAGATCAGCCCCATCAGCATGGTGCTCATGTGCATCTGGAAGCCGGTGATGTGCACGGCGAAGATGCGGCGCTGCACGTGCGCCGGGAACTTGGTGACGTCGGGTGAGCGGCCACCGATCGTGTGGAAATGGAGCGGAATGCCGGTCTCGTGGCCGAACTTCCACAATGGCTCCCAGTGCTCGTCCCAGAGCGGCGTCATGTCGGGCCGGTTGGCGATGTCGAGGCCGCGCACGCCGCGCTTGGCGCAACGCATCGCCTCGGCGACCGACTCCTCCATATTGTAGTTCGGGAGGTTGGCGAGGCCGACCAGCCGGTCGGGTGCCGCCTTGCAGAAGTCATGGAGCCAGTCGTTGTAGATGCGCAGCATTTCCAGCGCGGCTTCCGGGTCGTTCAGCCGGCCGCTCGAGCCCAGCACGCCGTACAGCACCTCGGCCTGCACGCCGTCGCGGTCCTGGTCCTTGAGACGCAGGTCGACCTCGGTGAGGCGGCGGATGCCCTTCTTGCCGTCGTCATAGAGGCCGGTCGAGGCCATGCGGTCGGAGCGGTGGATGATGCCCGGCACATATTCGCGGCCGGCCGATCCCATGCCGTTTACCAGGCCGAACTTGGCGCCGTTGCGGCTGGTCCATTCCGGTCCCTTCGGTCCGTCGACCACGTAGGGCATGCGTTCCTTCATCTGGCTCGACGCGTTTTTCGTGAACAGGTCGGTCGGCAACCAGATCAGGTCGATATGTCCGTCGGCGGAGATGACGTCGTATTTCATGGGCGTGGCCCTCCCGGGCGAAATCATCCTCCCACCCCGGCCGCCGGGCCAGCCCCTTCGCATCGTTCCGCGAAAAGGCCCGGCACCCGCCGGGGGATTCTTTGGCTAGAGTGCGCCCCATGAAAGAAACCACTGCCTCATCTGCCGTGTCCGACTGGCTCGCCCGTTTTGCCGCTGCCCTGAAGAACAGCGATGTCGCCGGCACGGCCGCCCTGTTCGCCGACGACGGCTACTGGCGCGACCTCGTTTCCTTCACCTGGAACATCGTCACCCTGGAGGGGCACCAGGCGATCGCCGACATGCTGACGGCGCGGCTTCGGGACGTGCAGCCCGACGGGTTCGTGCCCGGCGACCGCGACGGCTGGTTCACCTTCGAGACGGCGCGCGGTCGCGGCACCGGCCATGTCCGGCTGAAGGACGGCAAGGCTTCTACGCTGTTCACTGCCCTGATGGAGTTGAAGGGCTTCGAGGAGCTGAAGGGTGCCACCCGCGAGTCGGGCGTCCAGCATGGCGCCATCCAGAACCGCGTCACCTGGACCGACCGACGCCAGGCCGACGCCGACGAAATCGGCTACGGGCGCCAGCCCTACGTGCTGGTGATCGGCGGCGGGCAGGGTGGCATCGGGCTTGGTGCGCGGCTGAAGCGCCTGGGCGTGCCGGCGCTGATCGTCGATCGCAATCCGCGGCCGGGCGACGCCTGGCGCAACCGCTACAAGTCGCTCTGCCTGCACGATCCGGTCTGGTACGACCATCTGCCGTACCTGCCGTTCCCCGATCACTGGCCGATCTACACGCCCAAGGACAAGATGGGCGATTGGCTGGAATCCTATGTGAAGATCATGGAGCTCGACTACTGGAGTTCGACGAAGTGCAAGGGCGCATCATGGAACGACGCCCGGCAGGAATGGACCGTCGTCGTCGAGCGCGACGGCAAGCCGGTCACGATGACGCCGAAGCACATCGTGCTGGCCACCGGCATGTCGGGCTTTCCCGAGGTCCCGCGCTTTGCCGGCGCCGATCTGTTCAAAGGCAAACAGCATCATTCCAGCCGGCACACCGGCGGCAAGGGTTGGGCCGGCAAGCGCTGTGTCGTCGTGGGCTCGAACAATTCGGCGCACGACATCGCGGCCGATCTCTGGGAGCACGGCGCCGACGTCACGCTGCTGCAGCGCTCGCCGACGCTCGTCATGCGGGCGGAGACGCTGGCGAAAAACCGCGCGCTCTATTCGGAGGCGGCCCTGGCGGCCGGCATCACCACCGATATCGCCGACCTCACGACGGCGTCGATGCCCTATGGCGCGCTACCGCAGGTCATGCGGCCGGTGGTCGAGCAGATCCGGCGCGAGGATGCGGATTTCTACGCGCGCCTCACGGCCGCCGGCTTCAAGCTCACCTTCGGCGAGGACGACACCGGCATCGGGCCGATGTATCTCCGCCGCGGCTCCGGCTACTACATCGACGTCGGCGCATCGGAGCTGATCGCCGACGGCCGCATCAAACTCAAGTCGGGCGTCGAGGTGGCGCGGCTCACGGCCGACTCCGTCGTGCTGAACGACGGCTCCGAGCTGAAAGCCGACCTCGTTGTCTATGCCACTGGCTACGGGTCGATGAACCAGTGGGCCGTTGAACTGATCTCGCCCGAGGTCGCCGACAAGGTCGGCCTGTGCTGGGGGCTGGGCTCCGACACGGCGAAGGATCCCGGGCCGTGGGAGGGCGAGCTGCGCAACATGTGGAAGCCGACGGCACAGGAGAACCTCTGGTTCCACGGCGGCAATCTCATGCAGTCCCGGCTCTATTCGCGGTTCCTGGCGCTGCAGCTCAAGGCGCGGCTGGAGGGCCTCCCGACACCCGTCTACGGGCAGGCGCCGGTCCATCACCGGGCGTGATTTACCCGGGGGACGATCGCGGCGCTGGCAGCGTAGACTGAAGACAATGGTTCGCCGCGCCCTGCTTCTCGGACTCCTGCTCACGGCGGGTGCCTGCTCGTTCTACCCGGGCGAGCCCACGCTGCCAAAGACCGACTTCCGGGCCACGCTGAACGGCGCCAGTGAAGTGCCGCCGACTACGACCAAGGGCAGCGGCTATTTCACCGCGGTCTACCGGCCTTCGACCAAGGTGCTGGAGTATCGCCTGAATCTGGTCGGCCTGAGCGGGCCGGTCACCATTGCCTATCTGCACGGCCCGGCGCCGCCCGGCGAAAACGCCGAGAAGATCGTGCCGATCGACGTCCCGTTCTATCGCGACCGCTCGCATCTATCGAACGGTGTCACGCTCACCGAGGAGCAGGCCGGCCAGGTCGTGGCCGGCCTCTGGTACATCAACGTGATGACGGAGAAATTCCCCGACGGCGAGATCCGCGGCCAGATCCTGCCGCTGAAGAAGTAGCGCACCAAACTCAAGGACAACAAAAACCTCATGCTGAGGAGGCCGCGAAGCGGCCGTCTCGAAGCATGGGCAACAGTATTGTTGGTGCCACCCTTCGAGACGCAGTCCTACGGACCGCTCCTCAGCGACTGTGTCAGGGGTCAAGCATTTTGCCATGGTGTTTTGTCTCGGAGGATGGCGTTGAGGATGGTGAGCAGCTTTCGGGCGACGGCGATTGTCGCCACCATCTTGGCTTTGCCGGC
>JBQTJT010000017.1:0-6934 GCA_052386855.1 Reyranella sp.
GTGCGGGGCTGTCTGTCTTTTTTTATCCTCATCTTGTTGTGGCCGTCGTGGGGCGCCCCCCCATCCATCGCCTGGGCCTTCGCCATGTCGTCGCTGCGGTACTTGAAGACGATCTCGGGATCGCCGATGGCAAAGCCGTCCTCGTAGGCGATGCGCCGACGGCAGATGAACGAGTTGTTGTAGAGGTGGTAGTCACCTGTATCGAGGAACAACACCTCGCGCACTTCCGGGCGCTGTTGCGATTTCGGCGTGTGCTGATAGCCGATGCCCGTCGCCTGGGCGGCGCGGTGGACCAGGGAGGCGAATTCCTTGAAGACGTGAGCTGACGTGAAGCGCTCGGGTTTCAAGATGATCTTGCACTGCAGATAACCCAGCTCGTCGCACCGCCGGCCGTCGGCATAGGTGCCGCTATATTGTTCGGACAGCCAAGTCTGAAGAATCGATTCTTTTGTGTCGGTCGACATGAATACTCCCCGGCAAGAGGGTAACGCGTATCCGATGGGACGCCCATGAGAAAATCCAGCCCTGGCGCGCTGGTGTCGCGGGGAACGATGCGCTAGTCCGGGATCATGCAGACCGACAACCGTTTCCTTCCGCCGGGCCTCGCGGCCTCGTTGAGCGGGCCCATCGGGACCTTGCCCGAATCGCCGATCTCCGACGTCGCCATGAGCGTGTTCGGCGATCCCGACGTCGTGCCGCTGTGGTTCGGCGAGGGCGACCTCGTGACGCCCGACTTCGTGCGCGACGCGGCAGCCAGGGGCCTGCAGGCCGGCGAAACCTTCTATACGTGGCAGCGCGGCATTCCCGAGCTGCGGGCCTCGCTCAGCGCCTATACCGAGCGGCTCTATGGCATCAAGTGCCCGGTCGACCGCATCAGCGTCACCACAGGCGGCATGCAGGCGATCCTGCTGTCCGTCCAGATGCTGCTCGATCCCGGCGACAACGTGGTGATCGTCTCGCCGATCTGGCCGAACATCACCTCGGCCACCAAGCTGATGCGCGGTGTGCCAAAATACGTGGCGCTCGAACGCACCAAACTCGGCGGCTGGACGCTCGACCTGCAGCGCCTGTTCGACGCGGTCGACGACCGCACGCGCGCGATCTTCGTCAACTCACCGGGCAACCCGACCGGCTGGATGATGTCGTCGGACGAGCAGCGCACGCTGCTCGACTTTGCCAGGAAGCGCGGCATCTGGATCATGGCCGACGAGGTCTATGCCCGGCTGATCTATAGCAAGCGCCCCGACGGCCGGCAGGTGGCGCCGTCGTTCCTCGAGCACGCCGGTCCCGACGATCCGCTGATCGTGCTCAACAGCTTCTCCAAGCCTTGGGCGATGACGGGCTGGCGGCTGGGCTGGCTCACGCATCCGGCGCAGCTTGGCGACCAGATCGCCAAGCTCGTCCAGATCAACACGTCGGGGGCGCCTGCCTTCCTGCAGCGAGGCGCGATTGCCGCCATCGAGAAGGGCGACGACTTCCTGGCGCAGATGGTCGAGCGATGCCGGGCCGGCGGCGAGCAGGTGTTCCAGCGCCTGTCGGGCCTGCCCAAGGTCACCATCGCGCGGCCGGAAGCGGCGTTCTATGCCTTCTTCTCCGTCGATGGCATCGACGACACGATGGCCTTCTGCAAGAAGCTGGCGAAGGACTACAAGGTCGGCCTGGCGCCCGGCGAGGCTTTCGGCCCCGGCGGCACCGGCAATATCCGCCTCTGCTTCGCGTCGGGCGCCGAGCGGCTGAGCAAGGGCCTCGACCGCATCGAAGCGGCGATCAAGGCGCTATGATGCCATGCCCGACAGCCCCTCCCTCAATGTCCGGCACCTGCGCAAGGTGTACGGCGAGATCGTCGCAGTCGACGATCTGAGCTTCACGGTGCAGCCCGGCACCGTGCTCGGGCTGCTGGGCGGCAACGGCGCCGGCAAGACCACGACCATCGCCATGCTGCTGGGGCTGCTCGAGCCGACTGCCGGGCAAATCGAGGTGCTGGGTGTCGACATGCTGAAGCGGCGCTATGCGGCGCTGCCGCGCATGAATTTCTCCTCGCCCTACGTCGACCTGCCGCATCGCCTCACGGTGCGCCAGAACCTCGCCTTCTACGGCAGGCTCTACGGCGTGAAGGACTTGGGCGTCCGGGTGGTGGAGATCGCCGAGCGCATGCAGATCGCCCAGTTTCTCGACCGGCCCTCAGGCAAGCTCTCGGCCGGGCAGAAGACGCGCGTGGCGCTGGCCAAGGCGCTGATCAACCGGCCCGACGTGCTGCTGCTCGACGAGCCCACGGCCTCGCTCGACCCCGACACGGCCGACTGGGTGCGCAGCTACCTCAAGGAATACCAGGGCGAGACGCACGCCACGATTCTGTTGGCTTCGCACAACATGAGCGAGGTCGAGCGGCTGTGCGACGACGTGATCCTGCTGCAGGCCGGCCGCGTGTTCGAGCGCGGCAGCCCGCGCGAGCTGATCGAACGCTTCGGCCGCGAGGACATGGAAGAGGTGTTCCTCGACATGGCGCGCGGCCGCGGTCGCGGGCTCGACGCGCTGAAGAAGGGGGAGGCGGCGCAATGAGCGGCTCCATCGAGCGGATCTACGCCCTGGTGATGCGCCACATCTGGATCTGGCGCAGCTCGATCATGCGGCTGGTCGATTCGATCTACTGGCCGGCGGTGCAGATGGTGATGTGGGGCTTCATGACCCAGTACCTGCTGCCGCAGGCCTCGTTCGTGGCCCAGGCGGCGGGCGTGCTGCTGTCGGGCCTGCTGCTGTGGGAAGTCGTGGTGCGCGGCAATCTCTCGCTTTCCATCGCCTTCCTCGAGGAGATGTGGTCGCGCAACCTCGGTCATCTGTTCGTCAGTCCGATCCGCTCCTGGGAGATGGCGACCGGCATCATCATCGCCGCACTCCTGCGCACGCTGCTGGGCCTGATCCCGGTGTCGCTGATGGCCTGGGCCTTCTTCGGCTACAACATCTATTCGCTCGGCCTGCCGCTGGTCGCCTTCTTCGCCATCCTGCAGATGTTCTCCTGGTCGATCGGGCTCGCGATGTCGGGAATGATCATGCGGGTCGGCCAGAGCGCGGAGAGCTTCGCCTGGGCCGCCGTCTTCATCCTGATGCCGGTGAGCGGTGTCTACTATCCCGTTTCGGTGCTGCCGCAGTGGCTGCAGGTGATCTCGTGGGGCCTGCCGCCGGCCTATGTCTTCGAGGGCATGCGCGCCATCATGGCCGAGAAGATCGTGCACTGGGACATGCTGGGCATCGCCTTCGGCCTGTCGGTGGTCTATTTGGGCATCGGCTTCCAGATCTTCCAGTGGTTCTTTCGCGCCTCGCGGCGCGCCGGTACGCTGCTGGGCCAGGGCGAATAGCCAGGGCGAGTTGAAGGAGACGAGGCGAGCGATGACGATCCGTACCCTGTGTGCCGCTCTGCTCGCCCCCGGCCTCGCGGCCTGCGCCACCACCGGCCTCACCACCAAGCCCCAGCCGACCCCGCCGCTGTGGACCTCGTCTTACAACGTCGGCTACACGGTCATGGCGAACTGCCTCGCGGCACAGCCGATCGCCGGCTTCACGGGCGTGGTGCAGATCGAGGCCAACGCGGCAGTCGTGACGCTCTCCCTGAACGACGGCACGCAGATGAACATCCGCTTCATCGTTCAGCGGACGGGGCCCGGCTCGAGTGTCGTGGAGTGGCGGCGCCTGTTGACGGTCGGTGGATGGGAGCCGATCGACAGCGAAGCCCGCAATCGCGCCGACGCCTGCGGCGGACTTTCCTGAACCAGGCTCAGCGCGCGTTCAGCACCTGCTGACAGGCCGGCGGCAGTTTCGGCCGATAGGGCTTTACCGCGGCGCCGGGCGGCGGCGGCGTGAGTGGCGCCTTGCGGAACCATGACTCCAGTGCCTCGCCGCAGCCGTCATCGTCGGAATAGGTGGCCTGCGGCTGGCATTGCGGATTGCCCGGCGGGCAATAGAGCCTGACGTGGAAATGCTCGTCGTGGCCGTACCAGGGCACGAGCTTGCGCAGCCAGGCGCGATTGCCTGTCGCGGTGTTGCAGATCCGCTGCTTGATCCACTTGTTCACGAACATGCGGTCGACGCCCGGTGCGGTCGCCGCCATGCGCAGCAGCACCATGTGCTGGTCGGCGAACACCGCGTCGTCGACGCCGCCGTCGTCGCCGCGCACCAGCGAACGCAGCCGCGGGTTCTCGCGGTCGGCCGGCGCCCGGCGCGCGCCGGGCTGGCGCTCGAACCAGATGTCGACATCGAGGCCGACCTGGTGGCTGGCATGGCCAAAGCTCATCGGGCCACCGCGTGGCTGGCCGATGTCGCCGATATAGAGCTGGCTTTGGCCAGCGGCGCGCACCTGCTCGGAGAAGTGCTTGATGAAATCGAGGGTGACGGGATGGCCCCAGTTGCGGTTGCGACTGAGGCGGATCGCCTCGTATCCCGGCCCTTCCGTGGGCAGGGCCTGCGCGCCCTGGATGCAGCCGGCGGAGTAGAAGCCGATCACCTGGGTCGGCCCGGGCGAGGGAGTCGACACCTGGCTCCATTCCTGTGCCGAGGCGGAGGAAATCGCCGAGGAGGTCGACAAGATCGCGGCGAGCAGCGGAAACATGAATCGCATCATCTTGTTGCGACGATAGACGGCCGCTAAGACTTTGCCCATGGCCGACTACGTCCACATCCTGCTCGCCCGCGAGGGCGCGATCGCCCGGCTCACGCTCAATCGCCCAGGGCGGCGCAACGCGCTCACGCACGCGATGATGCTCGAGCTGGAAGATGCCTTCCTCCGGGTGCGCGACGATCCGACCTGCCGCGTGCTCGTGCTGCGCGGCGCCGGCGGGCATTTCTGCGCCGGTGGCGATCTCGACGCCATGGCCGACATGCCGCCGAAGCCGGGCGAGGGGGCTCGCGATCCGCTGGTACGGGCGTACCGCCAGTTCGGCGACGCGCTGCTGGCCCTCGACGCCTTGCCGCAGGCCACCATTGCCGTGGTCGAAGGCTCGGCGGTAGGCGGCGGCTTCGGCATGGCCTGCTGCTCGGACGTGGTGATCCTGCACGACAGCGCCCGATTCGGCCTGCCCGAACCCAAGGTCGGCTTCATCCCGTCGCAGGTCATTCCCTTTGTGGTGCGCCGCCTGGGCGAGGGGCCGGCGCGCGATCTCGCGGTCACGGGGCGGGTGATCGACGCGGCCGAAGCCCATCGCCTGGGGATCGGGCGTTATCTCTGCCGGAGCGAGAGCGAGATCGAGGCAATGCTGCCGGCGCTGCTCGACGACATGTTGAAGATGGAACCGCAGGCGCTGGCCGCAGCAAAGCGTCTGGTGCTGGCCTCGGCGGCAGGGGATGATCGTGCAGTGCTCGACGATGCGGCAGAGAGCCTGGTCGGCCTGTTGCGCCGGCCCGAAGCGGCGGAGGGGATCAAGGCCTTCAAGGCCAAGACACTGCCGGGCTGGGCGAAACGTCGGGCGGGGGAGAGATGATGCGCAACTACCGGCATATCGAAGTGCGCCCGATTTCCGGCGCGTTAGGCGCGGAAATCCATGGCGTCGACATGTCGAGCACGCTCGAGGACGACGTCGTCGGCGAGGTGCGCCAGGCGCTGCTCGACCATCTTGTCGTCTTCCTGCGCGACCAGAACGCCACGCCGCTCCAGCAGCTCGCCTTCGCGCGCAGGTTCGGCGAGCCGGTCGAGTATCCGCAGCTGAAGGGCCTGCCGGAGTCGCCGTTGATCACGCCGGTGGTGAAGCTCGAGCATGAGCGCAACAATTTCGGCGGCATCTGGCATTCCGACACGACCTATCTGGCCGAACCGCCGATGGGCAGCATGCTGCTGGCGCGCGAGGTTCCGCCCTATGGCGGTGACACCATGTTCGCCAACCAGTATCTCGCCTACGAGGCACTATCGGACGGTCTGAAGAAGGTCCTGGACGGTCTGGTCGGCGTCAGCTCCTCGGCCAAGGCCGACGTCACCAAGACGCGCGAGGACCAGATGAAGGCTGCCGGCGTGGAGCTGAAGGTCTTGACGGCGGAGCATCCGATCGTGCGCACCCATCCCGAGACCGGGCGCAAGGCGCTCTACACGTCCGACGCGCACACCGCCCACATCAAGGGCTGGACGGAAAAGGAAAGCCTGCCGCTGCTGCGGTTCCTGTGGGATCACCAGACCCGGCCGGAATTCACCTGCCGCTTCCGCTGGCAGGCGGGCTCGCTCGCCTTCTGGGACAATCGCGCGACCATGCACAATCCGATCAACGACTATCACGGCCACCGCCGCGTCATGCACCGCATCACCCTGGCGGGCGACACACCGCGTTAAGGTGGGCCGCGCTAGAGCGTTCGGTCTCTGCTGGAGAAATACATGTTTGAATTCGGCGGCCTGCTGGCCGTTTTTCTCCTCGTGGCCGCCAACGGCTTCTTCGTTGCAGCCGAATTCTCTCTGGTCGCCGTCCGCCGCAGCCGCGTCCTGGAACTGGTCGCGGCCGGAAAGATGAACGCCAAGGCGCTGGAGCGGGCGCTGGAACATCTCGACTCCAACCTCGCGGCCACCCAGCTCGGCATCACCATCTCCTCGCTGGCGCTGGGCTGGATCGGCGAGCCCGCGATCGCGCACCTGATCGAGCCGGTGCTGGCGGGCAGCATCGGCTCGTTGGCCGGGATCAGCGCCTATGCGATCGCGGTCGCGATCTCGTTCATCCTCATCACGGCGCTGCACATCGTGCTGGGCGAACTTGCGCCCAAGAGCCTCGCCCTTCAGCGCAGCGAGAGCACGGCGCTATGGGTCGTGCGCCCGCTCGGCCTGTTCCGCTGGCTGCTGAGGCCGGCCATCACCGTCCTGAACGGCCTCGGCAATCTCGTGCTCCGGCTCTGCGGCCTCCAGGCCGGGATGGGCGAGGCTTCCATGCATTCGGCCGGCGAGCTGAAGCTTCTGGTTGCCGAAAGCCAGGAG
>JBQTJT010000018.1:0-10891 GCA_052386855.1 Reyranella sp.
GAACTCGGCTGGGACGTCGACAAAGTCAACGTCAATGGCGGTGCCATCGCCCTTGGTCATCCGATCGGCGCTTCCGGCGCGCGAGTGCTCGTCACATTGTTGCATGAGATGCAAAAACGTGACGCCCGCAAGGGACTCGCCACGCTGTGCATCGGCGGCGGCATGGGCATCGCCATGTGCGTCCAGCGCGACTAGGCACTGCGTCGATAGCGACACGATTAGAGCGGCCCCTGGTCTTTCGTCCGGGGGCCGCCGTCGTTTTCGGCTCGATCAGGGGCTGCTGGCGACCGGTTGGCCCTTGCGCACCAGTTGGCGTCCCGCGACCTGGGTAATCTCCCGAAGCTGCGCGTTGCCCGGAGTCTTGGGCTCGGCCACGAAGAAGCGGCTCTGCCCGGCGTTGACCGTGACGATGAGCTCCGTACTGCCCTGGGTGCCGTAAGCGCGGAGGTCGTAGCCCGACGGCGGCAGGTCAAGGCGCATCCAGGTCGAGCTGGCGAGGCTGCCGACGGGATACTGGTCCTTGGTGATGCCGATCGGCGCAGGATCCGCACCGGGGTCGTCCCGGATGATGTAGAGCGCGGCCATGCCCTCGTTCGGTTCGTAAAACGTCTTGCCGTAGGACTTCTGCCATTCCGACCCGGAACCCGGACCGGAGCTGCAGGCGGCGGCCGACAGGGCCAGGGCAGCGGCGACCAAGAACTTCATCATGAAAACGACCTCCGCCGCCAGCGTCCGACGGCGGCGCTTCTCGGTCAAGCGGCGCAAGCGGGCATCGTCCGCAGCCGGGCCAGCGGCGACAGCACGATCGCCAGCGCCGACAGGGCGAAGGCAACGGCGATCAGCACCAGGGCGCTCTGCAGGCCGGCCTGGGCCGCCAGCAAGCCGCCAGCCAGGGCGCCGAGCGGACGGATGCCGTAGATCGCCGTCTGCACCGTGGCGTTGACCCGGCCCATCAGCGAGAGCGGCGTTACGAGCTGGCGCACCGTGGTCTGGCAGATCAGCCACAGCATCGGCCCGAAGCCCACCAGGAAGTAGCCGACCGCGGCGAGCGCAAAGCCTGTGGCGGTGCCGCCGTGCCCGGGTGCTGCCAGGAACAGGCCTGCGGCCACGACCGACACGGCCGGTCCGAAGATGAGCGTCGCGAGCGGCGGCAGGCGCCGTGAGGCGGCTGGCGCCACCAGTGCGCCCAGGATCAGGCCGGCGCCGTAGGCGGATTGCGCCAGGCCCATGCGTGCCGGGTCGAGGCCGAGCGGGCCCAGCGCCAGCGGCGCCCAGATCGCCAGCAACGCGAAGAAGGCGAAGTTCCAGAAGATCGCGCAGAGGCTGATGCCGCGCAGCAGCTCATGATGGACCACAAAGCGTGCCCCGGTGCGGATGGAAGCCAGGAACGAGGGCCGCGCGGTGCCGGCGGCGGGTGCCGGCACGCGGGGCAGCGCCAGGACGCAGGCGAGCGCCAGTGCGGCGCCGAGTGCGGCCAGCGCATAGCCCCAGGTCGGCGACAGATGCTGGGCGAGGAGGCCTGCCACGAAGGGGGCAGCGAGGCTGACGATGGCGCGTGCCAGCTCCAGTCGTGCGTTGGCCCGCGGCAGGTCGGTCGAGGCAACGATACTGGGCAGCAACGACACCGAGGTCAGGACATAGACGACGGTTCCCGAGGCGCCTGCGAAGGCGGCGACCCCGAGCAGGCTGGCGGCGCCCGTTGCAGCGGCGACCACGGCGATCACCGAGGCCAGCAGGCCGAGGCCGAGGGCCACGATCAGAAGCTGGCGGCGCGGCAGGCGATCGACCCAGGCGCCGGCCGGCAGCGAAACCAGCAACCAGGCCGCACTTTGGGCCGCGACCAGCAGGCCGAGCACATCGGGTCCGGCACCCAGGACCAGGGTCGCGGTCAAGGGCAGGGTTGCGAGGGCCAGCTGATCGGCGGCGTGGGTTCCGGCGGCGGCGCCGAGGAGGGCGGTGAAGGGTTTCATGAGGACGGTTCTAAGACCGTCAAATATTCGTCTCTATCCGCCACCGGCTGTGAATTCGGATGGAACCGGCTAGAGTGCGTGGGCGGCACGTCTTGGGAGGAAAAAATGGCTCAAAGAGTTGCAGTGGTAACGGGCGGAACGCGCGGCATCGGCGGCGCCATTTCGCGCATGTTGAAGGACAAGGGCTACAAGGTTGCCGCCACCTATGCCGGCAATGAGGACGCCG
Organism: Reyranella sp.; assembly: GCA_052386855.1. GTDB lineage: Bacteria > Pseudomonadota > Alphaproteobacteria > Reyranellales > Reyranellaceae > Reyranella. The sequence goes on from JBQTJT010000018.1 coordinate 2,197, forward strand.
CCCAGAAATTCAAGGGCGAGACCGGCATCGCGGTCTACAAGTTCGACGTCGGCGACTTCGCTGCCTGCCAGGCGGTGATCACGCAGATCGAGAAGGATCTGGGTCCGGTCGACGTGCTGGTGAACAACGCCGGCATCACCCGAGACTCGACCATGCGCCGGCTGACGCGCGACATGTGGGATGCCGTCATCGACACCAATCTCGGCTCCTGCTTCAACATGTCGAAGGCGGTGTGGGAAGGCATGAACACGCGCGGCTTTGGCCGCATCGTCAACATCGGCTCGATCAACGGCCAGGGTGGCCAGTACGGCCAGGTGAACTACGCCGCCGCCAAGTCGGGCATCCACGGCTTCACCAAGGCGCTGGCCCAGGAAGGCGCATCGAAGGGCATTACCGTGAATGCCATCGCCCCGGGCTACACCGAGACCGACATGGTCGCGGCCGTGCCGGCCAACGTGCTGGAGAAGATCGTGGCCAAGATTCCGGTCGGCCGCCTCGGCAAGGCCGAGGAAATCGGCCGCGGCGTGATGTTCCTGATCGCCGACGATGCCGGCTTCATCACCGGCTCGACGCTGTCGATCAACGGCGGCCAGCATATGTACTGACAATCGGCCGATAAGCGCCATGATAGGGCCGGCGTCATGCCGGCCCTTTTTGTTTTTGCGGGAGCGACCGATGGCCAAGTTGACCGAGTACAAGGACATGAACCCGCGCGCCAAGGCGGTGGTCGAGGGCATTGCGGCGGCACGCGGCACCGATCCGGCCGGCATCAACAATGTATGGAAGGCGCTCGCCCGCCATCCCGATGTGATGGAGCGGTTCGCCGCCGAGATGAAGGCCGTGATGGCGCCGGGCAAGCTCGATGGCCTCACCAAGGAGCTGATCTATCTCGCCGTGTCGGTCGCCAACCAGTGCGACTACTGCATCAACTCGCACGGCTACATGGCGCGGCAGAAGGGCATGAACGAAGAGATGTATGGTGAGTTCATGGCTGTCGTGCTGGCAGCGCAGAAGGGCAACAAGATCGCGACGGCGTATCGTGTGCCGGTCGATGCCGCGTTCGAGGAGAAATAATGCTCTGGGATGCCAACCTCTACCTGAAGTTCGCCGATCATCGCGTGCGGCCTGCGCTCGACCTGATGGGCCGGCTCGATCCGGCCAACGGCGCACGGCCGGGCCACGCGATCTACGATCTCGGCTGCGGCGCCGGCAACATCTCGCGCATCCTGGCCGAGCGCTTTCCCGACACGGAGATCGTCGGCATCGATTCGTCGGAGGAGATGCTCGCCAAGGCGCGCACGCAGACCGTCGACAGCCGCGTGACGTTCGCCAAAGGAGACCTCGCGCAGTTCAAGCCGGGCAAGCCGCCGGGGATCCTCTACAGCAACGCCGCCTATCATTGGCTCGAGGGACATATCGACATGTTCCCCGGCCTGCTGAAGCAGCTGCCCCCAGGCGGCCAGCTCGCCATCCAGATGCCGCGCAATCACGAGGCGCCGTCGCATGCACTGATGCGCACTGCGGCCGAGGCGGGACCGTGGCGCGACAAGCTCGCCAACGTGCGCACGATCCGGCCGGTGCTGGAGCCGGCGCGCTATTACGACGTGCTGAAGCCGCTGTGCTCGGATCTGGAAATCTGGGAGACGATCTACCAGCAGCCGCTCACCGGAAAAGATCCGGTGGCGCAATTTACGGCCAGCACGGGCCTGCGTCCGTTCCTCGATCTGCTGGCGGAGCCGGAACGTACGGCGTTCTACGACACCTATGCGGCCCTGCTCGCCAAGGCCTATCCGACGCGCGCCGACGGCATCACGATCTTCCCCTTCCGACGGCTGTTCATCGTGGCGCGCCGGGCATGAGGATCGGCCGCCGCCTTGCCGTCGTCGCCGTCCTGCTGCTGGCGGCCTGCCGCGTGCCGGTCTCGTTGGCGGCACCGCAGACGATGGTGGCGGCGGCCCATCCGCTGGCGGTCGAGGCCGGGCTGGAAATGCTCCGGCGCGGCGGCTCGGCCGTCGATGCGGCAATAGCCGTGCAGATGATGCTGGGCGTCGTCGAGCCGCACGCCTCGGGCATCGGCGGCGGCGGCTTCCTGTTGAACTACGACAATGCGACTCGGGCCATCGCCGTCTATGACGGCCGCGAGACGGCGCCGGCGGGCGCGACGCCCGCGATGTTCCTCGATCGCGACGGCAAGCCGCTCGGCTATCGCGAGGCCGTCGCGTCCGGCATCTCCGTCGGTGTGCCGGGCGTGCTGGCGATGCTGGAGCTCGCGCACAAGGAACACGGCAAGCTCCCCTGGAGTGCGCTGTTCGAGCCGGCGATCGCCGCGGCCCGCGACGGTTTCGCCGTGCCGCCACGGCTCGCCAACTGGCTCTTCCGGATGCCGGGGCTTCGGGACGAGCCCGCCATCCGCGCGCTCTACTTCAATACGGACGGCTCGCCCAAGAAGGCGGGCGACAGGATCGCCAATCCCGATCTTGCCGACACGATGCGCCTGATCGCCGACGGCGGCGCGGGCACCTTCTATCAGGGCGCGATCGCCACCGAGATGGTCGATCGCGTGCGCAATCACGTGCGACCCGGCACGCTCTCGCTCACCGATCTGACCAACTATCGCCCGATCAAGCGCGAGCCGGTGTGCGGGCCTTATCGCGTCTGGATCGTCTGCGGCATGCCACCGCCGTCGTCGGGCGGCATCGCGGTCGTGCAGGTGCTGGAACTGCTCGAACCGTTCCAGATCTGGCGCGACGCGCCCAACAGTCTGCGCCCAGTCCATCTCATCGCCGAGGCGAGCCGCTTGGCCTTTGCCGACCGCGATCGCTACGTCGCCGATCCCGCCTTCGTTGACGTGCCGGTGGCGGGTTTGCTGTCGCCGGCCTATCTGGCGGAGCGCCGCTGGCTGATGTCGACGGACCGCAGCATGGGTCCGGTCGGTCCCGGCGTGCCGCCGGGATATGTCGAGCGCGGCACCAGCCACATGAGCATCGTCGATCGCTGGGGCAATGCCGTCGCCTTCACCACCACCATCGAAGCGCCGTTCGGCGCCCAGATCATGCTGCGCGGCTTCCTGCTCAACAATGAGCTGACCGATTTCTCCGCGCAGCCCGAGGCCGACGGCAAGAAAATCGCCAACCGGGTCGAGCCGGGCAAGCGGCCGCGCTCCTCGATGTCGCCGACCCTGGTCCTCGACCGGGACCGCCGCCTCGTCCTGGCCGTGGGCTCGGCCGGCGGGTCGCGCATCATCGGCGATGCGCTCCATGCCGTGATCGGCGCGCTCGATTGGGACCTGCCGATTGCTGCAGCCCTCGCGCAACCCAGGGTGAACAACCGCAATGGTGCGACGGAACTGGAAGCGGGCACGCCGGTGACGGGCCTGGCAGGCGGCTTGCGCGCCTTGGGCCATCAAGTACAAGTCCGCGTGCATGAGGGTGGCCTCGCCGGCATTCGCCGGGTGGGCCCATCTTCCAGTGACGGGTGGGAAGGCGGTGCCGATCCCCGTCGCGATGGTACTGCCCGGGGAGAATAGAGTGGCCGCGAAGAAACTGCCGAGTGTCCTGCTGCGCGCCGGCGAGGACCGCCGCGTCCGGTCGGGCCATCCCTGGGCCTTCTCCAACGAGATCCTGATGGACCCCGAGACCAAGGCGCTGCCGCCGGGCTCGCTGGTCATCCTGCGCACGCCGGGCGGCGAGGCGCTGGGCGTCGCCACCTTCAATCCGCATTCGCTGATCGCGGCGCGCCTGCTCACCTCGAATCCCGAGGCCACGATCGACGCGCTGTTCCTGGGCCGCAAGCTCGCCAATGCCATGGCGCTGCGCGACCGGCTGGTCGGCGTTCCCTACTATCGCCTCATCCACGCCGAGGCCGATGGCCTGCCCGGCGTGATCATCGACCGTTTCGGTGATGCCGTGGTCATGCAGGTGAATTCCGTCGGCATGGATCACCTGACGCCGGTCCTGCTGGAAGCCATCGAGGCCGAGCTGTCGCCGCGCGTCATCGTGCTCAAGAACGATTCACCGGTGCGCGAGCTCGAGGGGCTGAAGCGCGAGACGACGATCGCCAAGGGCGAACTCGACGGACCCATCGAGCTGGTCGAGAACGACGCGAAGTTCGTGGCCGATTTGTCCGGGGGCCAGAAGACCGGCTGGTTCTACGACCAGCGCGACAATCGCCGCTTCATGGCGCGCTTCGCCAAGGATGCGCGCGTGCTCGACGCCTATTGCTACAGCGGCGGCTTCGGCGTGCTGGCGGCCAAGCACGGCGCCAAGTCGGTGACCTGCCTCGACCGCTCGCAGCCCGCACTTGACTCCGCTGCCAAGGCCGCGGCCCTGAACGGCGTGAGCGGCGTCATGACCTTCCAGAAGGGCGAGGTCTTCGACACGCTGGAGAAGCTGGAACCCAACGGCCGCAACTTCGATGTCGTGATCTGCGATCCGCCGGCCTTCGTGAAGAGCCGCAAGGACATCAAGGTGGGCGTCCAGGGCTATCGCAAGATGGTGCGGCTGGCGGCGCCCCTGGTGGCGCCCGGCGGCTTCCTGTTCGTGGCCTCGTGCTCGCATCTGGTCGAGGCGCCGCTGTTCGGCGAGCAGGTGCGCCGCGGCCTGCGCGATGCCGGCCGCAACGCCCGCATCCTGCGCAGCGCCGGCGCAGCACTGGATCATCCGGTGCATCCCGGCCTGCCCGAGACCGCCTATCTGAAGGCGATGACCCTGCAGATCGACTGACATCAAGTCGGGTTTCATAGGGCGTGCGGCCTGGTCGATCAGCCCTGCCATTGGCACATGGCGCCCTGGGCCGTAACATAGGTGCCTCCTCGCGAGGGTTGCCTCATGACCGGGCTGATCTTTCTGGCGGCGGCCATTGCCATGATGACGGCCCTGGCCGGCTATCGCGGCGTCGCGATCGGCTTGTTCGGCGTGAGCTTCGTCGGCGCGGTCCTGTGGTTCGACCGCCACCTGGCCGGCTCGCTGGGCCTGGCGCTCTAGGCCGGTCGCATGGGCGCTTTCGTTCGCCTGGGAAACGCGGCTGGCGCGGCCGGTATGGCCACCATCCTGCTGATCGTCTTCGGTTTGCAGTTCGGCCTGAAAGAACTGCCGTGCCCGCTCTGCAATCTCCAGCGCGTTGCCTTTGTCCTGTGCGGCTTCGGCTTCCTGCTCAACCTGCGTTTCGGCGCGCAGCCGATGCACTATGCGCTGATCCTGCTGGGCGCCCTGTTCGGCCTCGCCGTCTCGGGCCGGCAGGTGCTGCTGCACATCCTGCCCGGCGGCAGCGCCTATGGCTCGCCGCTGCTCGGCCTGCATCTCTACACCTGGGCGCTGATCCTGTTCCTTGGCGTGATCGCCGTCGTGGCGGTGCTGATGATGCTGACCGGCCGACCCGAGCATCACAACACCGATCACCAGGCCGCGTTGCGCTTTCGCGGCGTCTACCGGCTGGCCGCCTACCTGCTCATTGCCGCGACCCTCGCCAACGCTGCCAACAGTTTCCTGTTGTGCGGTCCGTTCGAATGCTCCGGCAATCCGACGGACTACTGGATTTCCAGATATCTGCCGACCTGATCCGCTGCGAGGATTTCCTCATGCCTGTTCAAGCTTCTGTTTCCTCGCGCCGAACCCTGCTCGCGGCGGCCGCGGTGTTCTCCGTGATCGGCAACGCTCGGGCGCAGGGCTCGGACGATCCCGGCTGTCTCGTGGCGATCATGGACAGCTACGCCGCCGGTTTGCGCGCGAACAATGTCGAGGCGCTGGTCGCGCTCTACGCCTCTAACGGCGTGTTCATGCGCGACAACATGCCGGCGGTCGTTGGCCGCGACGCCCTGCGGGTGGCCTATCGTGAGGTCTTCGCCACCCTCAAGGTGGATCTCGGTTTCACCATCCAGGAGACCGAGGTCTCGGGTGACATGGCTTGGCTGCGGGCCACCTCGGCCGGACGCATCAAGGTTCTCGCGACTGGCATGGAAAGTGCGGAGGCCTTCAACCTGGTAGTCATCTTCCGGCGCGAGGCCGGCGCCTGGAAGATCCGCAACTACATCTACGCGTCCAGCAGGCCAGGGACGGGACCGGCGAAATAAATGGCCGACGAACGCTACACCGTGGTCCTGGGCGACCGCCGATATGCCGTCCACCGCAAATGGGCGCGGCTGCCGGCCGGCAAGAGCTTCGGCTTCCTGTCCGACCTGATGGTGGATCGTGAAGGCCGCGTACATGTCGCGCAGCGCGGCACCGGCCAGCCGGTCCTGGTGTTCGATCGCGATGGCCGGCAGATCGGCTCGTGGGGTGAGGGCCAACTCGCCGAGCCGCACTATCTCAATGCCGCCCCCGATGGCACGATCCTGGTGGCCGACCGCGACGCCCATCAGGTGCTGCGCTTCGATCTCTCGGGCCGGCTCGTCCAGGCCTTGGGTAAGCGCCACTGGCCGTCGCTGGATGCGCCGTTCAATCATCCGACGGCCGCCGCCCAGGCGCCCGATGGCGAGATCTATGTCGCCGATGGCTACGGCAATTCGAGCGTTCATCGCTTTGCCGCCGACGGCACGCTGATCGCGACCTGGGGCGGCCGCGGAACCGGCGACGGTGCCTTCACCACGCCGCACGCCGTATGGGTCGACCGCTTCGGCAAGGTGCTGGTGGGCGACCGCGAGAACAACCGGCTGCAGGTTTTCGATCGTGACGGTGCTTTCCTTGCCGCCTGGGGCGATTTCTATCATCCCATGCAGATCTGGGTGGACGACCGCGACTTCGTGTTCGTAACCGACCAGATCCCGCGCATCAGCCTGCTCTCGCCCGACGGAAAGCTGCTGGGCCGCTGCCGTGGCGCGATCAACGGGGCGCACGGTCTTTCCGGCGATGCCGAGGGCAATCTCTACCTCTCCGAGCTGCCGCCGGAGGAGATTACCAAGCTTGAACGATTGAACTGAGCGTAAGGGTGTTGAAGATGGACAAGCAGACAATAGAACTTCTGGCGCGCCGCGCCGGACTGGAAAAGGCGCTGGCCGAACATCCCGAGGATGTCGCCGCCGCTGCGACGCAGGCGGCCGACGTTGCCCGCAAGATCAAGGCGCCGGCCGATCCGCGCGCCGAGCCGTGGCCGCCCATGCGCGCCGGCAACGGTCTGTGAGTTTTTAGACATGACCGATCTGCACTGGATGACGGCCGCCGCCGCGGCCAAGGCGATTGCATCAAGGGAACTTTCCCCGGTCGAGCTCACGGCGGCGCTGCTCGCCCGCATCGAACGGCTCGACCCCAAGCTCAATGCCTTCATTCGCATCGACGGCGAGGCGGCCATGGCGGCCGCACGCACGGCCGAGGCCGAGATCGCGTCGGGCCGCAGCCGCGGCCCGCTGCACGGTGTGCCGGTCGGCATCAAAGACATCATCGACGTCGCGGGCCTGCCCACGACCTGTCATTCCAAGATCCTGGCCGACAGTCTCGCCGCCTCGGACGCGGTCTGCGTCTCCAAGCTGCGCGGCGCCGGCGCCATCGTGCTGGGCAAGCTCTCGACCCACGAATTCGCCATCGGCGGCCCGAGCCACGATCTGCCCTGGCCGCCGGCGCGCAATCCCTGGAACACCGACCATCATCCCGGCGGCTCGTCGTCGGGCTCGGGCTCCGGCGTGGCGGCCGGCCTGTTTCCGATGGCGCTGGGCTCCGACACTGGCGGCAGCGTGCGCAACCCGGCGAGCTGCTGCGGCATCGTCGGCCTGAAGCCAACCTATGGGTTGGTCTCTCGCCGCGGCGTCTTTCCGCTCTCCTTCACCCTCGATCACATCGGGCCGATGACGCGCACCGTGGCCGACAACGCCCTGATGCTGGAAGTCCTGGCCGGCCACGATGCCCTCGATCCCGGCAGCGTCGCCGTCGCCACAGGGCATTACGCGGCCGGCCTCGACCGCGACATGCGCGGGCTCCGTATCGGCTTCGTCCGGCACTTCCACGAGATCGACATGCCGGCCGATCCCGAGGTGACCGCGGCGCTGACCCACGTCGCGCGCACGCTCCAGCTCGAAGGGGCGGAAGTCCGCGACATCCATCTGCCCACGCTGGAAGAGTTCGGCGCGGTCAACCGCGTGATCCTGCAAAGCGAGGCCTGGGCGATCCACGCGCCGTGGCTGCGCGAGCGTCCCGGCGACTACGGCCAGCTCGCGCGCCGCCGCCTGATGGCCGGCGCGTTCTTTGGCGCCGGAGACTATGTGCAGGCGCAGCGCCGCCGGCTGGAAATGATCGCCGCCGTCGAGGCGGCATTGCGCGATGTCGATGTGCTACTGTGCGCCAGCTCGATGGACCCGGCCTGCCGCATCGACAATCCCGCCGACATCGACCGAACCTATCCGCGCCAGGCGCGCACGCCGTTCAACGTCACCGGCCACCCCGCGATCGCCATGTTGGCTGGCGTCTCGGCTGGCGGCCTGCCGCTCTCGGTCCAGTTCGTCGGCCGCAATTTCGACGAGGCGACGCTGTTCCAGGTGGCACGCGGATGGGAGCGGGCGTCGGGCAGCGACAAGAAGCACCCGGCGATCGTGTGATCACCCTCATACTCTTCCGGACCGCGGGCCTCCGGCCCGCTCATGATCTGGATGCGGGCCGGAGGCCCGCGGTCCGTATGATGCAGGATTCTGAAGCCTCGAATTAGCTCTTCTCGTCCGAGGCGCCTTGCCGGATGGGCCGGCAGGGGCAAGATAGCAACCATGACCCAGAAACAA
>JBQTJT010000019.1:0-3622 GCA_052386855.1 Reyranella sp.
TGCCCGCGCGCGTCGAACCGCGCCGGCCGATGGCCCCCGTGGCGTAGAGAATGCTTTCGAGCAGGCTGGTCTTGCCCGACAGGTACGGCCCGCACAGCGCCACCACGCGATGCGCGCCGCTGCCTGGCCTGCCGCCGGTGATGGTTTCCGTTTTGAGATCGGTCATGACAACGTCCTCCTTCTTCGCAAAAGCGCAGAAGCTCCGGACGAAAGTCGCGGATAGAGGAAGCGCTACCGAACTTTCCGGCCGGAGCGAAGCCCACTTGTCATGGAAATCGTTTCACTCCCGCCTGAGGGAGTCAATCCACAGGCGGGGGAAGAAAGCAGTGCGCTTCTAGCTCAGCGCGCCGCAGGCGCGCTGGATGCGGCGGCCGGCTTCTTCCAGCAGGTCGGTCGCGGTCGCATAGGAGATGCGGAACGCCGGGCCCTGGCCGAAGGCCGAGCCCTGGACCACCGAAAGCCCCTCGGCTTCAAGCAGGTAGTTCACGAAGTCGGTGTCGTTGGTGATCGTCTTGCCGTCCGGCGTCTTCTTGCCGATCGTGCCGGCGACTGACGGATAGACGTAGAACGCGCCCTCGGGCCGCGGGCACTTGATGCCCTTGCTCTGGTTCAGCATCGACACGATGAGATCGCGGCGCTGCTTGAAGGTGGCGACGTTCTTGGGAATGAAGTCGGTCGGGCCATTCAACGCCGCCACGGCGGCCGCCTGGCTGATCGAGCTGGCGTTTGACGTGCTCTGCGACTGCACCGTGATCATGGCGTCGATCAGCTTCTGCGGGCCGGCGGCGTAGCCGATGCGCCAGCCCGTCATGTTGTAGGCCTTCGACACGCCGTTCATGGTCAGCGTGCGGTCGTAGAGCCGGGGCTCGACCTCGGCCGGCGTCGCGAACTTGAAGTCGTCGTAGACGAGCTTCTCGTACATGTCGTCGGTCAGGACGTGGACCTGCGGATGCTTCAGCAGCACGTCGCACAGGCCGCGGAGATCGGCATGGCTGTAGGCCGCGCCCGTTGGGTTGCTGGGCGAGTTCAGGATCAGCCACTTCGTCTTCGGCGTGATCGCGCGGTCGAGCGCCTCCGGCGTCAGCTTGAAGCCGGTCGACTCGGGGCAGTTCACGATCACGGGCGTGCCGTCGCCGAACATCACCATCTCCGGGTACGAAACCCAGTACGGCGCCGGGATGATGACTTCGTCGCCGGGGTTCAGCGTCGCCAGCATGGCGTTGAAGATGATCTGCTTGCCGCCCGAGGTGACGACGGTCTGGCTGGGCTTGTACTCGAGCCCATGGTCGCGCTTCATCTTGGCCACGATCGCCTGGCGCAGCGCCGGCGTGCCGGGGACGGCGGTGTAGCGCGTGTCGTTGGCGTGAATGGCCTTGATCGCCGCTTCCTTGATGTGGTCGGGCGTCGGCATGTCGGGCTCACCGGCCGCCAGGCCGATCACGTCTTTGCCCGCCGCCTTCATCTCCAGGAATTTGCCTTGGGCGGCATTGGTCGGAGAGGGCTTGATGCGGCTCAGACGGTCGGCGATGAAAGCCATGACGCAGATGCCTCCTCGGGCATTGAAAAAGCGGGCATTGAAAAAGCGCGCGACCGTACTGGCGGCGGGCTGTTTTCGCAAGGCTGCGGGCCCTGTGGACGCCGCCACGGAGGGCTATTTCTCGTAGGTTCGCGCCGTACCGCCGTTAATGCCGCGCCTGAGCGAGCGGGACGCTCGCGGTCCAGAAGACTCATGATCTTCCGGACCGCGAGCGTCCCGCTCGCTCAAATCCCTTACTTGCCCTCAGTCGGTCACGCGCACCGAGGCATCGACGGTCATCTTGGCGCCGCCGAATCCGACGCGCCGGCCGCTGACCGGGGCCGCGTCGTGGTAATCGAGGCCCACTGCCACCCGCAGGCTGTCGCCGTGCGGGCTGATGTTGTTGGCGGGATCGAAGCCCACCCATTCGAGGCCGGGCACCCAGGCCTCCGCCCAGGAATGGCTGGTGCGGCCGACGTGCAAAGCAGGATCGTCGTTGCGCAGGTAGCCGCTCACGTAGCGCGCCGGCACGCCGAGCCTCCGGCAACAGGCGATGAACACATGCGCTTCGTCCTGGGCCACGCCGGCGCCACGGGCCAGTGCTTCGACAGCGGTGGTGTCGACGGTGGAAACACCGGTTTTGTAGGCGATGCGCTTGCCGATGCGCTCCATCACCTCGTGCAGGACCGCGACGCGCTGCGCCCCGTCGGCCGCCCGCTCGGCCAGGCCCTCGATCACCTGGTCGAAGCTGGCGTCGTGGCGGGCGAGCCCGACATTCCGCAGCCAGAACGGCGCCGGAAGCGTCGGTGTCTCGACATAGCGCAGCCACTGCTCGGTGCCGCTGTGCTCATAGATGCCGTGCACCGTGATCTCGACGCTGTCGTGCCGGTACGCCGCCGAAAAAGTCGTCACCTGGTTGCCGTGGCCGTCGACCCATTCGGAGCGCTTGCCGGGCCCCTCGATGCGCCAGGAGACGATGCGCTGGCCGGCGGCGGGCTTGGGCGTGAGCCGCACGTCGTGGATCGAATGGCCACTAGGCTGGTCGAACTGGAAGCGTGTGGTGTGGTCGATGGTGAAGCGCATGGCCGGTCAATCCAGCAGGAACTGGCGGCCGATTTCATCGGACAGCGTGGCGATGTCGTCGCGCACGCCGCCCAGGAACTTGGCCAGGCCGATTTCGAAAATCTGGTCGACGCGCGCGTAGCGCAGCCGTGCGTGCAGCTCGCCCGCCAGCCGGTCGGCCTCGCCGTGCGTGCCGTAGGCATCGGCGAGTTCGCGCATGCTGGTGTCGACCATCCACAGGCAATGGTGAACCGAGCGCGGCACGTCGCGGCGCAGCATCATCAGCTCGGCCACCTTCACCGGGTCGAGCGCGCTGCGATAGATGCGGCGGTAGGTGCGGACGGCGCCGATGCAGGCCAGCACTTCCGACCAGGCGAAATAGTCGGGCTTGTCGGCGTGCGGATTGCCGTCGGGACGCAGCAGGTGGAACTTCACGTCGACGATGCGGGCGGTGTTGTCGCCACGCTCGAGGAAGGCGCCGAGCTGGAGGAAATTGTAGGCCTCGTCGCGCAGCAAAGTGACCTGCGCCGCGCCAAAGATCATCACCGCCTGCTTCTTCACCGTTTCGATCAGCGCGCCGCGGTCGAGCGAGGCCCGGTCGCTGCGCAGGCGGCTGCTGAGTTCCAGCCACAGCCCGTTCAGGCTTTCCCAGACGTCGACGGTGATGTTGTTGCGTTCCTCCCGGGCATTGCTGCGGGCGGCCGAGATCGAGCTCACGATCGAGGAGGGGTTGCTCTCGTCCAGCACCAGAAAGTCGATGAGGCTGGCGAGGCGCCCGCCCTGCTGCTGGGTCTGGCGGAACTCGTCCTCCATGCCGAAGATCGCCGCCACGCCCGCGGCCTCCTCGCCGCGCGACTGCAGCGCCATCCGCTGCGTGGCCTCGATCAGCCGTGCCGTCGACTTGGCGCGCTGCAGGTAACGGCCCATCCAGTAGAGGTTCTTGGCGGTGCTGCTCAGCATCGCTGCACCGTCCACTCGTGCATGAGCGAGCCGGAGGCGCGGGGGGCGGCGGGCGCACTGAAATAAAAACAGCCCCCCCCCCCC
>JBQTJT010000020.1:0-18693 GCA_052386855.1 Reyranella sp.
ACTCGCCGAACACTCCGGTGATCAGGCGTGATTATCATGATCGGGCACGAACAACCGATCCCAATGCGCGGCACCATCATCTCCCAACTTCCAGAATAATGGCGCGAAATCAGCAACTTGGAAAGCCAGCTGGCGTGGTGCACAACCATCCCTCGGGCGATCCCAAGCCGAGCCGAGATGACATCGAGATGACGAAGGAAATCCGCAAGGCCGCGGAGGCGCTGGGCATCACGATCCACGACCACCTGGTGATCGGCCGCAAGGGCCACGCGAGCTTCAGGAGCCTGGGGTTGCTGTCCTAGCGCTGTTGCAAAGGCCGGCACGTGCGACCACATTCCACCTTGGGTGGACCTTACGGAATAGTCGCGCACGCACATGCCCAAGTTCCTTCGCATCGGAATCCATCAATCGAACGTTTCCGGATACACGTCGAAGGCTTGGTTGATTCGCCGGGTCGGCTCGACGGTTTTCCTGAAGTGGGGCGCTGTCGAGGTCGAGGGCGCGGGAGATGGGCGAAGGGTCTACTGGACGGTTCCACCGCGTGAGAAAATAATTCGCTGCCGCACGGTGCAGCCCGCCAAAGACTACATGAAAGATGCAATCGCACGGCGACGCAGCCATCGCTACGAACCGCTGACCGGAAACATTGCGACTCGGCGGCGCCCTGCCAATCGCGGCGCCGAACTCGAGCAGGTGCTTGCCACGATCCTGTTCGTCGACATCGTCCGGTCCACGGAAAAAGCCGCGCGGCTCGGCGATGCGCGTTGGACAAAGGTGATCAGCCACTACTATGCCGCCGTCCGGCGAGAGCTGAAGACTTCGCGCGGCAAGGAAGTCGTGACGACGGGGGACGGGCTGCTCGCGACGTTCGAGGCGCCGGCAGCGGCGGTCAAATGCGCGACCGCAATCCGCGAGGCCATGCACACGCTCGGCCTGGAGATCAGGGTGGGACTGCACTCGGGCGAATACAAGGTGAGCGGGCCCGACGTGTCCGGCCTCGCGTTCCACATCGGCGCGCGCGTCGCCGCGAAAGCGCGCGCCGGCGAAATCCTGGTCTCGAGGTCGGTCAAGGATCTGATGTCCCAGTCTGGAATCCCGTTCAAGGATCGCGGTTCTCACCAACTCAAAGGCGTGCCGGAGCGGTGGCGCCTGTACCGGGTCGATCGGTAAGCCGCCTGCAATTCGCCCACAACTCGCCCACACCTCGCCCACACCTCGATAGACGAAAGGACGCCGGAAATGCCGCTCTTCAATATCGGCTTCGTCATCTTCCCCAACCTGACACAGCTCGATTTCACCGGGCCGCTGCAGGTGCTCACGCGCGTTCCCCAGTCGGCCACTCACATCGTCGCGAGAACGGCGGTGCCCGTGCCGAGCGATTGCGGCGTCGGCCTCGTGCCGACCCACACCTTCGCGAATTGTCCGCCTCTCGACCTGATCTGCGTCCCCGGCGGAAACCTGGGCGTGGTCGACGCATTCTGCGATCGCGAGACCATAGAGTTCGTCCGCCGCCAGGCCGGCACTGCGAAGTATGTCACCTCGGTCTGCACCGGCGCGATCATCCTGGGCGTCGCCGGACTGCTCAAGGGACGGCGGGCAACGACGCATTGGGCCTTTACCGATCTGCTGCCTCTCGTCGGCGCCACGCACGAGAAGGCCAGGGTCGTCCAGGACGGCAACGTGATCACCGCGGCCGGCGTCAGCGCGGGCATCGATTTTGCGTTCACCGTTGCCGCCGAAATCGCCGGCGAGACAGCAGCCCGGAAAATACAGCTCGGCATCGAATACGATCCGGCGCCGCCCTTCGATTCCGGCAATCCCGACAGGGCGCCTGCTGCTGTAAAATCGGCGGTGCTCGCCGGGGGCTACGACAAGTCCCTGGTGGCGTATCGCGCAGGCATCGACAGGGCCACCCGGCTCTGACCGAGTGCGAGGGCTACGTTAGTCGACCTTTGCGGCCACGACTTCGATTTCGATTTTCAAGGCTGGTCGCGCCAGCCCCTTCACGATGACGATCGTGGCGGCCGGCTTGTGGTCGCCCATGATCCGGTCGCGGACCTCGACGAACGTCTTCACATCTGACTGGTCGGTCAGATAGACGTCGAAACGAACAACGTCCCTGAAACTCATCCTTGCTCGCCTCAGAACCGCTTCCAGCCGTTCAAAAACGACCTTAGCCTGATCGGCCGTCCCTTCAGGAGTCGAACCATCCGGCCTGGTTCCAACCTGTCCGTTCGTGAACAACAAGCGCGCTCCCGCGGGTATTTCAACCCCATGCGCGACATTGCTGGAGTGCTGCCGAAGTTCGTCCAGTACGTGTATTTTCAACATCGCATGTTCCTTTGCGGCGGCTTGCTTGCGCCCGGTATGTGATCGTCGAATACTGCCTCTCCCACGGAGGAGGAAGATCGATGTCATTCTACCGAGGCATGACGGCTGAGAATGTGACCCTCAAAGGCGACAAGGGAACCCCGATCACCGCCTACGTGGCCAGGCCTGAAGGCAAGGGCCCCTTCCCCGGCGTCGTGCTGATCCATCATCTGCCGGGTTGGAGCGAACTCTACATCGAGACGACGCGGCGCTTTGCGCATCACGGCTACATGGCGATCTGCGCCAATCTGTATCAGCGCGAGCAGGGTGGCGGCAGCGACGCCAATCCCGACGATGTCGCGGCCAAGGTGCGCGCCGACGGCGGCATCGCCGATTCGCAGATGGTGGGCGACACCGCCGCCGCCGTGGCCTGGATGCGCAGCCAATCCAACCACAACGGCAAGGTCGGGTTGTTCGGCTCCTGCTCCGGCGGCCGGCACGCTTTTATCTATGCCTGCCAGAAGAAGGACGTCGATGCCGTCGTCGACCTGTGGGGCGGCCGCGTGGTCATGCCCAAGGAGACGCTCAACGCCAAGACGCCGGTGCAGCCGATCGACATGACCAAGGATCTCTCCTGCCCGCTGCTCGGCCTGTTCGGCAACGACGACCGCGCGCCCAGCCCCGAAGAGGTCAACCAGCACGAGGCCGAACTCAAGAAGCTCGGCAAGAAGCACGAGTTTCACCGATATGACGGCGCCGGGCATGGCTTCTTTTATTGGCACCGGCCGCTCTACCGGCCCGAGCAGGCCATGGACGGCTGGAGCAAGGTGTTCGGCTTCTTCGGCAAGCATCTGGCGAAGTAGGAGGCCCAAGGAAACAGGAGACTGGCATGTGCACCTCCATCATCGAGATCGCGCGCGCCGAGGGCATGGCGAAGCGCGGCGACGACTGGTTTCCGCTCTCGCAGGCGGTGGTCGCCTACGATCACGCGCGCCATGCGCCGCTGGGCGACGTCATCACGCTCGACTTCATCAACACGCGCCTCGATCCTGGCGCACGTGCGGGGATCGAGCTCAGCCTGGAGACGGCCAAGGAACTGCGCGCCGCGCTCGACCGGGCGATCGCCGCCGCCGACTTCGAGGAAGCGGAAGTGAGGGGCAAGGGCGCCGTGCCGCGCCTTGTCCGGACTGCGTGACGCGCGACTACCCCGCCGACGGATCGGAGATTTCACCGAGCTTGTGAACGGTGACTTTGACCGACATGCCCTGATAGTCCTGGGCGTTGCCGAACCATGAGCCTTCCAGCGGCACCGCCTGGCCCGGATGGCGGGCGATCGCCACCGGGATCAGGTCATAGCCGGCGCTGAGGCGGTTGGTCGGATCGTAATGCATCCAGCCGGCACCGGGCAGATACACCGCCAGCCAGGCGTGGGTTGCCCCTGAGCCGACCGTGCCGACGGCGCCGCCATCCAGCGCGGCATCGTAGAGATAGCCGCTCACGAAGCGGGCGGCGAAGCTCAGGCGGCGCAAGGTCTCGATCATCAGCCAGGCATAGTCGCGGCAGGTGCCCGACTTCGTCCGGAGCGTTTCCGCAGGCGACTGCGTGCCTTCGGCCTCCCTGGCATTGTAGGTGAACGTATCTCTGAAGACGTCGAGCATCCGCCGCAGGACATCGACCGTCCGATCCTGGCTCCCGGCAACGAAACTCTTGGCCCATGCGGCGACCGCGCCGTCGGGATCCTCGGCATGCGGGCGGATGTAGACGAGGAGGTCGTTCCATTCGTCCGGTGTATATTGCACCGGCACCGTCTCCGCCCGCGGCTCCAGGGCAAAACTCTCGGCTTCCTCGACGCCGAAATGGAGGCCGCGGACCTTGAACGAAAAGATCATCTCTCTCGCCGGTTCGCTGAATTCCATCTCCGTGACGTTGTTGCCCAACGCATCCGTGGTCCAGCGGATCGTCGAGGGCGCGCTGGTCGTGGCCGACCAGTCGATGAGCCGCCCCCGCGCGGCGGGCCTCGGCAGGAACATGGCCCGGTGCTTGCCGAACGTCACCGGATTGGCATAGCTGTAGGTGGTGACGTGCTCGATCTCGTACAGAACCGCCATCGCTTACCAACCCATCGCCCGGCCGGTGCGGCGTGGATCCGCCGCGCCGTAGAGCTTGCCGCTCCTGAGGTCGGCGGAGACGGCGCAGACGCTGGCGGTCTTGAGGGAGAGATCGGGCAGCCAGTTCACCTTGTGGCCGATGGCCTCAAGGGCATCGCCCGTCGATTTGCCGATCCCCTGCTCTAGATCGACGCGGCCGGGATAACAGGTATGCGGCTCGAAACTGTCGGGGAAGTTGCGGGTAGTGAAGCGCGGCGCCTCGACGGCCTGCTGGATATCCATGCCGAAGACCTGATGATTGACGAGCGCCTGCAGCATGCCCTGCGGTTGCAGATCGCCGCCCGGCGAGCCGAACGGCATGAGGAACTCGCCCTTGCGCATCGCCATCGACGGATTGGGCGTGAGCCGCGGGCGCTTGCCGGGCGCGGCGACCGAGGCATGGGCGGGATTGCCCCAGGACTGCGATCCGCGCGACGACGGACAGAACCCGAGGCCGGGAATGACCGGTCCTTCCCAGGACACGTCGCTCGGAGTCGCGGAAAAGGCGTTGCCGTCCGAATCGACGACGCAGACATAGGAGGTATCGCCCGGCAGCCCCGGCTCGCCGACGGCGACCGACGGCGTCCTGCTGCGGCCCGCGACGTGACCGGCCACAAGCCCGGGCGGCGGCATTTCGCCGAAGGCGCGATCGTTCCTGATCGACTTCAGCCGTTCCTGCGCATAGGCACGCGACAGCAGCGTCTCCATGGGAACGTCGACGAAGCGCGGATCGCCATAGTAGTGCTCGCGGTCGGCAAAGCAGAGGTTCATGACCTCGGCAAGGAGATGGATGTACTCCTTCGAATTATGGCCCAGCGTCTTGAGGTCGACCTCGTTCAGCATCGACAGCATCTGCAGCAGCACCGGTCCCTGGCACCACGGACCGCAGCTCAACACGTCGGTGCCCTTGAAGGTGTAGTGCAGCGGCTTCTCGACCTCCGAACGGTACTCGGCGAGGTCCTCCGCCGCGAGCAGCCCGCCGTTGTCGCGGTGATACTTGGCGATCGTCTGGGCAATGTCACCGCGATAGAAGGCGTCGCGCGCCGCCGCCAGACCGGCATCTCGGCCCCTGCCCGCCGCGGCTTTCTCCTGATCGACCATGAACTGTATCGTGCGGCCGAGATCGGTCTGCACCAGCCGGTCGCCTTCGCCCAGCGGCGCGCCGTCGCGATGATAGATCGCGGTGTTCTGCGGCCAGCGCCGATAGTCGTCGACCTTGTCCTGCAGGAACGTCGCCATGACGGTATGCACCGCAAAGCCGTCACGGGCATAGCGGATGGCCGATTCTGCGACTTCGCCGAAGCTCATGGTGCCGTAGCGCTGCAGTGCCAGGATCCAGGCGTCCGGCGCCGCCGGAACCACGGTGCGCAGGATGCCCATGGGAATCGTGCCATTGTGGTCGCGGATGAACTTCCCGATGTCCAGCGCCTTCGGCCACCAGCCGAGGCCGGCGATCGATACGGTTTCGTCACGGTCGGCCAGGTAGATCAGCATCGGCGCCACGCCGGAGAACTGGACCTGATCGCTATGGACGACACCTAGGGCAATGCCGCCGGCGACACCGGCGTCGATCGCGTTGCCGCCGGCGCGCAGGATCGCATGCGCCGCCTCGGTGGCGAGATACTGACCGGCTGATGCCATGTAGTGGTGGCCGATGACCATTGGCTGCATTCGCATCAGGGGCTCCCTCGTGGCCACGCGATCCTACATCGAATTCTGTGGTCAAGCCTCCGGGCATGAGTGAAATTCCGGCCTGGAAATCCGCTTGATGAACAATCTGCTGACCGCCGACTTCAGGAACGCACCCTATTGGTGGGATGCGGCGCCGCTTGCCGAGAGCGCGGGGGACGCGCTCGCGCCGTCCTACGACGCGGTCATCGTCGGATCGGGCTACACCGGGCTGCGCACGGCTCTCACGCTGGCGCAGGCCGGGCGAAGCGTCGCGGTGTTCGACAAGGAGCGGCCGGGCCATGGCGCGTCGCGCCGCAATGCCGGCTTCCTGGGACGCACGCTCAAGAAATCGTACGTCGACCTGAAGGCCGCCAGAGGCGCCGCCTTTGCCTCGGCCATCTATCGTGACCTGTCGATGGCCTATGAGAGCACCTTGGCCTTCATCGAAGAGGAAGGCATCGACTGCCATGCCGTCCGTTGCGGCCGCCTGGTCGCTGCGACGTCGGCCGCCCACTATGCCGGACTGGAACGCGAACTGGCCGGCATGAAGGCCGATCTCGGCCTGCCCTATGCCATGCTGCCGCGCGCCCGGATGCGGGAGGAAATGGCGACCGACCTCTACGACGGCGGCGCCGTCATTCCCGATCTTGGGTCGCTGCATCCGGGCCTCTATCATCGTGGCCTGATGGAGCGTGCCCTGTCGGCCGGCGTCACGATCCTGGGCAATTGCGAGGTCACCGCGATCGCGCCCGGGCGCGTCACCACGGCCACCGGCGAGACACGCGCGCGTGACGTGATCGTGGCGACCAACGGCTACACGCCGAAAAGCCTGCCCTGGCATGCTCGGCGCGTCGTCCCCTTTGTCGGCTATATGGCGGCGACCGAGCCACTGCCGCCGGAGCTGCTGCAGAAGCAGCTTCCGTACCGGCGCACGGTGATCGACTCCAATCTCGACATCGATTTCTTCCGGCCGGCGCCCGATTCGCCGCGCCTGCTGTTCGGCGGCGCCACGGCCAACGGCCTAAAAGATCCTGAGGCCATCGCCGCCCTCCTGCACGGACGTCTCAGGCAAGCGCTGCCCGACCTCGCCGACGTCAAGCTCAGCCATGTCTGGACGGGACAATGCGCCGGCACGTTCGACATGATGCCGCATATCGGATGCCACGACGGCATCTGGTACGGCATGGGCTACAATTTTGCCGGCGTTCCGATGGGATCGTTCTTCGGGCTGAAGATCGCGCAGAAGATCCTCGGCCTGCCGGACGGCGCTACTGCCTTCGAAGCAGCGGCGTTTCCCACCCTGCCGTTTTATCGCGGCAGTCCGTGGTTTCTGCCGATCGCCATGCGCTACTTTGCCTGGAAGGACGAAAGGCTGGCGCGCAGCCGCGCCTGAGCCTTCACCTGTGCGCCGCCCTCATCGCCGGCAGGACGTCGCGCGCGATGCGCTCGAACACCGGCTTCTGCTCGTCCGCGATGGGGTAGTAAAGGGCGATCTCCGTGATGCCGAGCGCGATCACCTGCTCGACCATCCGCGTAAAGGATTCCTCCGAGTCGTAGTAGTTGACCCAGCCGCCGCTCTGGCGGGCCGCGGCGTCGAACATGAGGTAGGAGCGCCGGAGCGTGGCCGGGTCGCGCCCGATCTCGGCGCAACGGGCGTCGAGGGCGGCCACGCGCCCGCGCGTCTCCTCGAGCTGTTCCTCGAAGGTCTTGGCGAAGCTGATGCTGTTCCAGATGTCGGCATGGCGCGCGGCGTGCCGCAGCATGACCGGCCCCATCGCGGCGATCATGATGGGAGGACGCGGCGACTGGACGGGGCGCGGCCGGAGCGCTGCACCCTCGACCTGGTAGAAGCGGCCCTTGAACGTCGTCTCTTCCTGCGACATCAGCCGGTCGACGATTTCGACATACTCGCCGAAGCGGGCAACCCGTTCCCTGGTGCTCCAGTTCTCGATGCCCATCATCCGATACGAGGGGTCGATCACCAGGCCGGTGCCAAGGCCAACGTCGAGCCGCCCGCCGGAAATGTGATCGACGGTCAGCGCCTGCTGCGCAAAGTGGGCGGGATTGCGGAGCGGGATCTGGGCGACGAGGGTCGTCAGGCGGATGCGGGTGGTCGCCTGTGCGATGGCGGCAACATGCGTCCACAGCTCGAACCAGGGCCCCTTTCCGCCGGCCCAATCGACGAGATGATCGGCGAGGCCAATGGAGTCGAACCCAAGCTCCTCGACCTCGTGGCAGCGGCGCAGAAGCTCAGACCAAGGCACGTTCGGCAGCACGAGCACGGAGAACCGGAGTTTTCTGGACACGGTTTCTTTCTCCTTCTGACCGCTGTTGTCATGCCGCTCTAGGCTCGGGATGATACCGCATTCTGTTCGGGAGACATCCATGGCAAGCAAGATCTACGTCGGCATCGGCGGCTGGACGTTCGAGCCGTGGCGCGGGACGTTCTATCCCGACGATCTCACCCAGAAGCGCGAGCTGGAGTATGCCAGCCGCCAGCTCACCTCGATCGAGATCAACGGCACCTATTATTCCAGCTTCAAGCCGGCGAGCTGGGCCAAGTGGCATGACGACACGCCCGAGGGTTTCGTCTTCGCGGTGAAGGCCTCGCGCTTCTGCACCAACCGCCGCGTGCTGGCCGACGCCGGTGAATCGGTACAGCGCTTCGTGACGCAAGGCCTGGTCGAGCTGAAGGACCGGCTGGGGCCCATCAACTGGCAGTTCATGGGCACCAAGAAGTTCGACCCCGAGGATTTCGAGGCTTTCCTGAAGCTGCTGCCGCGCGAAGTCGGCAAGCTGCCGCTGCGTCATGCGCTCGAGGTCAGGCATGACAGTTTCAAGGACAAGCGCTTCTACGATCTCGCCGCTAAGTACAACGCCGCCATCGTCCATGCCCACAACAAGGACTTTCCCGAAATCGACGAGCCCACCGCCGACTTCACCTACGCCCGCCTGATGCAGGCCGAGGAGAAGGTAAAGACCGGTTATAAGCCCGCCGACCTCGACAAGTGGGTCAAGCGGGCCAAGGCCTGGGCGAAGAAGGGCGACGCCTTCGTCTACTTCATCTCCGGCGCCAAGGTGCGCAACCCGGCGGCGGCGCAGGAGATGATCAAGAAGCTCAAGTAGGCTCGTTCGATGTGACGGGCCGCAGCCACGTGCGTTCCTCCGACAGGATGAAGCGCTCGCGCTTGGCGAACTCGAAGTTGGCCAGGCTCTCCTTGTCGACCCGGAGCTGGGCCCTGTAAGCCTCGTAGGCCGCCAGGCTGTCGCAAGAGATCAGCGCCCAGGCGATGTTGTTGGTGCCCTCGTGCGGCATGAAATAGCCCAGCAGCTTGCCGCCGCAGCGCGGGATGATGGCGGTCCAGGTGCGCGCATAGCGCTCGAACGCCTCGGCCTGGAACGGATCGATGACATAGCGGATGCTGACGGTGACGGTCATTGTGGTCTCTCCTCGTGGGTGGTTACGAGGCGGCGACCCTAGTGACAAAGGTGGCGGCGATGGTACGGCGGTGGCCGGAGCATCGACCCCGTCCCAGATGGTAGAAGAAGCCATGGCCCATATCGTGAGCGTCGCGGAGATCGGCGCGCTGGTCGGTGACCCGGCGCGCGCCAACATGCTGGAAGCCCTGCTCGACCGGCGGGCGCTGACCGCCAAGGAGCTGGCGTTGCGCGCCGGCGTGGCGCCGCAGACGGCGAGCGGCCATCTCGCCAAGCTGATCACGGCAGGACTCATCGTGATGGAGAAGCACGGCCGCCACCACTATCACCGGCTCGCCTCCTCTGAGATCGCGCGCATGCTCGAGACCATGTCGCAGATCGCCTCGACACAGAACATCGCCACGGTGGGGCGGACGCTCCGCACCGGCCCGCGCGACAGCGCGCTCCGCGTCGCGCGGAGCTGCTACGACCATATGGCGGGCGCGCTGGCCGTCGCCATCGCCGACGCCATGACCTCCAGCGGCCAGATCGAGTTCGACCGTGACGGCGGCAGCGTCACCGACGCGGGCGCGGCCTTCCTGCAGGGCTTCGGCGTCGACCTGGCCGCCGCCACGCGCTCGAAGCGCGTGTTCTGCCGCCCCTGCCTCGACTGGAGCGAGCGCCGGCCGCACATCGCCGGCGCCGTCGGCACGGCGCTGCTGCAGCGCAGCCTCGACCTGAAATGGGTGAGCCGGGTCGATGGCTCCCGGGCGCTGGCCATCACCCGGGCCGGCGAGGGCGGTTTCCACAAGGCTTTCGGCATAAATCCCCTCCGTTGAGTACGGGTGTCCTTGACAGGAGGCCATGGCGACCATAACAGTTAACTCTATGGTTAACTTTCAAAGCCCCGTCCTAGACCGCACCTTCGCCGCCCTCGCCGACCCGACCCGGCGCGCGCTCCTCGCCCGGCTCGACGAGCACGGCGGCGTCTCGATCAGCGATCTCGCCCGGCCGTTCCCGGTGTCGCTGCCGGCCATCATGAAGCACCTCGACGTGCTCTCCGATGCCGGGCTGGTCACCCGCAAGAAGGTCGGCCGCACCGTCACCTGTCAGCTCAAGGCCGAACCGATGGAGCAGGCGATGAACTGGCTGGCCAAATACGAGCGCTACTGGACGGAGCAGCTCGACCGCCTCGCCGCCTTCGTGGAGAACGATTCGTCATGGCAAGCACGCCCAGCCTCGCCCTCAAGCGCCGGCTCAAAGCGCCGCCCGAAAAAATCTACGAAGCCTGGACCGTCCCAGAAAAAATGATCCGCTGGTGGGGCGCAGCCGATGCTGCGTCCCGCACCGCCAAGGCCGATGTCCGCGTGGGCGGACGCTTCCATGTCGGCTTTCGCGGCGACGAGGGCGGCCAGCACGACGTGAGCGGGATCTACAAGGAAGTCGTGCCGGGCCGCAGGCTGGTGTTCAGCTGGGCGTGGCGCACCACGCCGGAGCGCGAATCCCAGGTCACGATCGACCTCAAGCCCGACGGCGACAGCACGATCCTGACCCTGACGCACGAGCAGTTCTTCGACGAGACGGCACGCGACAATCACAGCATCGGCTGGAACCGCGCCCTCGACAATCTGGAGGCGTTGTTCCCATGAACCTCGATACCTCGATCATGCAAGCGTGGGGCCAGCCCGTTGCCATGAGCGACGCCGGCATCTGGGCGCTGCAGTTCGATGCCCTGCCGGACGATGTCGGCGGACTGGCCAGGGTCCTGCAGGGCCTGCTCATCCACGAGCATATGCCGGACTTCTACGGCGTGGCGCTCTCGGACCGCCAGCGCGGCG
This sequence comes from Reyranella sp., assembly GCA_052386855.1. GTDB lineage: Bacteria > Pseudomonadota > Alphaproteobacteria > Reyranellales > Reyranellaceae > Reyranella. The sequence goes on from JBQTJT010000020.1 coordinate 11,384, forward strand.
AGCCGCATGTGCGCGGTGCCGAGCAGATCCTGGAACGGATCGCCGTCCACGATCCGCGCCCGCTCTCGCACGCCCGCCGGCCCGGCGAGCGTTTCGCCGGCTGTTGCCGTCACTACACGCTGATGCATGTCGCGATGCTCAGGAACAAGGGAATCGCGGCGCGGGCGCGCTGCGGCTTCGGCGCCTACTTCGTGAAGGACATGTTCATCGATCACTGGGTGACCGAATATTTCGACCGGGCGCAGCAGCGCTGGGTGCTGGTCGATTCCCAGATCGACGCCCAGCAGCGCGCGAAGTTCGGCATCGACTTCGACACGCTCGACGTCCCGCGCGACAAATTCCTGGTGGCAGGCGATGCCTGGAAGCTCTGCCGCGATGGCAAGGCCAGCCCGCAGGCCTTCGGCGTGCTCGACATGTTCGGCCTCTGGTTCATCGCCAGCAACGCCATCCGCGACGTGGCCGCCCTCAACAACCGCGAGATGCTGCCGTGGGACGTGTGGGGAGCCATGACCCCCGTCGATGCCGAGGTCGACCTCGCGTTCATGGACCGGCTGGCCGGCCTGTCGCACGACCCCGACCGGCATGCGGGCGCGCTCCGCGCCGCCTATGACGATCCGCGCATCGCCGTGCCGCCGACCGTCTTCAACGCCGTCCTCAACCGCCCGGAAGCGGTTTCCCCCGCCCCCGACTCGCCCTAGACTGGTGCCTTCAGATTGGGGCTTTCGGAACGGTAGGAGGCACATATGCCCGCACTCTCGCTGGACCACTGGAACATCTACAGCAAGGATCTCGAGGCCACGGTGCGCTTCTACGAGCGCTACGTGGGCCTGCGCGACGGCGAACGGCCGCCCTTCCCCTTCCCCGGCGCCTGGCTCTATGCCGGCGACAAGGCGATCCTGCACATCGTGTCGGAGACCGGCCGCAAGGACCATGGCAGCGGCGCCATCGACCATGTCGCCATCAACTGCGCCGACATCCGCGGCACCCTGGACCAGATCAAGAAGGACAAGGTGAAGTTCGAGGTCCGGAAGGTGCCGGCCCGGCCGCTGCAGCAGGTCTTCATCCACGACCCCGACGGCGTGATGATCGAGCTCAACTTCTGGCACGAGGAAGACGTAGCCGAGCTGGAAGGCTTCGATCCGATGACCAACAAGGCCGGCGCCCGCAAGGAGAAGATGGTTCCCGCCGAGTAGCCACATTCAGTCGGCGGTTGGCGTGGCGCGCAGTCGCTCCCAGTAGTTGGTCGGCAAGAGGTCGCGGCCAGCCAGCAGGTGGGCCAGATAGGCGCGCGTTGGCTTCAGGCCCGTACCGGTCTTCAGCGCGACGTAGGTGATCGCCTCGACCGTCTCGCCACTGTCGGCACGTACCACCGGCACGGCGCGCCGTTCGTAATGACGATCCGCCACGCCTTCATAGCCATCAAGAGCGTCGAAGCCTCTGCCCGGCAGGGCGTTGAGGGTGCCATGCACGACGCTGTCCTTTGCCATGACGATATTGCCGAAGCCGCTGCCTGCCCTTCTCGTGTCGATCTTGTCGAACGTGAGCCGCCAGCCATCGAGCCGGCCGCCGATACGGTCACCCCAAGTCGCTCCTTTGCTCTTCATTCGCCCGAACAGGCGCTCGGCGTCCATGTTGGAGCCATAGGCGAAGTACCACCTCATGCCAGGCTCACGCGAGCCGCCAGACCCGCACCGGCTCGTCGTAGCCGCGGATCGTCATCGGCCCCAGATCGACGGCGCCATCGGCCGGCGTGGCGTCGTGCATGGCGTCGGAGACGAGAAGCTGCGAGCCGGTCTCCTTGGTCAGCTGCTCCAGCCGGGCGGCAAGGTTCACCGTGTCGCCGATCACCGTGTATTCCTTGCGCAGCGAGGAGCCGACGGTGCCGGTCACCGCCTCGCCGAGATGGATGCCGATGCCGATGCGCATCGCCTGGCGGGGGCGCGCGCGGTTCCATGCCTCGACGACGTCGAGCATGCCGCGGGCCGCGGCCAGTGCATTGGACGCCGCCGCCGGATCGGCCAGCGGCGCGCCGAACAGGGCGAGGAAGCCGTCTCCCAGGAATTTGTTGACGATGCCGTTGTGCCGATCGACGACCGCCACCAGCTCGCCGAAGAAGTCGTTGAGCAGCGCCACCGTCTCCGCCGCCGGCCGCAGCCGCGACTGGGCGGTGAAGCCGCGGATGTCGAGAAACATCACGCAGACCGGCCGGATCTCGCTCGGCGGATCCGCCCGCGTCGCCAGCAGGCGGTCGACCACGGCGGGCGAGACATGCTGGCCGAACAGGTTGGTGACCCGGTCGCGCGCGGCGCCGGCGGCGAACGACGTCTCGAACTGCCGGCGCAGGCTGAGCGCCACGACGCCCGCCACAACGCCGCAGACGAACAGCACGATGCTGCGGCTGAAATGGAACATCAGCGTTTCGTCCGGCAGCTCGCCCGACGGGATCAGCGGCACCAGCCAGACCACCAGCACCATGTGTTGGACCGCCGCCACGAAGCCGGTCCAGACCGACAGCCAGAAATCGAGCCGCAGGGTCGAGAGCAGGATGAAGAGGAAGTAGAGCAGCGGCGGCCAGAAGCCGAAGACCAGGTGAGGATCCATATGGCTGCTGAGGCCGAGGATGATGACGCCCGGCAGGCTGGTCTCGATCAGGGCATTGGCGAAGCGGCCGTAGCGCGGGAAGTCCCTGTCCTGCCGGGCCCGCCAGCGGAGCAGGTAGAGCGCCGCCAGTTCGTAGAGCAGGAAAGGTCCGGTGCCGACCAGCGGCAGCCAACCCGGCAGGCCGCCCTCGAACAGGCGGCGATTGAAATCGGGAAAGAGATTGGCCGCCGCCAGGGTTACCGTCAGCAGAATGGCCAGAAGCACCGCCAGCGAGGCCATGCGCACCTGTTCGATGCGCAAGATCTCGCGCCGGAGCGCATCGTTGAACGGGGCGGATGCCGCGACGTCTGTCATGGCGGGCACGCTAGCCAGCGCCCGCAGGCTCCACAACGGGCAACGGGAGTGCTAGGAACGGGATCATGCCGATAAAGGAGATCGTCCGCGAACTGCAAGGCAAGGCCGCCCATCTGGCGCTGCGCATGCCGATTTCCTGGATCAACATCCTGGCCGGGCCGCCGGTCACGGTCGATGGCCGGACTCTCGACGGCCGCACCCAGTGGTTCCTGACGTTGCTGGCCCGCAGCGGCCAGTTGCCGGCACACCGCATGAGCGTGGCCGACGCCCGCACCGAATACGACGCTTTCCTGCCGATGCTGAGCGGACGCCCGGCTCCGGTCGGCGAGATCGTCGACCGTACCATCGACGCCCCCGCCGTTGCAGGAGAGGGGCGCCGGATGCGCGTCCGGATCTACCGGCCAGCCGGCGCGGTGGCGCGGCTGTTACCCACCATTCTCTATTTCCATGGCGGCGGCTGGGTGGTCGGCAGCCTCGAAGGCTACGATCTCGTCTGCCGCTATATCTGCGCCCGCACCGGCTGCGCTGTCGCAGCCATCGACTACCGTCTGGCGCCAGAACACAAGTTCCCGGCCGCCATCGACGACGCCGTTGCGGCCTATCGCTGGCTCTCGACCGAGGCAACGGGCCTCGGCCTCGATCCGGCACGCATCGTGCTGGCGGGAGACTCGGCGGGCGGCACCGTCGCCACCGTGCTGGCCCGCCTGGTCCGCGACGACCCTCACCCGCCCTGCCTGCAATGGCTGTTCTATCCCGTCACCGACCTTGCGATGGACACGGCCTCCTACAAGTCCTGCGGCGAGGGCTTCATGCTCAGCAAGGCCGACATGGAATGGGCGCGCGGCCACTACCTCGACAGCCCGGCCGAGATTGCCGACCCGCGCGCCTCGCCGCTCCGCGCCGACGATCTCGCGGGCCTTGCGCCAGCGCTGATCTACACCGCAGGCTTCGATCCGTTGCGCGACGAGGGCAAGGCCTATGCCGACAGGCTGGCCGCGGCCGGCGTAAAGGCCATTCACCGCGAGTTCGAGTCGCTGATCCACGGCTTCGTCGGCATGCGCGGCGTACTGCAGGCAGGGGCGCGGGCGATGGATGAAATGGTGGCGGGCCTGCGCCACGAACTGGCCCAGCTCGGACGATGAGACGGGAACGCTCCACATGACCGACGACGCCCCCGACGCGCTGGCTTCCCCCGACCTGAGAGGCGAACGCTCGGGCCGGCGCGAGCAGAACAAGGCGGAGAACCGCACCGCGCTCCTGAAGGCTGCGCGCGCGGTGTTCGCCGAGATGGGCTCCGGCGCCGCCAGCGTGCGCGACATCGTGCGCCGCACCGACCTCGCCTCGGGCACCTTCTACAATTACTTCAAGGACAAGGACGAAATCTTCGAGGCCGTGGTCGGCGAGCTCACCGGCGAACTGCTGAAGCGCCACCGCGAGGGCCGCGGCAAGGCACGTACCGCCGAGGAATTCTTCCGCCAGCACTACGCGGTCTATTTCGACTTCATCGTCGAGGACCCCGAGCTGCTGGCGCTGGCGCAGAAGAATTTTACCGCCATTCGCACACTGCTCGACAAGCCCGACGTGCGGGCGCTGGCGCTGGCGCTGAACGAGGACATCCGCGCCGCCATCGCGCGGGGCGTGCTGCCCAACGTCGATGTCTCCTACCTCGCGGCGTCGCTGGCCGGCGTCGCCTTCGAGATTTCAATGGTCATGGTCGCGCGCGATCCCGTCGACCCCGCCGCCGCCACCGAGTTCGCGACGCGGCTGATGCTGGGCGGTCTGGACGGGGTGCCGCGGCGTTAGCCTACTTGGCTCGTTCGAATTCGTCTGCCGTCAGCTCAGCGACAAGGCTCGTATCGCTGCCCATCGAGAATTCAATTCGATAAACCATTCGGCCGCCCTTCGCGATCGGGCCGAGCAATTCGGTTATCGTGCCGGCCACGTCGCTTACGCCAAAGCGAAACTTAACAGTATCTCCCGGTCGAAACGGCGTCGCCCGGCCTTGCCTAGCCCTCGCTGTCGCTACCATGGCACGTTACCTGTCAGAGTCGTGATATGCGCTTGCATCGCCTTGTCCATGTGGGAAGCAAGCACATCGCATGTCTGTCGCCAGTCTCTCACCTTTGCCAAGTGCAGTACAGTGCGCCGGCCCGCAGGAAACTTGACGGCATCTTGGAAGTTCTCATGCGCAATGGCATTTCGCCACGTATTCAACTCTTCGAGCTTCCTGTTCCTTATATTGTTCCGAACGTCACGAACCGCGAGCGCGTCCCATATCTTAAGGCCCAATCTTGCGAAGTCCGCGCCGATATTGCCGGGCCCCGCATTTCCACGGTCCATGGTACGCCCGAACACAAAGTTGGCTTGGGCAACTCTGGCAACATTGACATCCTGAATTGACGCCAAAATAGCACCGGCGCTCTCGGAATGAAGATTGCGGCAGAAGCCCTGAAACTGGGCCGCCAACAATACGGCGTAAGCCCTGTTGATTTGCTGGGTCGCAAAGCGGCGACCTCTCGCGGTGCCGCCCACGGATTGGTGGGCGCTTTCGATTTCGTTCAGACGATCTGCCTGAGTCGAACGCCATACATCCAAAGAAAGCGACTCAGGCATGCTCCAGGCCGGCGTCAGCCGCCTTGAGCGATCGGGTTGCGCAGCACGCCGATCTTCTCGATCTCGACCTCGCAGACGTCGCCGGGCTTCAGCCAGTTCTGAGGCTTGCGCGCCATGGCGACGCCCGACGGCGTGCCGGTGATGATGATGTCGCCGGGGTCGAGCGTCATGACCTTGGTCAGCTCGTGGATCAGGGTCGGCACGTCGAAGATCAGGTCGTCGGTGTTGCTGTCCTGCATGACCTCGCCGTTGACGCGCGTCATGATCCTGAGCGGCGCGCCGCCCTTGGGCAGCTCGTCGGAGGTGACGATGTCGGGGCCGAAGCCGCCGGTGCCGTCGAAGCCCTTGCCCAGCGTGAACTGCCCGCCCGATTTCCTCTGCCAGTCGCGGATCGAACCGTCGTTGAAGCAGGCGTAGCCCGCGATGACCGTGAGCGCCTTTTCCTTGGCCACGTTGCGGCACTTCTTGCCGATGACGACGGCGAGCTCGGCTTCCCAGTCGAACTGCTCGGAATGGGTGGTCGACAGCATCTTGCCGTTGTGCGGCACAAGCGTGTTGTTGAAGCGCGTGAAGACGACCGGATATTGCGGGATCGGGCTGCCGGTCTCCTCTGCGTGCTTGCGGTAGTTGAGACCGATACAGAGGATCTTGCCCGGGTTGGGGATCGGCGGCAGGTACTTGGCCGACTTCTCCGACACCGTGGCGCCGGCCTTGGGCTTGGCACAGGCCTTGGCGACCGCGGCCTGGACGGCCTTGCCGCCGGCCAGGATCTCGACGACCGACTTCGGGCCGCGCGGCATCTGCTTGCCGAGATCGACGATCTTGCCGTCGCCCATTTTTACGCCGACGGCGGCCTTGCCACCGCTCATGATCGTGCACAGACGCATGGTGTTTCCCCCAGGAATATCGCCCGAAATACGGCCGGAGCGTAGACTCCTCCCTCCAGCACGAGCGGTCAAGCTTTGCTAGAATGCGGCATGCGCTTCCCGTTCCTCGCCCCGTTTCTGCTAGTCCCGCTCCTCTTCGCGGCGCCCGCGTCGGCCCAGTTCCTGGTGCCGTTCGCGACACCGGACGGCCGCATCGCCTGCACCCAGGGCATGACCGGCATCGGCCGTCCTGCCGCGTGGCAGGTGCAAGCCGATCCCGACGGCCCCAGCGGCTGGGTGCTGGCCGAGACCGCTGCCGATCCGACCGACAGCAGGCTTCCGTTCTGCATCAACGAGCAGGCCGTTCTGCGCGATCTCGACGCCACGCTGCGCTTCAAGCCGGTGTCGGGCGTCCGCGCGCGCGTCGGCGGCTTCATCTTCAGGGCACAGAGCGCCAACGACTATTACGTCGTCCGCGCCGACGCGCTCGACAACTCGGTCCGCCTCTACCGCATGGAGAAGGGCAAGCGGCGGCAGGTCGGCGGCAAGGAGGTGCCGGTCGAGAGCGGCGTCTGGCATTCGCTGCGGGTGATCGCCGTCGCCGACCGCTTCGAGGTGATGCTGAACGGCACCTCGCTGTTCAGCGCGACCGACCGCACGCTGATCCAGGCCGGTCCCATGGGCGCCTGGAGCCAGGCCGACAGCCTGACCCTCTACGGCTCGCTGCTGGTCAATCCGCCGGCGCGTTCGCGCCGCGCCGCGATCAACGCGCGGGCCAGTTCGACGAAGCCGGCGCCCGAGCGGGCCGCCGTCACCCAGCGCGGCTGGTGTTCGAGGCGGCCGGTGAAGTCGCCGACGTTGGCCATGCCGACGGCG
>JBQTJT010000021.1:0-127035 GCA_052386855.1 Reyranella sp.
CGGCGTCAATTAGTTGTATTTACGAAATATCCAAGACGCCCAACGCACGTGCCGCTGGCCCTTTGTGGTTACGCAACGACGGAAAGTGTTCTTTTTGGCAGTGCCGGTTTCGAGCCGGGTCCGGGAAGGAGCTTCTGATATGTTTGCTTACCGCGCGGGGCGCATTCCCCGTTATTATGTCAATTGCCTGGCGATATGCCGGGCTATCCCCCTCGACCTTCCGCTCAAGCGGATCGTGTCTCCGTCGAGTATGGGCTGACGCACGCCGCCCTTTTGGGCGCCGTACGTCGCGTTCGACCTCTCCTGCCGAACCTGCCTGACTATTATTTATTGACGGGGAACCCCCCAGCGATGACCGAGCGTATCTTTCGTTATCTCCGCGAGCAGCAGCCCGAGACCCCTTGCCTGGTGGTCGATCTCGACGTCGTCGAGAACAACTTCCGGCGCATGCGCGAACTGCTGCCGACGGCCCACATTTTCTATGCCGTGAAGGCCAACCCGGCGGCGCAGGTTCTGTCGCGCCTGTCGACGGCCGGCTCCAAGTTCGACACGGCGAGCCGTGGCGAGATCGAGCTGGTGCAGGCCGCGGGTGTCGCCTCGGACCGCATTTCCTTCGGCAACACGATCAAGAAGGAAAAGGACATCGCCTGGGCCTACCAGCAGGGCGTGCGCCTGTTCGCCTTCGACAGCGAGGCGGAGCTGCAGAAGCTCGCCCGCGTGGCGCCGGGCGCCCGCGTGTTCTGCCGCGTGCTGGTCGATTGTGGCGGCGCCGAGTGGCCGCTCAGCAAGAAGTTCGGCTGCGCGCCGGAGATGGCCAAGGATCTCCTGCGCAAGGCCAAGGACTGGGGCCTCGATGCCTACGGCATCTCGTTTCACGTCGGCAGCCAGCAGACCGACCTCGAGCAGTGGGACAAGGCGCTCGGCCAGGTCTCGCAGATGTTCTTTGCCCTCGCCGAAGAGGGTGTGGACCTGCGCATGGTCAACCTGGGCGGCGGCTTTCCGGCCCGGTATCGCGCCGAGGTCAGCAGCATCGAGGCCTACTGCGAGGCGGTCGGCCGCGCGCTGGTGCGCCATTTCGGCAACCGCATGCCGGAGGTCATCATCGAGCCGGGCCGTTCCATGGTGGGCGATGCCGGCGTGATCCAGAGCGAGGTCGTGCTGGTCTCGCGCAAGGCGGCCAACGACCGCAAGCGCTGGGTCTACCTCGATATCGGCAAGTTCAGCGGTCTCGCCGAGACCATGGACGAGAGCATCAAGTATCGCCTGCGCACCAGCCGTGACGGCACGCGCGTCGGTCCGGTGGTGCTGGCTGGCCCGACCTGCGACAGCGCCGACATTCTCTACGAGAAGACGGAGTACAAGCTGCCGCTGTCGCTCAAGCCCGGCGACAAGGTCGAGATCCTCTCGACCGGCGCCTACACGACGACCTACTCGTCGGTGGCCTTCAATGGCTTCGCGCCCTTGAAAGCGATCTGCATCTAAGCGCAAAGCTTCTCAAAAGGATAACCGACGGGGCCTTGAGAAAGGCCCCGTTGCCGTTTAACGACCGGAATCCCGTCGATCGGAGATGTAATCATGGCGAAGAAGACCGCGCGCAAGGCGACCCTCGGCAAGAAGTACCTTTCGTTCAAGGGCCGCATGGTCATGGTCGGCTTTGGTTCGATCGGCCAGGGCGTGCTGCCGCTGATCCTGCGTCATATCGGCATCAAGCCTTCGCAGATCACCATCATCGCCGAGGACCTGCGCGGCGGCATCCCCGAGGCCGAGCGCTACGGCGTCACCTTCATCGAGAAGCGTCTGACCAAGTCGAACTACCGCCAGATGCTGGAAGGCCGGCTGGGCAAGGGCGACTTCCTGGTCAACCTGTCCGTCGAGGTCGCCTCGACCGCGCTGGTCGAACTCTGCCAGAAGCAGGGCGCGCTCTATATCGACACATGCATCGAGCCGTGGCCGGGCGGCTATTCCGACCCCTCGCTCTCGGTGTCGCGGCGCTCGAACTACGCGCTGCGCGACACCATGCTGAAGCTCAAGCCCCGGTACCGCGGCGGCCCGACGGCGGTGATCGCCCACGGCGCCAACCCCGGCCTGGTCTCGCATTTCGTGAAGCAGGCGCTGATGAACCTCGCCCGCGACACCGGCCTGAAGGCCGCGGCGCCCTCGACGCGCGAGGGCTGGGGCAAGCTCGCCCGCCGGCTCGGCGTCAAGGTGATCCACATCGCCGAGCGCGATACCCAGGTCTCGCCGGTGCCGAAGGAAGTGGGCGAGTTCGTCAACACCTGGTCGATCGACGGCTTCGTCTCGGAAGGCGGCCAGCCGGCCGAGATGGGCTGGGGCACCCACGAGAAGACGCTGCCGCCCGACGGCGCGCGCCACAAGTTCGGCTGCGATGCCGCGATCTACCTGAACCGGCCCGGCCTGCTCACGCGCGTGCGGACCTGGACGCCGCTCGAGGGGCCGTTCCACGGCTTCATCATCACGCACAACGAGTCGATCTCGATGGCCGACTACTTCACCGTCCGCGACGGCAAGAAGGTCGTGTACCGCCCGACGGTGCATTACGCCTACCATCCATGCGATGCCGCGATCATGTCGATGCACGAGATCGCCGGAAAGAACCTCAAGCAGCAGAAGCGCCAGCGTCTGATCGTGGACGAGATCGCCTCCGGCCGCGACGAGCTTGGCGTGCTGCTGATGGGCCACAAGAAGGGCGCCTACTGGTACGGCTCGCAGCTCGACATCCATGAGGCGCGCAAGCTCACGCCCTACAACAATGCGACCTCGATACAGGTCTGTGCGCCGGTCCTGTCGGGCATCGTCTGGGCGCTCGAGAACCCCGACCGCGGCCTCGTCGAGGCCGACGAGATGGATTTCGCGCGCAACCTCGAGATCTGCATGCCCTATCTCGGTCCGGTCGTCGGCAAGTACAGCGACTGGACGCCGCTCGACGGCCGTGGTGCGCTGTTCCCCGAGAACATCGACAAGGCGGACCCGTGGCAGTTCAAGAACTTCCGCGTGACTTGATAGGTCGTCGAAACGACGCCAAGCCGGGCTTCTGGACGAAATTGTCCAGCCGCCAGCGGGCCTGGACCATGGCGCGCTGGCTTGGGCGTTGGGTGTTGGCGGGCGGGTACACGTTGCGCGGGCAGGCGCCGCGCTTCTGGCGCGTTTCACCCCCATTGGTTTGTCGGCAGGTGATCTATGACCGGGCGAAAGGGAAATTCTTCTCCCTCAGGGCGCGGGATTCGGTCGATCTAAACCTCATAGGCTTGATCTTCGACAAGAACGAATACGGACTCGAAGCGATCGCGCGGTACGACGAACTCACCGCTCGGTACGAAACCATCGTTGCTCAAAATCTCGTGCCCCTTGTCGTCGATTGCGGGGCGCATTGCGGGATCGCGACGAAGTTCTTTGCCGAAACCTATCCGCAGGCGCGCATCGTTGCCGTCGAACCGGACGAAGACAATGCCGCATTGGCGCGCGAGGCCAACAGCGGGGACAGGATCACCGTCCTGTGCGCGGCGGTCGGAAACGCCGATGGAACCGGGAGCCTGGAACGCCAGGACCGGAGTTTTGCCCATCGGATCAACGGGGCTGTCGGGGGAGAGGTCAGCATCTTGTCGATCAACACGATTCTCGATGATGAGCGCCTCAGGGGCGCCCAGCCGTTCATCGTGAAGATCGTCATCGAAGGGTTCGAAGAAAACCTGTTCGCGACCAACACGGACTGGATCGATGCCTTTCCCCTGCTGATCATCGAACTGCATGACGGGATGCTGCCGGGGACGGCAAATGCCCGGAATTTTCTGCGCGAGATGGGCAGGCGCGATCGCGACTTCCTGTATCGCGGCAAGAATATCTTCAGCCTCTCGAATACCCTGAGGTAATCGTCAGCCGGACGGTGACCTGACGTAGTGGCCGGCCCATCTGCCGGCCTTAAGACGTATCCACGCCAACAGCCGGTTCGTGAACGACGGCGGCCCCCCGATGGAGTGTTCCGGCGTTGGAGATGTGGTGGCCGGGATGCCGCCGATCTCGTCGCGGATTCTCTTCAGGTGCGCCACATAGGGTCCGTAGATGTCGTTCCGGACCATGGTGGAAAAAGGCCCCAGGTAGGAGATGTTGCTGCCGAGAAAGACGTTCGGCTCGATCTCCTTCAGTCCTGCGAAGTGAAAGAAGATCAGCGGGAATTTGCCGTCGACAACGAATGTGCCCTCGGGTCCCAGTGCGATCGTGTGCCGGCAGATGTTCCACGGCCCGACGTTCGCGCCAGGATGCGTGACCTCGACGACATTCGGAAACTTCAGGAAAATGTGGTCGAGATATTTCTGGTCGGCGAAGCGGTCGCCATCGACGCAGCCATAGCACCAGTCGATGCAGCTGTTGCGCCACCACCGGGCCGCCTCCAGGCCCGTGGCGTCGGCGCGGAAGCTCACCCAGCCGACATTGAAGCGCCCGTACTTCTCGAGACGCTTGGCCCACCAGTGGTAGCGGTGCCCGACCAGCCCGATCGACGCGTTCGCGAGCGCCTCGAAGATCGGCGCCGGGCTCGAGTAGAACAACAGATCCGCGTCGAGATAGGTCACGATGTCACCGGGGTCGGCGGCCGTGAGCGCCGATGAGACGGTGCAGCCCGACAGCGTGAAGTAGTAGTCGCGGAGCGAGCGGTCGTCCTTGACGGCGAGCAGATCGGGGTTTTCCCGCTCGAAGTCGATGAGCCGTTCCCACGTCACGCCAGGTTCATGCAATTGCGCGAGAACATGCTCGCATTCCGGCGTGAGGCAAAGCACCGAGATCCGGCAATCGGGATCGACACGGCGCAGCGAACGGATCATCGCCAATCCGCGATCGAGATATTGATGGTCGAAGTAGGTGCAGTAGCGATTCATTCTTTCTTTTTCGTGATCACGACAGGTATGTCGCCGACACGCCGCCGTCGACGACCAGCGCATGGCCATTGACGTAGGAAGCGGCCGGCGAGGCGAGGAAGAGCGCGGCGCCGGCGATCTCCGCCGGATCGGCCCAGCGCTTGGCGGGGCAGCGCTCGCGCTGCCGCTCGCCGGTCGGCGAGGCGATCAGCTGGGCGTTGGTCTCGGTGGCGAAGAAGCCGGGCGACAGGGAATTCGAGGTGATGCCCGTGGCCCCGAGCTCGGCTGCGAGAGCACGGGTCAAGGCGGCGAGGCCGCCCTTGGCGGCGACATAGGAAGCCGCGCCCGGCACGGCGAGGTCGGCCACGATCGAGGTGACCAGGATCAACCGGCCCCAGCGCCGCTCGACCATGCCGGGGACCACCAGCTTGACCAGGGCATGGGCCGCATTGAGGTCGATGTCGATCAGGCGGGCGAAATCCTCGGCGGCGATGTCGGCGAAGGGCCGGCGGTCGCGCTCGCCGACATTGTGGATCAGGATGTCGATCGGCCCCGAGACGGCCAGCTCTGCTGCCATCGCGGTCCGGTCGCCCATTTCGAAGGCCAGCGCATCGCAGGCGACGCCTGCCCGGCGCAGTTCGTCCCGCCGGGGCGCGATCCGCTCCTGGGTGCGGCCATGCAGCAGGACCCGTGCCCCGGCCTCGGCCAGCGCCTTGGCCATCTCCCAGCCGAGGCCGCGCCCCGAGCCCGTGACCAGGGCGGTGCGTCCATCGAGGCGGAACTTGTCGGGAAAAGTCGACATGGGGTGGGACAGTCGTCTATTGCGGCATCCCGAGTTAGCGTTGGAATCGGTCATGCTGCAACTACCTAAAGTCATTGGCCATCGCGGGGCGGCGGCCTATGCGCCGGAAAACACGCTGGCCTCGTTCCACGAGGCCCGCCGCCGCGGCGCCATATGGGTCGAGATCGACGTCAAGCTGACGCGCGATGGCGTGCCCATCGTGATGCACGATGCCTCGCTCAAGCGGACCATGGGGATCGACCGGCTGGTGGCGGAAATGTCGCGTGCCGAGCTGCCGGTCGACGTACCGACATTCGAGGAGGCGATCGCCTGCTTTGCCGAACTCGGGCTCGGCTGCAATGTCGAGATCAAGCCCTGCGAGGGTCGCGAGCAGGAGACGGCGCGCGTGACGGTTGAGACCCTGCGGCGGGTCTGGCCGGCCCAGCTGCCGCCGCCGCTGCTATCGAGCTTCAAGGATGCGTCGCTGGCGACGGCCCGGGAGGCGGCGCCCGAGTTCGCCCGCGCGATCCTGATCGACGACATTCAGGACAACTGGCGGACGCGGGCCGATGCAGTGGGTGCCGTGGGCGTCAACACCAGCGGCAAGCGGTTGACGGCGCCCCGAGCGGTCGAAATTCGCGCGGCGGGCCATGCGCTCAGCGTCTACACCATCAACGACGGCGCCATCGCCAAGGCCCTGGTCGGCATGGGTGTGCACTGCGTCATTACCGACGCACCCGACGTCATCCTGGCCGCGCTCAATTAATTGGGCGTTTAGGGGTTGCCTTTGGTACACAGTCTTGGTCGACTGTCATCGGATCGCAACAAAACAGACACATCGCAGTCTTTGGACCCGTCGATACAACGACGGGACTTCACAGGGAGGTATTTGGACCATGACACGCATTCTACTGTCGTCCGTCGCAGCCGTCGCCGTTCTGGCGAGCACGCACGGCGCCGTCGCTCAGACCGAGATCCAGTTCTGGCATGCCATGGGTGGAAACCTGGGCGAAGCGGTGAACGCCCAAGTCGAGGGCTTCAACAAGTCGCAAAGCGAATACAAAGTGACGCCGGTCTACAAGGGCTCCTACACCGAGACCCTGACGGCCGCGATCGCCGCTTTCCGCGCCAAGCAGGCACCGCATCTCGTGCAGGTCTTCGAGGTCGGCACCGCCAACATGATGGCCGCCAAGGGCGCGGTCTATCCGGTCTACCAGCTCATGGCCGATGCCAAGGAGCCGTTCGATCCCAAGGCCTTTGTCGGCCCGGTCACCGGCTACTACTCGACCACCGACGGCAAGCTGCTCTCCATGCCCTTCAACTCCTCGACGCCGGTGCTCTACTGGAACAAGGAGCTGCTGCAGAAGGCGGGCCTCGACCCGAACAAGCCGCCGACAACCTGGCCGGAGCTGGGCGAGATGGCCAAGAAGGCCGTTGCATCAGGCGCCAAGTGCGGATTCACGCCGCAGTGGCAGACCTGGACGATGATCGAGAATTTCGGCGCCTGGCACAACCTGCCCTACGCCACCAAGGACAACGGCTTCGGCGGCATCGACATCGAGCTGAAGTTCAACGACGCGCCGCGCGTCAAGCACATTGCGACGCTCGCCGAGTGGAGCAAGGACAAGACGTTCGTCTACGGTGGCCGTGAGGGCAAGTCGACGGCGCTGTTCACCGCCGGCGACTGCGCCTTCCATATCGCCTCGTCGGCCACCGCGTCGGCGATCGAGAAGGCACTGGGCAAGGACAAGTTCGGCATCGGCATGATGCCCTACTGGCCCGACGTCATCGCCAAGCCGCAGAACTCGATCATCGGCGGCGCCACGCTGTGGGTGCTGCAGGGCAAGCCGGCGCCCGAGTACAAGGGCGTCGCGAAGTTCCTGAGCTACCTGTCGAGCGGCCCGGTGCAGGCCAAGTGGCACCAGGAGACGGGCTACGTGCCGGTCTCGCTCGCCGCAGCCGAGATCACCGACAAGGCGGGCTTTTACAAGACCAATCCCGGCCGCGACGTTGCGGTCAAGGAGCTGACGCTCAACCCGGCGACGGCGAACTCCAAGGGCCTGCGCATCGGCAACTTCGTGCAGATCCGCGACATCGTCGATGGCGAACTCGAGAACGTGTGGTCGGGCAAGAAGGACGCCAAGACCGCGCTCGACGACGCCGTGAAGGCCGGCAACGAGCAGCTCAAGCGCTTCGAAGCCGCCAACAAGTAGAGCGTTTCTGTTGCTTTCCCCCTCCGGTCCTTCGGACCACCTCCCCCGTCTGACGGGGGAGGCAGGGAGGGGGCGGGCCGCACGCTAGCTCCATGGAAAAGCGCGTCACCTTCAACGAACGCTGGCTGCCCTACCTTCTGGTGGGGCCCCAGATCATCATCACCCTGGTCTTCTTCTTCTGGCCGTCGGGCCAGGCGATCTACCAGTCGGTGCTGATCGAGGATGCCTTCGGCGGCAATTCCAAGTTCGTCTACCTCGATAATTTCATCCGCCTCTTCAGCGATGCCAGCTACTACGCGTCGGCGCGGCTGACCGTGGTGTTCAGTTTCCTGGTCGCCGCCATCGGGCTCGCCGTCTCGCTGCTGCTGGCGGTGATGGCCGACCGCATCATCCGCGGCGCCACCGCCTACAAGGCCTTCCTCGTCTGGCCCTATGCCGTGGCGCCGGCCGTCGCCGGCGTCCTGTGGGGCTTCCTGTTCAATCCCTCGGTCGGCATCGTCGCCTGGATGCTGCAAGGCATCGGCATCGAGTTCAACTACGTGATCAACGGCAACCAGGCGCTGCTGCTGGTGGTCATCGCCGCGGTGTGGAACCAGATCAGCTACAATTTCCTGTTCTTCCTGGCCGGCCTGCAGTCGATCCCGAAGTCGCTGATCGAGGCTGCCGCCATCGACGGCGCCGGACCCGGCCGCCGCTTCTGGGACATCATCTTCCCGCTGCTCTCGCCCACCGGCTTCTTCCTGCTGGTGGTCAACATCATCTACGCCTTCTTCGGCACGTTCGGCGTGGTCGATGCACTGACCAAGGGCGGGCCGGGTCATGCGACCAATATTCTGGTGTACAAGGTCTACAATGACGGCTTTCGCGGCCAGGACCTCGGCGGTTCCTCGGCCCAGTCGGTGATCCTGATGATCGTCGTCATCGCGCTCACGGTCGTGCAATTCCGCTTCATCGAGCGCCGGGTGCACTACTGATGCCCAGACTCACATGGTAGAGAACCGGCCCTTCCTGACGGTGCTGAGCCATCTGGTCGTCCTGCTGGGCGTGATCGTCATCGCCTTCCCGGTGTGGATGACCTTCGTGGCTTCCACGCACAGCCAGCAGACCATGCTGCAGTCGCCGATTCCGCTGCTGCCCGGCTCCTACCTGTTCGAGAACTACACCAAGGTGCTGACCGAAGGTTACGGCCGCGTCGGCAGCACGGCGGTCATGATGACGCTGACCAACAGCCTGATCATGGCGCTGGGCGTTGCGTTGGGGAAAATCGCCATCTCGATCATCTCGGCCTTCGCCATCGTCTATTTCCGCTTTCCCGGCCGGATGTACTTCTTCTGGGCGATCTTCGTCACCCTCATGCTGCCGGTCGAGGTACGCATCGTGCCGACCTACGGAGTGGTCGCCAATCTCGGCATGCTCGATACCTATGGCGGCCTGATCATCCCATTGATCGCCTCGGCGACGGCGACCTTCCTGTTCCGGCAGTTTTTCCTGAGCGTGCCCGACGAGCTCACCGAGGCCGCCCGCGTCGACGGCGCCTCGCCGATGCGCTTCTTCTGGGACATCCTGTTGCCGATGAGCCGGACCTCGATCGCGGCGCTTTTCGTCATCCAGTTCATCTACGGCTGGAACCAGTATCTGTGGCCGCTGCTCATCACCACCAAGGAAAGCTATTACACCGTGGTCATGACCGTCTCGCGCCAGGCCAACGTGGTCGATTCGGTGCCGAGCTGGAACCTACTGATGGCCATGGCGATGCTCGCCATGCTGCCGCCGGTCCTGGTCGTGGTGTTCATGCAGCGCCAGTTCGTGCGCGGCCTCGTCGAAGTCGAGAAGTAGGAAGATGGGGAACTAGGCCATGGCGCAAGTCCACCTGCGCGGCGTCAAGAAGAGCTACGACAAGCTCGAGGTCATCCACGGCATCGACATGGAGATCGCCCACGGCGAGTTCATCGTCATCGTCGGCCCCTCGGGCTGCGGCAAGTCCACCCTGCTGCGCATGGTGGCGGGACTGGAGCGGATCACCGGCGGCGAGGTGGCGATCGGCGATCGCGTGGTCAACGAGCTCGAGCCCAAGGACCGCGACATCGCCATGGTGTTCCAGAACTATGCGCTCTACCCGCACATGAGCGTGTACGAGAACATGGCTTATGGCCTCAAGATTCGTGGCCTCTCGAAGGCCGACATCGACCTGCGCGTGCAGAAGGCGGCCAAGATCCTCGAGCTGGGCACGTTCCTTCAGCGCCGGCCGCGCCAGCTCTCTGGCGGCCAGCGCCAGCGCGTCGCCATGGGCCGCGCCATCGTGCGCGAGCCGGCGGTGTTCCTGTTCGACGAGCCGCTCTCCAATCTCGACGCCAAGTTGCGCGTGCAGATGCGGCTGGAGATCAAGCGCCTGCAGCGCGAACTCGACGTCACCTCGATCTACGTCACCCACGACCAGGTCGAGGCGATGACCCTGGCCGACCGGCTGATCGTCATGAATTCCGGCGTCGCCGACCAGATCGGCACGCCGATGGACGTCTACGACCGGCCGGCCTCGGTATTCGTCGCGGGCTTCATCGGCTCACCGTCGATGAATTTCCTCGCCGCCAAGGTGTCGCACGGCGGCAAGGCGGTGGAAGTTGCCGGTCTCGGGGTCGCGGGTGTAGCGCTGCCGCTGGCGCGGCCGACCTCGGCGCCCGAAGACACATCGATCGCGCTGGGCATCCGGCCCGAGCATCTGCTGCCGGCGCCTGATGGGCCCCTGGAATTCACCATCGAGCTCGCCGAACCGTTGGGCGCTGACACGCTGCTGCACGGTCATTTCGGCGATGCCCGCGAGCTGGTGACGGTGCGCCAGGGTGGTCATGTGCTGGCCAAGTCCGGCGACAAGCGGCGCTTCGCCGCTGATCCCGGTAACCTCCACCTGTTCGACTCGCAAAGCGGCAAGCGCATCCCCGACGCGCGATGACTCTGTGGGTCCGCAGACATGGCTGATTCAGACGAAGACGACTTTCTCGAAGGGCTGTTCGCCAACAACCGGAATTGGGCGAAGCAGATCGAGAAGGACAATCCCGGCTTCTTCGACAAGCTCGCGAAGCAGCAATTGCCGCGCGTGCTGTGGATCGGCTGCTCCGACAGCCGGGTCCCCGCCAACGAGATCATCGGCATGTTGCCGGGCGAGGTGTTCGTCCACCGCAACGTCGCCAATCAGGTTATGCTGGTCGACTTCAACTGCCTCGCCGTCCTGCAGTATGCGGTCGACATACTGCGTGTGCGCCATGTCATCGTCTGTGGCCATTATGGCTGCGGCGGCGTGAAAGCCTCGCTGAAGAATCACGAGCTCGGCCTGCTCGACAACTGGCTGCACGGCATCAACGCACTTGGCCGCCGCTACCAGGAAGCGATCACGGCGCAGCCCAACAAGTCTGGTCAGGTCGATGCGCTTTGCGAGATCAACGTCATCGAGCAGGTGCGCAATGTCTGCCGGACGTCGATCGTCCGGCAGGCCTGGCGGCGCGGCCAGGACTGCACGGTCCACGGCTGGATCTACGGCGTCCACGACGGCCTGCTCCACGATCTCGGCGTGAGCGTGAGCGACGCGGCCGACGTCGCGGCGACACTGGCCGCCGCGCTCGCTGCGCCGCGGCTGGCGCATCGCTAGCGCTCGATGCGAACCGACGAAGCAGATCAGCGCTTGCGGTCGGCGAGCGCCCGGCCGACATGCGGCGCCAGGATATCCGCGGCAACGGCGTGGCCTTGGGCGGTCCAGTGCCCGTCCTGGGGAAAATAGAGCGCCGCGCCGCCTCGTTCGCGCATCGGCGCCGCCAGCGGCACGACGGTCGTCCCGTGCCTTGTGAAAAAAGTGGCCAGACGGGCCGCAGGAAGTCCAGCGTCGAGGCCGGTGGGCGGCGTCGAGGCGGTCCAGCCGACATTGGCCCAGCTCGTGCCGCCCACCTCGACGCTCGTCGGTACCAGGAACGGCACGTAGGCGATGCCGGCGGCGCCGAGGGTGCGGATCGTCTCAGCCACGATCTCGCCGGTCAGGGCCCACAGCGCCTCGTCCTTGATCGATCCCGGGCGCATGAAGTCGACGGTTTCGCCCGCCCGCTCGCGCAGATCGCGGTTGAGGAGCCAGCGCGCAACCAGCACCGCTAGCTGCGAGCCGAGCGGCGGACGCTCCAGCCAGTCGGAGCGAAACTTCAGCACCCCGCTATCGCTCACATGGATCTTGGGGTCCGTGACGGCCTTCAGCGCGCCTGCAGAGTCGAGTTCGAGATGGTGATTGAACAGCGTCCTGACGTGCATCCAGTAGAAGCCCTGCACGACGACAGCCGGCCGGTAGCGCTCGATCATCTCCTTCATGAGCACGAGCTGCTGGTCGAACGTGTACATCCAGTGTCCGGCATTCACGATCCTGAGGCGGGTATCCGGCCGCTGTTCCGCCATCAGACGCGCCAGGACCTCGGAATAGCGCTGATCCTCGTTCACGCCCCAGCCGAAGGTGAAGGAATCGCCGATGAAGAGGACGGTGGTGACATCCGCCGCGTCGGCTGCGATCGGCCCCTGGCGCAGGCCGATGTCGTTGGTCCGGATCAACGTCTCGAACTCGGGCGTGCGGTAGGTGAGGCGGACGTCGGGCTTGTAGCGCCAGACGGTGAACGCATCGGGCCGGCACATCGGAAGCTGGTCGTCCTGGTAGGTGGCGGTTGGCCCGGCCATCCAGCGCGCGCCGAGTTCCGCCACACCCAGGATGGCGGCGATGGCCACGACGTTGAAGGCCACGACGAACGCCCAGCCGGATGTCTTTCGCGTCTTCATCGACCCCTCACATACACTGCGTTCGCCCATCTTGCGAGATGGGGGTCATGGTCGATATGAGAGAGGCATGCTGGCGTTTCTCGCTGAGGCCTATTCGGTCGCCTATGGCCTTGTGAACTCGATGCTCATCCGGCTTGCCTATCCGGTGGGCGCCTGCCTGCTCTACCTGCTGCCCGAACTGCTGCTGCCCCGGACGCGCAATTCGCTGGAATCCTATTTCCGGGCCGCCACGTTTCTGGTCGTCGCCATCGCCATCAACACGGTGGTGCTGAAGGCGATGGAGGGCAGCGCGGGTTTCCTGGATGTCCCGCCGATCGCTTTCCTCGACCTCCGGCCGCTCACCGAATCCCAATCCCTGCCGCTCAGGGTGACCGGCTGGCTGGCGGCGGCGCTCGGCATCGCGATGGTCGGCAATTTCTTCTACTACTGGCTGCATCGCGCCCAGCACAGGGTGGGATGGCTGTGGCGCTTCCATAAGGTGCACCACTCGATCACCGAGATGAGCGCCACCGCGAGCTACCATCATGTTGCGGAGGACCTGTTCCAGTTCGCCGCCGTCACCATGCCCATGGCGGTTCTCCTCGGAGTCGCCTCGGGGCCGGTGCCGTGGCTGGTCATCGTGCTGGCCAACACCCATTCCTACTTCATCCACTCCTCGGCCCGGCTGAACATCGGGCCGCTGCGCTATCTGCTCTGCGACAACCGCTTCCACCGCCTCCATCATTCGCGCGAGCCGGAGCACATCGGTCATAACTTTGCGACCACGACACCCCTCTGGGATGTCCTGTTCGGCACGGCCCGCTTTCCGCGTGGGGACGAATGGCCCGCCGTCGGCCTCAGCGACGTTCCCGAGCCGCGAACGATCGCCGACTATCTCCTGATGCCCTTTCGGCGTTAGCCAACTATGTATCTCGAGTGCGAACTCATCTGAAACACGCCGCGCTGATGGTGCTGGGCCGGTTTCGCGCGCTCCGGCGCGAGAACGTTCGTTTTCGCGGCGCCTTTGCCTCCTTCGACGACGCGGTCGTCCATGTGCGCCCCGGCCTGCTGGCCGGCTACGATCATGACCGCGTCACCTCGGTATCCCGCGAGGTGATGCAGCAGGTGCCGCTGTGGGACTATCCGATCCTCTACTGGCTGAAGCGGCTGGCGCCGGAGATCACGCGGCTGGTCGATGCGGGCGGCCATATCGGCGTCAAGTACCGCGGGTTCGGACCCTACCTCGAACTCGAACTCATCGACTGGATCGTCTACGACCTGCCGGCGCAGGTGAGGGCCGGCCGGGCCGAGGCGCGGCCCCAGGACCGGACCCTGTCCTTTGTCGAGCGCATGGAAGACGCACCTGCGGCCGACGTCTTGCTGGCGTCGGGCCTCATGCCTTATCTCAACGAGCCGCTGGCCGACCTGGTGCGCCGTATGCGTGTGCTGCCGCGTTACATCCTGCTCAACAAGGTGGTGACGCGCGACGGGCCGACCGTGGTGACGCTGGAGAATTTCGGGGTGGCCGAGGTGCCCTATCACATCCGCAATGCCCGCGAGATCCCCGACGCGCTGGAGTCGCTCGGCTACGACATCATCGACATCTGGATCATCGATTCTCTGGCGCACCGGATCCAGACCCATCCCGAACTCGGCCGTGCCACCTACCGCGGCTACGTCGCCCGCCTGAGACGGTAGTTCGACCTCTAGTTCGCGGCCTGGCCGGCCGTGGCCCCGATGGCCAGCGGCGAGGCGGCAACTGCGGCTGCACGGTCTTTGAGGAAGAGCGTGGCGGCCTTCTCGCCCTCGGCGATCAATCGATTGATGTTGTGCGAGCCGCGGTCGATCTTGCCTTCGTAGTCCAGCAGTTCCTGCAGCTCGACCGGCATTTCGATGCAGGGGATGTGATAGGGCCTGGCCTGGTCGGTATGGAACGACCGGGGAATGCGCACCGGCGCCTTGATGTCGAACTGGGCCAGGAATTCCGGCCGGAACGCGTCGGCCAGGATCATGTCGTTGATCAGCTCGAGATGGCCGAGCTGCTGGAACAGCGAGATGTTGCCTTCCAGCTGGTTGCGCCGGTCGATGATCTCGCCCGGCTTCACCGGAATGCGCTGGCGCGCCGTCGGGTTGATTTTTATCAGCCAGATCTCGTCAGGGACGTTCTCGGCGCCCATCGACCTTGGCCGGATCAGTTCCTCGACCGGCGGGTTGTCGGAAAACAGCCCGTCCCAGTAGGCATCCTTGCCGATCTCGACGGCCGGAAAGATGTTGGGCACCGCGCATGACGCCAGGATGTGCTCGACGCGGATCGGCTCCCGGCTGGACACGAACTTCGCGAGCGCGCCACTGGTCACGTTGGCCGCGCCCAGGATCAGCACCGGACGTTGTGCGCGCGGCCCCCACGAGGCGATTTCGGCGAAGTCGATATGGCTCTCGATCAGGCCACGGAAGTCGGCGAAGCCCTTGCGCTGGCCCTTCGTCATCATCTCCATCGATGCCTGCATCATCGGCGACGAGGGGCTCATCTGGAAGGTCGGCAGCATGCCGGCATTCACCAGACGCATGGAGTCGACGATGAACTGGTTGATGGCGTGCTCGACCGGGCCCTGGGCGGTGTTCTCCTTCCAGAACGCCATCATGCGTTCCCACACCGGCCGCTCGCCCTTCATGTAGGCGTACCACATCAGCGTGGCGCAGAGCGCGCCACCCGACGTGCCGCTGATGCCCACGACCTCGAACTCCTCGCCGATCCGGGCCTCGCTCAGCGTCTTTAGCGCGCCGGCGGTGAAGGCCGTCTGGCTGCCGCCGCCCTGGCAGGCAATGGCGATCTTGAGCTTGGGCATCGTCCGTTCCTCAGGGCTTCATGGAGGCGAGGGTCTCGATCAGCGGCTGGACGCTGATCTGAATAGTGCCGCGGCGCGGATGGTCGAGGTCGAGCGTCATCCAGAGGGCGGCGGCCAGGGCGAAGCCGTACATGAAGTTGAGGATCGGAAAGCGGCGGCCGGCCTGTCCGTTGCCGAAGGAGGCCAGCGCGAGCGCGAGCGCCGTGGCGATCAGCAGCGTGACCATGATCGCGGTCGGTATGTGGCGGCGCGCCGCCGACAGATGCGTGGTGTGCAGGTCGATCACCTCGTTGAGCGACGGCATGACGACGAGCATGAGCTGCGGATTGCCGGCGGTGCCTTTCAGCGCGATGTCCCACAGGCGCTCATGTTGGCTGCCGACCTTGGCCAGCAGGGCGAGCGCCGCGGTCCTGTCTTTCTGTGTGAGCAGCTCCAGCCGGCTGGCGGTGTATTGGCGGAGCGTTTCCTTCAGTTCGCCGCGCGCCGGTTGCGGCAGGGCATCGGCCCGCAGCCAGGCGGTGCCCAGCGCGTTGGCCTCCTTGACGACCAGGTCGAGGCGGTCGACGTAGCGGGTGCCGGCTCCGGCGAAGCCGAAGCCGATCAGGAAGGCGACCAGGGCAAAGGTGGCGCCGCTGATCGTGCCCAGCTGCTTGTCGAAGGCTTCGCCCCGTGGGCCGGCGAGGCGGCCCAGGCGGAAGCCGAATTCGCTGGCAAGGAAGGCGCCGGCAAGCAGCAGGACGGGTTCCAAAAACTCAGAGATCAATCGACGACTCCTCGGGTAGCTTGCAGGATCATGCCACGGGACGGGTAGAACCACGTCTCCGGAATGGTGGCAAGACGTCGCCCGAGGGGTACTGGCCGCCGCTGCCTGTCGGCCCCATAGTTGCGGGGACCGCCAGCCCTTGGGGGAGGATGTGATGCGGATATTGCGTGGCGTGCTTGCCGAAGCGCCGTTGGCGTGGCTGCTGTTTGCCGTTCCGGTGGCCGCCTGGATGCATCACAGCCGGCCCGACAGCCCCCTGCTGGTCTTCGTTCTTGCCTGCGTCGCCATCGTGCCGCTGGCGGGCCTGCTGGGGCTCGCCACCGAGAAGCTGGCGGCGCGCGTCGGCGAGAGCATCGGCGGCTTCCTGAACGCGACCCTCGGCAATGCCGCCGAACTGATCATCGCCCTGGTGGCGCTGCGTGCCGGCATGCTCGACATGGTGAAGGCCTCGTTGACCGGCTCGATCATCGGCAATCTGCTGCTGGTGCTGGGAGCCGCGTTCCTGGCGGGCGGCCTGCGCCACAAGGTGCAGACCTTCGTCACCGTGGGCGTGCGCCTGCAGGTCGGTATGATGGCGCTGGCGGCGCTTGCCATCCTGGTGCCGTCGATCTTCGCGGCGACCGGCGGGGGCGAACTCGCCCAGCGATCGGTGACTTTCAGCGTCGTCGTGTCCGTGGTGCTGCTGGCAGTCTACCTGCTCAGCCTGGTTTTCATCCTCGGCACCCACGCCGACCTGTTCCGCGGCGATCCGTCGGCCAAGGAGGGCGGCGACCATGGCGCGCCGTGGTCGCTCTCGCTCGCCATCGGTGTCATGACGGTGGTGACGCTGCTGATCGTCTGGATGAGCGAAATCCTGGTCGGCACCGTCGAACATGCATCGACGGCGCTCGGCCTGTCGAGCCTGTTCGTGGGTGTGGTCGTGGTCGCGGTGGTGGGTAATGCCGCCGAGCACAGCACGGCCGTTCTCTTCGCGATGCGCAACCGCATGGAGGTCGCTCTCAGCATCGCCATCGGCTCCAGCACGCAGATTGCGCTGTTCGTGGCACCGTTGCTGGTATTGTTGAGCCTGGTGATGGCGCCGGCACCCATGTCCCTCGCCTTTTCCGGTGTCGAGGTGTTCCTGGTGTTGATGGCGACCTTCATCGCATCGATCCTGATCGTCGACGGCAAGTCGACCTGGTTCACCGGGGTGCAACTCATCGCCGTGTACCTGGTGATGGCGATCACCGTGTTCGCGATACCGGCCTAGCGCCGCGCCCGGCTGTCGCGCGCCGTTTCCTGCAAGGCTTGCACGATCACGGCCGCCACGAGGCCGGTCAACAGGATCCCGGCAAGGCCGATCACGGCCGCCAGCACCCGTGATATGGCACGATGGGGCACGAGATCGCCGTAGCCGATGGTGAGGCCGGTGACGAAGGTGAAATAGAAGGAGTCACCGACGCTCCATCCCTCGAGGACTCCGATCGCGAGCCCGGGTCCGATCATGACCAGAAGGACGCCGGACAGGATGGGCCAGACGATCCCCAACATCCGGAAGAGCGCGCCGAAGAAGAAGCGGCGCATGCGCTGGGCCTCGGTCAATGTCCCTCCTGGATGATGTCCTTGCGTCGGCCGTTTCAGGTCTTCTTGGAACTGACCGCTACATTCATCGTCGTGCCGCGTGTATAGGTCCCGTTCAACTGATCGCCGTTGCGGTTCAACTCATATTCGCCGCCCAGTGCCGAGTCGATTTCGAGGGTCGAGCCCGAGACGACCCCGCGGTTGGTGCGTTTGGCGGAATCGGCCTTGTCTCCAAACTCGGAGACGAATGACTGGAGGGTAAACTCCATCCGTCCGTCGACCTGGCCAGTCGGCCGGACCGACGTGACGATCAGGCGGACATCGCCGAGGCCGGGAACCTGTCCCCGCCATTCTCCGACAAATCCCACTCCGGCCTGCTGCGCCAGAGCCGCTAGCGGCACTGACAGAACTGCCGCCAGGGCGAAGACTCTTCTCGATGTCATGTCTACTTCCTTGTCTGGGAAGACGGCTTATCCAACTAGAGCGCCGCCGCCGCTGCAAGCGCCAATGCCATCCTTCAGCCTCCAAGGACGACCGCGATGCCCACCAGCAGGACGCCCGAGAGCATCAGCACCAGGCCGGTGCGCCAGCCGTTGGCGCCGATCGCGCGCGCCCAGTAGAAGCCGACGACGAACAGCATCGCGACCTGCACCGCGTTGGCGACGCGCAGCGCCAGCAACGGATCGCCGATCAGGAAAAACGGCACCACCGATGGCACGGCCGATACCACCACCAGCGCGAACACGGCGACGGCGCTCTTCATGTCGTCCGTCGTGACGAGGGCGGATTGCGGGCCGTCGTTGGCGACGATGCCGTGCAGGCTGCGATAAAACTGCTCCCGGTCCTCGTGCCTTCCGTGCGACCCTACCGTTGGTTCGAGTGCCTCCCGGACGACGGCGAGCGCCGCGGCATCGTCGGGGGCCGACTTGATTGCCCGCATGAGGCTGCGGTTGCGGCTGCGGACGAAGGCCTTGCCCATCACGTAGAGGGCGGCGTCGATGATCCCCCAGGCGATGTTGCAACCCAGCGCCGCGAGCAGCGTCGTGCGCAGCGTGTCGCGGTCGATGGCGGCGAGAAGGCTGGCGCCCAGGGTGCAGGTCAGCACCATGATCAGCCCGAACAGGATCTCGGCGAGGCTTTCGGCCGGGTCGAGGAAACGGTTGAGGTACGGGATCGCGGCAACTCCTCTGCTTCAGTCGGGATAGCGCCCGGCCTTGCGGCCGGGTTGGCCGAGGGCGACGACGAGGGTCAGCCAGGCATTCCAGCCTTGCGGCCGGTTCTGCGCGGCGAACTCATAATAGCCGCGGGTGCTGATCGTGGCCGAGCGGCTGCCGAAGTTGAAATCGTAGCCGAGCTGCGGCCCGATGCCCGCGACACGCGACATGAACGGTCCCAGCGTGGCGCCGGATCCGCTGTCGGGTGTGATCTGCTGGTAGAAATAGCCGGCGACCCCGGCCAGGAAGCGCTCCGTCAGATACTGCGAGGCCGACAGCTCGAGATGCATGTTGATGCCGCTCTGGTAGGCCGTATAGGGATTCATGAAATTGTAGGTGAAGCCCAGAACCGCCGAGAATTCACGACCCGAATTGTCGTCGTAGTAGGTGTAGCCGCCGCCGCCGTCGACCGCCCAGCGCCCAAGACCGACGGTGGCCTGACGGTTCGGGTCGTAGGCGCCCAGCGGCACGTTGGCCGTGGCATAGGTCATGAAGTTGTGGACACCGTGGGTCCACTTCAAAGTCGCAGTGGGAAAGACGTCGCCCAACGCCGTCATGGAATCGCTGCGCGATCCCGACAGGCTGTTGCCGGAAGGTCCCGTCAGCGTGGCCGACACCGTCGAACTGTAGTTGCCCCACAGCACCGTCGTGCCAAAGCCGAATTGCCCGCCCAGCACCGGCGTCTCGAAGGCATAGCTCGGCGTCACCATCATGTAGTTCGAGTTCGTGGTGAGGCCGGCTTCGATGCGCCCGCCTCTGGCGAAGTTGGCGCCCCGGCCAGCGCTGGCACCCGCCGAGTAATAGGTCGTGTCGATCGAGAAGCCGAGCGGCGACGGCACGGCGGCCTGGCTGGCGTAGGAGCCGAGCAACCAGAAGCTGGCGCCGCTCTCGTCGGCGCGGGCGATGCTGCCGCCGTCCACGACAAGCGCGATCATCGCCGCCAGGGGAATGAGGCGTCTCATCCGAGCGGCTCGACGTTCTGGCTCAGCCCCAGCTCAAGGTCACGCCAACGTCGCCCGGCATGCCGCCCGGATAGTCCACGATCTCGTAGCGCAGGTGATAGCCCAGCGGCTTCAATCGGCGCTCCCAGAACTCGTAAAGCTCCTTCGGACGCCCGGAGAGAGTCTTTTCCCAGCCGGCCTCGGCCTGGTTGATGGCGCGCCCGTTGTCCGAGCACAAATGATGGGGAAAGCGCATGACCTGCACCGACGTGTGCCCGTCCTCCAGCGCGCGGTTCACGATGATCCCGGCCTTCTCGAGCAAGTCGTCGTCGGAAAGTCCCGACGGGCTGAGGAGCTTCTCCAGCAGCGCATCCTTCTCCGCCTCGGCGGCCGCGTGGCGGCGCGCCGCGGCCGATGCCTTGGCGCCCTCCATCTCGGCGATCTTCATCTGCAGGTCCTTGGCGCTCGGCAGCTTTGCCATGGTGTCTCTCCGTTCCCAATCTTCCCGTTGTCCGCGGACCGCAATCAGTACTTCTGCTCGACGAAGCGCCGCCCTTTCAGGGTGGCGTGGTCGTCATACTTCTTGCCTTCCTTGCGGGCGGGCAACTTCACCTTCTCGCGCTTGATCTTCTTGTACGGAATGCGCGAGAGGATGTGCGTAATGATGTTGAGGCGCGCGCGCTTCTTGTCGTTGGAGTCGACGAGGTACCAGGGCGCATGCTCGCTGTCGGTATGCTCCAGCATGAGATCGCGTGCCCTGGAAAAATCGTACCAGCGCTTGAAGGATTCAAGATCCATCGGGCTGAGCTTCCAGTGCCGCATCGGATCCTCGATACGGGCATGGAAGCGCTTCTCCTGTTCTTCCTGTCCGACCTCGAGCCAGATCTTGATCAGACGTATGCCGCTGTCGACGATGAATTTCTCGACCGCCGGGCAGATCTCGAGAAAATGTTTGTGCTGCTCGGGCGTACAGAACCCCATGACGGGCTCGACCCCCGCGCGATTGTACCAGCTGCGGTCGAAGATCACGATTTCGCCGCCCGCCGGGAAGCGCTCCATGTAGCGCTGGATGTACATCTGGCTCTTCTCGCGATCCGACGGTGCCGGCAGCGCCACGACGCGAAAGACGCGCGGACTGACGCGCGCGGTGATCGCCTTGATGGTTCCGCCCTTGCCGGCCGCGTCGCGCCCTTCAAGGACCACGATGGCGCGCTCGCCCGTGGTCTTCAGCCAATCCTGCAGATAGCACAGCTCGGTCTGGAGCTTCCTCAGCTCCTTCTCGTAGGTTTTGCGCCTCATCTTGTCCGCAGTCATCGGGCCTCCCAATTTGGCCCTGTCGCAGGCCAGTGTCTCGATTCTTTCCGAAAGGCAGTCGTGGCTAAGGCGAGGCCACGTACCAGCTGCCGGTGCGCGCGGTCAGCCGCGCGAGCGGCACGTTGACGGTCTCGATGAACATCGACGCCGGCCCATTGGCGCCGGCCAGGTCGCCGTCCAGCCGGTCGACCTCGAAGGTGAGACGGTCGCCGTCGAGGCGTGGTGCCTTCAGCGCGACCACGACGGTGGCCAGTTCGGCCTTGCCCGTGTCCAGCACCGAGATCGTCGCATTGGGCGGCGACTTGTCGAAGCCGATCTCGTCGCCGCTCTTCCAGGCATCGACCAGCTTCGACGTCCGGGCGTGGCCGGCGGCACGGATCGGCCGGTCGGCGAAGACCACGATGTTGGGTGCCACGCCGGTCAGCACCAGCGTCTTGCCCTGCAGGGTGGCGCTCTTGGCATGGAGGGCGAACAGCAGCGCCACGGTCTGCGGCACCCCCGTCTCGGCCATGCGCTTCGGCGCCTGTGGTGTGGTCGTCGTCTGGGCGAGCGCGGCGCCCGCGGTTGCCAGAGCAAGGGCTGCGGCGGCGACGCAGGGAAGGAGCCTGGAAAGGGTCATAGCGCAGCCTCAGCAGGGCGGGAAATGCGGCGGGCCGCAGGGCGTGGTGCGCGCCGGCGCAGCCGAGGGAGGCGGACGCGCGGTCGCGCCACCCTGCTGGGAGCTACCTCGCTGCGTGCCAGTGGGCGCCGGATTAGACCAGCCCTTCAGCGTGCTGGTATCCGAGCGGCTGCCGACGGCGGGGGCGCTGCCGCCCGAGGTCTTGCTCTTGCCGATATATTCGCCGCCCTGGAACCAGATCGTGTCGATGAACATCGACGCCGGCCCGTCGGCGCCTGAGATGCTGCCGTTCACCACCGCCACGTCGAAGACCAGCGTATCGCCCGCCAGATTGGCGCGGCCGAGGACCACGACGGCATCGGAAATGCCCGAGCCGTCCTTCTCGAACACCGAGATGGCGGCGTTGGGCGGATTCTTGGCGAAGGTGCCGCTCTTCCACAGTTCAACCATGTCGGGCGTGGCGACGTGCAGGACGCTGCGCGACGGCCGCGTGGCGAAAACGACGGCGCTGGGCGACACGCCTTCCAGGGTGAGCTTGTTGCCCGCGAGTGTTGCGTTGCGCGCGTTCAGCACGAACAGCACCGGCGACTGGTCGGCCACCTGGGCGATGGCGGGAGGTGCGGCCAGGAACGTGGGAAGGGACGCGGCAAGGAGCGCGGCCATCACGAGAACGCAACAATGCCGTATGCCCATACGACCGACCCTCCCCTGGGAAACGATCCGACCATATACTACCGGCCCGTGCAGGAGGAGAGCGTTTCGGCGTGTGGCGGAACGAGTGGCCATTGGCGGCGACCGTGATGATCGAATTGCGGGCCGCGGCGCTCCTGGCTGGCCCTGCCTGGTAAAAGGGGCGAACCACCAGGTTCGCCCTTCAATCAGTCTTGTTAGGCCGCTTCTTCCACCGGCCGGCTCTGGACCAATTCATGCCCGGTGAAGCTGCGGGTTTCGGGTGGCGGCAGTTTTGAGCGGCCCTTGAAGTCGGCCAGCAGTTCCTGCTTGCGGCTGTCGAGGCGGTCGGCCAACTCGACCATATCGACGCCGGCGGCCTTGGCCTGGGCGAACAGGCCTTCGGAACGGGCCTCCTCTTCCTTCACGTGATGCTTGATCATCTCGGAGAGGACCTTGACCTTGGCATCGTAGAACTCGATGGACGGGCCGCTGCCCAAAAGCTCGGAGATGAGAACCTTGGCGCCGTCGTGCTCGACATAGGCCTCGTCGAGCAGCTCCTCTTCCTTGATCTCGCCCTTGCAGGCCGGATAGAAAATCTCTTCCTCGATCGTGGCGTGAACGCAGAGCTCGGTGCAGATCTCCAGCACCAGCGCCTTCTTGCGCGCCTTGTCCCGTGTGTGCTCGAACTTCTCGAACAGGCTTTCCACCTTGCGGTGATCGGCCTTCAACAGGGCAATGGCGTCTGGCTTCTGCTTCGCGGGCATCTCTTTGCTCCTGAAAAATTGGTGGTGCGCTGAACGAAAGGAAAGGGCGGGAAACCGAGGCCTCCCGCCCTCCTAATCTCTTTGCGCTAAGCCGCGAGGTCGTCGCGGCGGATGCGCTCGATTTCGGCCTGGCTGGGCTTGTAGGCCGGGGCCGCCGGGTCGAAGGTCTTCCAGCCGCTCTTGCGGTAATCGGCGCCGCGCGCGACCGGATCGATCGGCTTGTAGCGGTCGAGCAGGCCCTGGATGCGGGCCGCATCGCCGTCGGGCACGCGCACGCTCACGAGCGTCCCGCCGCGGCGGACCGTCTCGGAGTAGACGTGCGCGTGCTCCTCGGGAATGCCCGAGCCGATCAGCGCGCCGACGATTCCGCCGGTGGCCGCACCCGCGACCGCACCGACGGCGAGTGCCGCCAGCCAGCCCGCGGCCACGACCGGGCCGAGGCCCGGGATGGCCAGCATGCCGAGCCCTGCCAGGAGGCCCGCGCCGCCGCCGACCACGCCGCCGATTCCGGCGCCGGTGCCGGCGCCTTCGGAGGCCTTGGAGGCGTCATCGACGTCGGCGTACTGCTCGCTTACGTACTTGTTGGCGACGATGCTGATGTCGGCCGACGGAATGCCCGCCGCCTCGACGGCGCCGACCGCGTTCCGGGCCTGCGCATAGGTGTCGTACACTCGGCTGATGGTCTTCATGATGATGTGATCCTTTGACTGGAGTTGAGGGATTGGTTACGGCGCGGCCGTGAAGACCACGTTGCCCTTGAAGTCGATGGCGACGTTGCTCTGTTTGCCGTCCATCGTGGCGGTGCCGCGCCAGATGCCGTCGGCATCCTTGGTCAGGGTGGTGACGCCGGTGGCGCCCCAGGCGATGGCGCGGTCCTTGGCCTGGCCTTCGGTGAAGCTGTTCGCGCCCTTGAGGGGCGCGCCCGCATCGAGCTTCGGGACTGCATAGACATCGGCCTTGCAGGCCTCGACGAAGGCCGCCTGGGTGATCTTGCCGTCGGCCGGCGCCTTCGCTTCGCGCACGCGCATCGCCGCGGCATAGCGCATGGACTCGGTGTCGGAGAGGGTGCCGTCCTTGTTGACGTCGGCCTTCGTCCACATCGCGGTGCATTCGGCGTCGGTGGCCGCATAGGCGGGCACTGCCGCACAGGTCGCCGCTACGACAGCGGCCAGAAGCAACTTCTTCATGATTCCTACCTTCGGGGTTCGGTTTGAGCGCGTCGGATCGAAGCGCCTTCCGGATAAACAGCCGAGATCGAATCGAGTTGCGTCGGAAAATGAGCAGCGGAATCCTGCAAGGTTTGAGGAACCGGCTGCGAGAGGTGGCCGTTGCGCTGGTGTGGCCGAGCCGGAAAGGCCGCGCCTTCTGCCGCGATCTGCTAGATATCGTGATTGATGAAATGGCATCGGCTATTTCAGGCATGGAGACACGTCGATGCCGATCAATCTGGACATCTCCCCAATCGACCGGATGGTGGTCATCGCCGCCATCGGACACGTTACGCCGGAAGAAATCGGTCGTAGTGTCCAGGCGTTGATCGCGGCGAACGTCGCGCACTACGGCAAGATCATCGACGTTTCGTTGGCGACCTCCGACCTCTCCAAAGACCAGGTCGATCGCATAGCCGCGATGCTGCGCGGGGATCCCGGTTCGGGCCGCGGTCCTGTCGCCTTCGTCATCAACCCGGACAGGGTTGGGTTTGCGCATGTTTTTGCCGACGTCACCCAGGGCGACAGGCCGGTGGCACTTTTCCGAACTCTCCGGGAGGCGCGCGCGTGGCTCGCCAGACAATCGCAGATCGAGCCCGATCGACGATGACTCGTCGCCACGACGTGCATCGCCAGCACGGGCCGCCCAGTCACGACCATAGTGTCTGAATGATCGCCCCTCAGCGGTGCGGCTGGCGGCGGTAGTGGTCGGCCAGCGCGTCGCGGCCGAAGTCGGCGGTGAGGTCGCGCCACACCGCGTGGATGTGGTTGGCGCCGTTCTGGGTGTTGTCGTGCTCGATCACCGTGGCCGGCCCATGGACGCGGAAGTAATGCGCCTCCCCGGGCGTAAGGGAGCCCGCCCAGGCGAAGCGGAAGGCAGCGAGCCCCTGGTCCATCACGCGCTTCTTTTGCGCCACCACCAGGTCGGGCGCCAGGGTACCGAGGAAACGGTCCATCAGCGCCTCGACGAGGGCCCGCTGGGCGCCGCTCATCTGGCCGAGGTCGAGGCCGCGCGGTTGGCCGAGGTCGCGCTCGCGCTGCGGGCTGGTCACGATCTCGCCGAACGAGCGGTCGGCGATGATCGCCGTCTGTCGCTGCTGTGCGGAGAGACCGGCCATGATCTGGCGGGCGAGATCCTCCGACGTGCCGAGCAGGCGGAAGCCGCGGTTGGGACCGTCGCGCACGGTGGCCGGATGGGCGCCCGCGAAGAACGGCGTCACGGCGACGTGGCCCGCCGCCGGCAGGGTCACGTTCAGCGACAGGTGATGGCCCTCGAAGCGCCAGCCCCAGGGAAAGCGGCCGGGCGTGCCGAATACCGAGACGTAGTAGCGGGCGGGATCGCGGAAGCTGCCCTGTTGCTCGCGCAGCACGCCTTCCAGCAGCCGCACGCCGTCGAGCAGTTTTAGGCCCTCGTCGTTCAACACCGTGGCGAACAGCGCGCGCGCCGCGGCGGCCTGAGCCGGCTGCATCTCGCCGAGCGAGAGGCCGGAGCGGTTGCGCGGGATGTAATGCCAGTCGATCCGGTTGTCGGCCTCGAAGGCGATCAGCGCGCGCAGGCGCTGGGCGGTGTCGAGGGAAGCGAGAAAACGATTGGCCGCCTCGGCGATGCGCTGGGCAGCATCGGCGGTCTGGGCGCTGGCGGCGCCGAACGGCAGCAAGGCCGCCGCTGCAAGAACGGCCCGCCGGGTGGGCGGGCCGTGATGGTGATGCTCTTCGTCGTGCGGATGCCAGCCGTCATGCGGCATGGCTTCCTCCTCAGGTCGAGGTCTTGGGATACTTCATCGTGCAGCCATAGGCCTGCGTAGATGCGACGGTCACCGGCTTGCTGGCCAGCACCTCGCCGAGCGCCACGCGTACGTACTGCGTAGCCTTGGGGACGTCGGCGACGTTCGACGATGGGATCGAGTCGATGCCGCCCTTGTAGACCAGCACGCCCTTGGCATCGATGACGTACATATGCGGCGTCACCGTGGCGCCATAGGCGCGCGCGATCTTGCTTTGCGGGTCGATCAGCACGGCGGCCGGCGCGGCATCGCGGCTCTTGGTCAGTTCGTTGGCCTGGGCCGGCGTCACGGCACCCTGCTCGCCGGCGGCGTTCGAGGCCGTCGTTAGCCAGACCACGCCCTTGGCCGCGGCCTCGCGCTGCTGCTCCTGCATGTTCTTGGAGTTGTAGTGCTTGCGCACGTAGGGGCAGTCGTGATTCGTCGTCTCGAGGACGACGACCTTGCCCTTGAGGTCGGCCAGCGACCAGGTCTTGCCGTTGCTGTCGACGGCGGTGAAGAGCGGTGCGGGCTTGCCGAGATCGGGACTGGTTGTCGCGAATGCGGCGGCGGGGGCCAGTGCGAGGGCGGCACCCCCTGCCGTTAGGGCCAACATCAGGGACCGACGGGGAACGCTGAAATTCGACATGTTCGCCTCCTAGCGCTTGGCTTGCTGAATGGAAGACAGTTCCGACAGTATCATGGCCTCGGTGAGGACTTGCGGCAGAATCTTGGGGGCGCCGGCACCCGGTGCCCAGAAGAGATAGAGCGGCACACCGGCCCGGCCGACTTCCTTGAGAACCCCCGTGATCTCGTCGTCGCGGTTGGTCCAGTCGCCCTTGAGCTTTACCACTCCCGCCTGTTCGAAGGCCTTCTTCGTGGCCGGCGTTTCGAGGGCGACGCGCTCGTTCACGAGGCAAGTAATGCACCAGGCGGCGGTGAAGTCGACGAACACCGGCTTGCCGGCGGCCACCGCCTCAGCCATGCGGGCGCGCGAAAAGCGCTCCCAGCCCTCGAAATTGACGCCCGATGTCTGGCCGCCCGAGGCCGAAGCGGCGGTGGCCGGCCCGTCCTCGAGCTTGAGTGTGACGGCGAAGGCCAGCAGGACCGCCGCTGCCGCAACGCCACGGCGCACCCAGGTGCCTAACGACGCGCCACTGCCGAAGCGGAGCAGCCAGATGGCGAAGGCGATCAGGATCATGCCACCCAGGGCATAGAGCACGCCGTCCGATCCGGTCTGCTGGGTCAGCACCCAGATCATCCAGACCGCCGAGGCATACATCGGGAAGGCGAGGAACTGGCGCAGCCGGTCCATCCAGGCGCCGGGTCGCGGCATCAGCCGCTGCAGGGCCGGCGTGAAGGAGAGGGCGAGGTAGGGAAGTGCCAGGCCCAACCCCATCGCCAGCAGCACGGCCACGGTCGCGGGGGCGGGCTGGCTGAGCGCAAAACCGAGGGCCGCGGCCATGAACGGCGCGGTGCAGGGTGTGGCCACGATCACCGCCAGCACGCCGGTGAAGAAGGCACCTGTCGTGCCGCCGCGCGCGACAAGTCCCTGGCCGACACCGGCCAGGCGGCCGCCAACCTCGAACACGCCCGAGAGGTTGAGGCCGACCACGAAGAAGAGATAGGCGATCAGCAGCGAGAAGACCGGCGACTGGAACTGGAAACCCCAGGCAACGTCGCCGACGCTGGCGCGGATCGACACCACGATGGCGGCCATGGCGGCGAACGACACCAGCACGCCCGCGGTATAGGCAAGCCCGTCGCGCCGCATCTCGCTTTGTCCGTGGCCGGCCAGGCGCGCGAAGGCGGCGGCCTTCATGGCCAGCACCGGAAAGACGCAGGGCATCAGGTTCAGGATCAAGCCGCCCAGCAGCGCGAACAGCAGCGCCTGGACCAGAGAGAGCTGCTCGCCGGTGGCAGCGCCCGCGAGCGACGCAGAGGTGGGCACGAAGGCCGGATCGAGCTTGGCCGACACGTCGAAGGCCTGCTTCACGGTACCGTCGGCCGTCTTCTCGGTGAGCACGAGCGTGCCGGCAAGACGCTCGGGCATCGCGGTCTTGGCCTCGCCTTTGCGCAGCGGGATGCGGATGCCGTCGGCCGTTACGCTGGCCGTCTGCCTGGCCATGGTGGCAACGGCGCCCCATTCGGCCGGGAAGAAATAGACGTCGCGGATCGTGTCAGCCTTCAGGCCCTTGGCCTCGACGATCAGGGTGGGATCCCCTGTCTTGGAAACACCGTAGCGCGCTGGCCAAGGGCTTTCTGTTGGCACGCTGCGTCGTGCCGCCTCGAACAGCGTGCGAACGGCATGCGGCGCCGGCGTGGCGGCGGCACCCGAGGCCAGCGTGAGCTCGAACTTGCCCTCTTCGGGAATGCAGACATCTTCGCAGACGAGCCAGTTGGCTTCGGCCGCGAGCTTCAGCGGACCGGTGAGGTCGGCTGGCGGCGTGATGCGCACCAACAGCATCGCCTCGTCCTTGAAGCCGTAGTTGGTGACGCCGCCGATGTCGAACAGGGTTGGCGTGGGCCACACGATGGGATCGGCCTTGGCGCCCTCCGGCAGGGTCCAGGCGATCTCGGTCGGCAGGCCGGATTCACCCGGGTTCTTCCAGTAGGTGTGCCACTTCGGCCGGATGGTCTGGCGCAGCCCGACCCAGAACGGCTCGCCGGGTTTCACCGTCGCGACATCGGACACGAGTTCGGCCCGCACGTTGTCGGTCTGGACGACGGACGGTTGGGCGAAAGCGGGACCCGCGAGGAGCAGCGCGAGCAGGAGGGTGAGGAAACGCGGCATCGGAGCCAATTAAGTGACCCCAGCCCGTGGCGCTTGCAAGGCAATCCCGATCAAGGCGGCGTGATAATTTGCTCATATGGTAAGGTCTTGGCGTCATTGGGGAAATCATGTTGCGTTTGGATGACCGGCGCCTGCTCGGCGCCCTGGACGAGCTGGCCGGGATCGGCGCCATAGAAGGCGGCGGTTGCGCGCGGCTGGCGCTGACGGACGAGGACAAGGCCGGCCGCGACCTGGTGGTGGGCTGGATGAAGGCCGAGGGGCTCGATGTCCGGGTCGACGCCATCGGCAACGTGATCGGGCTCCGCGCCGGCCGCGAGCAGCTGGCGCCGGTCATGACCGGCAGTCACATCGACACCGTGCGCACCGGCGGCCGTTACGACGGCAACTACGGCGTCCTGGCCGGGCTCGAGGTCGTGCGGGCCCTGAACGAGGCCAGGATCGTGACGCGCCGGCCGATCGCGGTGGCCTTCTTCACCAACGAGGAGGGCGCGCGCTTCCAGCCCGACATGATGGGTAGCCTTGTCTATGCCGGGGGCATCGGCCTCAACGAAGCCTATGCCGCCACCGACAAGGAAGGCGTTTCGGTCGGTGACGAGCTGCGCCGCATCGGCTACCTCGGCGCAACGACGCCCGGTGCGCTCAAGCCGCACGCCTTCGTGGAATTGCATATCGAGCAGGGCCCGATCCTCGATGAGGAGAAGGTGCAGATCGGCGTCGTCGAGAGCGTGCAGGGAATCTCCTGGATCGAATACACGGTGACCGGCGTCTCCAACCACGCCGGCACGACGCCGATGCGGCTGCGCCGTGACGCGGGCTACCTTGCCGCCTCGGTCAATCTCTTTGCCCGCAAGCTCGCGTGGGAGATGGGCGGCAACCAGGTGGCGACCGTGGGCGCGCTGTCGCTGCGGCCCAACCTGATCAACGTCGTGCCCAATCGCGCGGTCTTCGCGGTCGACCTGCGCAACACTGACGAGGCCAAACTCAAGGAAGCCGAGGCCCGCGTCGCCGCCCACATCACCGAGGTCTCGGCGGCGGAGCGCGTCGAGGTCGAGGCCAAGGTGCTGGCGCGTTTCGAGCCGGTGATCTTCGACTCGAGGCTCGTCGACAGTGTCGAACACCACGCCAAGGCATTGTCGCTCAGCACGCGTCGCATGCCCTCCGGCGCGGGCCATGATGCGCAGATGATGCAGCGGCTGTGTCCGACAGCCATGATCTTTGTGCCGTCGGTCCAGGGCCTCAGCCACAATGTGAAAGAACACACCGAGGCCGCCGATCTCGCGGCCGGGGCGCAGGTCCTGCTCAACCTGATGCTGGAACTCGCCGAGAAATGAACAAGAATGAGGAAACATCGACATGACCGACGCTGACGACACTTCGCGCCGCATCGTTTTCACCGGCGCCTCGGGCGGCATCGGCACCATGACGCGCCCGCTGCTGGCCAAGCTCTACCCCGGCCTGGTGCTGAGCGATCGGGTCAAGCCCAAGGACCTGCAGCCCGGCGAGACCTTCGTGGACGCCGACCTCACCAAGCCCGAGGAAGTGGCGGCCGCGGTGAAGGGCGCCCACAGCATCATTCATCTTGGCGGTCATTCGGTCGAAGGCACATGGGACCAGATCCTGCAGGCCAACATCATCGGCTGCTACAATGTCTTCGAGGCGGCGCGCCAGGCCGGCGTGAAGCGCGTGATCTTCGCCTCGTCCAACCACGCCGTCGGCTTCTATCCCCGCAAGCGCAAGATCCGCACCGACGTCACGGTCCGGCCCGACAGCCGCTACGGCGTCAGCAAGGCTTTTGGCGAGGCGCTGGGCGCGCTCTACGCCGATAAGCACGGCATGGCCGTGACCT
Source organism: Reyranella sp. (assembly GCA_052386855.1). Taxonomy (GTDB): domain Bacteria; phylum Pseudomonadota; class Alphaproteobacteria; order Reyranellales; family Reyranellaceae; genus Reyranella. Next base: position 30,940 of record JBQTJT010000021.1, read on the forward strand.
GTCTCCGGATCGGCAATGTCGGCCCGCGTCCGCTCGACGTGCGGCGGCTCTCGATCTGGATTTCGCCAGAAGACATCGTTCAGCTCTTTCGCATCGGCCTTGAGCATCCCGACATCCGTTTCGACATTCTCTATGGCGCGTCGGACAACGAGGCGAGCTGGTGGGACAATTCGCGCGCGCGTCAGCTCGGCTATCGCCCGACCGGCAAGGCCGAGGATCACCGCGCCCACGCCGAGGCGGAGCAGGCAAAGATCGGGCCCGATCCCGTGGGCGATCTCTTCCAGGGCGGTACTTTTTGCTCGGCTGAGTTCACCAACGATGTGAAGCGCGCCGGTCCCTAGAGGTTATAATCGTCCCAAGAGGTGACGATGACGCGTTTTCTGACTGTCGGTGCGGCCCAGATGGGACCGATCCAGCGTAGCCACACGCGCCGCGACGTGGTCGAGCGCATGATTGCCCATCTGCGCGAGGCCAAGCGCATGGGCTGCGAGCTGGTCGTGTTCCCCGAACTCACGCTGACGACATTCTTTCCGCGTTGGTGGATGACAGATCAGGCCGAGATCGATTCCTTTTTCGAGAAGGAGATGCCGTCGAACGAGACGGCGCCTTTGTTCAACGAGGCCAAGGCGCTCGGTCTCGGCTTCTCGTTCGGGTATGCGGAGCTCGCCAACGAGGGCGGCAAGGTCCGCCACTTCAATACCTCGATCATCGTCGAGCGCGACGGTCGCATCGCGAGCAAATACCGCAAGATCCATCTGCCGGGCCACGCCGAGCACGAGCCGCAGCGGCCGTTCCAGCATCTCGAGAAGCGCTACTTCGAGGTCGGCAATCTCGGCTTCCCGGTGGTGAAGGCGTTCGGCGGCAACATGGGCATGTGCATCTGCAACGACCGGCGCTGGCCCGAGACCTACCGCGTCATGGGGCTGCAGAACGTCGAGATGGTGCTGCTGGGCTACAACACGCCGCTGCACAACGCACCGTCGCCCGACCACGACGAGCACAGCTGGTTCCATAACCAGCTTTCCATGCAGGCCGGCGCCTACCAGAACGGCGCTTGGGTGGTGGGTGTGGCCAAGGGCGGCGCCGAGGAGGGCGTGCCCTCGCTCGCCGACAGCATGATCGTGGCGCCCTCGGGCAAGGTGGTGGCGCGTGCGGCGGGCGATGGCGACGAGCTGATCGTGCACCGCTGCGATCTCGATGCGGGCAAGAGCTACAAGACGACCACGTTCAATTTCGCTCTCCACCGCCAACCCGATCAGTACCGCCTGATCGTCGACCGCAAGGGCGCAGTGGACCCATCATGACGAACGCCTTGCGCACCCTGCACATCCGCTGTGGCGACGATATCCGCGCGGGGCTGGTCGAAGCCGGTATCGAGGGCGACTATCTCTCCTTCGCCGATCCGGCCTGGCTGGGCCCGCCGCCGGCGTCGAACGCCTGGATCGCCGGTCGTGCCGCGCTGATCGCCGAACGCACCGGCCTGTCGCGGCAGAAGATCCGCGCCGATCTCGGCGACGCCTACTGGCGGCTGGCGCGGGCGCCGGCCGACTATGGGCGGATCGTCCTGTGGGGCGAGCACGACCTCTACGATCAGGCCGCTCTCGCGCGCGTGTTGGCGAGCTTCGCACCGCGCAAGAAATTACCCCGGATCGAGCTGATCTCGATCGACCGGTTTCACGGCGTCAAACGGTTCATCGGCCTTGGCCAGCTTTCGGCCGCGCAGCTCGCGACGCTCTGGCCACGACGCAAGCGCGTCAGCCGCCGGCAGCTCGCCCTCGGCGCCAAGGCATGGGCTGCCCTGCGCGCGCCGACGCCCGAATCGATCGAAGCGCTATGCAAAGGCGATCTCCGTGCGTTGCCGTTCCTGAAGGCCGCCTTGCAGCGGCAGTTGCAGGAACTGCCGTGGACGAGCGACGGTCTGTCGTTGACCGAGCGTAACGCGCTTAAGACTCTGACCAAGGGACCGCGGTCGGCGGCAGAGGTCTTCACCGAGGCGCAGACCAAGCGCGAACCGCAACCCTTCATGGGTGATCTCTTCTTCTGGTCGGTGCTGCGTGACCTGCTCGAAGCGCCGCGTCCGCCGATCGCGGTCAGCACCGCGACGCGCCGGCTGTCGTGGCACAAACGGGTGCTGCGTCTCACGCCGACGGGCAAGGCGCTGCTTGCGGGCAAGCTCGACTGGCAAGAGACAGGCCCGCACGAGCGTTGGGTCGGCGGCATCGCGGTCGTCCGCAACGCGCCGGCTTGGCGATGGATTCCACGAACGGCCCGGGCCATCCAAAAGCATGGTTGATTTCAGCGTCTGCGGTCCTATCTTGGACGGCGACCCTGTGGGGACGACCCCGCCGCGCAGAGGGTATCGGTCGGGACGGCCCGGCCTCTAAGGCGGAGGGTCCATCATGGCGTGGTTCATTCTTTTCATTGCCGGTCTTTTCGAGATCGGCTGGGCTGTCGGCCTGAAATACACCGAAGGTTTTACGCGGCCCGTTCCATCGGTGCTGACGGCCGGCGCGATGGTCATCAGCCTCGTGCTGCTGGGTCTTGCCCTCAAAACCCTGCCGGTCGGCACCGGCTATGCCGTCTGGACCGGCGTCGGCGCCGTCGGCACTGCCATCCTGGGCATCATGCTGTTCGGCGAATCGATGGCGCCGATGCGCCTGGCCTCGATCGGCCTGATCGTCGTCGGCATCATCGGCCTGAAGCTCGCGACTCCGGACTGAATTCTCGTCAGCCGAACTTGGGTCAGCCGAATCGGCCGAAGCTGCGGTCCGGCGTGCCGCGGAACAACGACATATGCGTGTGGGTGGCCACGAACGGGTCACCCACCGTCTTGCGGCCGAGGCCTACCGTGGTCCGGCCCGGGCGGTCGAACGGATCGCCGTTGGGGTGGAAGCCGTCCGACTGCCACACGCCCATGCCGATCGCCGTCAGCCGGTCGGCCGAGACGATGGCCTCGATCTTGTCGAGGTCGAAGCGGAAGTTGCGGATGGTGCCCCAGACGTTGCGCCACTGCTTCTGCTCGGCGAGGTCGCGGCCGATCATGAAGTCGGTGAAGGTGCCGAAGGCGATCATGTCGTCGGCGAAGATCGGCCGAGCCGCTTCGTAGTCGACGGCGCGGCAGTGCTTCGACAGCGTGTCGAACCAGGCGCGGACGGCAGCGAGATCGTCGGATTGAACAGGCGTACGCAGATTCATCGCAAGGGTTCCTCAGGAGCTCCTAGAGTCCGAAGCGCTGCCGGTGCAGGCGCTCCTCGACAGCGGCAATTGTCGCGGGTCCGATCTCGTCCAGCCCGGCGGCAAGGCCGAAGCGGGACAACAGGCGGCGACGCGGCCCGATCACCGGCAGACGCACCCTGGCGCCGTAGCGTGCCTGCAGGGTGGAGCGTAGTTCGCCCAGGCTGTCCACCAGCCCCAGCTCCAGGCCGCGCTTGCCGGTCCAGAACTCGCCATTGAACAGCGCGGCCTCGTCGGCCTTCAAAAGCCTGCCGCGGCGCTCGCGCACCCAGTCCTTGAAGCCTTCGTGGATTTCGGCCTGCAGGCGCTTCAGCCGTTCGACGTCCTCGGGATTCTCGGGCCGGAAGGGATCGAGCATCGCCTTGCGCTCGCCCGAGGTGTGCACGCGCCGCTCGACGCCGTGGCGCGCGATAAGCTCCTGGAAGCCGAAGCCTGCGCTGATGACGCCGATCGAGCCCACGATCGAACTGGGGTCGACGATGATCTCGTCGGCGGCGCAGGCGAGCCAGTAGCCGCCCGAGGCCGCCACGTCCTCGACGAAGGCGATCACCGGCAGGTTCTTTTCCGCCGCATGCAGGCGGATGCGCTGGGCGATCAAGGCCGATTGCACCGGCGAGCCGCCGGGCGAGTTGATTGCCAGGGCCACGGCCTTGGCGCCGCGCATCTCGAAGGCCCGCTTGAGCAACGGCGCCACCGCGTCGATGGACAGGCTGCGGCCGCCGAGCAGGCCGCCGGACGAGGCGATGACGCCCGACAGCCGGATCACCGGCACGGTCGGGCTGCGGCGAAAGCGTTCTTTGATCCAATTCAACATGGCCGGCACTGTCGCGGCGCGCGCGCTAGAAGGCAAGCGGAGCAGCGTGTCGCAAGATCGCCTCGGCTTCTTCCGTATAGCCGCCTTCCGGACGATGAAGCACCAGCGGCGGCGATACGCGGCGTACCAGGGCGCTCGATTGGCGGGCGCGCAGAAGGATGCGCGCGGCGGGCGGCAGATGTTTTACCGTGACGTCGCCCCAGCCCAGCGCCACAAGTTGATCCACGATCTCCTCCAGGCGGTCGCTGCGATGAATGACGGTCAGGGTGCCGGCCGGCTTCAGGGCGGCCACCGCTACGGCCAGCCATCGGGCGAGATCGGCGCTCGATTCGACCGTGGCCAAGGCCTTGCTCGCATTCGGCGAGGGATCGGCGACGGCGGCCGCCAGATAGGGTGGATTGGTGGCAACGTGATCGAAGTCCGCGAGATCGGACGGCAAGGGGTGGGCGAGGTCGTGGACGATCGTCCGCATCCGGTGCCCGGTGCCGTTCAGGACGGCATTGCGGACGGCGAGGGCCGCCAGGCCCGGTTGCAGCTCGATACCCACGATGGAGCAACCCGGCACGCGGGCGGCAAGGCAGAGGCCGACCGCGCCGACGCCGGCGCCGAGGTCGAGCACGCGTGCGCCATCAGCGGCGTCGATGGCGGCCGCCAGCAGCACCGCGTCCACTGCGACACGGTAGCCTCGCGTTGGCTGCAATAACCGCACGCGGCCACCCAGCAGGGCATTTTCGGTCGGCGCCATTTCCATGCTAGTCATCATCTCACGACAACGTGTCGCAACAACCTGGCTTCATCGGGCAACTATCCTCCCATCATGGCAACGGTCGTCTCCCTCGAAGGCAAGCGCAAGTCTCCCAGCCTGGAGCCGCTGCTGTCGCTTTGCGCCGATGACATGGTGCGGATCGATCGCGAGATCCTGGCCAGGATGCGTTCGCCGGTTGCGCTGATCCCCGAACTCGCCAACCATCTGGTCGGCGCCGGCGGCAAGCGCATGCGGCCGCTGCTCACCGTCGCCTCGGCGCGGCTGTGCGGCTATGCCGCCGACGACGACCGCCACATCAAGCTCGCGACCTGCGTCGAGTTCATCCATTCGGCCACCCTCCTGCACGATGACGTGGTCGATGTCAGCGCGCTCAGGCGCGGCAAGCCGTCGGCCAACTCGGTGTGGGGCGACAAGGCCTCGGTGCTGGTGGGCGACTTCCTGTTCACCCGCTCCTTCGAGCTGATGGTCGATGTCGGCTCGCTCGACATTCTGGGCGTGCTGTCGCGCGCCTCCTCGACCATTGCCGAGGGCGAGGTGCTGCAGCTCGTCAGCCAGCGCGACACCAGCACGCCCGAGGCCACCTATCTCGAGGTGATCAAGGCCAAGACCGCCAAGCTGTTCGCCGCGGCGGCTGAAGTCGGCGCCATGATCGCCGGCCGCAACGGGGCCGAGCGTGTGGCGCTGGAAAGCTTCGGCATGAATCTCGGCATCGCCTTCCAGCTCGTCGACGATGCGCTGGACTACGTCGGCCGGCAGGCCGACCTCGGCAAGACGGTGGGTGACGATTTCCGTGAGGGCAAGATCACGCTGCCGGTCATCCTGGCCTTCCTGCGCGGTGGCGCCGTCGACCGCGAGTTCTGGAAGCGGACCATCGAGAAGCTCGACCAGCGCGAGGGCGACCTCGAACACGCCCAGGCGCTGATGGAGCGTCACCATTCGGTGGCCGATACGCTGGAGCGCGCCCGTCACTACGGCGCCATGGCGCGCGACGCGCTCGGCCTGTTTCCCGACACGCCGCTCAAGGCCGCCCTGCTCGAGGCGGTCGACTTCGCCATCGACCGGGCGCACTGACCGGCGCGCACGCGATGGCTGGCAAATACGTCCTCGCCATCGACCAGGGCACAACCAGCACGCGCGCCATCGTCTTCGATGCCGCAGGCCAGCCGGTGGCTGCCGCGCAACGGGAACTGCCGCAGATTTTTCCGAAGTCCGGCTGGGTCGAGCACGACGCCGAGGAGATCTGGTCGGCGACGGTGGAAGTCTGCCGGGGCGCGTTGGCCAAGGCGAAGCTGAAACCCGCCGACCTCGCCGGGATCGGCATCACCAACCAGCGCGAGACCACCGTGGTGTGGGACCGCGCGACCGGCAAGCCGATCCACAATGCCATCGTCTGGCAGGATCGCCGTACCGCCGAGCGCTGTGCCGAACTCAAGAAGGCGGGACACGAGAAGGTCTTTACGGACAAGACCGGACTGCTGCTCGATCCGTATTTCTCGGGCACCAAGATCGAGTGGATCCTGAAGCACGTCGCCGGCGCCCGTGCCGCGGCTGAAAAGGGCGCGCTGGCCGCGGGGACCATCGAATGCTTCCTGCTGTGGCGCCTGACCGGCGGCAAGGTGCACGCGAGCGATGCCACCAACGCCAGCCGCACGCTGTTGCTCGACATCCGCAAGGGCACCTGGGATTCCGACCTGATGAAGATCTTGGGCGTGCCGGCGTCGATGTTGCCGCGCGTGGTCGACTGCTCGGGCGAGCTTGGTGTCACGACGGCCGACTTCCTGGGCGCCCCGGTGCCGGTCCTCGGCATGGCCGGCGACCAGCAGGCGGCGACCGTGGGCCAAGCTTGCATCAAGCCCGGCATGATCAAGACGACCTACGGCACCGGCTGCTTCGCCCTGCTCAACACCGGCAGCATGGCCGTGCACTCGCGCCACCGGCTGCTCACCACCATTGCCTATCAGCTCGATGGCCGCCGGACCTACGCGCTAGAGGGCAGCATCTTCGTCGCCGGTGCTGCCGTGCAATGGCTGCGCGACGGTCTCGGCGTGATCGAGAAGTCGAGCGACGTCGAGGCTCTGGCGGCCAAGGCGCGGGACGGCCACGGCGTCTATCTGGTGCCGGCCTTCGTCGGCCTGGGCGCGCCGCATTGGGATCCCGATGCCCGCGGCGCGCTGCTCGGCCTCACGCGCGATTCCGGCCCGGCCGAGATCGCCGCCGCCACCCTCGATTCGGTCTGCTACCAGACCCGCGACCTCGTCGATGCAATGCGGGGCGATGGCGCCCAGATCGATGACCTCCGGGTCGACGGTGGCATGGTGGCCAACGACCTCCTGATGCAGCGCCTGGCCGACACCGTCGGCGCGCCCGTCGAACGGCCGAAGGTGACCGAAACCACGGCGCTGGGGGCGGCTTTCCTGGCCGGCCTGCATGCCGGGCTCTGGCCCTCGCTGGAAGCGCTTTCCGAGACCTGGGCGCTCGACCGGGCTTTTAAGCCTGCCGAGGGCGCCGCCTCGCGCGACCGCCGCTATGCCGGCTGGCAGGATGCGGTGCGGCGGGTGCGCACTTCCTGATTGCTGGCCAATTCATGATTGCTGGTAAGGGTCGCGGCCTCTAGGTTGCGCCCGCCATGCGAACCAGCTCGAACCCCGTTTATTGCGGCATCGACACCATCGATCTCGCCCAGGCCACCAAGCTCATCCAGAGCATCGCCGGCGGGCCGAAGCCGGCCGTCGGCGGCATCAAGCTGGGGCTGGAATTCTTCCTGGCGCACGGCGCGCCGGGGGTGCGCTACGCCTTCCCGACCCCGGTCCGCGCCACCGGGGTGGGCTTCTTCCTCGATCTCAAGCTGCACGATATTCCCAACACCGTGGCCGGCGGCATCCGGGCGGTGGTCGAGTTGGCGCCCACTTTCATCACCATCCATGCGAGCGGCGGCCGCGAGATGATGAAGGCGGCGGTCGACGAGGCCGGCGCCCAGGCGGCCAAATTCAATGTGCCGCGGCCCAAGCTGCTGGGCGTCACCGTGCTCACGTCGCTCGACCGGTCCGACCTCGAGGCGACGGGCGTCAATGCCGATCCGTCCGACCAGGTGCTGAGGCTGGCCGATCTTGCCCATCGCAGCGGCCTCGATGGTGCGATCTGCTCGCCGCACGAGATCGCGGCACTGCGCAAGCAGTGCGGCCCCGATTTTGTGCTGATGGTCCCGGGCATCCGGCCGGTCGGCAGCGCCGCCAACGACCAGAAGCGGGCCATGACGCCACGCCAGGCGGTCGATCTCGGCGCCACCAATCTCGTCGTCGGCCGGCCGATCTACCAGGCGGCCGACCCGCGTGCGGCCGCCGAAGCCATCGCCCGCGAGGCCGGCGTCAACGAGCTATGAGCGTCGAGGCCAAAATTTGCGGCCTGTCGACGCCTGAGACGGTGGATGCCGTGGTCCAGGGCGGCGCCCGCTGGATCGGCTTCGTCACCTATCCGCGCTCGCCGCGCCACATTTCGACCGACCTGCTGCGCACGCTGGGTGCGCGCGTGCCCCAGAACGTCGGACGCGTCGGCCTGTTCGTCGATCCCGACGATGCGCTGCTCCAGGAGCGGCTGGCGACCGGCGCGATCGACATGCTGCAGCTTCAGGGGTCGGAGACGCCGGCGCGCGTCGCCGAGCTGAAGGCTCGGACGGGCAAGGCTGTGATGAAGGTGATCAATGTCACCACCCGCGAGGATGCCGAACGTGGCATCGCGGCCTATGCACCGGTGGCCGACCGGCTGATGTTCGAGCCGGCCGGCGGTGTTCTGCCTGGCGGCAACGCCAAGGTCTTCGACTGGACGATCCTGCGCGGCCTCACCGTCCCGCTGCCCTGGTTCCTGGCCGGCGGCCTCACGCCCGACAATGTTGCCGAGGCGGTGCGCGTGACCGGAGCACGGACAGTCGATGTTTCTTCTGGCGTCGAATCGAGCCGGGGTGTGAAATCGATCGAACTGATTCGGACCTTCCTCGACCGGGTGAAGGCACTCTGAAGTGTATTTGAGAAGGGGACGGGCATGAAGGTCGAGCAGCGATTGAAGGAACTCGGTATCGAGCTCACCAAGCCCACGACCCCGATGGCCAGCTACGTGAACGCCGTGCGCACCGGCAATCTGCTTTATCTCGCCGGCAAGGGTCCGGGCCTGCCGGGCAAGCCGCTGCCCGTGGGCAAGCTCGGCCGCGATTTCTCGATCGATCAGGGCTACGGCTTCGCGCGCGATACCGGCCTCAGCATTCTCGCCGTCCTCAAGGAAGAGCTGGGCGACCTCGACCGCGTGAAGCGCATCGTCAAGGTGCTGGGCATGGTCAATGCGACGTCGGAATACGGCAGCCAGCCGGAAGTGATCAACGGCTGCTCCGACCTCTTCGTCGAAGTGTTCGGCGATCGCGGCCACCACGCGCGCTCCGCCGTCGGCATGGGCTCGCTGCCGCGCGGCATTCCGGTCGAGATCGAAGTGATCGTCGAGGTAGAGGACGGTCCGGCGCCCCGCGCCGCTGCCGCCAAGCCGGCGGCCAAGCGCAAGGCGGCACCCAAGGCCAAGAAGGCCGCCAACAAGAAGAAGGCGGCGAAGAAGAAAAAGTTCTAGCCGCACGTCCGGCCGGCGCTTTGACCGACCGGGGCCGGGACTGCTAAGTCCGCCCGGCCCAACAGGAACAGCGATGACAACGACACCCAACAGCTTCCGCACCGGCCCGGACGAGCGCGGTCATTTCGGCATTTTTGGCGGCCGCTACGTTGCCGAAACGCTGATGCCGCTGATCCTCGAGCTGGAGCAGGCCTATAACGCCGCCAAGGCCGATCCGGCGTTCCAGGACGAGCTCGATTACCTGCTGGAGCACTACGCCGGCCGGCCGAGCCCGCTCTACTACGCCAAGCGCCTGACCGAGCATCTGGGCGGCGCCAAAATCTATCTCAAGCGCGACGAGCTGAACCACACCGGCAGCCACAAGATCAACAATGTGCTGGGCCAGGTGCTGATGGCCAAGCGCATGGGCAAGACGCGCGTCATCGCCGAGACCGGTGCCGGCCAGCATGGCGTGGCGACGGCGACGGCCTGCGCGCTGTTCGACATTCCCTGCGTCGTGTTCATGGGCTCGGTCGATGTCGAGCGTCAGGCGCCCAACGTCTTTCGCATGAAGATGCTGGGGGCCGAGGTGCGTCCGGTGACGGCGGGCTCCTCGACCCTGAAGGACGCCATGAACGAGGCGCTGCGCGACTGGGTGGCGACCTGCGAGAACACCTTCTATTGCATCGGCACGGTGGCGGGTCCTCATCCCTATCCGGCGATGGTGCGCGACTTCCAGTGCGTCATCGGCAACGAGACGCGCGCGCAGATGATGAAGGCCGAGGGCCGGCTGCCCGACACGCTGGTCGCCTGCATCGGTGGCGGCTCCAACGCCATGGGCCTGTTCCATCCCTTCCTCGACGACAAGGGCGTCCGCATCGTGGGCGTCGAGGCTGCGGGCCATGGCATCGAGAGCGGCCAGCATGCCGCCTCGCTGAGCGGTGGCCGTCCCGGCGTGCTGCACGGTAACCGCACTTATCTTTTGCAGGACCCGGAAGGCCAGATCATCGAGGCCCATTCGATCTCGGCTGGCCTCGACTATCCCGGCATCGGTCCCGAGCATTCCTGGCTGAAGGAAATGGGCCGCGTCGAATACGCCTCGGCGACCGACGACCAGGCGCTCGAAGCCTTCGCACTTCTCTGCAAGCTCGAGGGCATCATCCCGGCGCTCGAATCCGCGCACGCGCTGGCGCATGTCATGCGGCTGGCGCCCACGCTGCCCAAGGACAATTTGCTGGTGATGAACCTCTCCGGCCGCGGCGACAAGGATGTCCCGCAGGTCGCCGCGCGCATGGGAATGAAGATCGGATCATGAGCCGCATCACCAAGCGTTTCGCCCAGCTCAAGGCCGACCAGCGCGCCGGCCTCGTCACCTACATCACGGCGGGCGATCCCAATACGGATGTCAGCTACCAGATCCTGAAAGGTCTGCCGGCGGCCGGCGCCGACCTGATCGAGCTCGGCATGCCCTTCACCGATCCGATGGCCGATGGCCCGTCGATCCAGCTCGCCGGCCAGCGCGCGCTCAAGGCCGGCATGACGATCGACAAGACCTTCGACATGGTGCGCCGCTTTCGCGAGGAGACCGGCGACAACGACACGCCGATCCTGCTGATGGGCTACTACAATCTCGTCTATCAGCGCGGACCGGAGAAATTCTGCAAGGACGCGGCGGCTGCCGGCGTCGATGGCTTCATCCTGGTCGACCTGCCGCCGGAAGAAGCCGATGAGCTGAAGCCCCATGCCGCCGCCGCCGGTCTCGACACCGTGCTGCTGACCGCGCCCACCACCGACGACAAGCGCCTGCCGGCGGTGCTGAAATATTCGTCAGGTTTCGTCTATTTCGTCTCGGTCCTCGGCATCACCGGTACGCGCTCGGCAACCGAAGAGGCGGTGCGGACCCATGTCGCTCGCCTCCGCCGCCATACCAAGCTGCCCATCGGCGTGGGCTTCGGCATCCGCACGCCCGACCAGGCGGCCGCCGTGGCGCGCCATGCCGATGCCGCCGTCGTCGGTACCGCCATCATCGATCGCGTGAAGGCCGGTCTCGACGACAAGGGCAAGCCCAAGCCGGATCTGGTACCCGGTGTCTTCGCCTATATCCGGGCGCTGGCGGACGGCGTCCGTGGCGTGCGCAAGACCTAGGCCTTCGCCTCTTCCTCATCGTCGTCGAACAGCAGGTCGGCCACGAAGGAATTGGTCTTGCGTTCCCAGCCGAAGGTCGAGGTCTGGCCATGGCCGGGCACGAAGGTGATGTCGTCGCCCAGTGGCCACAGCCGCTTGCGAATCGAGTTCAGCAACTGCTCGTGATTGCCGCGCGGAAAGTCGGTGCGGCCGATCGAGCCCCGGAACAGCACGTCGCCCACGAAGGCGACCTTGGCCGGGCGATTCACGAACACGACGTGGCCCGGTGTGTGGCCGGGGCAGTGCACGACATCGAACGTGAGGTTGCCCAGGCTCACCGTCTCGCCGTTCGTCAGCCAGCGGTCGGGCACGAACGGCTTGTAGACCGGGAAATTGTATTTGCGGCCCGAGTCGGCCAAGCCCTCGATCAGGAACAGGTCGTCCTCATGCGGCCCCTCGATCTTGACGCCATAGTGCTCGGCCATGGTCCCGGCGGCCGAGGCGTGGTCGACATGGCCGTGGGTCAGCATGACCTTGGTGATCTTGATGCCCTGTTCGGCAATCGCGGCTTTCAGCATGTCGAAGTCGCCGCCGGGATCGACGGCGGTACCCTCCATGGTCTCATCGCACCAGACGATGGAGCAGTTCTGCTGGAACGGGGTGACGGGGGCGATCATGACCTTGAGCATGCCCCCGATCTAAAGCCTCCCGCGCGGCAACGGAAGCGCGTATGCTGGGGGTCCCTCATGCGTCTACAGCGATGAACCTGCGTCTTCTGTTCTGTGTCCTGGGCCTCCTCGGCCTTTGTGCAGCGTCGGCCCGGGCCCAGATGGCCCCGGTGACGTCCCCTTCTGGACCTGTCATGGCCGGCCCCTATATCGTGGTCGATCCCGCCACGGGCGAAACCCTGCTGGAGCGCAACGCGGGCGCTTCCTGGTATCCGGCCTCGCTCACCAAGATCATGACGATCTACATCGTCTTCGAGGAGCTGAAGGCCGGCCGCCTGACCCTGTCCTCGCCACTGCCTTTCTCGCAGAACGCCAGCGCCAAGCCGGCCTCGAAGCTGGGCATTGCGCCCGGCGGATCGATCACGGTGGAACAGGGCCTGCAGGCTCTTGTCGCGCGTTCGGCCAACGATGTCGCCACGGCCTTCGGCGAGCGGATTTCAGGCACCGAGGCTGCGTTCGCCCAACGCATGACCGAGACCGCCGCGCGGCTCGGCATGACGGCCACCCAGTTCCGCAATGCCAACGGCCTGCCCGACCCTGGCCAGGTCAGCACGGCGCGCGATCTCGCCCTGCTCGGCGTCGCCCTGGTGAAGGATTTCCCGGAATACTACGGCTACTTCCGCACCCAGGATTTCGTGTTCGGCAAACAGAAGATCGGGCCGGGTATCAAGTTCCTCGATCTCTACGCGCCCTATGCCGACGGACTGAAGACCGGCTTCATCTGTGCCTCGGGCTTCAACATCGTGGGCAGTGCGGTCCGCGATGGGCGGCGGCTGGTTGCCGTGGCGTTAGGCTTCAGGCGCGCCGACCTGCGCGACGAATTCATCATCCGCCTGCTCGACGAGGCTTTCCTGCTCAAGACCGGCGGCAGCCGACCCAAGATCTGGCAAGTTCGCAACGGCGGCGGCGGCCCGGCGACCGTACTGCCCTACGGCGAGTGCGGCACGATCCGTTACGACATGCCTGGCGACGCGGCCTGGCTCGGCACCTATGGCGACTGGCGCACGGCGCGCACGACCTTCGACAAGGGTCAGGCCCAGCTCGCCACGCTGGGTTTCTCGCGGCTCGGCAAGGAATGGATCCTGCCCGTGAAGTCGGGCGAGGCGACCCGTCAGGCCGCCATCATCGCCGACCTCGAGCCCGGGGCGGCGCAGAAGCTCTGTGACGACTACAAGGCGCGGAAATTGTTCTGCGAAGTGAAGAAACCCGGCGATTTCGTGGCGCCCTTCAGCGGGTTCTGGCGCTGATCTTGGCCCGTCCCGCCTTTCGTGCGATACCGCCGCCATGAACTGGCTGACCAATTTCGTCCGGCCCAAGTTGCGCGCGCTGGTCGCCCGCAAGGAAGCGCCCGAGAATCTCTGGCTTAAATGCCCGAAGTGCGAACAGATGCTGTTCATGCGCGACTGGGAGGCCAACCAGGAGGTTTGCAACCACTGCGGCCACCATATGCGCCTCTCGCCCCTGAAGCGCCTGCCGCACCTGTTCGACGAGGGCCGCTACGAGTTGCACCCGCTGCCGCGCGTCACCGCCGATCCGCTCAAGTTTCGCGACACCAAGCGCTATGACGCCCGCCTGAAAGAGGCCCAGGCCAAGGCCCAGGGCACGACCGATGCGCTGGTGGTCTCCAGCGGTCCGATGGGCGGCCGCATCGCCATCGTGGCGCTGCTCGATTTCGGCTTCATGGGCGGCTCGATGGGCACCGCCGTGGGCGAGGGGCTGGTGATGGCCGCCGACCTCGCGGTGGCACGCAAGGCGCCGCTGATCGTGTTCTCGGCCTCGGGCGGCGCCCGCATGCAGGAGGGCATACTGTCGCTGATGCAGCTCACCCGCACCACCATCGCCGTGCGCAAGGTGAAGGAAGCGGGACTGCCTTACATCGTCGTCTTGACCGATCCGACAACCGGCGGCGTGTCGGCGTCTTTTGCGATGCTGGGCGACGTCCACATCGCCGAGCCCGACGCCATCATCGGCTTTGCCGGTCCGCGCGTGATCCAGGACACGATCCGCCAGGAGCTGCCGGCCGGCTTCCAGCGCTCCGAATATCTGCTCGAGCACGGCATGGTCGATGCCGTCGTGCACCGGCACAAGCTGCGCGAGACGCTGATCCGGCTGACCTCGCTGTTCATGGACCCCGTTGCCTCGGAAGGCCGCGGCCTGGCAGTCGCCGTTCGCTGATCTTCCCGTGAGCGATGCCATTGTCCAGCGTCTGATGAGCCTCCATCCGAGGGTGATCACCCTCGGGTTGGAGCGTATCGAGCGTTTGCTGAAGAACCTGGGTTCGCCCGAGAAAAAGCTGCCGCCGCTGATTCATGTGGCCGGCACCAACGGCAAAGGCTCGCTGGTTGCCTACCTGCGCGCGATGGCCGAGGCGGCAGGCTATCGCGTTCACGTCTACACCTCGCCGCACCTGGTGCACTTCAACGAGCGCATTCGGATCGCAGGACGGTTGATCGGGGACGGCGAACTCGGCGAGTTGCTGACCGAATGCGAGGAGGCGAACGGCGACACGCCAATCTCCTTCTTCGACATCACCACGGCACTGGCCTTCCTCGCTTTCTCGCGCGTGCCGGCCGACCTCGGCGTCATCGAAGTCGGCATGGGCGGCCGCTACGACAGCACCAACGTGATCGAGCCCGCGCTCTCGGCCATCACGCCGATCGGTTACGACCACACCGGCTTTCTCGGCGACAAGCTTGAAGGCATCGCGGGTGAAAAGGCAGGCATCATCAAGCGTGCCGTGCCCGCCGTGATCGGCCGCCAGCGCGAGGTGAGCGCTGCGGTGATCGACGCCGAAGCGGTCAAGCGCGCGGCGCCGCTGTTCCGCATGGGCCGCGAATGGCAGGTAACACCCACGGCGGCGGGCTTTCGATACGACAGCGACCTGATGAGCCTCGACCTGCCGGCACCGGCACTGGCGGGCGCTCATCAGCTCGACAATGCCGCGACCGCAGTGGCCTGTGTCGAACGCCTGCGTGCGGCCCGCTTCGCCATCGACGAAAAGGCGATCCGCACCGGGCTGAGATCGGTCGAGTGGCCGGCCAGGCTGCAGCAACTCACCCGGGGACCGCTGGTCGAGGCGCTGCCGCCCGGCTGCGAACTGTGGCTCGACGGCGGCCACAACGAGGACTGCGGCCTGGCCCTGGGGCGCATGGCGAGCGACTGGGCCAAGGAGCCGGCGCCACTGGCGCTCTACCTTGTGTTTGCGATGCAGACGACCAAGGACGCGTCGGGCTTCCTGCGCCCGCTTAGCCGCCACGCCGTCGCGGCGCGTGCGGTGCCCTTCCCGGAGGGCCATGCCGCCTACACGCCGGTCGAGGCTTGTGCCAAGGCCGCGGAAGTCGGCCTCGATTGCGTGCCCGTGAACGACATCGGCGCGGCGCTGGAGGACCTGTTGGCCACCCAGCCCGCGCCGATGCGCATTCTCATTTGCGGCTCGCTCTACCTCGCGGGCGCCGTCCTGGCGCGCAACGGGTGAGCGCTGCCGCTTAGACGACGGTGTTGATCCAGCTCACCAGCTTCTGCTTGGGCTCGGCGCCGATCTTGGTCGCGGCGACCTGGCCGTTCTTGAACAGCAGCAGGGTCGGGATCGAGCGCACGCCGTAGCGCGTCGGCACCATCGGGTTCTCGTCGATGTTGACCTTCACGACCTTGAGCTTGCCGTCCATATCCTTGGCGATGTCTTCCAGCGACGGGCCGATCATGCGGCAGGGGCCGCACCACTCGGCCCAGAAGTCGACCAGGACGGGCGTGTCCGACTTCAGGACTTCCTGCTCGAAGGAGGCATCGGTTGCTTTGATGGTCATTGTGGGTTCTCCCAAAAACAATACAGGCCGGTCGAATGGACCGGCGCCGCCCTTGCCCAGAAGCTAGGAACCGGAACCCCGGGAGTCAAGGTGCGGCGGCATAAGGCATTGATTTATCTAGGGTTTCTCCGTCGATCTCCATCAGCCTGGGGGCTGCCGTCCACAGCAAGAAGGCCCGCACCGGGCGGCCCGGATAGATCGCCTGGAGAAGGCTGCGATAGAGCGCGAGCTGGCGCCGATAGGCGAGCGCCACGCCGTCTGCCGCGTCCGGTGGCGGCCGGTTGGTCTTGTAGTCGACGATCAGCACTTCGCCCGCGGTGACGGCCAGCCGGTCGACCTGACCGCTGACCGTGAAGGTGCCACGCGGTGTCTGCACCGTGCCGATCAAGGGCACTTCCGCGCGCGATCCCGGAGCGAAGAGTGCGACATGGGCAGGGGCCTCGGTGACGGCCAGCGCTTCCTCGGTCCAGAGATCGATCTCCTCGGCGTCCAGGCCATGGGCGGGCTGCGCGAGAAAGCGCCGCGCCGCAGCGGCGCGCGCGGCGGGCGGAAGGCCCGGGAGATGGCGCAACAGCTCGTGGATCAGCGTGCCGCGGCGCCAGCGATTGGACTCGTCGCTCGCCAAAGGACTGAAGGGCGGATTGTCGCTCGCGATCTCGTCGGGCAACGGTTGCGACGGCGCGAGCGGTGCCGGCGGATCGGGCTCGGCCGGCGCCGTCTGGCGCGACCAGCCCGGCATCGCATGCGGCGCGGCCAGCGGCAGCTCTTCCTGGATTCCGCTCGGGAGTTTGCCTTCGCCGATCAGTTCGTAGCCGTCGCCTTCCCAGCCGTCGGCGCCGAGCGGGCCCTGGGTGAAATCGAACGGCCGCTTGATGGCCCGCCCGCGTGGATGCTCGGCATCGGGCGAGATGTCGGCGTTGACGCTGGCTTCCAGCCCGGCGGCGACGCGGTCGTACCAGCAACCGGTATCCTGCGGCCGCGTGCCGACCCAGCCGCCGATATAGAGCCGGTCCTCGGCCCGGGTCATGGCGACGTAGAGAAGACGGTTCTGCTCGTCCATCGAGCGCGCCCGCATCTCGGCGCGCCAGGCGCGGGCAGCCTCGTTGGCATCGTCGCTGCGCGCCACCCACAGCCGCGCCTGGCCGTCGGCGGCGGTCAGCAGGCGTTCGTTGTTCTGCGGCACGCGCGTGGTGTCGGGCAGGTAGACGATCGGCGCCTGCAATCCTTTAGCCGCGTGCACGGTGAGGATGCGCACCTCGCGGCGGCGGTTCGCGTCGAGGTCGCGCTTGATGTCGCCCCCGCCGGCCTCGAACCAACGCAGGAAGCCCTGCAGGGAGCCCGCCTCGGCACGCTGGTACTGCAGCGCGCGGGCCAGCAGCTCGTCGATCGGATCGGCGGCCTCGCGTCCCAGCCGTTCCAGCAGGCGTCCGCGGCCGCCTTCGGGGCCGAGCACGGTGGCAAAGAAATCGAACGGCGTGGTGTAGTCGGCGCGCGCGAGCCAGGCCGCGAGCCGCTTGTGCGCGGCGGCGAACTGCAGGTCTTCGCTGGTTCGCCGGCGCAGTTCGCGCCACAGCCGGCCGGAGCGGTTCCACGCAAGCCGGAACAGGGCTTCCTCGTCGAGCCCGACCAACGGCGACTTGAGAAGACACGCCAGATTGAGATCGTCCTGCGGCAGCAGCACGAAGCGTGCGAGGGCGAGCAGGTCCTGGATCGATAGTTCGCTGCCGAGGTCGAGCCGGTCGACGCCCGCCACCTCGATCTCCGCATGTTTCAATTCCCTGACTAGTGACGTCACCAGGGCATTGCGCCGGCGCACCAACACCATGAAATCCCCGGCGTTCAGCAGCTTGCCGGTGCTGGAACGCCGCTCGTGGCCGATCAGGCTCTTGGCGTGCAGCGCGATCAGCCGGGCCAGCCGCTTATGCGGAGGCAGCAGGGCGCCAGGGTCGGCATCGAGATCGGTGGGGTCGGCTTCGCTCCGGGCGCCACGCACCAGCGGCCACAGCTCGACCACGCCGGGCTGGCCGGCACGACTCGGTAAGTGCATTACGTTGCCTGCTGCCCCAAGGCCCTGTGCCGCAGCATCCTCGCCGAACACCCAGTCGACGGCGTCGAGCACGGCCGCGGTCGAGCGGAACGACACGACGAGGTCGACGGTCTGGAATCTCATTTCCGCCGCGGCGCTGCGCTCGGCGAACCAGACGCGCATGTCGGCGAGCTTGCGCGGGTCGGCGCGCTGGAAACCGAAGATCGACTGCTTGGTGTCGCCGACGGCGAAGATCGTGCGCCGGCGGTCGACCGCGCCTTCGCCCACGAAGAACTCCTCGGTCAGGTGCCGGATCACCTCCCACTGGTCGGGGTTGGTGTCCTGCGCTTCGTCGACCAGCACATGGTCGATGCCGCCGTCGAGCTTGTAGAGCACCCAGGCGGCACTGTCGGCGCGCTCCAGCAGGCGCCGCGTGGCGACGATCAGATCGTCGTAGTCGAGGGCGGCCCGCCGGCGCTTGCCGCGCGCGTAGCGCTCGACGATGTCGAGGCCGAGCCGCAGGAGCGAGACAGTGAGTTCGACCAGCACGGCGGCGCGGATGCTCTCGTGGGCGGCGGCCAGCCGGTCGCTCTCGGTGCGCAGGATCACGTCGATCTCGGGCATCTCCTTGAGAGCGGCCTTGCCGGCAATCTTTTTGCGTGGCTTGCCTTGCTGGGTGAAGAACACTGCGCGGTAGTCGTCGAGCCGAGCTGGCCGGTCCTCGGCAGCGTCGAGCCAGAGCAGCATCAGCTCGCTGTATTTCTTGTTTTCCTTCTCGCCCCTGGCCAGCGCGCGCGCGGCGGCGCGCAGGCTGGGGCCGTCGAATGCCATGTCGGCGCAGCAGGCCGATACGAGCGCACCGGCGCTCGCGTCGGCAGCCACACCGAGGGCTGCTGCGAGGCGCGCGCGCTCGTTGGCGAGGCCCGCCTCGTCGGCGATGCGCGACAGCAGCCAGGCGCGCTCGCCCAGCAGCTTCTTCATCAACTCATCGTACTCGGCGATCGAGATGCGGCCGGCGACGGCGGCCAGCGCGTCGCGCAGCGAGGGCGGCGCATCGCGACGGGCGAGGGCGGCCATCTGCTCGTCCTGCGCGTGCTTCAGGATGGTGCCGGCCTCGCCCTCGTCCAACACCTCGAACCCGGGTGCCACGCCGGCCTCCAGCGGAAAGCGCTTCAGCAGGGCCTGGCAAAAGGCATGGATGGTAAGGATGTTGATGCCGCCCGGCGCATCGAGCACGCGGGCGAACAGGCGGCGGGCGATCACGCGCTCCTCGGCCTCCGGCGCGCGGTCGATCAGCTTGGCGATCTCCTTGTCGAGATCGGCCTCCGCGGCCAGGGCCCAGCGGCCGAGCTGGGCGGCCAGGCGATTGCGCATCTCGGCGGCCGCGGCCTTGGTGAAGGTGAGACAGAGGATGCGTTCGGGCTTTACGCCGGCCAACAGCAGCCGTGTCACGCGATCGGTCAGCACCTTGGTCTTGCCGGTCCCGGCATTGGCCTCGACCCAGGCCGATTGCGCGGGCGAGGTCGCCCGGCGCTGCTCGGCGGTGGCGAGGCCGACGGGATCAAGGGCCACGATGCTCATTCGTCGCTCCCGCCCGTGGTCGACCATTCGGCGACGCGTTCGAGGTGCTCGTAGTCGTTGAAGTGCGGGACGAACTCGGGCTGCGGCAATGCCACATAAGGCGTGGCGGGATTGGCGTAGCGCTCGGCCATCTTCTCGACCAGCGCCAGCATTTTCGGGATCAGCTCATCGGCGCCCTTGATGTCCTTGATCTCGCCACCGTCGCCCAGGCCATTGGCGCGCCAGTAGCTCAGGATGACCTCGGCGGCCTTGCCCTTGATCTTCTTGAAGCCGCCGGCTTCGGCCATCGCCGCCTCGAGCAGGAGCTGCGGCGCGAACAGCGCATCGAGTTCACGCGTCGAAGGCACGCGGCCGGTCTTGTAGTCGATCACCTCCCATACGCCAGTGCCGAGCTCGTCGATGCGGTCGGCGATGGCGGTGATGGTGAGCGGGTGGTTGCGCGGGCCGACCTTGATCGAGCCCGCGGTTTCACCGTCGAGCAGGCGCAGGCCCGAGGCGCGGCGCTTGTTTTCCTCGGCCACGAACCAGCGCGCCAGCCGCTGGAAGCGCGGCCACCAGAAGGCGCGCTCGGCCGGCGCGGTCAGCAGCTCGCCGAGATGCTTCTCGCCGACCTCTTCCAGTTCGCGGATGGCGTCGCCCGGCAGCAGGCCGGAGGGATGTCTCCTCAGGAAGTCGTCGAGGGCGGCATGCAGCGCCGAGCCACGCTCGGCCGCGCCCAGTTCGGCCTCGAGCGGATCGAGCAGGCGCAATTTCAGGATCTGGCGCGCGTAGAGACCGTAGGGATCGCGGCGCCATTGCTCGATGCTGGACACGGAAAGCTGTGTCGGACGTGCCGCCAGCGGTGGCCGCGGCTCGGGACGCGGCCAGGGCTTGTAGCCCTCCGGCCGGTCGATCTCCTCGGCCCAGTCGATGTAGCGCCGGCCGCGCTGGATGTAGGCGGGCGCTTCGATCGCGGCATTGGGATCGTGGCCCAGCAGCGCATCGAGCCGCGCCAGCCAGCGCGAGGAAACGGTGGGCGCGCCGCCTTCGCGCTCGGCACGCGTCAGCAGCACATGGTCGGCCGCGAGTGCTGCGACAAAGTCGTGGGCCGACAGGCCAATCCGCCGCTCCGGCTGCGGCAGGCCCAAGGCGCCGCGCATCGGGCGATTCAGCCACGGGCCGGTCTCGACGCTGGGCGGCCAGCTGCCTTCGTTGAGGCCGCCCAGGATCAGGAGGTCGGCGCGCTGCAAGCGGGCTTCGAGCGGGCCCCAGATCGAAAGGCGCGGGTGCTTGCCGTAGCGCGGCCGGATCGCGGCGGGTGCCAGCATGGCCGCGAGCAGTCCCGGCCATTCGCCGCCGTCGATGACGGGCTGGTCGCGCCAGGCGATGCGCAGGCGCGCGAGGGTCTCGGCCAGCGCTTCACCCGCCTCGCCGCGCCACAGCGTGTCGGCCGAGGCCAGCATCTCGGCCGCGGCGATGGTGGCGTCGAGCAGCGCCGCGGGCGTCGATCCCTCCGACATCAGCACGGAAAGGCCCGAGGTCGCCGCGTCGAGCCGGTCGATCAAGCTGCTTACCGCATCGGCGTCGGCATCGTCGGCCTTGCGTTGGTTGGCGACGATGCGGCGCACCGCGTCAAAGCCGGCAGCGGGCTTCAGTCCCCGGAGATACTTGCGATCGAGGCGGCGGGTAGTGTCGAGCAGATCGGCGCGCGGCTGGCCCAGCGTGCAGAGCGGATGTTTCAGCAGCGCCAGAAGATCGACCGGTCCGAAGCCGCCATCGACCAAAGCGACCAGGCCCCGCAACAAGGTGGCGGGTGGCGTGTCGGCGAGCGGCGCGCCGGCTGAGTCGTCGATCTCGATGTTCCAGCGCTTTAGTTCCGCCGTGACGCGCCGCGCCAATTCGCGATCGGGTGTGATGAGCGCGGCCGTGCGGCGGGGCTGCCCTTCAACGACGATCAGCGCCTCGCGCAGCGCCAGCGCGATCACGACCGCCTCCTGGTGTGAGGTCGCGCAGTCGGCGCGCGCGACGTGATCGAGCGCTGCGGGATCGGGGCGCGACCAGTCCTCGCTGGTCTCGGCCGGCCGCATCAGCTCGGCCACCAGCTTGCGCCGTGCCGGATCGCCGCCTCGGCTGCCGGGCCAATCCGGCACGGCGGCGCGTTCGACGCCCAATGCGCCCAGCAATTCGTGCAGGCCGAACTGAGGATGTGACGGATCGAGCTTCTCCCAACTCGTCTGGTCCATCTCGCGGTCGAGGCCGGGCAGCACGACCGCGCCCTGCGCCAGGCTCGCGATGGCGATCAGTAATGCCCGCGTCGCGGGTTGCGAGCCGGTCGATCCGGCGGCGATCACCGGCGTCGTGGGCGGGGCCGCCTGCCAGCGTGCCGCCTGCGCACGGATCGCCTGGGAGCGCCGCTCGATGGCATCGATCTGCCCGCGTTCGGCCAGCATCGCTGGCCACGCGGTGCCCACGATGTCGAGAAAGGTGAGCGTGCGCCGCCAGTGCTCGGCAAAATTGCCGGTGACGAGGCCGGCCAATTTGTCGAAGCCCACGCCCTCGATCGCCAGCTCATCGAGCAGCCCACCCAGTTCGCGCGCCAGCTTCAACGCCTGCGCCGCCGATTGCGCGATGGGGTGGCCCTGGTCGTCCTTGAAGGCGGCCACGAGCTGCGCCAGCAGCGCCTCGCGCTCGGTCGGGTCGATGGCGGGCGGGAGGGCAAGCGCGGTGTCGTCACCCGGCGACAGGTCCCATTCGCTGTCGTCGACGTCGCCCAGCGGCGCCATGCGCGGCAGGATCGTGGGTTTGCCATCCGAGGCGCGCAGGAAGGCTTCGCGCAGCGCGCGCACCGAACGCCGGGTCGGCACCAGGATCAGCACATCGGCCAGAGCAAGGGGATTGCCACCATGCTTGGCCAGCACGCCCTGCGCCAACTCGTCGGCGAAGCGGCGGTCGATGCCGATGGTGAAGACGCCCTTCATCCCAGCACGCGCTCGGCGTCGGCGAGGGCCGCAGGCGTGCCGACATGAAACCAGTCGCCATCGTGGACGAGGCCATAAAGTCGACCCGCCGCCTCGGCCCGGTTCCAGAGTTTCAGCAGCGAGAACGGCCCTTCCGACGTGCCGTTGAACAGGCGCTGGTCGCAGACCGAGATGCTGGCGAAAAGATACGGCGCCGTCTCGGCGCTGCCGCGATGTCGGGCGCGACCGTCGGCTTCCAAATAATAGTCGCCGCGGCCTTTCTCTTCGCGGCCGATCGCGGTGGCCAGTGGATGCAGCAGCAGCAGCGCGTCCATGCGCCGGGGATCCCACATTGCCTGCAGGCGGCCCAGCATCGACTCCGGCCCGTCGCGCCACAGGCCATCGCCGTTCAGCACGAAGAACGGCCCGTTGCCGAGCAGCGGCAGGGCGTTGCGGACGCTGCCGCCGGTTTCAAGCAGCCGGTCCTCGCGGATGATGCGGGCGCGGCCCTGCAGGCGGTCGGCGATCTGGTTGCCGAGGTGATGCACGTTCACCACGATGTTCTGCACGCCATGCCGCTGCAGGCGGTCTATCGCCCGTTCGAGCATCGAACGGCCGGCCACGGGAATCAGCGGCTTGGGCGTAACATCGGTCAGCGGTCGCATGCGCTCGCCGCGTCCCGCCGCCAGGATCATCGCGGTCCTGATCATGATTCACCAACATGCCGGAGCGACGGCGGTAACAGGCGATCGACCCAGGCGCGGAGCGGCACCATCGCTTCGTGCTGCAGGGCACGTTCGAACATGCGCCAGACGCGCGGCAGGTACGGCAGGTAGTCGGGCTTGCCGTCGCGCTCCAGCAACCGCACGAACAGGCCGATGATGCGGGCATGGCGCTGCGCCGCCATCAGCGCGAAGCCGATGCGGAAATCCGCCGGATCGGCCAGCGCCGTTTCATCGATGTAGCGTTTCAGGCAGGCGGCGTGGATGGCCGGCGGCACGTCTCGGCGGGCGTCCTCGATCAGCGACACGAGATCGTAGGAAGGATGGCCGCGTTGCGCGTCCTGGAAGTCGAGCAGGCCGCAGGCTTTTACGCCGGGCCGCGCCGGCAGCCACAGCAGGTTGTCCTTGTGGTAGTCGCGCAGCAGCAGGGCGTCGGGCCCCTGGGGCAGGGCGGCGAGGCACTGTTTCCAGGCCGCGATGTAGCGCGCGGTCTCTTCCGGCGGCGTCGGCGTGCCGGTCGCGGCGGGCAGATACCATTCCGGCAGCAGCATCGCCGCCTCGATCAGCGCGTCGCCGGCATAGGCACCGAGCCCCGGCAGAACAGCGCGGTCGCCGGCCCGGTAGAGATGCACCAGCACGTCGGTGGCGCGGGCATAGAGCTCGCCCTCGTCGCCGCCCGCCTTCAGCACACGGGCGTATGTGTCGTCGCCGAAATCCTCCAGCAGCAGGAAGCCGTGCTCCGCGTCCTCGGCCAGGATCTCAGGCGCGCTGAGGCCGAGCGCGATCAGGTGGCGGCCAATGTGCACGAAGGGGCGGACATCCTCCTGTGGCGGCGGCGCGTCCATGACGACCGCCGATCCGCGCGGCCGGCTCAGCCGGAAGTATTTCCGGAACGAAGCATCGCCCGCCAGCAGACGCTCGCCGGCATCGCCCCAGCCGGCGCCGCGCACGAAGTCGGCGCGCCGCAGATCGCGTTCAGATTTGGCCAAGACGGGCCTCTCCCTCCAATGTCGCGCGTCGCCCGTCGCCTTCGATCGACAGTGTCACCGTGAGCCGTTCGTGCGGCAGCAGAGGACCCAGCCGCTCGGCCCATTCGACCAGGGCGATGCCGTCGGTGCGTGCCTCTTCCCAGCCGAGTTCGAAGACCTGCTCGGGCTGTTCGAGCCGGTAGAGATCGAAGTGCCAGAAGACGCCCTTCGACGTATCGTAGACCTCGACCAGGGTGAAGGTCGGGCTGGGCACGACCAGCGCGGGCTGGCCGGAGGCGGCGCGCAGGATGGCGCGGGCGAGCGTGGTCTTGCCGGCGCCGAGGCCGCCCACCAGCGCCACGACATCGCGCGGCCGCAGGCGCGCCGCCAGCGCTGCGCCCAGCCGCTCCGTGGAGGCCTCGTCTGGAAGGGGCAATGAAAAAGTCGGCATCTTTCGATGCCGACTTTTAGCACGCGTACCCTGTGGGCGACGCAACTAGTAGCGGTAGAGATCGCCCTTGAACGGGCCCGCTTCCGGCACGCCGATATACTTGGCTTGATCCGGACGCAGCTTGGTCAGCTTGGCGCCGACCTTCTCGAGATGCAGCGCCGCCACCTTCTCGTCGAGGAACTTGGGCAGCGTGTAGACCTGCTTCTGGTACTTGCCCGGGTTGGTCCAGAGCTCGATCTGGGCCAGCGTCTGGTTCGAGAACGACGCCGACATCACGAAGCTCGGATGGCCAGTGGCGTTGCCGAGGTTCACCAGGCGGCCTTCCGACAGCACGATGATGCGCTTGCCGTCGGCGAACTCGACCTCGTCGACCTGCGGCTTCACATTGTGCCACTTGAAATTGCGCAGGCTCGAAATCTGGATCTCCGAGTCGAAGTGGCCGATGTTGCAGATGATGGCGCGGTGCTTCATCGCCTTCATATGGTCGAGCGTCAGCACGTCGACATTGCCGGTGGCGGTCACGAAGATGTCGGCGCGCGGCGCGGCATCTTCCATGGTCACGACCTCGTAGCCTTCCATCGCCGCCTGCAGGGCGCAGATCGGATCGACTTCCGAGACCATCACGCGGCAGCCGGCCTGGCGCAGCGAGGCGGCCGAGCCTTTGCCCACGTCGCCGAAGCCCGCGACCATCGCCACCTTGCCCGACATCATCACGTCGGTGCCGCGGCGGATGCCGTCGACCAGCGATTCACGGCAGCCGTAGAGATTGTCGAACTTCGACTTGGTGACCGAATCGTTGACGTTGATGGCCGGCCACAGGAGCTTGCCTTCCTTCGCCATGTTGTAGAGGCGGTGCACGCCCGTGGTCGTCTCCTCGGTAACGCCCTTGATCGAGGCGCCGAGCTTGGCGTACCAGCCGGGCTTCGCCTTGTTGGTCTTGGCGATCACCTTGTAGAGGACTTCTTCTTCCTCGTTGGTCGGCTTGGCGATCAGCGAGGCGTCCTTTTCCGCCCGCGCGCCGAGATGGACCAGCAGGGTGGCGTCGCCGCCGTCGTCGAGGATCATGTTCGGCTCGCCGCCGTCGTGCCACTCGAAGATCTTGTGGGTGTAGTCCCAGTATTCCTCGAGGCTCTCGCCTTTCGTCGCGAAGACCGGCGTGCCGGCCTTGGCGATGGCAGCCGCGGCATGGTCCTGCGTCGAGTAGATGTTGCACGAGGCCCAGCGCACGTCGGCGCCCAGCGCCTTCAGCGTCTCGATCAACACGCCGGTCTGGATGGTCATGTGCAGCGAGCCCGCGATACGCGCGCCCTTGAGCGGCTTCTTGGGTCCGTATTCCTTGCGGATCGACATCAGGCCGGGCATCTCGGTCTCGGCCATGTCGAGTTCCTTGCGGCCCCAGTCGGCGAGCCCGATATCCTTGACGATGTAATCTTGGGCCATTTGGCGCTCCTGGTGGCTGGGGTGGCTGAGGGGAAAGCGGGCGTGTCATATCAGCGGCCCGGCACCGCCTCAACGCGTCGTATGCTCATATAAGCAAGAATTTATGGGTGGATAACCGGCGCTTTATGCCGGACTGCCGTTCGGCTCAATCCTCGCCGAATTTGCTCTCGATCAGGGCCGAAAGGGCGGCCATGGCGTCCGCGGCCTGACGGCCCGAGCAGGTGAGCTCGACCGCGGAGCCGATGCCGGCGCTCAGCATCATCAAGCCCATGATCGAGAGGCCTGAGACTTCCTGGCCCTTGAAGCCGACCCGGATGACGGCATCGAACTGGCCGGCCGTGCGCACGAACTTGGCTGCGGCACGGGCATGCAGGCCGCGCTTGTTGGCGATTCCCAGCGTCCGACGAAGCGCTCCGATACCGGCCTCGGCCGCGCCCTGAGACGCGGCCTCGCTCACGAGGCTTCCTTGGCCAGGATGCGCGAGGCGACGGTGATGTACTTGCGGCCGGCCTCCTGGGCCATGCGCACGGCTTCGGCGATCGGCCGGGTGCGGACGCTGGCGAGCTTGACCAGCATCGGCAGGTTGACGCCCGCCAGCACCTCGATGTGCGCCTGCTCCATGATGGAGATCGCGAGATTGGAAGGCGTGCCGCCGAACATGTCGGTCAGGACGATGACACCTTCGCCCTTGTCGCAGTCACGGGCGCGCTCGAGGATTTCAGCACGCCTCTTTTCCATGTCGTCGTCGGCACCGATGCAGACGGTCGAAACGCATTGCTGCGGACCAACGACATGTTCGAGCGCGGCCAAGAACTCACGCGCAAGATTGCCGTGGGTCACCAGTACGATACCAATCATCCGTCCCCGTCCGGTTTACCCTGTAACGCCCGGCCCCCCGGCCCCGTCGGCGTCTCGGTGGGTGAGAGTGACCGAGCGGCCGGCGCCGCGCAACCAGTCTGCCAGGGCCTCGGCAACCGCCACCGAGCGGTGGCGGCCGCCGGTGCAGCCCACGGCAATGGTCAGATAACTCTTCCCCTCTGCGTCAAAACGAGGCAGCAGGGGCCCGATCAGTCCCATCAAATGATCGAGGAAAGGCGCGTAGTCCGGATCGGTTGCAATGAAGGACGCAACCGACGGGTCGCGGCCGGTCAGAGGTTTCAGGGCCGGCTCATAGTGCGGATTCTTCAGGAATCGGGCATCGAACACGAGATCGGCCTCGCGCGGCAGGCCGCGACGGAACGAGAACGACATCACCGACAGGCGGGTGCCGACGCGCGGGCCCAGCGCGAAGTGGCCGGCCAGCAACCGCTTGAGCGCATGCGGCGACAGCGACGAGGTATCGATCACGACGTCGGCGCTGTCGCGCATCCCGCCGATCTGCCGGCGTTCCTCGACGATGCTGTCGATCACCGGCCGGTCGGGCGCCAGCGGATGCGGCCGCCGCGATTCGGTGTAGCGACGCTGAAGCACTTCGGTGTCGCATTCGAGGTACAGCAGCCTGGCCTCGAGGTCGGGACGCAGGCGCAGCTTGCGTACGCGGCGGACGAGCTCCTGCGGATCGAACCCGAAGGTACGGGTGTCGACGCCGAAGGCGAGCGGTGGAGCGGTCGTGCCCGAACCGCCGGCGGTCGACCGCATCATGTCGCCGAGCAGCGGTAGCGGCATGTTATCGACCGCCACGTAACCCATGTCCTCCAGCGCGTTCAGCGCCGTCATCCGGCCGGCGCCGGACAGGCCGGTCACCAGGACGAACGGCCGCCGCTCGCTGCTGGCGGTCGACGACGAGGGGGAGGGGCTGTCGGGCATGGGCTGGACGGTCACGATCATGCGGCTTCGATTTGCGCCAGAGCAAGGCGCAACTTGGCGGCGGCGGAGGCCTCGAACGGCGCCAGCGCAAGCACCGGCAGATCGACGTCCAGCAGAGTCTCCTCGGCCGGCTCCGGCAGCCGCTCGACGCGGTCGGCCGGCACCAGATCGACCAGGAGCGCCAGCGGCGCCTGCGCCAGGACCTGCCCGCGCGTGAGCTTCACGATCCCGACGCCGCGCACCTCGATCAGGCCTGCGATCGTGGCCGGGGCGGTGGCGACCAGGGCGCGTCCGCGCCGGGTGAGGCGGGTCTGGTCGTCGGCCACCAGGCGGCCGCCGGCCTCGATCAGGCGCAGCGCCAGGTCGGACTTGCCGGCACCCGATGGCCCGCGCAGCAGCACCGCCCGCCAACCCCGGCCCGACAGCTTCCCATGGGGCCTGAGGGCGACGCAGGTCGCATGCACGAGCATCGTCATTTGCGGCTGGTGGCGGCGGGCACGCGGACGGTGAAGCGGGCGCCCAGTATCTTTCCATCTGGCCCGCGGCGGTTGGTTGCGGCGATCGAGCCACCGTAGGTCTCCATGATCTGTCGGCAGATCGAGAGGCCGAGCCCGGAGTGCTGGCCGAAATGCTCGATCGGACGCTCCGAATAGAAGCGTTCGAAGATCGACTCGAGGTTCTCCTCGGGAATGCCCGGTCCCTCGTCGTCGATCGTGACGACGAAAGGCCCGCCGCGCGGCTCGCGGCTCAGCTCGACCAGGATCCGCGAGCCGGACGGACCGAACGACAGCGCATTGTCGATGACGTTGCGGAACACCTGGCCGTAGCGGCCGTCGTGGCCGTGTGCGGCGAACGGCGGGTTGGCGGCGACCCGGAACTCGACGTCGACGCCGGCCTTCCGCGCGGTGCTGACGGCATAGTGACCGACCATGTCGGCCAGCAGGCCATGGAGGTCGACGGCCTTCACCTCGCCGCGCATCAGCTCGGCGTCGAGCCGGGAAGCGTCCGAAATGTCGGAGATCAGCCGGTTCAGCCGGTTGATGTCGTCCATGACGATAGCCATCAGCTTGGCGCGGCGTTCCACGTCGAGGTCCGGCCGCGCCGCCATCTCGATGGCGGACCGCAGCGAGGTGAGGGGGTTCTTGAGTTCGTGCGCCACGTCTGCGGCGAAGCTCTCGATGGTGTTGATGCGTTGCCACAGCGCGTCGGTCATCGAGCGCAGGGCGTCGTTCAGGTCGCCGATCTCGTCGCCGCGCTTGCCGAGGTCCGGAATCTCCGGCCGGCTTTCGCGCGCGAGACGCACCTCGTCGGCGGCGCGCGCCAGCCGCACGATGGGCTGGGTGATGGTCCCGGCAAGGTAGAGCGAGAGCAGCACCGTGATGCCGAGCGCCGCCGCGGCGATGGTCAGCATGTCGTAGCGGACCTGCCGCAGCGAGGCGGCGATGGCGCGATTGTCCCGGGTGAGGATCAGTGCCCCCAGGACCTGCTTGTAGCGCTGCACCGGCACGGCAGCGCTCAGGATCAGGCGGCCGTCGCCGGCAATCCGCACCGCCGAGGCATTGAAGCCGCGCAGCGCGCTTCCGGCCTCGGGATAGTCGCGGACTGTCGGCGCGGAGCGCTCGACATATTCGGGGAAGCGGTCGGCTCGCGACAATTGCCGGGCGATCCAGTCGCTGATCTGGTCGCCCAAGGGAATCGTTGCGATGGCGGAAGTCTCGGGCGGTGGCAGCGGGCTGCTGTGGATGCGGCCGAGCTCGCTCAGAAAGTCCGAATCGCCCAGCAGATCGCCGGTCTCGCTGAACAGGCGGGCCCGCACGCCGGTCGGGCGCACCAGGCGGGTCAAGAGCTGACGTGCGGCGTCGGCGTCCATCCGGTTGACCGTGGCCTCGCCGCCCACCACGGCGACCTCGCCGATGCCTGCCGCCACCATCTCGCCCTGGACCAGCAAGGAGGCGAGTTCGGCGTCGATCAACTCATCCTCGTAGTCGCTGAGATAGACGGCGCCCAGGGTCAACAGGGCCACCGGCACGATGTTGAGCAGCAGGATGCGGCGGGTGAGGGGCGAATAGCGCCGCTCGCTGCTGCGCCGACGCCGCAGTAGTGACGGCGATTCGGCAGCCGGCAACACGGCGCGCGTGCGCCAGCCGGCCGGCATCAGCCGGCCGAGTGCCGCCGCCAGACGCGAACCGAACGCTTGCGGCGCAGCCTGGCGCCGGCCCGGTTCAGGCGTCGCGGTATCGGTATCCAATGCCATAGAGGGTTTCGATCTGCTCGAACTCGCCGTCGACCTCGCGGAACTTGCGGCGGACGCGCTTGATATGGCTGTCGATGGTACGGTCATCGACGTAGATCGTCTCGCCGTAGGCGGCATCCATCAACTGGTCGCGATTCTTGACGTGACCGGGCCGCTCGGCCAGCGACTTCAGGAGCAGGAACTCGGTGACCGTCAGGTGCACCTCCTTGCCCTTCCAGGTGCATTGGTGGCGGCTGGGGTCGAGCACCAGTTCGCCGCGCACGACGCGCTCGGCGGCGGCCTCGCCCTTGGCGGTGCCCACGTCGGCGCGGCGCAGTACGGCGCGAATGCGCTCGAGCAGCAGTCGCTGCGAGAACGGCTTGCGGATGAAATCGTCGGCGCCCATCCGCAGCCCCAGCACCTCGTCGATCTCTTCATCCTTGGAAGTGAGGAAGATCACCGGGAAGTGCTGCGTCTTGCGGATGCGGTTCAGCAGCTCCATGCCGTCCATGCGCGGCATCTTGATGTCGAAGATCGCGAGGTCGGGCGGCGCCTGGTTGAGACCTTCCAGAGCCGACGCGCCGTCATTGTAGGTCTTGATCTGGAAGCCCTCGGCTTCGAGCAGCATCGACACTGAGGTGAGGATGTTGCGGTCGTCGTCGACGAGGGCGATGTTCTTGCGCACGGCGTGGATTCTCCTGACAGGCACGGCGGATAGTGGTTGAATGGTAACACGACCGGGGCGTTGCCGCCGCTGCCACGATCGGTCCTCGATATCCGTGAATTAAGGCTGTTTTGCCCCGAAATGACTGAAGATATGTCACGTGCCGTCCGCGCCTTGCTGCGCGGGCTCGATCGCGCCGCCCTCGCCACCGCGTTGCCGGCGTCCCCGGAAGGACACGAAAAGGGCGACGCGCCCTGGCCCTATGCCTCGCTGGTGCTGGTGGCGGTCGATCACGACCTGTCACCGATCCTGCTGCTGAGCGACCTGGCCGAGCATAGCAAGGCGATCGCGGCCGAAAGCCGGGTTTCGCTGCTGTTCGACGGCACCGGCGGTCTCGACCAGCCGCTGACCGGCGCCCGGGTCACCTTGCTGGGACGTATCGAACGGACCATCGACCCCAGGCTCGCCCAGCGCTTTCTCGCCCGCCATCCTGATGCCGGGATGTACGCCGGCTTCAAGGATTTCCACTTCTATAAAGTCACGCCGGAACGCGCCCATCTGGTCGCGGGCTTCGGCAAGATCCGCTGGCTGGAGGCAGGCGAACTGCTGCCCGTCCTGGCGCCCGGTCTCGCCGACAGCGAGGCCGGAATCGTCAGCCACATGAACGAGGACCATGCCGACGCCCTGCAGCTCTATGCCCAGAAGCTGCTGGGACTGCCGGGCGGAGACTGGCGCATGACCGGTATCGACGCGGAGGGCATCGACCTGCGGCGGGTCGGGCAGGTGGCCCGGCTGCCGTTCGATGTCCCGCTCGCAAATGCCGGCGAGGCGCGCAAGACGTTGGTCGCCCTGGTCGGCCGTGCCAGAGCGGCCTGACCGGCTGCCGTCCGATTCCGCGACGCCAGGCGATTCCGCGACGCGGGATGGTCTTCGCAGGTGCGGTAGCCGATCCACATGATCCTCGAAACTAACTGTCGCAGGGCCTTGCCACCCCTCGGCCACACCAGTAGCGCATAGGCGTCATTTAGGATCAGCCGCACAAATCAGGAGAAAACTCCGTGCATCAGGCGGGCTTCGTTATCCCAAAGATCGGACTGGAAACACTTGGGTTGAAGAACCCAGGTAACGTCTATTGGAACCTCCAGGTTCCCGCGCTCTACGAGGAGGCCATCCGCCGCCGCGAGGGCACGATGGTCGAGGGCGGCGCGCTGGCGGTGCGCACCGGCGTCCACACCGGCCGCTCGCCCAACGACAAGTTCTTCGTCGAGGACGGCCAGTCCAAGAGCCGCATCGACTGGGGCAAGACCAACAAGCCGATCGCGCCCGAGCGCTACCGCGCGCTCTACAATCGCATGCTCTCCTACGCGCAGCGCCGGGACCTGTTCGTGCGCGACTGTTGGGCCGGCGCCGACCCGGCGCACCGCATCGGCGTGCGCGTGATCAACGAGACGGCGTGGCACAATCTCTTTGCCCGCAACATGTTCCTGCGGCCCAAGCCCGACGAGCTGCTGGGCTTCAAGCCCGACTTCACCATCCTCAACCTGCCGGGCTTCCAGGCCGAGCCGGCGGTCGACGGTACCGCCTCCGATTGCGCCGTGCTGGTCAACTTCACCGATCGCGTCGTGGCGATCTGCGGCACCTGGTACGCCGGCGAGATCAAGAAGTCGGTCTTTACCATCCTGAATTACCTGCTGCCCGACAAGAACGTGCTGCCCATGCATGCCTCGGCCAACATCGGCGCGAAGGGCGACGTGGCGATCTTCTTCGGCTTGAGCGGCACCGGGAAGACTACGCTGTCGGCCGATCCGTCGCGCACCCTGATCGGCGACGACGAGCACGGCTGGGGCGAGACCAGCCTCTTCAACTTCGAGGGCGGCTGCTACGCCAAGGTGATCAAGCTCTCCCGCGAGGCCGAGCCCGAAATCTACGCCACCACCGAGCGCTTCGGCACGGTGCTGGAGAACGTGGTGCACGATCCCGCGACCGGCCGGCTCGATCTCGACGACGGCAAGCACACCGAGAACACGCGCGCCTGCTATCCGCTGGACTTCATTCCCAACGCCTCGACCTCGGGCATGGCCGGCACGCCGGAGAACATCGTCATGCTGACGGCCGACGCCTTCGGCGTGCTGCCGCCGATCTCGCGTCTGTCGCCGGAGCAGGCGATGTATCACTTCCTCTCGGGCTACACCGCGCGTGTTGCCGGCACCGAAAAGGGCGTGACCGAGCCGCAGGCCACTTTCTCGACCTGCTTCGGTGCGCCCTTCATGCCGCGCCATCCCACGGTCTATGCCAAGATGCTGGGCGAGAAGATGGCCCGGCAGCATGTGAAGTGCTGGCTGGTCAACACCGGCTGGTCGGGCGGCGGCTTCGGCGTCGGCGAGCGCATGTCGATCCGGCACACCCGCGCCATGGTGCGGGCAGCCCTCGACGGGACGCTGGCGACCGTGGCTTCGGCGACCGATCCGCACTTCGGCATGCAGGTGCCCAACGCCTGCCCGGATGTGCCGGGCGAGGTTCTCAATCCGAAGAACACCTGGAAGGACAAGAAGGCCTACGACAGCGCCGCCCGCGACGTCGCCAAGCGCTTCGAGGCCAATTTCCAGCAGTTCGAGAGCCACGTCGATGGCAAGGTGAACAAGGCGGCGATCCGCGCCGCCGCCTGACGGCTGTCCTCCCGGTCGCGTCGGGCCGGGGGACGCCGTATGATGGCGCTGCTTGAGCAACCTTCCTGACGTCTCCCCTTTGGTCGCGGTTCCGGCGGTGGTCGTGCCGCGCCGGCCCTGGCGCCTGCCGCTGATCGCGGCACTGGCGCTGGCCTTCGCGTCGCTGGCGCTGATTTCGGGCGTCGCCTACGTCGCGGTGCTGACCGGCGCCGCGGGCACGGCCGAGCGGCTGCTGGTCGACCGCGCCGAGCGCGTGGTCGATGCCCAAGTGGCGATGATCCGCCGTCGGCTCGACCCTGTTGCCGACCATCTCGAACTGATCGCCGCCCTCGCTGCCGCCGGCCGCATCGACATCGATTCGCCTGTCGCTGTGCGCGAGGCGCTCGCCGTGATGATGAGCCGTGTGCCGGCGGTCTCGGCCGTGGGGTTTGCCACACTGGACCTCCAGCTCCATCGCGCCCTGCGCGAGCCCAGAGGGCAGGTGATCCGCGAGACGATCCCGCTCATCGACCAGCCGCGCGGCTTGGAACGATTCCGCCAGTTGCAGACGTCGCACGGCACTTTCTGGGGCGCCCTGTTCTGGAGCGAGGCGATAAGGCAGCCGGTGCTCAACGTGAGGACGCCGGTGCGCCGTATCGACGACGCCTTCATCGGTGGCTTGATCGCTACCGTGGCGGTAGGCGATCTTTCGTATCTCATTGGCGATGCCAGCCAGGGCGGTGACGGCCGCTACTTCATTCTGGTGGGGCGCGACAAGGTCTTGGCGCATCGCCAGTTGGTCGATCCGCGCGGACTTGGCCTTTCCGAGGCGAAACCGCTGCCCACCATCGCGGACGTCGGCGATCCGGTTCTGGCAAGCATCTGGAATCCGCCGGTGCGTTCCAGGCGAATCAACCATGCGCTCGGCAGCTTCGGTCACGTCGTCAAGGTCGATGGGAAGGAATGGGTATTCGTCTACCGCGAAATCCGACGCTACGGCCCCGATCCGTGGCTGGTTGGCCAGTATTATCCGATCGAGGACACGACCGGCGACCTCGACCGGCTGACCAACGGCGCCATCGTCGGTGCAGCCACGCTGGCGGTCGCGATCCTGCTCGCATTGCTGATGGGCCTCAGCATGGCGCGCTCGATTCGCAGCATCACGTCGGCGGCCGAATCGATCGAGAGGCTGGAATTCGAACAGCCTCTGCACAAGCGCTCGCGCCTGCGCGAGATCGACGATGCCGGCCAGAGCCTCGACAAGGCGCGGGGCGCGCTGAAATGGTTCGGCGCCTATGTGCCGCACCGCCTCGTCTTCAGGCTGATGGAGCTCGGCGAAAGTGCGGTGGTCTCGCGCCGGCGCACCGTGACCGTCATGTTCACCGACATCGTGGGCTTCACGCCCCAGGCCGAGGACCTGCGGGAGCAGGAGACGGCCGACATGCTCAACCATCATTTCGAGCTGCTTGGCGCCTGCATCGAGGAGACTCAGGGCGTGATCGACAAGTACATCGGCGACTGCGTGATGGCGGTATGGGGCGGCCTCTCCAAGATGGAAGACCACGCCGACCAGGCGATCCATGCCGCTCTCGAGATGGCGCGCGTGATCCGCGCGGACAATCGGCAGCGCGCCGCCGACGGCAAGGCGCCGGTCCGTCTGCGCGTGGGCCTGCATTCCGGCCCGGTCGTGGTCGGCAACATCGGTGCGCCGGGCCGCGTCAACTACACCGTGGTCGGCGATACGGTGAACGTGGCGCAGCGTCTGGAGCAGCTCGGCAAGGACTTCATGCGCGAGGACGAGGAGGTGATCGTGCTGGTGAGCGGCGACTCGATTGCCGCCATGAAGCACCCGGAAGCGCTGGGGGAATTGCCCACGCCCGAGCTGCGCCACGTCAAGGGCCGCGAGGAAGCGGAACAGGTTTATCGCCTCGTGTGAAGCGTCGCGCGCTGGACGCGAAGCGGCATTCAACGGTAGTCTGCCGCCACGTCCTGGCGTGAGTTCGAGAGGCAAAAGAAGCACATGGAACGGCGCAAACTTCTCGCATTGTCGACGGCCATGCTGGCCCTTGCCCCCCTCCATTCGCTGCACGCCCAGAGCACCGCGAGTACGACCAAGCCCTACACGTCCGAGCAGCTCGACCAGATGCTGGCGCCGATCGCGCTCTATCCCGATTCGCTGCTGGCGCAGGTGCTGATGGCCGCCGGCTATCCGCTGGAGGTGGTCGAGGCGGCGCGCTGGTCGGCCGCCAATCCCAACCTCAAGGGCGATGCGGCAGTGGCCGCGGTCAAGGACAAGAGCTGGGATGTCAGCGTGAAGTCGCTGACCGCCTTCCCGCAGACCCTCAAGATGATGAACGACCAGCTCGACTGGACCCAGAAGATCGGCGACGCGATGATCGCCCAGCAGAAGGACGTGGCCGAGTCGGTCCAGCGGCTACGCGCCAAGGCGGCGGCTGCCGGCAACCTCAAGACCACGCCGCAGCAGAAGGTGACGACGCAGCCGGCAGCGGCCGGCGCCAGCAGCACGATCGTGATCGAGCCGGCCAATCCGGAAACGATCTACGTGCCGTACTACAATCCGGCCTGGGCCTATGGGCCGTGGCCCTATCCGGCCTATCCGCCGCCGTATTACCCGCCGCCGCCCAACTACGGCGCGGCCTTGATGACCGGCATGATGTTCGGCGTGGGCATGGCTGCGGGCGCGGCCATGTTCGGCGGCTGGAACTGGAACCACGGCAATACCTACGTCAACGTCAACCGCGCGACCAGCATCAGCGCCAACAACTTCAACGCCAGCCACTACGCCAACGGCACCTGGTCGCACGACGCCGCGCATCGCGACGGCGTGCCCTATCGCGACCCGGCGTTGCAGCAGAGGTACGGCCAGAACCGGGCAGGCGCGGCGGAACGCGACCAGTATCGCGGTCAGCAGTTCCAGAACGAGCTGCGCGGCGGTCAGGCCGGCCAGCGCGATGGTGCTGCCCGCACCAATGCCGAGCAGCGTGCCGGCAGCGGCGAACGGGCCGGTGCCGGCGCCAGCCAGCACACCCGGTCGGGCTACGAGAGCCACAGCGGCGGCGCCTTCAACGGCGTCGATCGCGGCCAGCAGGTCAATCGCGAGGCCGATCGCGGCCGGTCGTACAGCGGCGGCGGCCGTAGTTTTGGCGGCGGCGGTCGCGGAGGTCGGCGATGAGCGGTTCACTTCTGCGTCGCGGCCTCCTGGCGCTCGTTCTCCTGGCCGGACTCTCGGCCACCGCGACAGCGCAGCCGAAGCTGCAGGGCTTTCCGACCGCCGATGCGGCGGCGGCGGCCTTCACCGACGCGGTGCGCGCCAAGAACGAGAAGGCGATGGCGGCCATGCTCGGCCCCCGCTGGGCCGACTTCGTGCCGGCCGATGCCGGCGAGCGGGACCGTCGGCGCGCCGCCTATCTGGCGGCGTGGGACGAGGGTCACAAGGTCACCGTCTCGGACGGCACCAGGGCCGTGATCGGGGTCGGCAAGTCCGGCTGGACGCTGCCCATCCCGATCGTGAAGGACGGCGCCGAGTGGCGCTTCGATCTCGAGGCCGGCCGCCATGAGATGCAGGCCCGGCTGATCGGTCGCGACGAACTCGCCGTCATCCAGACCATGCTGGCCATCGTCGATGCACAGCGCGACTACGCCGCGCTCGATCCGATGAAGACCGGCGCGCCTGCCTATGCCCGCCGCCTGCTGAGTTCGCCCGGCAAGAAGGACGGCCTCTATTGGGAGACGCCGGCCGGCCAGCCGCAGAGCCCGCTGGGCCCGGCTGTGGCCAAGGCGCAGGCCGGCAGCAGCACGGCCGACGGCCACTACGGCTACAACTTCCGCCTGCTCTACGCCCAGGGCGCGGCGGCACCGGGCGGTGCCCGCGACTACATCGTGGGCGGCCGCATGATCGGCGGGTTCGCCGCCATCGCCTGGCCGTTGCGCTACGGCGAGACCGGCGTGATGACCTTCATCGTGAGCCAGAGCGGCGACGTCTATCAGCGCGACCTCGGGCCCGAGACGGCGCAGCGCGCGGCAGCCATCGTCACCTTCAATCCGGACAAGGACTGGACGAAGGCCGATATGACGCCCCCGTGAGGGGGCTTTTAGGGGAGAGAATCATGATCAAGTCCAAGGTCCTCGCACTGTTCGTGGTGGCCGGCCTGCTCGGCGGCTGCAACCAGAGCCTGTCGGACGGCCAGACCGGCGCCATCGTTGGCGCGGCGGCGGGCACCGGCATCGGCCTTGCCACCGGCGGCAGCTTCGGCGCGGTGGTCGGCGCCGGCCTGATCGGCGGCGCGGTCGGTTATCTCGGCGGCACCGCCATCGGCAACAGCAAGTAAAACGGAGAAGCCCCCATGACCTCCAGGTTCCTCGTCGCGGCCGCCGCGTTGCTGATCGCTTCCACGGCCGCCCAGGCCCAGGTCGCGCCGACCAACTTCGACCAGGCTGCCTACATCACCTGCAAGGAAGCGCATGCCATGCAGCCCGCGGTTCGCCAGCAGCTCGCGGTTTATCTCGCCAACCACGCCGCGGCCTATCGCGGTGTCGTCCTGCCCGACAGCGATCACGGCGCCCACCTCGCGCTCCTGGTGCGCGGCGGCTGCACGCTGGCGCCCGACGCCTACCTGTTCACGGTGATTGACCGGGCGATCCTGGCCGAGCTTCCTAAGCTGGCCAAGCGCAAGTAGCGCCCCTGTAGGCAGCTAGTGACGGGTCGCTTTCTGGCACAGCTCGTTGTGCCATGAAGTGTCCGGCACCTTGTGCCACGAAGCCGGGTCAAGTTCTTGATCCGGCTGCGTGATCGCCCCCTCGCGAACTGTGCCACGGGCGTCGCCTGCTGCCGGGGATGAGTGTCTGGAAAATCGCCGGCGAAACGCGCGCCAGGGACCACGAAAACGCCCACCGAATCTCTCCGGCGGGCGTCTCCCATCATGGCAGGAAATATAGCCGAAACCTGCTGAACCTGCAAATTTCAGTCGCTCAGGTCATCTTGACCATGACGTGCTCGGCATAGGCCGGGCGCGTGGCCAGGCGCTCGTACCAGGCCTTCACGTTCGGCAGCGCCGGCCGCTCGATGTCGAGCGCGTACCAGCGATAGGCGAAGCAGCCGACCGGGATGTCGCCCATCGTGAAGTGCGCGCCGGCGACATAGCGCCTGTCGGCGAGATGGGCGTCGAGCCGGCCGAACAGCTTGCCTGCATCTTCCGCCGCCTTCCTGATGGCGGCCATGTCGCGCTTCTCCGGCGGCGTCCGCACCAGGCCCCAGAAGACGATGCGCATGGGCTCGGAGATGGTGCTGAGCTGCCAATCCATCCAGCGGTCGGCCTCGCTCCGCGCGCCGGGATCCTGCGGCCACAGCGTGCCGGCGGCATACCTGGCCGAGAGGTAGCGCACCGCGGAGTTGCTCTCCCAGATGACGCGGCCGCCGTCGTCGATGGTCGGCACGACGCCGTTGGGGTTCATGTCGAGATACCATTTCCGGTCGTTGCCACCGAAGGCGCCGCCGACATCGGTGCGCTCATACTTGAGCCCGCACTCGTCGGCTGCCCACAGCACCTTCTGCACGTTGATCGAATTGGCGCGACCCCAGATCTTCATCGCTCGCTTCCCCTCTCCAATGTCAGTGCGCGGCGGCCCAGTTGTCGCCGACGCCGGTGTCGACGACCAGGGGCACGGTGAGCGTGGCAGCACTCTCCATGACCTTGCGCGCCACGTCCTTGGTCTTGTTCATCTCCGCATCGGGCACTTCGAACAGCAGTTCGTCGTGCACCTGCAGCAGCATGCGGGCTTTCAGCTTCGCGCCGGCCAGCGCTGCCGGCACGCGGATCATCGCCCGCTTGATGATGTCGGCGGCGCCTCCCTGGAGGGGCGCGTTGATCGCGGCGCGCTCGGCGAAGGCGCGCATGCCCTGGGCCTTCTCGTTGATGTATTTGAGATGGATCTTGCGGCCGAACGGCGTCAGCACGTAGCCGTGGTTGCGCGCATAATCCTTGGTCCGCTCCATGTAGTCGCGGATGCCGGGATAGCGCTGGAAGTACTTGCCGATGTACTCCTTGGCCTCCTGCTGGCCGATGCCGAGCTGGTTGGCGAGGCCGAAGGCCGAGATGCCGTAGATGATGCCGAAGTTGATGGCCTTGGCGCGCCGCCGCATCAGCGGGTCCATGCCCTTGACCGGCACGCCGAACATCTCGCTGGCGGTGATGGCATGGATATCGTCGCCGCGTGCAAAAGCCTCCTTCAGCTCCGGGATGTCGGCCACGTGCGCCAGCAGCCTCAACTCGATCTGAGAATAATCGGCGCTGAGCAGCTTGTGGCCCTTCTCGGCGATGAAGGCCTGGCGGATCTTGCGGCCTTCCTCGGAGCGCACCGGGATGTTCTGCAGGTTGGGATCGGTTGAGGCCAGCCGTCCCGTGGCGGCGCCGGTCATGTGATACGAGGTGTGCACGCGGCCGGTCTTGGCATCGACCTGGCGCACCAGCGCGTCGGTATAGGTGCCCTTGAGCTTGGCGAGCTGGCGGTGCTCCAGGATTTTGACCGGCAGCGGATGGCCTTGCGCCGCGAGATCGTCCAGCACCGAGGCGTCGGTCACCCATGAGCCGTTCTTGCTGCGCTTGCCGCCGGGCAGCTTCTGCTCGTCGAACAGGATCTCGCCCAGCTGCTTGGGAGAGCCGACATTGAACTCGCGGCCGGCGATCTTGTGGATCTCGATCTCGAGCTCGGCCAGACGCTTCTCGAAGTCGGTGCTGAGGTTTTTCAGCTTGAGCGCATCGACCTTGATGCCGGCCGTCTCCATGCCGAGCAGCACGGGGATCAGCGGCCGCTCGATGGTCTCGTACATCGTGGTCATGTGCTCGGGCACCAGCCGTGGCTTCAGGTGGGCCCAGAGCTGCATGGTGACGTCGGCGTCCTCGGCCGCATAGTCGCGCGCCTTGTCGAGCGGCACCTTGTCGAAGCTCACCTGCTTGGCGCCACTGCCGGCCACGTCGGAGAATTTTATGGTCTTCTGGCCGAGATGACGCTCCGCCAGCTCGTCCATGCCGTGGTTGTTCTTGCCGGCGTCGAGCACGAAGGAGATCAGCATCGTATCGTCAACCGGGCCGATCTCGACGCCGTAGCGCTGGAACACGGCCATGTCGTACTTGATGTTCTGGCCGACCTTCAGCACCGCCGGATCTTCCAGCATGGGCTTCAGCACGGCGATCGCCTTCTTGAGCGCGATCTGGCCTTCCAGGAGCTTGCCACCGTCCTTGTCGCCGCCATCTCCCAACAGATCGAGCGCGCCCTGCGCCGCGCCGCCGGGGACGCGGTGCATGAGCGGCACGTAGGCCGCACGCCGCTTGCTCGAGTTGACGTCGCCCCACGGCCCGTCGAGCAGGGCGAGCGAGACGCCCACCAAGCCGGCGTTGTTTGAATCGAGGCCGTCGGTCTCGCAGTCGAAGGCGACGGTGCCCGCCCTGGTGGCCTCGGTGACCCATTCGGCCAGCGCCTTCTCGTCCTGGATCAGCTCGTAGTCGGCAGCGGTGAAGGGCTGGTTCGACTTGGTGCGGGCGGCCGGCGCGGGCTTTGTCTCCGCAGGGTCGGCCTTCTTCACCGGCGCAGGCGTTGC
Organism: Reyranella sp.; assembly: GCA_052386855.1. Lineage (GTDB taxonomy): Bacteria > Pseudomonadota > Alphaproteobacteria > Reyranellales > Reyranellaceae > Reyranella. The sequence continues at coordinate 72,080 of JBQTJT010000021.1, forward strand.
CGCCGGCGCCACTGGGCTGGTGGCCTCGCCCAGCTCGCCCTTGTAGCGCGCCAGCAGGCTCTTGAAGCCCTGTTGCTCCAGCCACGGCAGCAGCACGTTGGGATCGGGCGCATGCTTGTCGAAGGAGTCGGGATCGGCCGGCGGCGGCACGTCGTCCCGCAGAAGCACCAGCTTCCGGGAGATGCGGATCAAGTCGGCATTCTGCTCCAGCGATTCGCGCCGCTTGGGCTGCTTGATCTCGCCGGCGCGCTTCAGAAGCGTTTCGAGGTCGCCATATTCGTTGATGAGCAGGGCGGCCGTCTTGATGCCGATGCCCGGCGCGCCCGGCACGTTGTCGGTCGAATCGCCCGCCAGCGCCTGAACGTCGACCACCTTGTCCGGCGTGACGCCGAACTTTTCCATCACCTCGGCCGGCCCGACCTTGCGCATCTTCATCGGGTCCATCATGTCGACGCCGGGCCGCACGAGCTGCATCAGATCCTTGTCGGACGACACGATGGTGCAGGTGGCGCCGGCCTCGACCGCGAGGCGGGCGTATGTCGCGATCAGATCGTCGGCTTCGAAGCCCGCAAGCTCGATGCTCGGCATGCCGAAGGCGGTGGCGGCCTCGCGGATCAGCGGGAACTGCGGGATCAGATCTTCCGGCGGCTCCGGCCGTTGTGCCTTGTACGCGGGGTAGATCTCGCTGCGGAAGGTGGTGCGGCCGGCATCGAGGATGACCGCGACATGGTCGACCTCGGGATCGTCGAGCAACTGCGTCAGCATCCGGCAGAAGCCGAACACGGCATTGACCGGCGTGCCGTCCGGCCGGTTCATCGGCGGCAGCGCGTGATAGGCGCGGAAGATGTAGCCCGAGCCGTCGATCAGGAAGAGGTTGCGGATCGGCTTGTTGTCGCCGCCCTTGCCGTCATTCGTCGCTTTCGCGGGAGCTTTGGTTTTCGCCATGTTCAAGCCCTAGCACGCAGGTCAGAAGGAGGGGAGACGCCCGATACGGCGTTGCTCACAGGGCCGCACCGGCTTCCTATCTTGCGCGGATCGCGCCGCGACCAAGCCCTTGAACCGGTGGGAGATTCGCCGGCAAAAGCCTCGCCAGAATGGGAAACGAACCGGCATATTTTCGCGACATCCGCCCCGGCTCTGGCAATGCCATAGGAAAAGTGGGGCATTTCCATCGGAACCTTCCGGCCCTGGATTTCTTCGGTCAGTTTCATCGTGTTTCGCCTTCGATCGCTCCTTGGGAAGCGTACGATAGGATAATATAGGATTCCGGCAGGAATTGCAAGCTCCAGCGATTCAGACGAATCCCAGCCGGCGTCGGTTCTCGTGCCCCGCGCCGTTCGTCAGCGTCGCAACCAGCTGCGTTGCTTCCGCGGGGAGCTGGGCTTTCGTAGCGATCGCCGCCGTATAAACCGTCGCCAGCGCGCAGCCGGCCGGCAGGGACGCCACGAGGACGATGCCTGGCGTCGACAGGATCTCGGTGGCCTGGGTGCAGCCGATGGGGCGGCGGGCGGTCGAGGCGGCCAGTGCCTTCATCGCCGTCGCGCCGTTCGGTGCCGTGTGCAATCGCCCGGCGACCTCGCCGTCGATGCCGAGATCTTTCAGCACCTTGGCGAAGTGGATGCCGGCGGTCGCCTGTTCGGGATCGGGAAAATGAATCGCGTCGGCCTCGATGAGAGCCTTGCGCAAAGCGTTCGCGTCGCCGACCGGTGGCGCCGCATCGCCCTGGCGGACGGCGATGGCGGTTTCGACCGTGCCGAGGTCCGCCGCCGATGCGCCCGTCACATGGCCGTCGCGCGCCAGCCCGTCGATCAGCGCGCGGGTCAGGATCACCAGATCGGCCGGTGCGCCGTCCAGCAGCCGGGCACGCATGGCGCCCACGGCGCCGAAGGTGCCGTCGATGGTGCAGCCGGTCTCGGCCTCGAACGCGGGTCGCAGCTGCTCAACCAGCCCCTGGGCGGCACCGCCGCTCAGGATTCTAAGAGTCTTCATTGCACCTTGGCGCCGGACTTCTCGACGACCTTCGCCCATTTGTCGATGTCGCCCTGGAGGAAGGTGGTGAAAGCAGTCGGTGTCATCGTCATCGGCACCGCACCCTGCTTGGCCCAGGCCTCGCGCAGTGCGGGGCGGGCGATGATCTTGCCGATCTCGGCGTTCAGCCGCGCCACGATCTCGGGCGGCGTTCCGGCCGGCGCCATGATGCCGAGCCAGATCGTGGCTTCGTAGTCGGGGACGCCGGATTCGTTCACGGTCGGCACCTGGGGCAGCACCGCGGAGCGCGTGAGGCCGGTGGTCGCCAGCGCCCGCACCTGGCCCGCATCGACATGGCCCTTCATCGCCGTCACCGCGTCGAACATCATCGAGACGTGGCCGCCCAGCACGCTGGCGCGCGCCTCGCCGCTGCCCTTGTGCGGGACGTGCAGGATGTCGGTGCCGCTCATGGCTTTGAAGAGCTCGCCCGCCATGTGATAGGGCGTGCCCGGACCGGACGAAGCATAGGAGAGCTTGCCGGGCTCGGCCTTGGCGAGCGCAATGAACTCCTGCAGCGTCTTGGCCGGCACCGCCGGATTGACCACCATCACCAGGTCCGACGAATTGACCGGCGCCACTGCGGTGAGGTCGCGCATCAGCGCGTAGGGCTTCTTCGACAGAAGCGTCTCGTTGGTGGTGTGGGTGTTCGACATCATGAGCAGCGTGTAGCCGTCGGGCGCCGCCTTGGCGACGATGTCGGTGCCGATCACCGCGCCGGCGCCGGGCTTGTTGTCGATGACGAACTGCTGCTTCAGCACGTCGCTGAGTTCCTGGCCGATCTGGCGCGCATAGACGTCGGCCGGCCCGCCCGGCCCGAAGGGCACGACGATCCGGACCGGCTTGTTGGGATAGGATTGTGCTGCCGATGGTATGGCCCAAACAGCAAATACTGCGAGAAGTACGCCTATTCTTGCGGTGCAGCGCATGATTACACCTCCCTAATATCGACGCCGTTAGTCCCTTGGTTTAATCGGCCGCCGTGCTTCTGCTCACAGCCAATTTCCAAATGGCACGGACAGCATCGCACGAATTGGGCAATTGTACTTCTCTGCGTAGATTAGTCGAACGACCTAGCTGTCATACGGATCAAGCATGGCAAAAATCTACGGGAAACGGTGGAAGCCAACGGGAAGGCAAGTTGGAAGTGGCGGCCAAAGTGTGGTCTTTGCGGTCACGGATGTGACCAATGAATTTGCCGGTGAGTACGCACTGAAACGCGTATTGAATCCGATGCGGCACGAGCGCTTTAGACGTGAGATCGAGGCAGTTAAGGTCCTTAATCATCCCAACGTCATCAGGCTAGTTGACCATTCATTGCTGAGCGATTCGGGTAAGAACGCCGAAAAGCAATATCTAGTAATGCCTATTGCTGACGGCGGGGACCTTTCAGCGAAGAATAGATTGGCATTTTACGAAGGATCGATTGAAAGCACTCTTCAGGTGGCGAGCCAGCTCACTTCGGCACTAGCGATGGCTCACGAAAGGGGAATCATTCACCGAGATGTAAAGCCAGCAAACGTGCTCTTTACCGGAAACGGACATCAGATATGGCTAACTGATTTCGGAATCTGCCTTTTGCGGGAGACCGACCGAGCTACTGATACTGGCGAGGTTGTAGGTCCAAGAGACTTTATGGCACCTGAGCTAGAAGGTGGTGGGAAGTTGGATATTGGCCCCGCAGCAGATGTCTACTCGTTGGGAAAGCTCATCTACTACATGTTCTCGGGGGGAGTGATCATACCGAGAGAGCAAATTAGCGAAGACAAATATCGGCGCATACTTGGAGAGGGCCAGCGATCTCATTTATTTGGCCAGCTCTTGGATCGGATGGTTTGCCCCCAAAACCATCGCCTTCCCGACATGGTGAGCGTTGAACGCGAGATAAGAAGAATTACGGAATGGGCGGAGAAGGCGGAGGTTCTGTCGTTACAGCCAGGAACTCTCGCCAAAATCCAAAATCTACAAAGCAAAGCTCGTAGCGCTCGAACGATTGAAGCCAACAATGTAGAAGCGCGGGAGCAAGAAGGAAGGCGCTTTAGTTCGTTTCTGGCATTGGTTCGCACATGGCTATTTGAGGAACTAGAAAAAATCGCAGCACATGTTCAAACATCAGAACTCACTGTAGACGCTGAACCATTTTCAGATGTGGACGCTCAATACTTCCGCCTTCAGGTCGATCTTGGAATGGACTGCACGTGTGATGACGGCTTCAGGTTGACGGTAAGTAGAGGCGACACTTCGTACAGGCATCGGTTGAATTTTTTCCTTTGTAGAGAAGGTTCAGATCCGTTCGGAAGCAATGCGATTGAGCGCAGTCTAAATTCGGGAAAGTTTGTCCCCGCGCGTGACCTTCGAATTGCGCTGGTTCCTAGTTACGATTGGCATCGGCTGGGCGATGCTCCGAAAAGTGCACAATTAATCCCACGCTTCCTCGTGCAGAGGAGCATGATCGGACAGCCTCAGCCTCGACCTGTATCCACGTACCCGACGATTTCTCGGGCGCCAATCCCTACGCTCGAAGATACCTCGATGAAGTTCGACATGGAATGGAGTCAGTATCTGATTCTTAAGGGGTCAGAGTGGCCTTCAAGAATCGAGGCATTGCGAGTTCTGATATCAGAGTCAGTCGAAGCGTTTATTGAAAATGCTAGTGTCGGCGCGTCGTTCAACTGACAACTAATTGATCGAAGCAGATTCAGCAGGCCAAGACAGCGGAACTGAATTTCGCTATCCAGCGCATTAGATCCTCCCAAGACTTAAGTTGTTGTCCCAAGTGATGCCATGGTCGCGACGGGTCGAACAGACTAAAACTGACCCAACGAATAAGTCGGGGGAAGAAATGGCCGAAGCCGCGGGCGGCAGCGATGCTTCAGCGCATCGCAGCGTCGAAGGCCGCGCCTCGTGGCGGGCGGCCTGGATAACGCTCGGCATCCTGTCGATCTCCTTCGGCTCGCCGCTGCTGATCGTCGTCGGCATGAAACCGATGCAGGAGGCGCTCGGCACCGAGCGCGCCGTGCTGGCGCTGGCCGGCGCGCTGGTCTGGATCGGCACCGGTGCCGGCGGCATCCTGATGGGCTGGCTGGCGGACCGCATTGGGCTCCGCACCACCGTCGCCATCGGCGCCTGCATGATCGCGGGCGGCCTCGCACTTTCCTCGACCGGCTCGATCTGGGCCCTCTATGTCGGCCAGGGGCTGATGGTGGGGTTCCTGGGAAGCGGCGGCGTCTACCCGCCGCTCCTGGTCTATGTCAGCCGCTGGTTCGACCGCCGGCGCGGCACGGCGATCGCGCTGATCTCCTCGGGGCAGTACGTCGCGGGCGTCCTCTGGCCCACGCTGTTCGAGCTCGGGATCAGCAGCGTCGGCTGGCAGCTCGTCATGCTGGCCTACGCCGGTGTCGTGCTGGCCGTCATCCTGCCCGCGACCGTATTGTTGCGGCCGGCGCCCATCGCGCCGCCGCTGTCAAAGCAGGCGCAGGCAGCGGTCGCGAAGGCCGGCCGGCGCGTCGCGGGCCTGCCGCCCAACGTGGTGCAGGCGCTGCTCTGCGTCGCGGGCTTCTTCTGCTGCATTCCGATGTCGGTGCCCCAGGCGCATCTCGTGGCCTTCTGCAGCGACATCGGCATCAACCCGACGCGCAGCGCCGTCATGCTCTCGGTGATGCTGGCCGCCGCCTTTCTGGCGCGCCAGGCCTGGGGCGCGCTCGCCGACCGGATCGGCGGGCTGCGGACGATCCTGGCCGGCTCCGCCTGCCAGGCGGTCACCATCGCCTGCTTCTCGCTGACCCAGGATGAGATGGGCCTGTTCGCGATTTCGGCCGCCTTCGGGCTGGGCTTCGCCGGCATCATCCCGTCGTATTCAGTGGCGATCCGGGATCTGTTTCCGTCCTCGGAAGCGTCATGGCGCATGCCGCTCACGCTCTTCACGGCGATGAGCGGCATGGCGTTCGGAAGCTGGTTCGCCGGCTTCCTCTACGATCACTTCGCCTATTACGCGCCAGCCTTCGGCATCGGCGTGGCATTCAATATCCTGAACCTGACGATCATCGGCTTCCTGGTGTTCCGCACCGGGGGCCTGAAGCATCGGCCCGTGTGGCCGGTTGCTGCCTAGGCCACGCTGTTGGACAGCCGGCCGAGGCCTTCGATCTCGATCGTCACCCGGTCGCCGCGCTTCAGGAACTTAGGGGGAGTGAAGCCGATCCCGACGCCGGCCGGCGTGCCGGTCGCAATGACGTCGCCCGGCTGAAGGGTGATCCCGGCCGAGATCGTCGCGATCAGGGTCGGGATATCGAAGATGAGATCGCGCGTGTTGGCGTTCTGGCGCAACTCGTCGTTCACCCAGCATTTCACGCCGAGGTTTGCCGGATCGACCTCGTCGGCGGTCACCAGCCACGGGCCCATCGGACAGAAGGTGTCGAGCGACTTGGCGAGGAACCATTGCTTGTGCTTGCCCTGCAGGTCGCGGGCCGTCACGTCGTTGATGATCGTGTAGCCGCAGATGTGGCTGTAGGCGTCGGCCTTCGAGATCCCGCGGCCGCCGCGGCCGACGACCAGGCCGAGTTCCGCCTCGTAGTCCAGCGAATCGCTGACGCCCGCCGGATAGCGGATATTTACGCCGTTCGCGATCACGCACTCCGGCACCTTGGTGAAGATGATCGGCGCGGTCGGGATGGCGTCTGCCGCGGAGCTGGCGCTGCTGTCGAAGCCGCTCCTGGTGAATTCCTTGGCGTGCTCGTGGTAGTTCTTGCCGACGCACATGACGTTGCGTGCGGGCCGCGGGATCGGCGCCTCGAACGTCACGGCCGAGAGTGGAATGCCCGGTCCCACCGGTTGCAGGAGCTTGATCTCGTCGAGGTGCGCGAGGATCGAGGTGAGGCTGGGGACGGGACGTCCCAGCATGGCCTCGAGCGGCCAGACGCTTCCGGCCTCGGGGCGAACAAGGGCCGCCTGCGTCCGGCCGTCGTGCGTGATGGTGGCGAGCTTCATTGCATGTCTTTCATTCTGTCATCTCGGGCGGAGTAATCTCCGCCCTGGAGCGTAGCGAAGGATCTAGCCGAGCGACCACCGGGATGTTGCAGACGTAAGGTCCTTCGCTGCGCTCAGGACGACAGACGCCTTTACTGCTGCTGCTGCGACTGATCCTGGCCCCAGCCCTTCTTCTCGGCATCGAAGAAGGAGGCGAAGACCTTGCGGATGGTGCTCTCGGCGATGTCGCGGGTGATGAACACCACGCGGCTCTTGCGGTCGTCGCCCTCGGGCCAGGCTTCCAGCGTGGCCGGCGGATGGAAGACATGCTGCACGCCGTGGATGACGACCGGCTTGTCGGTGTCCTTGACGTTCAGGATGCCCTTCATGCGGAGCAGATCGGGACCGCGGTAGGTCACCAGCGCATCGAAGGCGGCGGCCACCGTCGACCAGCTCATCGGCTCGTCGAAGGTCATGCAGAAGGAGCGGATGCGGTCGTCGTGGCGGTTGACGTCGTGCGGGTCCTGCTCGCCGTGCGCGCCATGCTCGTGTTTGTGATCATGATCGTGCCCGTGGTCATGACCGTGATGATGATGTCCGTGGCCATGATCGTGGCTGCCTTCATAGGCCTCGGCCTGCAGCCATTTCTTCACGTCGGCGGTCTTGCTCTCGGGATTGTAGAGGCCGGCGTTCAGGATCTGGTTGGGATCGATCTCGCCGGTGGCGACGGTGTGGAACGGCGCGCCGGGATTGAGATGGTGCAGGCGGTGCTTCAGGGCCTCGAGCTTGGGGGCGTCGGCGATGTCGACCTTGGTGAGCAGGATGCGGTCGGCGACGGCGGCCTGCTTGATCGCCTCCTCGTGGTTGTCGAGCGTGCTGGAACCGTTCACGCCGTCGACCGTCGTCACCACGCCGTCGAGGCGGTAGCGCGAGGCCAGCAGCGGATCGGTCATCAGCGTGTGGAGGATCGGCGCCGGGTCGGCGAGGCCGGTGGTCTCGACCACCATGCGCTTGAACTGCGAGACCTCGCCGCGCGCACGCTTCAGGAACAGCTCGCTCATGGTGCGCACCAGGTCGCCGCGCACGGTGCAGCACAGGCAGCCCGAGTTCAACGTTACCATGCCCTCGTCGTCGGACTTCTCGACCAGCAGGTGATCGAGCCCGATCTCGCCGAACTCGTTGATGATGACGGCGGTATCGGCAAGCTCCGGCCGGCGCAGCAATTTGTTCAAGAGGGTGGTCTTGCCGCTGCCGAGGAAGCCCGTCAGCACGGTGACGGGAATGCGCTGTTCGGCGGCGGTACTGGTCTCGCTCATGAAAGTGTTCGCTCCTTGGATTCCGTCATCCCGACCGGAGCGAAGCGGAGTGGAGGGATCTTTTCTCCACGACCAGCTCCATCCGGTAGAGCGCAGGCCCCTCGGCTACGCTCGGGGCGACGGATATTGTTCTACGCCCGCCAAAACCGCTCGGCCTTCCTGAAATCCTTCCAGGCCCGCTCCAGCCGGCGACGGCGGCGCTTGCCGCCGGACGCCGCCTGCTTGGCGAGAGCCTTGAGCGGCTGCGTCACGTCCTCGCTGGGACGGGCGGCCAGCGCGAGGTCGGCCACTACCTGGGCCGCCGCCGCGCGATCGTTCAAGGCGCCGAGCGCGCCCTGCAGGCGCACCGTGGCCTCGATATAGGCTTTCGCCGCAGGTGACGCAAAGGCGGGCCGCAGATAGGTGGCGGCGTAGCGCAGCTTCTTGATGGCGATGCGCAGCCGGTGCAGGCGCTCGCTGTCGAGCTGTTCCAGCCGGTGGGCGCGACGGATGACCTTGCGGTGGCGCGTCTCGAGCACGCCCTGGCCAAACTCGTCGAGGCGGAGCGCCGGGATGGGCGAGGTGGCTGGGGGCGTCGCCGGTGGTGATTTTGCGGCGAAGGCGCCCAACTGGCGATCGAAGGCCGCGAAGCGGGCGCCGGCCAGTGCCGCGCGGGCGCGCTCGAGGTGTGCTGCCGCCAGGCGATTGCTGACGCGCCGCACCAGTGGCGGCACATCGCTCACGGTCTCGGTCAGGAAGACGTGCAGGTCGCGCGCCGGGGCGCACTCGCCGGCCAGCCACTTGGCCTCGGCCGAGAGCGCCCGCACCTGCGGCCCATCGACGGCGCCGCGGAACAGACTGAAGGCGGCGCGCAGACGGCGCAGCGCCACCCTCGTCTGGTGAATGCCGATCTGACGGCGGCTGGTAGCCACAACGGCGCGATACTTCACGAGGTCGGCCCGGCAGCCGGCCACGATGAGCCGCAGCGCGACATCGGGGGCGGTCCCAGCGCGAGGTTCTTTATCCGGCGAAGAGGCCATGCCGGCCGACCGTAGCGAGCGGCCAAAATCGGGCAACCTCAAAGAACGACGGTCTGATGAAGGTTTTATTGCAGCACGATGACTGCGACGGATGCGCGGTTTCGGCGGATTTCGCTGGCTGACCCTCAGCTTAGCGTGAATTGGCGGCCGTTTCTGGTGGCGGTCGACAGCCGGGCTGCCCTAGAGTTCGGGCCATGAGTATCGACGCGGCTGCCTTCAAAAAGGGCATGCGCCATCTTGCGGCAAGCGTGACCCTGATCACCACCCGCCACGGCGACCTGCGGGGCGGGCTGACGGCAACCGCCGTGTGCTCGGTCTCGGCCGAGCCGCCGCAGATCCTGGTCTGCGTCAACAAGACGGCCAGCGCCCACGACCACATCGGCGAGGCCGGCTTCTTCTGCATCAACATCCTGAGCCCGGCTCATCGCAAGATCGCCGAGCGCTTCGCCGGCATGGACGGCGTCGAGGGCGACGACCGCTTCTGCGACATGGGCGACTGGTCGCAGCTCACCACCGGGGCGCCGGTGCTGAAAGGCTGCCCGGTGTCGTTCGACTGCAGGCTGGTGACCCGCCTCTCGGCCGGTACGCACACCATCTATATCGGCGAGATCGTCGACCTCACGCTCGACGCCGAGGCGATGCCGCTGCTCTATGCCGACGGCGCCTTCGTTCATGTCGATGCGCTGAAGAAGGCCGCCGCGGCGGCCTGAACAGGCCGCGAGATTATCTTCAAAATCCCGCTTGACCTTGACGTAGCGTCAAACGGCCATAACGCGGCCCTCGAATGGGAGGAGCCCAGATGTTTCGCATCGGCGAATTTGCCCAAATCGCGCAGGTCTCGGGACGGCAGTTGCGCTTCTACGACCAGCTCGGCCTGCTGCGACCGGCGCATACCGACCCGCAGACCGGCTATCGCTACTACAGCATCCGGCAGCTCCCCCGGTTGAACGGCATTCTTGCCTTGAAGGAGCTCGGATTGACCTTGGAACAGATCGGTCCGCTGCTGAAGAACGATATTCCGCCGACCGAGTTGCGCGGGATGCTCACCATGAAGCGGGCCCAGCTTGAGCAGTCACTGCGCGAGGAGGAAACCCGGCTGCGCCACATAGAATCCCGCATTGCCGAGATCGACCGGCACGGCGGGATTGGAGACTACGACATCGTCGTGAAGTCGATCGCATCGATGCCATTCCTGTCGCTTCACGGTTCGTTCGAAAACATGGATGAGGCGGCGCGGATGGTCCACGCTGTCGCAGAGGATGGCGCACGGCAGATCCGGCCGGCGCTGCGCGACAGGCTGATCGTGGTCGCCCGCAACGATCGCGACGAGGATCGGCTGGATCTCGAGATCGGCTTTTCGCTGACGCGACCGTCGAACACCAGTGTGCGTATCGCGGGCGGCCACATGTTGCAGGCGAACGAGCTTCCAGCGGTTGGGACGATGGCGACCGTCGTGCGGCCTGGCACGAATTCGGCCAGCCATCGCTCGTTCGGCGCCCTCGGCCTCTGGATCGAGGCCAACCGCTACGAAGTCGCGGGCCCCTGCCGCGAGGTTTTCCTCGAATCGATCACGGAGCCCCCCGGCTTCGAAGGCGCGCTGGTCGAGATTCAGTTCCCGGTCCGTCTGGCCGCCTGACCCGCCGTCATTTCCGAACCCAGGTCCATCCGGACGCTTGCGCGTTCCGGCAACGCGAACCGCTGTGTCGAAATCCGGCCGGCGGCCACCAGAGGAGAAGTGCATGGTCAAGATCTATGGCGTTCCGCTTTCCGTTCACGTCCGCAAGACGATCGTCACGGCAATCCTCAAGGACATTCAATATTTCATTGAACCTGTGATCCCGTTCGACCCGCCGCCGAATTGGAGTTCGCTCAGTCCGACCGGCCTGATCCCCGCGATGCAGGACGGTACCTTCACCCTGGCCGACTCGACGGCGATCTGTTTCTACCTGGAGCGGAAGAAGGCAGCCCCCGCGATCCTGCCGGCCGATGCCGGCGACTGCAGCCGCGTCCTGTTTTTCGACGGTTACGCCGGGCACGTCTTTCGAAGCGTCATCCATGGGCTGTTTTTCCAGAAGATCGTCAGCCCCAACATCCTGAAGGGCACCACCGACCAGTCGGTGATCGACGGCATCCTGGCAACGACACAGCCGACGGTCTTCGCTTTTCTGGAATCGCAGGCGAGGGGTCCTTTTCTGGTCGGCGACTCGTTGACGCTCGCCGACATCGGGATCGCCTCGAACCTCATCAACTTTCAGTACCTTGGCTTCGCGATCGACAAGGCGGCCTATCCGAAGCTCGCGGCATACGCCGCCGGCATCGTTGCCTTGGCACCCTTCCAGCGTGCGCTGGCGGACGAAAAGCCGTTCGCCGAGCAGATGGGCCTGGATCGCGGCTTCCTGGCTTAGAAACGCAGTGGTCCCGGCGGCCTGAGGCCGCAGTGGCGTCCTCGGGCCTAAGTCATTATGTTCCGCCCGCCTGGTGGGGCGTCGCCAAGCGGTAAGGCAGCGGATTTTGATTCCGCCATTCCCAGGTTCGAATCCTGGCGCCCCAGCCAGGCCAGCTTACCGTTCGGCAGCGGCGTCGATCAGAGAGATCACGCGGCTCCGATGCCGGCCCTGGCCGATCTTGCGGACAAAGCGTTCATCCGCGGTCACGAACCGGCAGTCGTTCTCGATCGCCAGCACGAGATAGAGGCAGTCATAGGCGGGGTGGTCCAGATCGATCGCGATGCGCGTGGCAGCTTCGAGCAACGACCGTGTCGGCAGGAGTTCGATTTCGGCGCCTTCGAGCAGACGCGCGGCAAGCAAGGCTTCGGTCTTCGACAGCTCCTTCCGAGCGAACTTCCTCCAGAGGACGTTCGCGCACTCCGCCACCAGCAATTCGGGCGCCATCAGCCTGTCGTGCCGGCGAAGCGCCAGCGCCTCCGCGGTTCCCTCCTCCTCGATCACCCATTTGAGGGCGATACTGGCGTCGATGACGAATGCACTCACCGCTCTTCGCGCCCTTCGCGGAGCAGGCGCTCCGACGGCGTCTGTTTCCTGCTTTTCGTCAGTTTTCGCAGCTCGGCGGCCAGCGTATCGAAGGAAGGCTCGACCTCTACGGCAAGGGCTTGACGAAGGATTTCCCGATGCTCGGCCTCGGTGGAGCGGCCATGTCGCGCGGCACGCCGCTTCAATCTGGAAATCAGGTCGTCCTCGAGATTGCGGACGTGAAGATTGCCGGCCATTCGACCCTCATGAGATCATTGCTATCAATGATCTCAATCATCGTCGATCCGGTCAAGGGCGTCGAGGATCGCCGCGACGCAGGCGTCGGTCGAGGTCGCGCCGGTGTCGACGATGATGTCGTAGCTGCAGAATGTATGGACGACGCCGGCCAGCCCACGTGCCCGGCCCCGCACGCGGTCGCCGCGGGCACGCTCGCGGGCTTCGAGGATGTCGAGCGGGCAGGCGACGCCCACGGTGAAGACATTGAGCCCCGACATGGCGCGGCAATAGCTGTCGTACATCGCCTGGTCATGCAGGACGTGGTCGAAGATCACGGCATTGCCGCCGTCGACCAGGGCGCGCACGGCGGGCGCCATGGAATCGACGAGGCGGCGGAACACCGGCCCGAACCTCGCGACGACGGCGACCGGTGCTCCCGGCGGCGAGGTCGTCACCATCTCGACGCCTTCCGCCGTGAAGCCATCGCGTTCGTCCTGCCGGCCGGTGTCGGCGCCGCGGTAGTAGTGCGGCGCCGACATGAAGATGAAATCGTCGAAGCCCGTGACGAGATAGGGGTGCGGGATTTTCGCCTGCAGCGCCCGGCACAGCGTCGTCTTGCCGGCGCTCGACGGACCGTTGACGAGAATGAGGTCGGGCCGGCGAGTCAGAGGTGCGGTCTCACGCGGGCCGGTCGCGTCGAGAGCACGGCCAGTAGCGCGAGCAGGGCGGGCGCGCCCTGGGTGAACAGGATCGACATCTTGGCGGTGAGCCCGCCGTAGATGCCGGCCACCATCACGCAGGCCAGGAAGAACACTTTCACGTCGCGGCGGCCGACGACCAGGCCCCAGATGAGTCCGGCGGCGAGGAAGCCGTTGTAGAGGCCTTGATTGGCGGCAAGGACCGCGGACGAGGCCGAGACTTCCGGCGTCATGTTGAAAATCTGCCGGCCGACCGGATGGTCCCAGTAGAACATCTCCAGCACCATGATGCCGACATGGCTCAAGGCGACGAAGGCCGTCAGCAGCAGCGCGATCGTCCGCATGGTCGTAATCCCCCCCCGGGCTTCGCGTGCGAGCCTAGCACGTTTCGCAGGGCAGGGGGCTCAGGTGCCGTGGCGTAACAGGCGACCCGAGCGGGCATTGGTCTGCTGGTCGTCGCGGATCGTGACCTCGCCGTTCACCAGGATGTACTTGTAGCCCGACGCGCGTTGCACGCGCCGCCACTCGCCACCCGGCAGATCGTGCGCGATCTCGTCGGGCAGCACCTTCAATCCCTCGTAGTCGTAGATCACGATGTCGGCCGGCGCGCCCTTCTTCAGGACGCCGCGGCCGCGGAAGCCCGCGACTTCGGCCGGCAGCGCCGACAATCGCCAGTGCACCTCCTCCAGGCTCAGCATGCCGTGCTGGCGCACCACCTTGCAGATCGTCTCGGTGGGATAGCGTCCTGCCGTCAGGAACTTGGTATGGGCGCCACCGTCCGACACGCCGAACAGGATGTAGGGATCGTCGACCAGTTCCTTGAGGTGCTCGATCTTGCCGTTGGGCGGGGCGGCGAAAAACTCGGTCTCGAGGTTCTCCTCGACCGCCATGTCGAGCATGACGTCGACCGGGTGCTTGCCCATCTTCTCGCCGGCATGGGCCAGCGTGTAGTCGAGCCACTTCTTGTTGCTCTCGAGCTTGGGTCCGACGATGGCGATCTGCGGCAGCGGCCCTGTGGCGGTGAACGGCAGGTTGTCGCGCAAGGCGGCACGGCGCGCCGGATCGGCGAGCTTCGCCAGCCGTTCCTCGCGGCTGCCGGTCGTGGCATCGCACCAGGCCTGCTGGTCGTCGAACAAGTTCCAGTCCTCGAAGGTGAAGGTGAAGCCCGCGTCGGTCGTGAGCCCCTGGCCCACGACACGGATGCCGCGCTCGCGACAGCTTTTTAGCCAGCTGAGCACGCGGCGATGGATTTCCGGCTTGTGATCGAACGCCTGAACCACGTTCATGATCATCGGCCGGCCGCTCAGGCTCGACATTTCCTCGTAGAAGGCGCGGTCGCGGGCATTGTCGCCCGAGATCAGCAGCATCTGCATGAAGCCGTCGTTGCGCTCGGCCAGAACGCGCGCGAATTCGCGGCAGGTCTCGTCATGCATGACATCGGTCGGCATCGGCGTGCCGTCGTAGTCGCGCTGCACCGCGGCGGGTCCGGTCGGCAGCATGCGCTGCGCCGACCAGCCACAGGCGCCGGCGTCCATGGCCTCGTTAAGGAGACGCCGGAGCTCGGCATGTTGTTCGGGCGTCGGCAACTTGCCGGCCTTGGCCGCCTCGAAACCCATCACCCAGATCAGGAGCGGCGAGATCGGCAGGTAGGGCAGGATGTTCACCGATTTTGGCGCGGCATCGACGCTGTCGAGGAACTCGGGGAAAGTCACCCAGTCCCACGGCATGCCTTCCTTCATCGACGCCATCGGGATCGCCTCGACCCGCGTCATCGACATCATCGCCCGCTCGCGCTCAGCCGGCCGCACGGGGGCGAAGCCGAAGCCGCAGTTGCCGATCACGACCGAGGTGATGCCGTGCCAGGACGACAGCGAGCAGTAGGGATCCCAGAAGAGCTGGGCGTCGTAATGGGTGTGCAGATCGATGAAGCCGGGGGCCACGATCAGCCCGCCGGCGTCGATCGTCTCGTCCGCTTCGCCGGCGCCGATCTGGCCGATCTCGGCGATCAGCCCGTCCTTGATGCCGATGTCGCCGCGAAACCGCGGCAGGCGGCTGCCATCGACGATCATGCCGCCGCGAATCACCCGGTCGAAGCGTGCCATGCTGCCTCCAGACTGTCGGCAAAGCGTGCGGACAGTTGCCGGGACTGTCAACGCAACTTGGCCGCTATGCGACCCGCCGCATGACCCGTTCACGCTCCGCATAGGCGCGGGCCAGTCGCGTGGCGCGATCGTCGAACAGGTCGGGGGCCGATCTTTTGCCAAGCAGCGCCGCCTCGATCTCGGCGTGCGGGCGGGTGCCGCCATCGGCCAGCAGATGTTTTATCGCCACGCCACGCTCGGCCAGACGGCGCGACACCAGCACGGTGCGGTGGCAGTCGAGCGGCTCTTTCTCCGCGCACATCAGGCAAAGCACCGCGGAACCGGCGCACGCCGTCACGCGGTCGAGCGCCTGGGCGAAGGCGGGGCGGGCGGCAAGATCGTCGTAGCTGCCGCCGGCCTCGGGCTTGCCGCCGAGTGCGGCGCCTTCGTGGAGGTAGTCGATGCCCGCCTCGGCCAGTGTCTTCGCAAGCTGATCCTTGCCGAACTGCGGGAAGCGGCGCGACCAGGGCGTGGAGCGGACATCGACCAGCACAGTGACGCCGCCCGCGTGCAGCAGATCGACGAAGCGCTCGATGGGATGGTTGGAATGGCCGACGGTCTTGATGAGTGGGGGCTTGATCGGATTCATGACGGCAGCCGGCGCACAAGATCGATGAAGGCCAGCGTCGCCGCCGAGCGCTCGTCGTGGCGGCAGGCGAGGTTGAGCGGCACTTTCAGCGCCGGCCGGCCTTTCAGCATCCGGTAGGTGACGCCCTCCAGCGGCAGGCGGCTGAGCGAGGCCGGCACGATGGTGATGCCGAGGCCTGCCGCCACGAGGTTGAGGGTCGACACGATGCGCGGTGCCTCCTGGCCGACATGCGGGCTGAAACCGGCCTGGGCGCAGGCGGCGATGATGACGTCGTAGAGGCCGCGCCCATCGGGCCGGCGGTAGAGGATGAAGTTCTCGGCCGCGAGATCCTTTAGCGCGAGGTGCGGCCGGCGCGCGAGCCTGTGACGCGACGGCAGCGCTGCCGCCATGTCCTCCTGCAGCAGCGCATGGACCGCGAGGCCTTCGGGGTCGACCAGGCCGGAGCGGATGAAGGCGATGTCGAGCCGCTCCTCGCGCAGGCCGCCTAAAAGATCGCCCGAGCTGCTTTCTTCCAGCACGAAGGAGACGTCGGGGCGGGTGAGACGAAACTCGCGAATGGCGCGCGCCACCAGCGGATGGAAGGGCGCCGAGGTGGTGAAGCCCACGGCGATGCGGCCGGTCTCGCC
Organism: Reyranella sp.; assembly: GCA_052386855.1. Classification (GTDB taxonomy): domain Bacteria; phylum Pseudomonadota; class Alphaproteobacteria; order Reyranellales; family Reyranellaceae; genus Reyranella. The sequence continues at coordinate 88,662 of JBQTJT010000021.1, forward strand.
GCGTGCCGTGCGCCGGGCCCGGGCCGCGGCGCGATCGACCGCGGCCAGCACCGCCTCGGCGTCGACCAGGAACGAGCGGCCGGCGTCGGTCAGCGCCACCCCGCGCGGATGGCGCACGAACAGGGCGGCGTCGATCTCGCGCTCCAGCGCGCGGATCTGCTGCGACAGCGGCGGCTGCTGCATGTGGAGCTTCTCGGCCGTGCGCGTGATGTGGCCCTCGTGGGCCACGGCGACGAAGTAGCGGAGATGGCGCAGTTCCAAAGGCATATCCAAAAAGTATGGATAAGACATTTAACATATATTTGAACGCTGGATAAGCCCGCCCTAGCGTGCCTCCCATGACACTGGTGATGGCGGCGGGGCTCGGGCTCCTGATGATCGGCACGGCCTTTCTGTCGGGCATCTTCGGCATGGCGGGCGGCCTCATCCTGATCGGCGTGCTGCTGTTCATCTTCCCGCTGCCCACCGCCATGGTGCTGCATGCCATCACGCAGATGGCCTCCAACGGCTGGCGCGCGCTCTTGTGGTGGCGGCACATCGAATGGAAGGGCACCGTCTTCTACGTCGCGGGTTGCCTGGTCTCGGTCGGCCTGTGGTCGATCACGCTCTACGTGCCCGACAAGGCCGTGGCCCTGCTGCTGCTCGGCCTCTCGCCCTTCATCATCCGCGCCATTCCCGACAGCATCCTGCCGCGCAGCTTCGGGCCGCTGCAGGTGGCGGGCACCGGTGTCTTCTCGATGATGTTGATGCTGATGACCGGCGTCACCGGCCCGCTGCTCGACACCATGTTCCTGCGCTCGCCGCTCGAGCGGCGGCAGATCATCGCCACCAAGGCCGTGTGTCAGGTGTTCGGCCACGGCTTCAAGCTGCTCTACTTCGGTGCGCTGATCGCCGAGGTCGGCCAGGTCGAACCCTGGTTCCTCGGTGTCGCCATCGCCGCGTCGATGATCGGCACGTCGCTCGGCAAGCTCCTGCTCGAGAAGCTGACCGACAAGCAGTTTCGCCTGTGGTCGAACCGGCTGATCACGACGATCGCCACCTGGTATGTCGGCTACGGCCTCGTCCTTCTGGCGGGGATTGCCTAAGATGGCGCGTGGCTATTCCTCCCTCACGCATTCCCACGGGCTTTCGCGAACTCACTGAGGCGTCCGGTTTCGCCGCGGCCAACGGGCCGTGGTTCGAAAAGATCGAGGACGGACGCGCGATCCGCGGCTTCCTGCCCGGGCCGCAGCACGCCAACGCGCTCGGCATCGTGCACGGCGGCATGCTGGCTGCCTTCCTCGATTCGGCGATGGGCGTCTCGGTGTGGCAGACGCTGCAGCGCCGCGCCGTCACGCTCACCCTCTCGCTCGACTATCTCGGCCCGGCGCGGATCGGCGACTGGCTGGAGGCGGTGGGCGAGGTGGTGGGCCACGATGAGCAGATGGCGCAGGTGCGAGGCCGCCTCTATGGTCCGCGCCATCAGGTCCTGGGCGGGCTCGGCGCGTTTGCGCTGCTGAGCCGGCACAGGACGCTCAAGACCCGGAGCTAGCGTTTGCTGAACGATGATCCGCCAACTGGCTTCCGCAAGATCGATTTCGACCGCGACCGGCCCGAGCCCACCTTCAACAGCCACATCGGCAACCTCTATGTGAAGCGCGGCGAGAAGGGCACGCGCGACGAGTTCGTCATGGGCTTCCGCGTGCACCAGCATATGTGCAATCCGGCCGGCGGCCTGCATGGTGGGATGATGATGACCGTGGCCGACCTGGTGGGCGCGATGGGCGGCGGCACGCTGGCCGGTCTTCGGAAATTCCTGCCGACCGTGAACATGACCTTCGACTTCGTGGCGCCGGCCAAGGTCGGCGACTGGGTCGAGGGCAGGCCTGAGCTGGTGCGTGCCACGCGCTCGCTGCTGTTCACCAACATCTACCTGACGGTGGGCGACGCAAAGATTCTCCGCGCCTCTTCGATCTGCAAGATCCCGTCGGGCGACGGCCTCGCCTTCGGCAAGGCCAGACTGGTGCGCGAGGATGCCAAGCCCTAACCCGCCCGCCCTGCCCAAGGTCGTGCTGTTCGACCTGCTGACGGCGCTGCTCGATTCGTGGACTCTGTGGAACAGGGTGGCCGGCTCCGAGGCCGCCGGCCGCGCCTGGCGCGCCGAGTATCTGCGCCTGACCTACGGCTGCGGTGCCTACGTGCCCTATGAAGAGCTGGTGCGCGCGGCGGCGCGCACGACAGGACTGCCTGCGAGCGTCGCCGACGCGCTGGAAACGCGCTGGCACGAGCTGCCGGTGTGGAGCGGCGCGCAGGCCGCGCTCGATGCGCTGAAGGGTCGGACGAAGCTTGCCGTAGTGACCAACTGCTCGGTCCGGTTGGGCGTACAGGCGTCGGAACGTCTGAAAACGCGCTGGGACTGCATCGTCACGGCCGAGGAAGCGGGCTTCTACAAGCCCGACCCGCATCCTTATCGTCTGGCGCTGGCGAAGCTCGGAATCGAGGCCCGGGACGCTGCATTCGTGGCAGGCTCGGGCTACGATCTTTTCGGCACGTCGGCCGTTGGGCTCCGTACTTACTGGCACAACAGGGTCGGTCTTGCGCGTCCCGACGGCGCGCCAACGGCCAGCCTCGAGCGGCCGACGCTTGAAGGCCTTCTGCCCTGGCTCGAAGGACGATCGCCGTGACGCTGACAGATATCGAAACGCCGGCCGCGCTGATCGACGAGGCGCGCATGGTGGCCAACATCGCCCGTCTGCAGCAGCGCATGACCGAACTCGGCGTGCGCCTGCGGCCGCATGTGAAGACGTCGAAATGCATCGAAGTCGCCAGGCGCCAGCAGGCGGCGGGCGCGCGGGGTATCACCGTCTCGACCCTGAAGGAGGCGGAACAGTTCTTCGCCGCGGGTTTTGCCGACATCCTCTATGCCGTCTGCATCTCGCCCGACAAGCTCGACCGCGCGCTGGCGCTCTGCCGGCAGGGTTGCGCGCTCACGCTGCTCGTGGACTCGGTGACGGCGGCGCAGGCGCTGGTCGCCAAGGGGCATCCCTTCGAGGTGATGATCGAGATCGATTCCGACGGCCACCGCTCCGGCGTGCAGCCCGAGGACGCGGTGCTGATCGAGATCGGCCGGGTGCTGCACGAGGGCGGCGCCAGATTGAAGGGCGTGCTGACCCATGCCGGCAGCTCCTACGATCTCGACACGCCGGAGGCGCTGCGAAAGCTTGCCGAGCAGGAGCGCCACCTCTCGGTGCGCGCGGCCGAGCGCCTCAGGGCAGCAGGCCTGCCGTGTCCCGAGGTGAGCGTCGGCTCCACGCCGACCGCGCTCTCGGCGCAAAGCCTGGAAGGCGTCACCGAGGTGCGGGCCGGCGTCTATGTCTTCTTCGACCTGGTGATGGCCAACATCGGCGTCTGCACGCCCGAGAACGTGGCGCTGTCGGTGCTGACCACGGTGATCGGCCACCAGCCCGAGAAGGGCTGGGTGATCGTCGATGCCGGTTGGATGGCGATGAGCCGTGATCGCGGCACGCAACGCCAGAAGGTCGACTATGGCTATGGGATCGTCTGCGACGCTTCAGGCCGGGCGATCGAAGGACTTCTCGTCACCGCCGCCAACCAGGAGCACGGCATCATCTCACGCCGCGACAGCCAGGCGGATGCAGGCCTCGTCGACCGCTTCCCGATCGGAACCAAGCTGCGCGTGCTGCCCAACCATGCCTGCGCCACCGGCGCGCAGTATCCCGATTATCATCTGGTGACGGCCGCGGGCTCGACCGAAGTGTGGCCACGCTTCCACGGTTGGTGAGGGATCTTAGACAGCCGCCCCGAAATCGCGGGCCAGCGCGCGGCGGCCTGAGTCGGTGAGACGCACGGTGCGGCCGCGGCGCAGTTTCTCGGCCCAACCCTTCTTGAAGAAGGTGTCGGCGATGGCCGAGCCCAGCGCACCCGAGATGTGCGGCCGGCGTTCGCTCCAGTCGAGGCACTGGCGCGCGAAGTGGCGCGTGGTCGCCTGGCGTGCGCCGCCGAGGTCGACGCCGACTCGCGCACAGAACAACTCGCCCGACGGCGTCAGCTTCCAGTCGCGCGATCCTTTGGGTTCGAGATGGCCGTGCTGCGTCAGCGAATCGGTGACGGCGATGCCGACCTGGCCCGCGAGATGGTCGTAGCAGGTGCGGCAGAAGCGGAGATCGGGGTCGCGCCGCCACGCGGCAGTTCGCGACGCCGGCTGGGCACGGGTGCCCGCCAGCGCCATCAGCGATTCGATGGCGTGCGCCACTTCGCCCGACGCCAGGCGATAGAAGCGGTTGCGGCCCTGGGCGCGGGCGGCCAGCAGGTTGGCCTCGGTCATGCGGCCGAGATGGCCCGACGCGGTCTGGGCGGTGACGCCGGCGGCCAGCGCCAGGTCGGAGGCGGTGTGGGCGCGGCCGTCCATCAGCAGCGACAGCATGGCGGCGCGCGCCGGGTCGCCCATCAGGGCGGCGACTTCGGACAGGGCGTTCACGGTGGTCATGGCGGGAATTTACGCCCGCGCACGGGCGCCTGCTACGGCCAATGGTTCGGTGAAGGCCGAAGCATCATCTCCACTTGGGATTGGCGATGGCGATCTTGTCGGCAATGGTGGCGTCGAGATGTTCCAGCAGGGCGGGATCGCGCTCGTCGCGCTCCCCGGTGCGGAGCTGGCGGGCGAGCTCGCGGTTGAGCTCGTCGAGCGTGCCATCGCGACCCAGAAGGTTTGCCAGCCGTGCCTGCTCGGCTGAGTCGGCGGCAGGACCGAGTCGCGCCTCGCGCTCGAGAATGGCCAGCGAGTTCACGGCGACGCGCATCTGGAAGCCGAGGCGAGGTTCGGCCTTGTCGAGGGCGGGCGTGGCCTCCTCGCGCAGGAAGTCGGCGATGGCGGCCAGCAGTTCGGAGGCGGTGGGACGGTCCTGCGCCATGTCAGGCCTTCAGCAGCTGCAACAGGTCGACCTCGGTCTCCACCGCGCGGCGGCCGATCGAGGCCAGCTCCATCGACTTGATCGCGCCCGAGAGATGCCGCCACGCCTGATTGTGGCAGATGATGCCCCAGCGCACGGTGCCGAAGACTTCCCACCAATGCGCGCGCGCCGGATCGACCTTGATGCCGCCGGCACTTGCGTAGGCCGCCCACAATTCCTCACGGCTGCCGAAGCCGCCGGCCGGCTTGTCGATGGCGCCGAAGCGCCAGCTTTTTACGCAGAGCCAGCCCAGGTCCTCGATGGGATCACCGAGATGCGCGCCCTCCCAGTCGAGGATCGCGGTCACGCCCGTTTCGTCGGCGAGATAGTTGCCGGTGCGATAGTCGCCGTGGACCAGCACCGGCTCAGGCGTCGGCGCGGGCTTGCGCCGGTCGAGCCAGGAGAGTGCGAGCTCAAACACCGGCTGCGGCCGGTCGAGCAGGTCGAGAGCCCGGCGCTGGCCCGCGATTTGGTCGGCCGCCTCGCGGCGCACCAGCGGCGGCAGCCCGTCCAGCGGCACGGCATGGAGGCGCGCCAAAATCTCGCCGAGCTGGCCCGCGATCTTCTTGCGTGCACTTTCGTAGGGCGCATCGCGCAGCAGCTTGCGGGCGATCGCGATGCCGCCGATCCGGCGCATGACGAAGGCCTCGCCCAGACCGTCGTCGGGCGTGAGCTCGAACAACACTTCTGGCGCGCGCACGCCTGCCTGGAAGGCGGCATGCAACACCCGAAATTCGGTGGCGCGGCTGATCGAAACCGAGCGGTCAACCTCGGCTTTGGTTCGAGGCGCCCCCAGGGTCGGCGGATCGCGGCGCAGGATCAGCGGATGCGGTGTGCCACGGACGACGGCGTCGAAGCTCCAGGTCTGGCGCGAGGCGCCGCCCGACTCGCGGCGGAGTTTCTCGATCGTGGCCGGCCCGCCGAAATGGCGGCTGGCCGCCCTGGCCAGGACGGCCGCAACATTTTCCGACTCATCGAGTGTGTGAACGGTCATTCACCGGACTGTGGCACAGGCCCCGCAGCGTGGTAAGAGGGCGGCCCTCACGCGGGGAGAATCAAGACGTGGCGCAATCCTTTTCGGCCATGAGCGGCCTCTATCTCGAAGACCTCAAGGTCGGCATGTCGGCGATGTTCGGCAAGACCGTGACCGAGGCCGACATCACCGCCTTCGCCGGTGTCTCGGGCGACACCAACCCGATCCATCTTCACGACGGCTTCGCCCGCACCACGCGCTTCGGCCAGCGCATCGCCCACGGCATGCTGAGCGGCAGCTTCATCTCGACGGTGGTCGGCACCAAGCTGCCCGGCCCCGGCGCGGTCTACATTTCCCAGACCATGAATTTTCTCGCGCCAGTGCTGATCGGCGAGACCATCACCGCCGTCTGCACCATCACCGCCATCGACGAGAAGCGCCGGCGCGTCACGCTGCAGACCCAGTGCCTCAACGGCGACAAGGTCGTGATCGATGGCGAGGCGACCGTGCTGGTGCCGCGGCGCGACGTGGCGTGATCTTGGGCATGACATCCCTTCCGGCCTTCGACGACTGGCAGAAGACGCCCGCCGCCTGGAAAGGTGGCGTGGTGGCGCTCGGCAATTTCGACGGCGTGCATCGCGGCCACCAGGCGTTGATCGCCGACGCCGGCCGCGAAGCCAAGGCGCTTGGCGCGCCCGTGGTGGCGCTCACCTTCGAGCCGCATCCGCGCGGTTTCTTCGTGCCCGACACAGGCCCATTCCGCCTCACCCTGCCGCCGGCCAAGCTCCGGCTGCTGGCGCAGTACGGCGTGCAGGCCGTGCTCGCCCAGCGCTTCGACGCCGCCTTTGCCGCCCTCTCGGCTGACGCCTTCATCGAAGACGTGCTGCTGAAGGGGCTGGGCGCGCGCCATGTCGTGTGCGGCTACGACTTCACCTTCGGCGCGCGGCGCGGCGGCAATGTCGAGTTCCTGCGCAAGGCCGGCACGGCGCGCGGCATCGGCGTCACGGTGCTCGAGCCGGTGACGCGCGAGGGCGAGATCTATTCCTCGACCCGCATCCGCGAGGCGCTGCGCGCCGGCATGGCCCGGGAGGCGGCCGAGCTGCTGGGCCATCCCTGGGAGATCGAGGGCGTGGTGGAGCTGGGCGACCAGCGCGGCCGCACAATTGGGTTTCCGACAGCCAACGTGGCACTGGGCGAGCACTTGAGGCCGCGCTTCGGCGTCTATGCCGTGCGCGCGCTCGTCGATGGGCAGTGGCGCGATGCCGTGGCCAACCTCGGCCGGCGTCCGACTTTCGGCAAACTGCAGGAGAACTTCGAGGTCCACCTGTTCGATTTCGCGGGTGACCTCTACGGCAAGACCCTGCGGGTGGCGCTGGTCGACTTCATGCGGCCGGAGATGAAGTTCTCGGGTCTCGATGCGCTAAAAGCCCAGATCGCGGCCGACGGCGAGGCGGCAAAGGCCATTCTGGCGGCTCCTTGACCCCCCCGACCCCCGTCCCTAGATTGCCGGCCCTATGTTTATCGGGGCCCTCCAGGAGCGAATTATCCGCCCGGTCCGCTGACCGCGGCCGGGTTGTCCCGTCTGTTTGGCCGCCGTCCCGGCGGCCGCCCATCGCTCCTTTCGCACCGAGTTTCTTGTGACAACTGACTATAAATCCAGCGTTTTCCTGCCCAAGACCGACTTCCCCATGCGCGGCGGCTTGCCTGCGAAGGAGCCGGAGCTGCTGAAGCGCTGGGCCGACATGAAACTGTGGGACCGGCTCCGCACCGAGAGCAAGGGCCGGCCGAAGTTCGTCCTGCACGACGGCCCTCCCTATGCCAACGGCAACCTCCATATCGGCCACGCGCTCAACAAGATCCTGAAGGACCTGGTGAGCCGCACCCAGCAGATGCTGGGCAAGGACAGCCACTACGTTCCGGGCTGGGACTGCCACGGGCTGCCGATCGAGTGGAAGATCGAGGAGCAGTACCGCGCCAAGAAGCAGGACAAGGACCAGGTGCCGGTCGTGGAGTTCCGCAAGGAATGCCGCGCCTTCGCCGATCACTGGATCGGCGTGCAGCGCGAGGAGTTCAAGCGGCTGGGCGTCGATGGCGACTGGGAGAACTACTACTCGACGATGAAGTACGAGTCCGAGGCCACCATCGTGGCCGAGCTCGGCAAGTTCCTGATGAACGGCGGGCTCTACAAGGGATCCAAAGCCGTGCTGTGGAGCGTGGTCGAGAAGACCGCGCTGGCCGAAGCCGAGATCGAGTATCACGACCATGTCTCCGACACGGTGCATGTCCGCTTTCCCGTCGTGAAGTCTCGTGGCGGCAAGCTCGACGGCGCGGCGATCGTGATCTGGACGACGACGCCCTGGACCATGCCGGGCAACCGCGCGCTCGCCTATGGGCCGGAGATCGCCTACGCGCTGGTCGAAGTGACCGAGGTGGGCGAGGGCAGCAAGGCATGTGTCGGCGAGAAGATGGTGCTGGCGAAGGAGCTGGTGGAGGCGGTTTCGGCCGAGGCCAAGTTCGCAGCCAAGGTCGTGGCCGATGTCACGGCATCCGATCTGGAAGGCCTGGTCGCGGCGCATCCGTTGCGCGGGCAAGGCTTCGACTTCGACGTGCGCCTGCTGGCCGGCGGCTTCGTCACGGCCGATGCCGGCACCGGCTTCGTGCACATCGCACCGGGCCATGGCGCCGACGACTATGAGCTGGGCGTGGCCAATGGCGTCGAGGTGCCGGACACCGTCTCCGAGGACGGCACCTACTATCCGCATGTGCCGATGTTCGCCGGCAAGCGCGTCTACACGCCCGAAGGCAAGAAGGGCGACGCCAACCGCACGGTGATCGCCGCCCTCGATGCCGCGGGCAAGCTGCTCGCCTCGAGCCGCATCACCCATTCGTATCCGCATTCCTGGCGTTCCAAGGCGCCGGTCATCTTCCGCAACGCGCCGCAGTGGTTCATCGCCATGGACAAGCCGATCGCCGAGATCGGCGGCACCTTGCGCGAGAAGGCGCTGGCGGCGATCGACGCGACGCGCTTCGTGCCGCCGGCCGGCTACAACCGGCTGCGCTCGATGATCGAGACGCGACCGGACTGGAACGTCTCGCGCCAGCGCGCCTGGGGCGTGCCGATCGCGGTCTACGTGAACAAGGCGACCGGCGAGCCGTTGCGCGATCCCGAGGTGATGGGCCGCGTTGTCGAGGCCTTCAAGGCCGAGGGCGCCGATGCCTGGTTCGCAAGCCCGCCCGAGCGTTTCCTCGGCAACAAGTACGACGCCAAGGATTTCGAGCAGGTCACCGACATCCTCGACGTCTGGTTCGATTCCGGCTGCACCCATGCCTTCACGCTCGAAGGCAATCCCGATCTCAAGTGGCCGGCCGACCTCTATCTGGAAGGCTCCGACCAGCATCGCGGCTGGTTCCATTCCTCGCTGCTCGAGAGCTGCGGCACCCGCGGCCGCGCGCCCTACGACGGCGTGCTGACGCACGGCTTCACGCTCGACGAGCAGGGCCGCAAGATGTCGAAGTCGCTGGGCAACATCACCGCGCCGCAAACGGTGTGCGACCAGTACGGCGCCGACATCCTGCGCCTTTGGGTGGTCGGCACCGACTATACCGAGGACCAGCGCATCGGCCCGGAGATCCTGAAGCACCAGGCCGAGGCCTATCGCCGGCTGCGCAACACCTTGCGCTACCTTCTGGGCAGCCTCGATGGCTTCAGCGCCGCCGAGCGCGTGGCGCCGGCCGAGATGCCGGAGCTCGAGCGCTGGGTGTTGCATCGCCTGGCCGAGCTCGACGTGATTTTGCGCCGCGCGGTCGACGACTACGACTTCCACACCATCGCGACGGAGCTCAACACTTTCTGCTCGGGCGATCTCTCGGCGTTCTACTTCGACATCCGCAAGGACGCGATCTATTGCGACGCGCCGTCGTCGCTGCGCCGGCGGGCCGGGCGGACGGTCATGGCCGAGATCTTCTCGTTCCTCACCGCCTGGCTGGCGCCCATCACCTGCTTTACGGCGGAAGAGGCCTGGCTCGCCCGGCCGCAGGACGTGCCGGACGGCAAGGCCGATTCGGTGCACCTGCGCGTCTATCCAACCATCCCCGCGGACTGGCTCGATGCGGCGCTGGGCGAGAAGTGGAAGACCGTGCGGGCGCTGCGACGTGTCGTCACCGGCGCGCTGGAACTGGAGCGCGCCGAGAAGCGCATCGGCTCCAGCCTGCAGGCCGCCCCGCATGTCCATGCCGGCTCGGTTTTCATCGAGGCGCTGAAGGGCCTCGACCTCACCGAGATCTGCATCACCTCGGGCGGCGACCTGATCGAGGTGCCCGACGGCGGTGTGTTGCCGGCAGGTGCCTTCACGCTTGCCGACGTGGCGGGCGTCGCGGTCGTGCCGGCGCCGGCTGCCGGCGAGAAATGTGCGCGCTGCTGGCAAGTGCTTGAGGAAGTCGGCAAGTCGGCCGCCCATCCGTTGCTCTGCCAGCGCTGCGAAGGGGCGGTGACGTGAGGCCCACCCGATGATGAAGCCCATCCGATGATGAGGCTTGCCCGATGAGACGCCTCGAACTCCAGGCGATGGCCCTGGTCATCGTGACGGTATTGGCCGACCAGATCTCCAAGGAGCTGCTGCTGGGCTACCTGCTGCGGCACGGTGCGGTGGTGTCGGTGGTCGACGGGTTTTTCCGCCTGGTCGTGGTGTGGAACAAGGGCGTGAGCTTCGGCATGCTGGGGGGCGACCGGGCCGTGCCACCCTGGGTTCTGTCGGCCGTCGCCGTGGCCGTCTGCGTCGTCCTGTTCATCTGGCTGCGACGAACCGACGGGCGGCTCGGCGGCTGGGGCATCGGCCTTGTCATCGGTGGCGCTATCGGCAATGTTGTCGATCGTGCCCGATGGGGAGCGGTGTTCGATTTCGCCGATTTCCACATAGGCCACTGGCATTGGCCGGCGTTCAATGTCGCCGATTCGGCGATCGTTGTCGGTGTCGGGCTGATGCTCATCGATTCTCTCGTCGGCCAAAAACAACGCGCGCCCTGATGCGGCCATGATCAGCGGACAGAAGCGGACCTTCGAAGGACGGACGATGCAACGGACCAGTCTATTCCCGATGACCCTCCTCGCGCTCGGCGCCCTGGCGACGGGCGGCTGCAGCGCTTTCGAGAACCTGGGCGGCAGCAAGAAAGTGTCGCCCGACGAATTCAAGATCGTCTCGCATTCGCCGCTCACCATGCCGCCGAACGCCGAACTGCGCCCGCCGCGGCCCGGCGAGCCCCGGCCGCAGGAAGTGACGCCGGCCGAGCAGGCCCGCGAGGCCCTGGCACCGCAGACCGCCGGCCGCGCGCAGCGCGGCGGCGCCGCGCCGGTCGTGGCGGGTGGCGCCTCGGAGCAGGCGCTGGTCGCCAAGGCGGGCCAGGGCGGCATCGATCCCAACATCCGCAGCCGCGTGAACACCGACACGCGCACGATCAACGACAGCGACAAGAGCTTCGTCGATGGCCTGATCTTCTGGCAGGACAGGCCGCCATCAGGCGTCCTGCTCGATCCGGCCAAGGAGCAGCAGCGACTGCGCGACGCCACGGCGGCCGGCCAGACTCCGGCCGGGGCCACGCCCACGATCACGCGACGCAAGCGCGGCCTGCTCGAAGGCATCTTCTGAGTGTGCTGACGCCCCGCCGCGGCCTGCTCGGCGGCCTTGTCGCGAGCGCTGTCCTGGCGCCGGCTGTCCCGGCGCTGGCGAAGCTGCTGACGGTCGGGCGCCGGCCGGCCGAGAGTTTTACGCTGGCCAACGGCCTGCAGGTGGTCGTGCTGCCGTCGCGCCGCGCGCCGATCGTGACCCAGATGCTGGTCTACAAGGTCGGCAGCGCCGACGAGGTCTTCGGCCATACCGGCCTCGCGCATTTCCTCGAGCATTTGATGTTCAAGGGCACCGACCGTGTCGCCTCGGGCGAGTTCTCGCGCATCGTGTCGCGCAACGGCGGACGCGACAACGCCTACACCACCTTCGATTCGACCGGCTATCACCAGACCGTGGCACCCGACCGGCTCGACATGGTGATGCGCATGGAAGCCGACCGCATGAACGGCGTGCGCTTCACAGAGCGGGAGCTGATCTCGGAGCGCCAGGTCGTGCTCGAGGAGCGCCGCTCCCGCACCGATAACGTGCCGTCCGCCCTGCTCGACGAGGCGACGCGCGAGCAGCTGTTCGGGCGGCACAAGCCCTACTCCATGCCGGTGATCGGCTATGCCGACGACATCAAGAAGCTGAACATCACCGAGCTGATGGCCTTCTATCGCCGCTTCTATTTGCCCGGCAACGCCGTGCTGATCGTGGCCGGCGACACCACGCCCGACGCGGTGCGCAAGCTCGCGGAGAAGCACTACGGCCCGATCCCGAGCCGCAAGGCCGAGGTTCGCCGCCGGCCGGCGCAGGGCGGCACCGACCTGCCGCAGCGCGTGAGCCGGGCCGACGCCAGGGTCGTCGAGCCGCGCTGGTCGTGCGACTGGCTGGCGCCGTCGTACCGGGTCGGCGAGACGAAATTTGCGCCGGCGCTCCAGGTCCTGGCACGCCTGTTCGGCGGCACCGAGACCAGCCGGCTGTGGCGCTCGTTGGTGATCGACCAGCGGCTCGCCCTCTCGGCATCGGCCGGCTACAGCGCGGCCAGCCTCGGCCTCACCTCGTTCGACGTCAGTGTCCATCCCGCGCCTTCGCGCACCGTGGCCGAGATCGAAACGGCGGTGCGCCTCGAGATGAAGAAGCTGACCGATGGCGGCGTGACGGCCGACGAGGTCGAGCGGGCGCAGAACCAGCTCCTGGCCGCGGCGATCTACGCCCAGGATTCGCTGGCGAGCGGCCCCCGCCTCTATGCTGCAGTGCTGAGCACCGGCGGCACCATGGCCGACATCGATGCCTGGCCCGAGCAGATCGCCGCCGTCAAACCGGCCGATGTGGTCGCCGCCGCACAACTGGTGTGGCGCGATTCCGGCGCGGTGATCTCGCTGCTGAGCCCGGCGGAGGGCAGTCGATGAGGCGCGGTCTTCGTCGCGGCACCTGGGCCATCTTCGCCGCCGTGCTGGCCTTGATGCCTGTGGCCAGCGCGCAGGCGATCGACATCAAGGAAGTGACCACGCCGCTCGGCATAAAAGTCTGGCTGGTCGAGGACAAGAGCGCGCCCGTCGTGGCGCTGTCCTTCTCGTTCGCCGGCGGCACGGCCTCGGATCCCGAAGGCCAGCTGGGCGTGACCAGTCTCATGGCGAAGCTTCTCACCGACGGTGCCGGTGCCCTCGACGCCCAGGCCTTCCGCCGCCGCCAGGAGGATGCCGCGGCGTCGCTGGGCTTCGGCGCCTCGCTCGACCGGCTGAGCGGCACGCTGCGCGTGCTGTCGGCCAACCGCGACGAAGGTTTCGAACTGCTGCGGCTGGCGCTTTCGCAGCCGCGCTTCGATCCCGACATGGTCGACCAGCGGCGCGCCCAGACCATTGCCGGTCTCAACCAGGCGGAGCAGCGGCCGCAGTCGGTCGCCGGTCGCACGTTGATGACGACCCTGTTCCAGGGCCATCCCTATGCCAATAATCCCGAGGGCACGCGCGAGGACCTGAAGGCACTGACGCCGGAGCGGCTCAAGCAGCGCGCCGCGGCGCTGCTGGTGCGCAGCGGCCTGATCGTGTCGGCGGTGGGCGACATCGGCGAGGGCGAACTCGCCCGCCAGCTCGACCGCACCTTCGGCGGACTCGTCGTCGGCGTCGTGCCGCCGCTGCCGCCGGAGTGGAAGCCGCCGACCAAGCCGCGCACCGTCGTCGTCGAGCGACCGGTCCCGCAGAGCACGGCGCTGATGGCCTTGCCCGGAATCGCCCGCGACGATCCCGACTGGTACTCGGCCGTGGTGATGAACCATGTGCTGGGCGGCGGCGGGCAGCAGTCCCGGCTGTTCAACGAGGTCCGCGAGAAGCGCGGGCTGACCTACGGCGTGTCGAGCGGGATCCGCACCTACAAGCGGGCGGCGCTGCTGGTCGTCTCGACCGCGAGCGCCAACGAGCGCGTGGCCGATGCCATCCGTGTCGTCCGCGCCGAGCTCGCGCGCATGCGCACCGAAGGCATCACCGAGCAGGAGCTGGCCGATGCCAAGACCTACCTCAGCGGCGCGCTGGCGCTGTCGCTCGATTCCTCGGGCTCGGTCGCGAGTCTGATGCACTCGTTGCAGGTCGATGGCCTGTCGCCCGACCATCTGGTCCGGCGCGAGGCGCTGATCGGCGCCGTCAAGCTCGACAGCGTGCGCCGCGTCGCCCGCCGTCTGCTGCGCGAGGAGACGATGACCACCATCGTCGTCGGCAAGCCCGTGGGTGTCGTTTCCGAACCGAAAGAATAGGCGCTGCATGTTCTACCGCCATGCCATCGACGATGCCCTCGACAGTTCGGTCGGCGCCAGGGGCCTTTCGCGCGCCAGCCTCGATCGTGCGATGGCCGAACTGCGGCCGGCCCTCGACAGGATCCGCCACTGGCACGCCAGCGACGAGCTGCCGCTGCTCAAGCTGCCGGCGCGCCGCGACGATCTTGCGGCGCTGAAACCCCATGCCGAGCGCTTCGCCAAGTTCGAGCATGTCGTGGTCATGGGATCGGGCGGCTCGAGCCTCAGCGGCAAGACCCTGGTGGCGCTGAAGGATCAGGGGTTCGGTCCGCTAAAAGGCCGGCCCAAGCTCTGGTTCATGGACAATATCGATCCGGCGACCTTCGCCGCCTTGATCGAGCGCCTGCCGCTCGAACGCACGGGCTTCATTCCGATTTCCAAGTCGGGCGGCACGCCCGAGACGGTCGCGGCCTTCCTGACGTTGACGGCCGCGCTCGAAGCCAAGGTCGGCAAGGCAGCGCTGGCGTCCAATGTGCTGGCCATCACCGAGGCGAGCGACAATCCGCTGCGCCGGCTCGCCACCCGGATGGGCTGCACCGTTCTCGAACACGATCCCAAGGTTGGCGGACGCTTCTCGGCGCTGTCACTGGTCGGCATGCTGCCGGCGATGATCGCGGGCCTCGACTGCGCCGCGGTGCGCGAGGGCGCGGCCAGCGTGCTCGATCCGGTGCTGGCGGCCAACGACGCCACGGGTATCGCACCGGCGATCGGTGCGGCTTTGTCCGTCGGATTGGCGCGTGAGAAGGGCATCAACATCACGGTGCTGATGCCCTATGTCGACCGGCTCAACACCTTTGCCTTCTGGTACCGGCAGATCTGGGCCGAGAGTCTCGGCAAGGACGGCAACGGCACGACGCCGGCCGTGGCGCTGGGCACCGTCGATCAGCACAGCCAGGTCCAGCTCTATCTCGGCGGTCCGGCCGACAAGCTCTTCACCTTCCTGATCCAGGACACGGCGGGGCAGGGCGCGGCGCTGCAGGCCGGTGGCGACAAGGCGCTCGATTATCTCGCCGGCCACACCATGGGCGATCTTCTGATGGCCGAGGCCGATGCGACGGCCGCCACCACTGTCAAGGCCGGCCGGCCGACGCGGATCATCCGGGTCGCAAAGGTCGACGAGCGCACGATTGGCGCATTGATGATGCATTTCATCCTGGAGACGATCTTCGCCGCCCATCTCTGGAAGATCGACGCTTTCGACCAGCCCGCCGTCGAGGACGCCAAGGTCCTGGCCCGCCAGTATCTTTCCCAGAGGCAGAAGTCGTAAACTCGGCGTGATGCTGCGCCGCCTTCCCTCCAACCTCGTGAACCGCATCGCCGCGGGCGAGGTCGTCGAGCGTCCGGCCAGCGCCGTGAAGGAGCTGGTCGAGAACGCCATCGATGCCGGCGCGCACCGCATCGCCGTCACCCTGAAGGAGGGCGGCCGCACCTTCATCTCCGTGGTCGACGACGGCGTCGGCATGACCGCCGAGGAGCTTCAGCTCGCGGTCGAGCGCCACTGCACGTCGAAGCTGCCGGACGACGAGCTGACCGATATCCGCACGCTGGGCTTCCGTGGCGAGGCGCTGCCCTCGATCGCCTCGGTGAGCCGCTTCACCATCACCTCGCGGCCGGCGGGTGCCGACACCGCCTGGAGCCTCGAGATCGACGGCGGCGCCAAGGGAGAGCCCAGGCCCGCCGCGCATCCCGCGGGCACGCGGGTCGAGGTGCGCGATCTCTTCTTTGCCACGCCCGCCCGCCTGAAGTTCCTGAAGGAGCCGCGCACCGAATCGGGCCATGTGGCCGATGCGATGCGGCGCCTGGCGATGGCCCATCCCGCGATCTCCTTTCGCCTCGAAAGCGAGGAGCGGGCGCTGATCGGTCTGGCCGCGGCGCCGCCGTCGCTGCTGGAACAAGGCGAGGCGGCGCGGCTGGCGCGGCTGGGCGCCATCATGGGCCGCGAGTTCGCCGACAATGCGCTGGCCATCGACGCCAACCGCGAGGGCTTTCGCCTGAGCGGCTTCGCCGGCCTGCCGACGCTCAACCGGCCGACCGGCCAGCATCAGTATCTCTTCGTCAACGGCCGGCCGGTGCGCGACAAGCTGCTGGCCGGCGCCGTGCGCGGCGCCTACCAGGATTTCCTGGCGCGCGACCGTCATCCGATGGTGGCGCTGTTCCTCGACGCGCCGCCCGAGATGGTCGACGTCAATGTCCATCCGGCCAAGACCGAGGTTCGTTTCCGCGACGCCGGCATCGTGCGCGGCCTGATCGTGGGCGCACTGCGCACCGCGCTCGCCGCCGCCGGCCATCGCGCCAGCACGACGGTGTCCGACGCGGCGCTGGGCGCCTTCCGCCCGCACACCGGCTACAGCAATGCCCTGCCGATGGGTGGCGGCGGCTGGAACGGCAGTTCGATTCCGCGCGGCCTCGCCGAAGCCGCGGCGCAGTTCATGGCGCCACTCGACGGTCTTTCGGCGCGCGTGGAAATGCCGACCGGTGAGATCGCCAACGGCAACTATCCGCTGGGCGTCGCACGCGCCCAGCTGCATGAAACCTACATCGTGGCCCAGACCGACCAGGGCGTGGTGATCGTCGACCAGCACGCCGCCCATGAGCGGCTGTTGCACGAGAAGCTCAAGAACCAGCTCGAGGCCGAAGGCGTGAAGCGCCAGGCGCTGCTGCTGCCCGAAGTGGTCGAACTGGGCGAGGACGGCGCGCGGCGGCTGGCCGCCCGCGCCGCCGAGCTGGCGGAAATGGGCCTGGTGCTCGAGCCGTTTGGCCTCGGCGCCGTGGTGGTGCGCGAGACTCCGGCCGTGCTGGGTGAGGTCGACCTGCAGGGGCTGGTGCGCGATCTTGCCGACGAGCTGGCCGAGATGGGCGATCATCTGGCGCTCAAGGAAAAGGTCGAGCAGGTCTGCGGCACGCTCGCCTGCCACACCTCGGTGCGGGCCGGCCGCCGACTCACCGTCGAGGAGATGAACGCCTTGCTCCGGCAGATGGAGGCGACGCCGCACTCAGGACAATGCAATCATGGCCGCCCGACCTATGTCGAACTCAAGCTGGCCGACATCGAGCGGCTGTTCGGAAGACGATGACCAAGTTCCTTTCCCTGCTGCTCATCCTGGCCGCCGTCGCGTCGGCGAACGCGCAGACCCGCGCACCGGCGCCGGCTCCGGCGGCACCGCCGGCCAATCCCACACCGGGGCCGGCTGCCTCGCCGCTCGATGGCCAATGGCGCGGCACCAGCGACGGCGGCTCGTGCAACGCGCCGCTCGAGTACCAGCTCACCATCGAATCGGGCTTCGTCGATGGCTCGGCCTACGACACCACCGCGCGTGGGCCGGTGCCCAATCCGAACAAATCGGCACCGCCGCCGCCGGGCCCGGGCCTGTGGCAGATCCATGGCCTCGCCAAGAGTGGCGGCACCTTCAATCTGCTGAGCGTCGCGTCCGTGAAGGGCACCGAGCATCGCCGCGTCCAGCTCACCGCCCGCAGCGACGGCGGCGGTCTCGTGGTCACGGAAAACGGCGGCTGCCGCCGCGCCGCGCGGCTCGCGCGCTACTGACCCCTGACGGCGGTCGTTGGCACGGACCATCCGAGGAGACTGAAATGCCTGCTGCGCTTTCGAACGCCAACTATGTCGAGTTCGCCATCGCCAACAACACGGGCACATCCAGCGTCCTCTACGCCTCGCTGGTGAGCAAATCACAAGCTTACAAGTTCACTCAGTACGAGGCTTCCGGCGGCAGGACGGTGTATGTCGCCGAAGTGGATGATCCCACCGGCGGCTACGTGGCATCGGTTCCGTTGTCGAGCCTCGTGAACGAGGTCGATGGCACCGTCGGCTTCTACGTGAAGGCCTTCGACGGGAGCCCGATCGCGTTCACGTCGGGCCGCCTCTACTTTGCCGACCAGCAGAATGCCGTGCCGTACACCGGCGGACAGCCCGGAGGCATCGCGCCCGACGCGTCGTTCGATTTCGATTTCATCGAGTTCACCGTCGATCCAAGCACGAACCAGTTCAATGTCGACACGACGCAGGTCGACCAGTTCGGCATCCCGGCCTACCTCCAGGTCTCTCCCAAGGTGCCCGACTACGCCGACGGGACCGGCATCGTCGCGACCCAGACGCGGGCGAACGTCATCGCCCAGTTCAACAAGTATACGCAGAGTTCCTACTACGCGCCTTACAGCGGCGTCGTCGGCTCGACGCCGGAGCGCCTGCTGGCGCCGCAGCATGTCATCGACGCCGATCCTGGCGCGGCGACGCTGCCGCTGCAAAAGTCCTTCGATGGCGCACTCGACTGGCTATTCCATCACTACGCCGCGAGCGGCGGTAGCCATGCTCTCTACCTTGTCGGCAATGGCAAGGACGGCCCCGAGATCTTCGCAGGCACGGTCATCGACGACTCCTCGGTCAAGGACAACGGCGGCAATCTGGCGACGTATAGGGTGTTCCAGTTCAAGGGCACCGGCTACTGCTACAATGGCGCCACGGCGGCGCTCACCAATGTGGGCGCCCGCGGCCGCGCGACTTACCAGATCTTCTATCCATATTTCACCGGCAGGCCGCCCTACTGGTTTGGCGGCTTCCCGAGTGCCGACCAGAAATACAACCTGCCGCTCACCTCGGCGGGGCGCATGGTTCTCGGCGCCAGCGGGGTGTTTGCCGACGACGTGTCGCAGAAGCAGTACTACGAAGCCAATGGCGGGTTGCCGGCCAACTTCGACCACACGATGCTGGCCAACCTCGAGAACCAGCTCTGCACGATGCTCAATCGCGGCGTCACGCCGGGCTTCCCGAGCGTCGTGCCGGACAACCATCACCTGAGGACCGGTTCCAACAATGCAATCGACCTCATTCGCGTCGATCTGTCCAAGCTGACGCGGGACAGGGTGGGGCCGTTCCGCAGTCGCTCGATCCAGGGGGCTGCTACGATCTACAGGGAGCATGACTTGGTCGGATCTGGCAGCAAGGTCTGGTGGAACAGCTTGAAGGGGAAAATTTACTTTCTGGACGACTTCGTGCAGGCGTTCGAGGTGAATTCTGCCGACATCGCCCAGCCGTTCACGCTCAAGCAGGTGGCTCGGCGGCCCGCCAACCAGGTGACGAGTGCCGAGTTCGTCTTCGGCACAAGGGGTGAAGTCGAGTTTCTGAACTTCGATTGGCAGAGTGCCGTCAACATCGGGAAGACCAAAATCGAGTTCGAATTTCAGTACGGCCCTGCCACGACGGAGGCCCACTACGCGACGCTGCGGCTGTTCAGCCCCTACGGCCAGGCCTTCCCCTTCAAGAGCGGCGATCTCGGGCCGACGGCTCAATTCGCCGCCGGACTGACCTCCGGCATGACCATGACTGGCATCAGCCTCGACGACCCGACATACGTACATCGCGCCGACCCGAGCGCCAGCCACATCACGATCTACTCGCCCCAGGGTATGAAGCCGCTCAACACCAACATCCTTACCTTCTCGCGATTCTATCCGGTCGACGGGAACAATGCGCCGATCGGCCAATGGAACGCCTATGCGGCGTTCTTCCATATCGGCGATCCGGCCAATAGCGTCCCGGCGCCCACGGTGGACGGCAAGGGCTATGCCTTTGCCTACGACGACAACGGCGGCTACAGCTCCGACATCACCGTCCAACTGCCCGCGACGCAGCCGTCGGCGCCGCACGTCGTCACGACGCTGAACCTTAACTTGCTTGCCTGGACATCCTGACGGGCTCGGCCTCGATCCGTTCCTCGCGGCCGGCGAGCAGGCGGAAGAAGGCGTCCTGCGGCTTCTCCAGCACGAACATGGCGCGTGCATCGAGGCCGAGGTTGAGGCCGCGCAGCACGGCGCCGCTGACGCCGTGGCCCACCACCACCGTGCGCGTTGCCGAGGCCACGACCTCGGCCAGCACCGCGGCGGAGCGCCGGCGGAGTTCGACATGCGTCTCGCCGCCGGGCGGGCAGTAGCCGTGCGGATCGGCGCGCCAGTCGGCCAGTGCCGTCGGATGCGTGACCTCGATCTCCTTCCAGCTAAAACCTTCCCATTCGCCGTAGCCGAGTTCGGCCAGTCGCGGGTCGTCGCGCCACTCCGCGGGATCCAGCTCCAGTTCGCGGCCGACGATCTCCGAGGTCTCGCGGACGCGGCCGAGCGGACTGCGCAGGAAGATCGTCGGGCCGGACTCGCGGTCGAGCTCGGCCTTCAGTGTGCGTCCCATGGCGAGGGCCTGCATCCGGCCACGTTCGGTGAGATCGGAATTCCTGGTGCCTTGCATGCGCCGCTCGGTGTTCCACGCGGTCTCGCCATGGCGCAGCATGTAGAGCGGGGCGATGAGACCGGGCGCCGCCGTCATGTTCGCCGCAAGATCACGATCTTGGCCGCGCCATAGCGGCGCTCGTCGATCTGCTCGAAACCTTGAGGCGGCACGATGTCCTCGTTGTGGGCGAGTTCGACCGTGACGATGGCCCCGGGGGCCAGCCAGCCGGCCTCGGCCAGGGCCGCGAGCGCCGGCGCGGAAAGACCGCTGCGGTAGGGCGGATCGAGAAAGATCAAATCGCAGAACTCGCGGGCGGGCGGTGGGCGCGTGGCGTCGGCGCGCACGACCTTGGCCGCGGCCACTTCGCCCAGCAGGCGCAGGTTCTCGCCGATCAGCTTGATCGAGCGCGCATCGTTGTCGAGGAAGGTGACGTGGGCCGCGCCGCGCGACAGCGCCTCCAGCCCCAGCGCGCCGGAGCCGGCGAAGGCATCGAGCACGCGGGCGTCGATCAGCGGCGAGGTGCCGTCCTCATGCCAGCTCGCATGCGCCAGGATGTTGAACAGGGCTTCGCGGGCGCGGCTCGAAGTCGGGCGCACGTCCTGGCCCTCGGGCGCTTCGAGCGCCCGGCCGCGATGCTTGCCGCCGATGATTTTTAGCATCAGCGGCCGCGCGGTTTGGGCTTGGCCCAGCCCTGCTTGCGCGCCGGGCGCTTGACGCCCAGCAGGCTCTCCATCGCCTGGGTGGAGATCTCCTCGACATGGCCGCGCTCGAGTTCGCCCAGGTGAAACGGCCCGAACGCCACACGGATCAGGCGCACCACCGGCAGGTCAAGATGGGCCAGCACGCGGCGAACCTCGCGGTTCTTGCCCTCGCCCAGCGCGATATCGAGCCAGGCGTTGGAGCGCTGCTGCCGGTCCATGCTGGCTTCGATGGCGCCGTAGCGCACGCCTTCGATGGTCACGCCGTTGGCCAGCGCCGCCAGGCGCGCCTCGTCGACCGTGCCGTGGACGCGGGCCCGGTAGCGCCGCGTCCAGCCGTTGGCTGGCAGTTCGAGGCGGCGGGCGAGGCCGCCGTCGTTGGTGAGCAGCAGCAGCCCCTCGGACATGAAATCGAGCCGGCCGACCGTCACCACGCGCGGCATGCCCCTGGGCAGCGAGTCGAAGATCGTGCGCCGCCCCTCGGGATCGCGCGCCGTCACCATCTCGCTCGGCGGCTTGTGGTAGCGCCACAGCCGGGCGCGATCGGCCTGGGGCAGAGGCTTGCCGTCGACCTCGATCATGCTCTGGTCGGTGACGTTGAAGGCGGGCGACGTCAGCACCTCGCCGTCGACTTTTACGCGACCGGCTTCGATCCAGCGCTCGGCATCGCGGCGCGAGCAGAGACCGGCGCGTGCCAGCCGCTTGGCAATGCGCTCTCCTTCCTTGGCGGGTTCACTCACTTGGTGGCCGCCGCTCCCAGGAAGGCGCGGAAGAGCTTCGCGTCGCCCTCGGAGATCAGGAACTCCGGATGCCACTGCACGCCGATGCAGAAGCGGTAGCGCGGCGCCTCGATGCCCTCGATGACGCCGTCCGGGGCGGTGGCATTGATCACGACGCCGTCGGGCGCATCGGCTGCCGCCTGGTGATGGGCGCTGTTCACCGGAAGCTCGTCGGCACCGACGATGCCGTGCAGCTGCGTGCCGCGCGCCACCTTGACGAGATGGCCCGCCTCGTCGCGCGGGTTGGGCTGCTCGTGCGCCAACGGATCGGAAATCGAATCGGGAATGTGCTGGATCAGCTTGCCGCCCAGCACCACGTGCAGGAGCTGCTGGCCGCCGCAGATGCCGAGGACCGGCTTGTTCTGCGCCAGGGCGCCCTTGGTGACACCAAACTCGAAGGCGGTGCGGCGGTCCTTGGTGATGACGGTCGCGTGGCGCGCGCCGCCACCATAGTAGGAGGGATCGACGTCGAAGGCGCCGCCGGTCACCACCAGCGCGTCGATGCGCTCGAGATAGTCGGCGACCCGGTCGGGCTCGTGCGGCAGGGCGACGGCCAGACCCCCCGCCGCGTCGATCGCGTCGAGGTAGTTCTGGCGCAGCGCATACCAGGGGAATTTGGAGTAACCGCCGGGCTTTTCAGCATCCAGCGTGACTCCGATCAGGGGACGGGGCATGCCCGGGAGAATACGCGCACGTCCTAAATAGCGCTACAGGAAACGCAAATTCATCTCTGGATGATCGCCTAAGCTAGCCCGAAAATCTTCAACTCAAGCGGTGAAAAGTAGATTGTCGTATTGAGAGAGTGACTCTCGTTGCCTCGGATTCGCCATACGACTTGAGTTGGAATTATTTCCTCAACGAACAACTTTCGAAGCCCGGCGAATGAGAACCTTTGCCACGGCCTAGCGGGAAGCAGGAGCACTTTCTCAGCCAAATCATGGATCGACTGTTCGGTGTGTTTTTCAGAAGCATTGACGAATGTTCTACTGAGCGCCGCGTACATGCCTGCTTTCGTGATGGCGCCTCTCGAATAGGCTCCGCCTTTTGTGCCAGATGCCATTTCAACGTAAAGTGAATCAGCACCCAACACTGGACGGCCATGTTCGTTCTTGAGTGCTAGTGGCAAAAGTATGAATGCGCGCTGAAGTGTCTTGCCAATCTCTACTGAGGTGTAGGGTAGAATGCGCATACCGTCCCATATGCTGCGCGTAACCGCTGATATCCGCGCGTAGTGTGGACTATCAGTCGCTTGCAAGCGGTCGGGAAAGTAAAGGCTACTGTGTCGATGCTTCTTTACGAATTGACTATTGAGCTGCTTCTGAAGCGTACGGCAGAGCATTTCTGGTTCGGCTGTGTCGGGTAAGTTGAACGTTGCTCCAGGTAGGACGTCGTTGGCATGCTCAGTTTTCTGAAGCAGCCATTGGCTGCTTACATTCCAATTCTCAGCGAGAGCGATGCCGGGAGGCCACCAGTATTTTGCATCGTAGTTACGGTTCGACGACTTAATGCGAATCCGCGCCTGAGGCTTAAAGGTCTCTAGTATCCTGGCTCCCTCACGCATTCGTTCATTCATAAAAAATCGAGTGAGTTTCTGCTCAAGAGCGCTTTGGTTTACGGGGTAGATTGTGCTCCGACTAGGAAGTCCGAGTGCGTCCTTAGTGCAAGGAAAGACAATCCGATCAAAATCATACCAATGCTCGATCCCATGGGCGGGATTCCAGAGAAAGGACCCTTGCTGCGTTTGCAGTCGCCATAGGTTTGCGACGTCGATACGGATGAACTCAGGTGGCTTAACATTTGGATGCTTCTTTGCTGCGAATGGCCAAGCGTTCTCCCAGAACCGTGTGAAATCGTCGGTATCAAGGCAAATAATAGCTGCTTGTTGCCCATCTTTGGCGTTGCCATCGCACGCAAAGAAAGCTGCGACACTAGGGTCGTCCGTGAAGTCGATAAACTGTGTCTTGATCCCGTAGTGCTGTGCAATAGCCCATAGAGCGTCTGGTTCTTTCCAGTATTCTTGCATCGAATTTTCGGATGAAGCCCAGCCCGCGAACCGCTTCATTTGAGCGTCTGCTTGACGCTTCTCTCTGCCGTCTAGTCTTTCGAAGGATGAGGTGACGGTCCAGGCTGCATTGGATTGGCCGCGGAACAGTTGCCACCGTCCGGAAGTTCGGCCGTGCGCCGCGAGTTGAATCGCCTCCGAAACGTCTTTAACTCGTTCGACAATTGCCATTGCGTAAGGCTCGCTCAGTGGTAGCGAGGCAATATGCAACCACTGATTGTCGTCATGCAATGCATAAACGCATTCGAAAGTCTCGGCTGAGCGGCTTCTTTACGACGCCGTGATGTTCCTCGGCACGTCCTTGAAGGGCTTGGCGGTGTCGACGCTGGTCTCCTTGGGCATCTTGAGGACGCGCTCGGAGATGATGTTGCGCTGGATCTCGTCGGTGCCGCCGGCAATTGAAGTTGCAGGCACCGAGACCAGGATCTCGGCGATCACGCCCTCCATCGGACTGTCGGTGCCGCTCAGCAGCGCATCGGAGCCGGTGAGATAGGTGTGCACCCGCGCCGCCTGGCGGGCGACGTGGCTCGACACCAGCTTGCCGAGCGACCCCTCGGGACCCTGCGGCTTGCCCTGGTCCTGGGCTGCCCGGGCACGGCGCGCCGTCCACTCCGCCGCCTTCGACAGGCTCAAGAGCCTGGCGATCTCCTGGCGGATGACGGGATCGCTGATCTTTCCCGTCTCGCGGGCGCGCTGCATCACGAGGTCGACGCGGCCGGCGCGCTGCGGATACCACTTGTAGGGCTCCATCGTGGTCGCGATCTCGGCCCGCTCCTCGTCGTAGATGCGGCCCTGCTTGCCCGTCGCCTGCGCCCAGGTGCGCAAGCCGTCGGCGCCGCGCCGCTCGTGCATCAGCGTCGTGGTCGCCACCGTCCAGCCGTCGCCCACGTCGCTCACGAGGAACTCCGGCTCGACGATGGCGTCGGTGAAGAACACCTGGTTGAACGAGGCGTGGTGGTTCATTTGGCGTAACGGATGGACCTGGACGCCGGGCTGCTTCATGTCGAGGACGAAGTAGGCCAGCCCCTTGTGCTTGGGCACATCCCAGTTGGCGCGGGCCAGCAGCAGGCCCCAGTGCGCCTTGTGGGCCGAGGTGGTCCACACCTTCTGGCCGTTGATCACCCATTTGTTGCCCTGCCTGTCGGCGCGCGTGACGGCGCCCGCCATGTCGGAGCCGCTGCCCGGCTCGCTGAAGAGCTGGCACCAGGTGTCCTCGCCCGTCAGGATGCGCTTCAGGAACTTCTCCTTATGGAGATCAGTGCCGTGCTCCAGGATCGTGGCGGCAGCCAGGGTGCGGATGCCGGCCTTAGCGACGCCGACGGCGCCGATCTTCGCGAACTCCTCGTCGACCACCGAGTTGAACTTCACCGGCAGGCCGCGGCCGTACCATTGCCTGGGCCAGTGCGGCGCGCCCCAGCCCGACTCGCAGAGTTTCAGGCGCCATTCGACGAGGCCGTACTCGGGTTTCCAGTTGGCTTTCAGCCAGGCGCTGACGTCGGCGCGGACGGAGTCTTCGGTGGGTTCGCTCCCCATGGATGCGCTCATCTTGCGTCTCCCCAATGCTGCATCATCGTTTCGCGATGATGATTGGCGTCGCCGAACAGGATTTCCGAACTCTTGGCGCGCTTGAACCAGAGATGGGTGTCGTTGTCCCAGGTGAAGCCGATGCCGCCATGCATCTGCACGGCATGGATCGCGGTCTGCAGATAGGCCTCGGCGGCCATTGCCTTGGCGAGCGAGGCGACCGCGGCCAGGTCGGCGTCGCCCTCGTCGAGCGCGGCAGCGGCGTAATAGGCGGCGGACTTGGCCATCTCGACATCGACCAGCATGTCGGCTGCCTTGTTCTTGGTGGTCTGGAACGAGGCGATGGAGCGGCCGAACTGCATGCGCATCTTCACATAGTCGAGCGCGTCCTCGCGCAGCCGCTCGGCGCCGCCCACCATCTCGTTGGCGAGGCAGACGATCACCTGCTGCAGCGTCTTGGCGAAAGGCGCCGCCGCCCTGCCCTTGGCGCCCAACAACTTGGCCTCGACGTCTTTGAAAGTGAGGCGGGCCAGCTTGCGGGTCTCGTCCATGGTCTTCAGCAGCCGGCGCTCGAGGCCTGAGGCCTTGCCGTCGACGATGAAGAAGGAGAGGCCTTTCTCCCCCTTGCTGCCGGGCTTGCGCGCCAGCACCACGATCAGGTCGGCGGTGTGGCCGTCGAGCACGAAGCTCTTGGTACCGTCGAGCCTGTAGCCGCCGCCCAACGGTGTTGCCGTCATCGCGACGCTCGCGGCATCGTTCAGGCCGCTGTCCTCGGAGAAGGCCAAGGTGGCGGTGACGTCGCCCGCCGCGATGCCGGGCAGCAGCGCCTTCTTCTGCTTCTCGGTGCCGGCATTCAGGATCGCCGTGGTGGCCAGCACGGCGGTCGAGAAAAAGGGCGCGCACAGGAGGTTGCGGCCCATTTCCTCCAGCACGATGCCCAGCTCGCCATAGCCGAAGCCTGCGCCGCCAAAGGCCTCGGGAATGTGTACGGCGGTGAGGCCCATTTCCTGGTTGAGCTTCTTCCAGCCCTCGGGATCGAAGCCCTGCTCGGTCGCCATCAGGCGCCGCACGTCCTTGGTCGTGGACCGCGCCTCCAGCGCGCGTCGCAGGCTGGTGCGAAACTCGTCCTGCTCGGCCGAAAAGCTGAAACGCATGGCTACTCCTCCCGGGTTCTTACCGCTATTTTCCCTCTTATGAGCGGCCCGGCAAGAACCTCCCCCATGGATCGCGCGCTCGTCGAGGCACGGGCAGCCGCAGAGCGGGGCGAGGTGCCGATCGGCTGCGTGATCCTGGCGCCCGACGGCAGCGTGTTGGCCGAAGCGGGCAATCGCTGCGAGGCCGACCGCGATCCGACGGCCCATGCTGAAATGCTGGCGATTCGCAGAGCGGCGCAGAAACTCGGCTCACCGCGGCTGGTCGATTGCGATCTCTACGTCACGCTGGAGCCCTGCCCGATGTGCGCCCAGGCGATTTCCTTCGCGCGTCTCCGGCGCGTCTACTGGGGCGCGTCGGATCCCAAGGGCGGGGGCGTCGAGCACGGGCCGCGCATCTTCGACCAGCCGACCTGCCATCATCGGCCCGAGCTTTATCCCGGCGTCGGCGAGGTCGAGGCCGCGGAGCTACTGCGGGCGTTCTTCCGCGAACGTCGCTAGCTGGTGCAGCCGGTCCAGCGGACGGGCGGCCGAACAGGTCTTGATGTTGACGCCGGTCGGACACGAGGCGGTGCCGCCGATCTTGCAGTTGGCGGCGGTGCATTTCTTGCGGTTGTCGGCATTGTCGGCGCCGGAGTAGCGGCAATACTGGCCGCATCCGCTGCCGGAGGTGCAGATGTAGCAGCCGTCGGCCAGCGCCGGCAGCGTCCAGCCGATCAACATCACGAACACCAGACTTAATCGTCTCATGTCACGACCTCCCATTCGGCGCGTACGTCACTGTCGATTTCCTTCGTCGATCCGCGGCGGCGTTCGAACTCGGCCGGCGCCAGTTGCGATAGTGCCCACACAGCGGCGCCGCGAACCAGTGGCGAAGCGTCCTTGAGCAACCTTTCGACGGCAGGCCGCGCCGTCTCCTTGGCGCCGCTGTTGCCCAGCGCATAGGCGACATTGCGCACAAAACGGTCGCGGCCGATGCGCTTGATGGCGGTGCCGGCGAAGCGCTGGCGGAAGCCTGCATCGTCGAGCGCCGCCAGCTCCACCAGAGTCGGCGCGGTGAGCTCAGCGCGCGGCTGGAAGGCCGCCTCCTGCGCCGTCTGGGCGAACTTGTTCCACGGGCAGGCGGCCAGGCAATCGTCGCAGCCGTAGATGCGGTTGCCGAGTGCTGCGCGGAACTCAGGGTCGATGGCGCCTTCATGCTCGATGGTGAGATAGGAGATGCAGCGCCTGGCATCGAGTCTGTAGGGCGCGGGGAAGGCCGCGGTCGGGCAGGAGTCGAGGCAGGCACGGCACTGGCCGCAATGGTCGATCTCGCCGGCATCGACTGGCAGTTCGGCCGAGAGCAGCAGCTCGCCCAGGAACAACCAGGAGCCGAAGCGGCGCGACACGAGGTTGGTGTGCTTGCCCTGCCAGCCATGGCCCGCCGCCTGGGCCGAGGGTTTTTCCATCAGCGGCGCGGTGTCGACGAAGACTTTTATGGAGTGGCGGTAATTGTCCCAGATGAAGCGGCCGAGCGCCTTCAGCTTGGTCTTCATCACCTCGTGATAGTCGCGGCCCTGGGCATAGACCGAGATCGCGCCGTGCTCAGGCTGCTCCTGCGCCGTGCGCGGATCGATCGCCGGCCCGTAGTTGAGGGCGAGCGACACCACGGTCCGGGCGGCGGGCCACAGCGTCGCCGGATCGACGCGCTCCGGCGTGCGCTCGCCCAGCCAGCCCATGTCGCCCTGGAAGCCCAGCTCGACGAACTGCGTCAGCTGCGCCAGCCGCTCGGCCCGCGCCTCGGGCGCCAGCGTCGCAGCCGCGAAGCCAACGGCATCGAAGCCGAGCCGGAGCGCCTCGTCGCGGATGGCGTCGCGCAGTTCCAGCGGCGTCGCGGGCCTCGGCGGTCGCTTCGGGGTGGGTGGGAGCCGGGCCACTATCGCCCCTGCTATCCGCGTCCGCGATAGTTGGCGACGCCGGTGTCGGGCAGCCACAGTCCCTTGGGCGGCAGGCCGGTCTGCCAGAAGACATCGATCGGCATGCCGCCGCGCGGATACCAGTAGCCGCCGATCCGGAGCCAGCGCGGCGCCAGCACCTTGGCCAGCCGCTGGCCGATGGCCAGCGTGCAGGCCTCGTGGAAGTCGGCGTGGTTGCGGAAGCTGCCGAGGAAAAGTTTCAGCGACTTGCTCTCGATCAACTTCGCCTTGGGCGCATAGTCGATCACCAGATGGGCGAAGTCGGGCTGGCCGGTCATCGGGCAGAGCGTGGTGAATTCCGGCGCCGTGAAGCGCACCAGATAGAGGTCGCGCGGATTGGCATTGGGCACCGTCTCCAGCACCGCCTTGTCGGGCGAGGCCGGCAGCGCCGCCAGACGGCCCAGTTGCGTCAGATGTCCATACTTCTTTGCCATCAGCCTCACCTTCAACTCCCCCGCCATCATATGCTAAGCGGGCCGCCATGACTCACAGGGTTGCCATCGTGGGCGCCGGTCCCTCCGGCTTCTATGCCGCCGACGGGCTGTTGCGCGCCAGTCCCGATCTCCACATCGACCTGATCGACCGCCTGCCGACGCCGCATGGGCTGGTGCGGGCGGGCGTCGCGCCGGACCACCAGGGCACCAAGGCCGTCGCCCGCCAGTTCGACCGGCTGCTGGCCCAGCCCGACGTGCGGTTTGCCGGCAATCTCGAGATCGGCCGCGACCTCTCGTGGGACGAGGTGCGGGCCGGCTACGACGCGGTGATCGTGGCCACCGGCATGGTGATCGACCGCAAGCTCGGCCTCCCGGGCGAGGCCGAGCCGCTGGTCCTAGGCTCGTGGCGGTTCGTGGCCTGGCTGAACGGCCATCCCGACTTCCGCCAGGGACCTGATCTGTCGAAGGTGAAGCGCGTGGCGGTGATCGGCAACGGCAACGTGGCGCTCGACGTCGCCCGCCTGCTGGCCAAGAACGCCGAGGAGATGGCAAAGAGCGACATCGTGCCGGACGCAGCCGCCGCCATCGCCGCCGCACCGCTTACCGACATCTATGTGATCGGACGGCGCGGCCCCGAGCATGCCTCCTTCACCGGCAACGAGCTGGCCGAGATGGGGCGCCTGGCGCGGGCCGTGTCGGTCACCGACGCCAAAGCGCTCGACGGCCATCCGCCGGAGTCGGATCCGACGCCCGAGCGGCTGCGCAAGGCCAAGAACCTGGAAATCCTGAAGGGCTTCGCGGGCAACCAGGCGGGCAGCAAGCCCGTCACCGTGCATTTCCTGTTCAATGCCGCGCCTGTTGCCTTTCGTCCCGGCGAGCTGGAGCTCACGACCGGCAAGCTGCCGGTCGATCTCGCGATCACCTGCATCGGCTACAGCGGCGAGGATTTCCCCAAAGCCGATGGGGTGTTCCCGGTCGGCTGGGCCAAGCGCGGCCCCAGCGGCACGATCCCGACCAACCGCGCCGACAGCCACGCCGTGGCGCAGCAGGTCGCGGCCTGGCTGAAAGAGCGCGATCCCAAGAGCGGTCCCGACCCGCTGCCGATCTGCATCGACGCCGACGGCTGGCACCGCATCGACAAGGCCGAAATGGCGGCCGGCGCGGCCCAGGGCCGGCCTCGCGTGAAGTTGACCGAGTGGCAAGCTCTCTTGGATGTCGCGCAGAACGGCTGACGGCTCTATTCTTGCTTATTGGCGGGGAGCCAGGAGGATTGTCATGTTGAAGACCGGTCGTCGTATCGTTTGCGCGCTTGCAGCCGTTGCTGCCCTGGCATCGCCTGCCGCGGCGCAGACGACCCTGAAGGTGGCGCTGCATTCCGACCTCAAGATCATCGACCCGGTCTGGACGACGGCGCTGATCTCCACCCATCACGGCAACATGATCTACGACACGCTGTTTGCGCTCGACGGCAAGCTCGAGGTCAAGCCGCAGATGGTCGATACCTGGACGGTCTCACCCGACAAGCTCACCTGGACCTTCACGCTGCGCGATGGCCTCGAATGGCACGACGGCAAGCCGGTGACGGCCGAGGACTGCGTCGCCTCGATCAAGCGCTGGGGCGCCAAGGATTCGATGGGCCAGAAGTTGATGGGCGTCGTGGCCGATCTCAGCGCGCCCGACGCCAAGACCATCAAGATGGTGCTGAAGGAGCCCTATGGGCTGGTGCTCGAGTCGCTCGGCAAGTCGAGTTCGAACGCGCCCTACATGATGCCCAAGTCGGTGGCCAGCACCGATCCCAACACGCAGATCACCGATACGACCGGCTCCGGGCCGTTCATTTTCAAGAAGGACGAGTGGCGGGCCGGCGAAAAGGCGGTCTACGTCAAGAACACCAAGTACAAGCCGCGTGCCGAGCCGGCCTCGGGCCTGGCCGGCGGCAAGGTCGCCAAGGTCGACCGCGTCGAATGGCTGACGCTGCCCGACACCCAGACCCAGGTGAACGCCCTGATCAACGGCGAGGTCGACCTGGTCGAGATCGTGCCGCCCGACCTGCTGCCGCTGCTGGCCAAGGAAAAGAACATCAAGGTCACCGTCGTCAACACGGCGGGCCGGCAATACGCCATGCGCTTCAACGTGATGTTCAAGCCGTTCGACAACGCCAAGGTGCGTCAAGCCGTACTCTATGCGCTGTCGCAGAAGGAGTTCCTCGAGGCCAACGTCGGCAACCCGGCCTACTACAAGGAATGCAAGTCGCTGTTCCCCTGTGGCTCGCCGCTGGAATCGACCAAGGGCTGGGATGACAAGGTCTCGGGCAACATCGCCAAGGCCAAGGCGCTGCTGGCCGAGGCGGGCTACGACGGCACGCCGGTGGTGTTCCTGCACCAGACCGATACACCCGGCCACAACAACCTCGCCACCGTCGCCAAGGCCCAGCTCGAGAAGATCGGCCTGAAGATCGACTTGCAGCCGATGGACTGGCAGACGCTGGTGACGCGCCGCGCCAAGAAGGACGCGCCGGACAAGGGTGGCTGGGGCGCCTACTTCACCTCATGGGGCGCCACCGACGTGCTGAACCCTGTTTCGGCGGCTTTCCTCAACGCCTCGTGCGACAAGGCGACGTTCGGCTGGAGCTGCGACGCCGAGCTGGAAAAGCTGCGCGACGCCTATTCCAAGGAACCCGATCCGGCCAAGCAGAAGCAGATCGCCGAGGCCGTGCAGCTCCGCGTGCTGGAGTATCCCACGCACGTGCCGCTCGGCCAGTTCACGACACCGACGGCGATCCGTACCAACATCGACGGCCTGTTGCAGACGCCGTCGCTGGCGCTGTGGAACGTCGAGAAGAAGTGACCGCGAGGAGCGTCAGTCCAGCCTGACGCTCACACCTTCAAGACCCTTCCGCGAGGCCGGGTAGCGTTTCATGACCTCGGCATCATGGCCGGGGATCACCATCTCGACTCGGCCGTCGGCCAGCTTCTTCAGCTTGTCGTAGCCCGCCAGCATGTCGGCCACCGAGTAGACGATGGCGAACAGCTTGTCGTTGTTGACGCCCCAGAAATAGTGGCTGGCGTCGGAGGCCAGCACGAGCCAGCCGTTGCGCGTGTTGATGCGCACGGACTGGATGCCGGCGGTGTGGCCGCCGATCAGGTGCAGCGAGATGCCGGGCTGCAGTTCCTCGTCGCCGTCGTGGAACACCACGCGCTTGCCGTAGACGGCGCGCACCATGCCGACGATGTCCTCGACCTCGTAGGCGTGGCGGAACGGGTCCTTGCACATGTGCCGGCCGGTGGCGAAGTTCATCTCCTTGTCCTGGAGATGAAAGCGAGCCTTCGGGAAACGGTCCCAGTTGCCAATGTGGTCGTAGTGCAGGTGGGTGACGATCACGTCCTCGACCGTCTTGGCGTCGACGCCGACCTCGGCCAGCAGGTCGGCGGGATTCTTCTTCACCTCGCGGCCGCGGCCCTTGCCGACCTCGGCGTTGAAGCCGGTGTCGATCACGATCGGCTTGCCGCCGATGGTGCGATGGCCGCTCTCATCCAGCGGGATCGCCACCCAGACGAAATAGTCCATCGGGAAGTCGGCATCGTGCGGGTCCGGCGAGATCTGCACTTCCCATGCCTTGCGCGGCAGGTGGGCATATTTGACAGCATGGACCTCGTAGATGGGCGTCGAACGCATTTTTGTTTCCTTCCCGGCGGGTAATTGACGCGAGCGTAGCGCGTTGGCCGGCTCCGGCGCTATAGTGGCGACATGGCCCGCATGGACCTCCTCGTGACGCGAATTAGCACCTCGGTTTGCTCTGCAAACCGTTGCGCCGCTGTTCGTCCGTCATTTCAGGAGTCGTTCCATGTCGTCTGTCCTCGCTCTCAAGCGTAGCAATTCCACCGTCCGCTATTGTTTCGAAGCCGATGTCGAGCCTGGCGTGTTGCCGCGCGCGCTCGGGCTTCTGGCCAAGCGCGGCCTCGTGCCGGCGCGCGTCTTCGCTCAGGCCGCCGACGATCTGCTCTCCGTGGAGATCGAGGTCGAGGGGCTGAGTCCCGACACCGCCGAGCATGTCGGTCGCTGCCTCGGCGAGATCGTCGGTGTGCGCCAGACGTTCTGACGATCGCCAGCTGGCGGATAGCATGATCGCCGTTGCCAAGTCGGGGCCCTGTTGTACCTTCGGCAGAGAGCAACGCATGCGGGGGCTGGCTGTGAAAAATACAATCGAGCGGCGCGAGCTTTTCGTTGGGACGACGGGCTTTCTACTGGTCGCGGGTTCGGCGCGGGCGCAGAGCCCCTATGCGCAGTACATCGGAACGTGGAAGGGCGAGTGGAAAGGCGGACTCTCGATCACCATCGACATTCAGTCGATTGGCGCCGACGGCACCATGCAGGGCGTCTCTTCGTGGGGAGACAAGCCCGAGTGGAAGGTCAAGGCCGGGAGTGCCCCGTTCAGCCGCACGAAAATCAGTGCCAACGGAAAGTTCAGCTTCCCCGATACATCGAGGGCCGGTGCACGTGCCGACTATGCCTTCGTGAGCGGCAGGCTTGAGGGTGCTCGCTTTGAAAGCCCAGATGGAAAGCCGACCAACACCGCCATCCTCACCAGAGCAAAGTAGCGGGAGGGCGTGCGCATAGCGCGGCAAGTCGCGGTCAGACGGCATGTCGATTTGCAAGATCAGCAGGTTTTGTGTTAGATTTTCACTACAGTGGTCGTCTTTGTGCAGGCACTGCTGGCAACGCCCGAACGGTCTCCGTTCCGGGCGTTTTTCTTTGTGTCCAGGCGCCGCAGAGCGCCGACGGTCCGGGATTCCCATCACGCAAGGAGGTGGGGCGTGGTGGCACAGTCGATCGGGGGGCGATCGCGTCGTCAGATCAAGGGTTTGAGTGCGGTTCGTGGCACAGGCAGCGGGACAACGCGTGGCACAACGAGCTGTGCCGGAAATCGCTACTCGGTGAAGGTGATGTTGTTGTCGCGGATCACCTTGCCCCAGGTCGCGACCTCGCCCTTGGCGAAGCTGTCCATCTCGCCCGGCGTCCAGTCCTTCAGCACCGTGCCGAGCTGGTTGGCGCGCGCCACGACGGCCTCCATCTTGCCGATCTTGCGCATGGCGGTGTTCAACTTGTCGACGATGGGCTGCGGCGTGCCGGCGGGCGCGAACAGCGCGAACCAGCCGTCGAGGATGAAGCCCGGCAGGCCGGCCTCGGATGCCGTCGGGATGTCGGGAAAAGCCGGGTGGCGCTTGTCGCTGGCGAGCGCCAGCGCCTTCACGTTGCCGGTCCGGATGTGGCCCGACACCGACGGCGGCGTCACCACCATAAGCTCGACCTGACCGGCCACGAGATCGGCCGTCGCCGGTCCCGCGCCCTTGTAGGGAATATGCGTGAGGTCGATGCCGGCCGCCTTGTTGAGCAGCACGCCGCCCAGGTGCGGCACCGAGCCGGCGCCCACCGAGGCGTAGTTCAGCTTGCCCTTGTTGGCCTTGGCGTAGGCGACGAAGCTCTTGAGATCCTCGGCCGGCACTTTCTTGGCGACGACGATGACGTGCGGCGCCACCGCGCCCATGGCGACGCCGACGAAATCGTCGGGCTTCCAGTTCAGGTCCTTGATCAGCGCCGGGTTGGCCGAGTGGTAGGCCGAGTACTGCATCAGGAGCGTGTAGCCGTCGGGCTTGGCGCGAGCGACCAGCGACGTGCCGATGTTGCCGTTGCCGCCGCCCTTGTTGTCGACGATCACCTGCTGGCCGAGTTCCTGGCCGAGCAGGTCGGCATACATGCGCGTGACCAGGTCGGTGCCGCCGCCCGGCGGCGCCGGCACCACGATGGTGATCGGCTTGTCGGGCCAGGTCCCCTGGGCATGCGCGGTGCCTGCGAAGGCCGTGGTGGCGGAGGCGAGGGCGACGAAGCTGCGGCGTTTCATGGGTAGTTCCTCTTCCAGACTTCTTTCAGCTCGGGCAGCGCATCGGCTTTGCGCGCAATGGCGAACAGCTTCGGCGTCTCGCCCTCGAACCAGCCCCGCTTGGGCCGCCAGCGGGTCATGACGTCGATGTAGATGTCGAGGGCGGAGAAGCGCTCGCCCAGGAACCACGGGCTGCCGGTCTCGCTCTCGACCTGGTGCCACAGCCGTTGCGCATAGGCGTCGGTCGCGGCACGGAAAGGATCGCGCGCGGCATTGACCGAGACGAAGCGCGCCGGATCGTCGGCATAGGTGAAGGTGGGATAGATGTTGGCCACGATATAGACCAGCCAGCGCAGGAACTTCGCCCGCTCCGGCGCGCCCGCCGCTGGCACCAGCTGGTCCTTGCCCGTGATCTCGGCCAGCAGCAGCGTGATGGCGGCACTCTCGCTCATGATGCCGCCGTCGGGCAGAACGAGCGTCGGCACCTGGGCCAGCGGGTTGACCTTCTCGAGCTTGGCCTTGGCGCCCGGCGTCTTGAACAGGTCCTCGACCGGCTCGAAAGTGAAGGGGAGCCCATACCAGTCGAGCTGGGCCTCGACGATCGTCGAGCCCCAGCCCTGGCGGCCCCACAGCGTGTAGGTCATGACGTCATCCTGAGCGTAGCGAAGGATCTCATGTTTCCACCAGAATCGTAGGTTGGTCTGTCAGGTCCTTCGCTTCAGCGCGGGGGTTACCCCGCGCGACTCAGGACGACAGAAGAGGCTTACGGCTTCTGCAGCGGCTGGATCAGGCTCGACGTGTCCCAGCGTCCGCCGCCGCGCTCCTGCACGCGCTGATAGAACTGGTCGACCAAGGCGACCACCGGCATCTGTGCCTTCCAGCGCTTGCCCTCGGCCATGGCGATGCCGAGATCCTTGCGCATCCAGTCGACGGCGAAGCCATAGTCGAACTTGCCGTTGACCATGTTCTGCCAGCGATTGTCCATCTGCCAGCTTTGCGCCGCGCCCTTGGAGATCGCGGCCATCACCTTGTCCATGTCGAGGCCGGCGCGCTGGCCGAGGTTGAGCGCCTCGGACAATGTCTGGACGAGGCCGGCGATGCACATCTGGTTCATCATCTTGGTGATCTGGCCCGAGCCCGGGGGGCCGATCAGGGTGATCGCCTTGGCGTAGGACATGGCAACCGGATTGGCTTTGTCGAACGGCGCCTGCTCGCCGCCGCACATCACCGTGAGCTGGCCGTTCTCCGCGCCGGCCTGGCCGCCGGACACGGGCGCGTCGATGAAATCGACGCCGATCTTCTTCGCCGCCGCGTGCAGCTCACGCGCGATGTCGGCCGAGGCCGTGGTGTTGTCGTACATGATTGCGCCCTTGGCCATGCCGGCCAGGGCGCCGTTTTCGCCGAACATCACGGCGCGCAGATGGTTGTCGTCGCCGACACAGGAGAACACGATCTCCTGGCCGGCCGCCGCCTCCTTCGGAGTCCTGGCGGCCTTGCCCCTCCCTTGGCCCCCGTGCTTCTTGGTCCACTCCTCGGCCTTGGCGAAGGTCCGGTTGTAGACGGTCACGTCGTGGCCCTTGGCGGCGAGGTGCCCCGCCATCGGAAAGCCCATCACGCCCAGACCCAGAAATGCCACCTTGGCCATCGTTCTCTCCCGCGAATTTGTCGTTGCGGGCGGGATCATAAGGCCAAATCAGGCGCGCGCCAGCAGGAGCAGAATGGCGGCGAAACCCGTCACCAGCGGCGGCAGGGCGAGCGGCCAGGCGCGGCGGTAGAGCACGGCGTCGGAGGCCGACAGCGCCAGGATGGCCGCGCCCATCGAGACCCGGATCGGCGACAGCATGGTGAGGTTGGCGGTCACGCTGTTCTGGACGGCGGCGATCCAGGCCGGGTCGAGCGCCAGGGCGCGGGCGAGCGCCGTTTCCATCGGCATCAGCATGGCGTTGGCGGCGGCCCCGCTGCCGGTCAGAAAGCCGCCCGTGGCCGCAAACAGCGGCACGCCAAGCGCCGCGCCCTGGCCGGCGGCGGCGCGTAGCGCCTCGGCGATCGCCGTCGCCATGCCGGAGCCTACGTAGAATTCCGCCATCAGTACGAAAGCGAGCGTTACTGCCGAGGCGCGCCAAGAGCCGCGTGCCGCTTCGGCCACGACACGACCCAGCGGCGCCCGCGCGATCAGCACGACCGCGATGCCGATCGCCAGCAGCCAGAAGCCCGGCGCGTAGAACGGTGCGAAGGCCGGCTGGTTGTCGTACGGCTTCAGCGCCCACAGGGGCTTCAGGAGATCGCGCAGCGGCGTCACCAGCCGCGTGGCGCAAAGTGCCAGCGTCAATGCGACGTAGGGCGCCGAGGCGCGGAGCGTCGCCTGCGCCTCGGCGAGGCCCGGCCGCTCGTCGCGCCAGTAGCGCAGCGCCAGCAGGAAGGCGGTGGGCGCGGCCGCGGCGATCTCGACGTCGCTCGCAAGGTTGACGAGCCAGACGAGGCCGAGCAGCAGCGCCGTCCAGGCAAGGTCGTCGAGCTTCTGCGCCAGCGGTACCGCCAGCCCGGCCTCGCGCGCGAAGCGCCAGTAGAGCGCGAGATAGAGCAGATGGATCGGGATCTGCAGCAGTGCACACAGGAGACCGAGCTCGTTGGGCGTGAGGCCTGCCAGGGTGGCGCCGACGGTGGTGCCGATGGCCAGCGCCCCCCACGGCACCAGCGACTGGCTGTAGAGGCCGAGCAGCAGCGCCGGCAGGCCGCCGATGCCCAGTCGCCGGAGGGCTGCCAGCGCGATGATGTAGCCGACGCCGAAGCCCGTGACCGATTCGGCAAACGGCGCCAGCAGGAAGCAGACCGAGAACAGCCGGCGCGGCGTCGGCTCGATCGTGCCCTGGCTGCCGGCTGTGGCACGGGCCTGGTTGGCGCGATGGAAGAAGACGCCGGTGACCACGATGGCGATGACGTGCCAGCTCAGCCACAGGCCGGCCGGCACCTCGCGCCGGAACAGCGCGGCCGCCGCATCGGCGGCCGCCCCGTCCGAAGCGTTGCCCATCACCAGGGTGGCGGAGGCGGCCAGCGTTGCCGCCAGCCCCGCCAGGCCCGCGACAAGCGCGCTCACGCGGCCCGACGCGAGCAGGGCGATGACCAGGAGGAGAGGCAGGAGCGAGAGGAGTGTCGTCATGGCGGCCGTTCTATAGCCTTCCGGGCCGCCGCATGCTTCGGTTTTGGCCGAAGCGAGGCCCATAAAGATGGCGAAACGCCGTCTTGCGCCGCCGCCGCCTTTCCCTTAAACCCGCCGCCGTGCCCCGATAGCTCAGCTGGTAGAGCACGTCATTCGTAATGATGGGGTCGGCGGTTCGATTCCGTCTCGGGGCACCA
>JBQTJT010000022.1:0-135728 GCA_052386855.1 Reyranella sp.
CTCTCGACGCCGCTCATCTTCACCGCGCTCGCCGTGCTGCTGCTGAAGGAGACCGTGCGCTGGCGGCGCTGGTCCGCGGTGATCGTGGGCTTCCTGGGCGTGCTGCTGGTGATCCAGCCGCGGCCGGACAGTATCGACGTCTGGGCCTGGGTGGTGCTGTTCGCCACCGTGCTCGGCGCCTTTCGCGACGTCCTCGGCCGCTACCTGCCGGCGTCGGTGCCGACCCTGGTGGTCTCCTTCGCCTCCGCCGTCGCTGTGGCCCTGGTGGGTTGCGCCTGGACGTTCGTGGAGGGCTGGCAGCCGATGACCGCGCGCGAAATCTGGCTGCTGGTCGTCTCTTCGCTGCTGCTGGCCGCGGGCTATCAGGCCCTGGTGATTGCGCTGCGCTCGGGCGCGGAATTCTCCGTCATCGGCTCGTTCCGCTACGCCTCGATCCTGTGGGCTCTCGGTATCGGCTACGTCGTCTGGGGCGACGTCCCCAACGCGCTGGCGCTTTTCGGTATCGTGGTGATCGTGAGTTCAGGCCTCTACATCCTGCACAGGGAGCGGGTGCGGAGATAGCTCGGCCCTTCCCGGTCCGCCCAGCCGGTTCAGCCCGTCCCGGTGTCGTGATCCTTCAGCGAGGCCTGCAGCTTCTCGGCGTCGACGGCGATCTTCACGCCGGCGCGCTCCTGCTGCAGCAGCATGGCGGAACGCGAATCGCGCTCGGCCCAGCCGCGGTTCAGCGCCTCGGTCATTTCCTCGAGCGTGAGGTTGCAGGCGCGCATCGGCACACTCACTTCCTTGCCGAGTGCGACGGCGAGCGACACATCCTTGTGGGCGTGGCGCAGCATGAACGACGGCGGATCGTAGGTGCCGGGCAGGAACTGGTCGATCAGCCCGTCAAAAGTGCGGCGGCGTCCAAGTGCTCCCTGGCGCACGGCCTCGAACAGGGCGAGCGGCTCGACGCCTGCCTTGACGCCCATGGTGAAGACCTCGGCCAGCGCCAGGTTCATGGCGTAGCCGGCGCAATTGTGCACCAGCTTGGCCACGGTCGCCTGGCCGATCGGGCCGACATAGCGCGCCTGGTCGCCCATCGCGCCCAGTACGTCCTTGAACTTCTCGAACACGTCCTTCTCGCCGCCGACCCAGATCGCGAGCT
The DNA here is from genome assembly GCA_052386855.1 of Reyranella sp. Classification (GTDB taxonomy): domain Bacteria; phylum Pseudomonadota; class Alphaproteobacteria; order Reyranellales; family Reyranellaceae; genus Reyranella. The sequence goes on from JBQTJT010000022.1 coordinate 1,142, forward strand.
TGCCGGTCTTGGCGCCCCTCGGCCCGCCGCTCACCGGCGCGTCGAGCATGTGCGCGCCCTTCTCGGCGAAGGCAGCGGCGATCTTGGCGACAGTGGCGCGCGAGTTGGTCGAGAGATCGAAATAGGTGCCGCCGCGCTTCATGCCTGCGAGGATTCCATCGGGACCCAAGGCCACCGCCTCGACCTCGGGCGGGCCGGGGAGCGAGGTGAAGACCACGTCCGAGTTCCGCGCCACCTCGGCCGGCGAATCGGCCCAGATGGCGCCGGCTTCGATATGGCCATCGGCCGCGGCGCGTCGGGCGTCGTGAACCGTGACCTTATGCTGGGCTTTCTGCAGGTTGGCGGCGAGGCTCGCCCCCATGATGCCCAGCCCGATGAACCCGACTTTCATAATGACGCTCCCTTGCTGGTTGGCCGATGATCTCCGGCTTCCCTGGTTCGTTGTTTTCTACAGCACCGTGAAAAGCTCCCAGGCGCCGTCGAGTCCCTTCAGTACGTGAGGCCCACGCGGCGCAAAGGACAACCCCGCGCCTGCAACGAGGTCGGGCAGCACCCGCGACACCACGACTTCGTTCGGCCCCGCCGTTCCCAGGACGCGCGAGGCGACGTGGACGGCGACGCCGCCGACATCGTCGCCGCGCAATTCGATCTCGCCGGTGTGCAGGCCGGCCCGGATGACGATGCCCAGCGCCGCCGATGCGGTGCGCAGCTCCTGCGCACAACGGATCGCACGCGCCGGCCCGTCGAAGCTCGCGAGCAGGCCGTCGCCGGTGTTCTTCACGAACCGGCCGCGATGCTGCTCGATCAGCCGGCGCGCACTGCGGTCATGCTCGTCGAGAAGCTGTCGCCAGGCGCGGTCGCCCATGCGCGCGAGCTGTTGCGTCGAGTCGACAATGTCGGTGAACAGCACCGTCGCCAGCACTCTTTCCGTGTCGGTCGATGCGGTCGCCCGAAAGCCGGTGATGAATTCCTCGATGTCGCCGCACATCGGCTCGAAGTCGGTGCCGGCAAAGGGCATATGGTCGCCGGCCGGATACTCGATGTACTTCGCGCCGGGAATCGCGCCGGCGAGATAGCGGCCGTTCGCGACCGGCACCGCGAGGTCGGTGGCACGGTGCAGCACCAGGGTCGGCACGCGGATCTGCGGCAGAACGGAGCGCACGTCGACTTCCATATTGGTCTCGACCATCGTGCGGTAGGCGCCCGGGCTGACGCAGAGCCGCTCGCCCTTGGCCCACATCTGCTTGGTCGCAGGATCGTCGGCGAGGCTCGGCGCAAACAGCTTGATGCTGTAGCCCTTGCCCCAGTGCTTGGCCGAGGCGCGGAGTATGTCGGGCTCGTACATCAGCGAGAAATCCGACGTGTTCGCGAAGCGCGCGAACCCGCCGTAGAGCACGAGATGCGAGACCCGCTGCGGATGGGTCGCGGAATAGAGCGCGCTGAGCGAGGCGCCTTCGGAGAAGCCCAGCAGCGCCGCCCGCTCCGACCGGATCGCCGACATCACGGCCTCGAGGTCGTCCGCGCGCTCCTCGAGCGAGGGCACGCCGGGTACGCGGTCCGACAGGCCCTGGCCGCGCTTGTCGAACGTCACGACCCGGGCGAATGCCGAAAGGCGCCGCAGGAACCGGGTGTAGTTCGGCACTTCATGGAAGAACTCGACATGGGAGACCATGCCGGGCATCACGATCAGGTCGAGGGCTGCCGTGCTCGACTTTTGCGTCCCCGCCTTCTGGGCCATCGTCTGATAGGCGATGCTGACGTCGCCCGCGCGGGCGAAGCGGGTCTCGGGCAGAGGGGGATCGGTGTTCGGCAGGCTGGCCTCCTCTACCTGGCCACCCAGGACTCATAATCGCGCGCCACTTCATCGACCGCCGTGTCGTAGAAACGCTTGCCGTGCTCCGGCGTCGCCTGGTTGGGGTCGGAGCCGATGCGGCCGTCCGGAAACGTGCGCCGGTAATCCTCGGCATCGGCGAATGATCCATTCGGCGCGATCCTGGGATCCATCTCCTTGCGCTGGATGGTCTCGGGATATTTGTACCAGGTGAGCGCCACCTCCGAGGCGGTGGCGTGGCTGCCTTCGCCCACGGGATAGAGCTCCTGGCTGAGCCGCTTGATGCCCGGCCCGTCCCACCAGTTGCGCAGCGCGCACTTGATGGAGGGCTGGTTGCTCATCTTTTCCATCGAACGCTCGGAATAGATCTCGGAGAAGGCGGCCGTCACGGTCGCGATGTTGCCGCCGTGACCGTTCACGAAGAAGAAGCGCGTGAAACCATGCCGCGCGAGCGAGACGACGGTGTCGCGCACCACGGCGATCAGCGTCGTGGGCTTGAGTGTGATCGAGCCGGCGAACCCGAGATGATGCTGCGCCATGCCCACGGAAATCGTCGGCGCCACCAGCGCGCCGACTTTCTCGCCCGCACCCCGGCCGATCATCTCGGCGGTTAGCGCGTCGGTGCCGATCAGGCCGGTCGGCCCATGCTGCTCGGTCGAGCCGATCGGGATGATGATTCCGGTCTTGGTTTTCAGATAGTCGTCGACGAATTGCCAGGTTTTGAGCTGAAGCTGCACGAGATACTCCTCTGTCATCCTGAGCGTAGCGAAGGATCTCATGGCGTGGCAAACGGCGATGAGGCCCTTCGCTACGCTCAGGACGACATGAACTCGACCAGCGGCTCGCCGAGATCGCCTTCGCTGTTGATCAGCAGCACGCGCGCATTCTTGTCGAGGCCCAGCGCTTCGAAGGCAGTGGCTTCGGTGCAAACCCGCGTGAGGCCGGCGAGGCCCGCGCAGCCCGAGGGGCCTGAGGTGACGGCGGGATCGACCCCTGATTCACTGGCCGGCGGATGCGCGAACAGCCGGCGCGCCGGCAAGACATCGTCCTCTTCGATGGTCATGAACCAGTCCGCCGCGAGGCCGATGATCGGCCAGGTCACGGGCGAGATCTCGCGACAGGCAAGCCCGCCCATCACCGTGTCGGCATTGCCGCTGGCCAGCATCGGCTTGCCGGCAAGGTTGCTCTGGAACCAGCAGTCGGCGCTTGCGGGCTCGACCACGACCGACACCGGCCGCCTATGACCTGAGGGCGGCAGCACCGCCCAGAGATAGCCGATCACCGCCGCGGCGAGCCCGCCGACGCCGGCCTGCACGAACACATGCGTCGGCGCGTCCGGCCATTGCTGGACGATTTCCTCGACCAGCACGGAATAGCCGCGCATCACGCTGCGCGGGATCCGGTCGTAGCCTTCCCACGAAGTGTCGGAGATGATCGTCCAGCCCTTCGCGGCGGCCTGCTTGCGGCATTCGGCGACGGCGGTGTCGTAGTCGCCGTCGACACGGATCACCTCGGCACCGCGGGCACGGATCGCGGCTTCCTTGTCGGCGCTGGTGAATTTCGGCAGGAAGATCACGCAGCGATTGCCGAACAGTTTGGCGCCGGCCGCGACCGAGCGGCCATGGTTGCCCGAGCTCGCGGTGGTGAAGACGTAGTCGGCGGTGACCTCGAGATGCTCGCGCTTCAGCAGCGAGGCGAAGCTCGGGCTGGAATGATAGGCGTTGCCGACCGCGCCAGAGAGCACGTTGCCGACCGCCAGCACACCGCCCAGGGCCTTGAAGGCGCCGAAGCCGAACCGCTGGCTCTCGTCCTTGACCCGGACCTCGCCGACGCCCAGCCGCTCGGCCAGCGCCGGCAGCCGGTACAGCGGCGTCACTCTGTGGGCGGGGCATTCGTCCAGCTCCAGGGCGAGCTCGGGCACGCCGTTGGGATTGACCACGAACTGCTGGTCGCGGCCGAAGGCTGCGTCCCGGTCGAGCCGGGGATTCGGGGCCAGCCAGGCGGGCAAGGAGAGGGTCGTCATGCAGGGGTCATAGCATGCTAATCTCGCTGAAACGGAGTGACAGCCATGAAAGTGAATGTCGAAGTGACCTGCACGCCCGAGGAGGCCCGCGCCTTCTTCGGCCTGCCCGACCTGAAGCCGATGCAGGACCGCATCATGGGCGAGATCGAGGAGCGGCTGAAGTCGAGCCTCAACTCGATGAACCCCGAGCAGGTCTTCAAGACCTGGCTGCCGGCCTCGATGCAGGGCGTCGAGCAGATGCAGCAGATGCAACAGGCCTTCTGGCAGCAGTTGGCCGGCATCGCTTCCGGCACCGGCAAGAAGGGCTGAGCGGGCGATGAGCGCACGCGAGAAGCCTGACGATCCCGAGCCCTACTACGAAGCCCACGTCTTCTGCTGCACCAACCGCCGCCCGGCCGGCCATCCGCGCGGCTGCTGCGCCGAGCGTGACGGCGAGGCGCTGCGCGACCATATGAAGAGTCGCGCCAAGGACCTCGGCCTCAAGAACGTCCGCATCAACAGCGCCGGCTGCCTCGACCGCTGCGAGCTCGGACCGACCCTGGTGATCTATCCCGAAGGCGTCTGGTATTCCTGCGCCACCAGGGAAGACATCAATGAGGTGCTGGAGACCCACATGGTGAAGGGCCAGCGCGTCGAGCGGCTGATGCTGCAGACCAAGGACAAGCTGCCGGAGGACCGGGCCAAATAACTCTTCTCCTCCCCCGCTTCGGGGGAGGTGCCCCGTCTTACGGGGCGGAGGGGGAGGGCCAACGGCACGACTGCTTGCCGATTTCAGATCCGCAAATTTTGGAAATCCTCTTTGAGGCTTTCCCCCTCCGGCCTACGGCCACCTCCCCCAGGCGTGCCTGGGGGAGGAGAAGGAATGCGGGTTAGCCGTTCCTCGTCTTTTCGGCGCCGCCGGCCGCGTCAGGCGGCCGCCTCGGTACGCCGGGGCAGTTTCCAGCCGGGCCGCACGAAGTGGCAGGTATAGCCGTTGGGAATGCGCTCCAGATAATCCTGGTGCTCGGGCTCGGCTTCCCAGAAGTCGACGGCGGCCGTCACTTCGGTGACGGCCTTGCCGGGCCACAGGCCCGACGCATCGACATCGGCGATCGTGTCCAGGGCGACCCGCTTCTGCGCGTCGCTGGTATAGAAGATCGCCGAGCGATAGCTGGTGCCGCGGTCGTTGCCCTGGCGGTTCATGGTCGAGGGATCGTGGATCTGGAAGAAGAACTCCAGCAGCGCGCGGTAGCTCGTCTTCGCCGGATCGAAAACGATCTCGATCGCCTCGGCATGGCCGTCGTGGTTGCGATAGGTCGCGTTGGCGACGCGGCCGCCCGTGTAGCCGACCCGTGTCGAGAGGACACCGGGCAGCTTGCGGATCAGATCCTGCATGCCCCAGAAACAACCGCCGGCGAGTACTGCGCGCTCTTCGCTCATTTGATGTCCTCCACCTGGTCGAGATAGGCACCATAGCCCGCCGCCGCCATGTCGTCGCGGTGAACGAAGCGCAGCGAGGCCGAATTGATGCAGTAGCGCAAGCCGCCGCGGTCCCGCGGCCCGTCGGGAAACACATGCCCGAGGTGGCTGTCGCCGTGCTTGGACCGGACCTCGATCCGCATCATGCCCAGCGAGCCGTCTTTAAGCTCGGCGACATTGGCGGGCTCGATCGGCTTGGTGAAACTGGGCCACCCGCATCCCGATTCGAATTTGTCGGACGAGGCGAACAGCGGCTCGCCCGAGACGATGTCGACATAGATGCCCGGCTCCTTGTTGTTCAGGAGCGGGCCGGTGCCCGGGTACTCGGTGCCGCTCTGCTGCGTCACGCGAAACTGCTCCGGCGTGAGCTTCGCCACGGCCTCCGGGGTCTTCTTGTAGGTCTGCATTCTGGGCTCCTCGTGTCACCCAATATGGGGCGCGCGCCTGGAGAATCCCAGCCCTGCCCGGTCTTGAACACCGCCGCCGCGTCGCCGCGACGGCGGTGCCCCTGTGGTCGGATCAGGCTCCCCCGGATCAGGCGCGCTTCAACTGCTCGACGCGCCCGTTGCTCGAGTTGTCCGCCGTGTTCTCCAGCACCTTGCTGTCGCCGCTACGCGTGGCGATCTCGATGCGCCTGGGCTTCATCGCCTCCGGCACCTCGCGCACCAGGTCGATCTCGAGCAGCCCGTGCTCGAACGAGGCGCTCTTCACCTTCACATAGTCGGCGAGGTTGAACTGCCGCCGGAAGGCGCGGGCCGAGATGCCCTGGTAGAGATACTGCCCGCCGGGCTGCGCCCGCTTCTGGCCCTCGACGGTGAGCTGGTTCTGCTCCGCCGTGATGGAGATTTCCTCGGGCGTGAAGCCCGCTACCGCGATCGAGATCCGGTAGTTGTCCTCGTCGATCCGGATGATGTTGTAGGGCGGGTAGTTTTCCTGGGCCTGCGGCAGCGCCTGGTTGGCCAGGAGATCGAACAGATGGTCGAAGCCGACGGTCGACCGCCAGTACGGGGTTGGATCGAAGTTCATAGCCACATCCTCCTCTTGAGCAACATGGATACAAGGGTGTCGAACCGGACCCTCCGGTCCGCGCCGGACCCTGCGAAGGCATCCGGCGACGGGCGATTTAGGGGCGGCCGGAATGGGGTCAAGGGCGGCCGCCAAATTTTTTTGACGCCCCCCTTGAACTCCCACCAGGGAGTTTTTGATTTCTCGCCATCGACTTTTTTTGCAGGAGGTGAGGTATGACTGTCGGGTCAGCTGCTTTCCTGACCGGCTCCGCGCCGGCCGCGCTGCAGCCCTTTTTCCGATCTTTCCCGCCGGCGGCCGTGCCGGGCACGGCGTCCCCGCGCCGGGCGCCCCCCGTCCCGCTGGCCCATGACTGGCCGAACGGCAGGATCCTCGTCGTCGGGCCACGAGCCGTCGTCGCGCTCGACCTGCAGCGCATCCTGCGCGACGCGGGGTACCGGGTGGTCGGTCCCGTCGCCACGGCGGCCGAAGCCCGCCGCCTGATCGATCGCGCCCCGTAGACGGCGCCATCGTCGATCTCGACCTCGACCCGCGGGCGGCGTCGGCGATCCTGGAGCTTCTGGATGACGCCGGCATTCCCGCCGTGTTCCTCTCGGGCGCGGCGCTACAGGAGTTGTCGGAACGCCACCGCGACCGACCGCTCGTGCACAGGCCCTACACCGGCGCCGGTTTGTTGACGGCTCTCCGGCGGGCCTTGGAAAAGGCGGAGGACGAGGCGAAGGGGCAGGGGGAGAGCGCGTTCCTCTACCCGATCAGCCCGCCGCCGATGCCCTGGCCGCGGGTGTTCCCGCAGCTCTGACGCGGGTGCTCCCGCAGCCGACGGGGCTGCCGCAAACAAGCACCACCGTCGCGGGCGCTTACCGGCCGACGGCTTTCTGCCGTGCTTCGCGCGCCTCTAGGACGTCGCGTTGCTTGCGTGTATCGCAGCCCCACCCAACCCCTGTGTGTCGGGTACGTGCGCGAGGGCAAGATCTTGCGGCAAAAGATACAACTTCTCGAGGGTGGCATCGAGCAAGGCCAGCTCCTCGCGAAGCGCAGGGTGACGACGTGCAGGGAGAGTCTGGATCAGATTGCCGATCATGGCGCGCAACCGGCGCGCCACCTGGAAATTCTCGGCGCCGTAGAGACGTATCTCTCGACACGTGAGATGCACAAAGTCCTCCCAATCAGGCGTGCGGAAGAGAACGCGCAGCTGCCCGGCCTGATCCCGGATCTCCTCGCCGCGCAGGTGGCGAGCGCCTGCGGTGTGCAGCAAGCGATGAAGCTGATCCAAAGCGAGCACGGCGGTCGTCGGATCGTTGATGGCCTTGGACAGGGCCTTGATGGCGACATCGACGATGACCCGGAAGGCAAAGGTCGCATCCTGCTCGATCGTGCGCTCGGCTCCCAACGCCACCTGGGCGGCCAGTTTGCCGTCTTCGATATTCCGGGCGCCGCCATGCAGGCGGAAGAGAAGGGTGCCGGTCGCGAGGAAGTCGCCAACCAGCGGGATGACTTCGATGACACCGTCAGCGCGGCGCGCGAGGCCCGTCAGCGCCTCGATATTGACGGCCAGAACGATTCCCGATCGCGCCTGGTGCAGAACGGCGCGGCTGGGGCCGGCAGGACGGCCTGGCTGCGGCGACAGGTTCGATGATTGTTCTACCACGTCGGGATAGACACGCCTGATGACGGCAATACCTTCCTCGCCGACACGCCACACGATGCTGACCGGCCGCAGCAGGCGGGCCGCGTAGTCTATCAGGAACAGGAAAGTCGCGACCGAAACGAGACCCAGGACATTTGCCACAAGAAGGATCAGATGGGACTCGGACGTCTCGAGCCTGACCAGGGCTCCGACGGCAAACAGAAGCGAAAAGATGAACAGACCGACCGAGAAGCGTATGGCGTTGTCCCGCAAGAGCGTCGTTGCGATGATCCGCGGCGTGAGCTGTCCGCCGGCGATCTGGATCGCCACCAGCAAGGAGCCGAACGTGAACACCAGGAACGACGACGTCAGCGTGATGATCGTCTGAAGGGCTGCCGTCAGTCCCGACACGCCGAAGGACGAGAAGTAGTCCAGTGATCCAAACCGGCTGTCGAGCGCATCGATCACCCGGACCATCACCAGGTAGGCCAGGAAAGTGACGAACGGAACGATCCAGAGCGAGCTTCTGAGATAGCTCCTGGCCGAGTACCACCGGTTCCAACCCATTCCCCGCTTCCCCCCGTTGACGATCTCTCGACCACAGGGAGGCCGCGCCGTCAAATCTGCAAGCTGTTGCTCATTGGGTCGGGCGACAGCAGGTGTCCGCTGCCCTGGAAGCGCCTGCGCCAGGCCGTCGGACTGACCCCAAACCGGCCGTGGAACCAGCGGGAGAAGGCGCTGAGGCTGGCGAAGCCCGTCATGTCGGCAATGGAACCAAGGGTCCGCTCCTGGCTTGCCAGCATGCGCGTGACGATTTCCGTGCGCACCGCTTCAACAATTGCGGAGAAGGTCAAATGCTCCGTCGCGAGCCTGCGATGAAGCACGCGGCGGTCCATGCCGAGTTGCCCGGCGACCTGCTCGGCGGCGCAACGGCCAGAGGCGAGCTGCAGCCAGACGAGTTCGCGTACCCTATCGGCCGTGCCGACGTTGGTGCGGGCCAGGAGCCCCTCGAGATACTGGCGGGCATAGCGCGCGAGCACCGGGTCCGAGGCGGGTATCGCGCGATCGAGGTCGCTCCCACTGCAGACGATTCCGTTGAAATCGCAGGTGAAGCGGACGCTGTTGCCGAACATCCTGCGATGGGTCTCGTTCTTCTGCGGGGCGTCATGGGCGAAACACACCTGCGGCCGCCATTGCGTCCCGATCAGCAATCGCAGGACGCGGTAGAGCACGCCAACCGCGAGCTCTACACCCTGGCGGATCGGGGCGAGCCGTGCAGCGCGAATCTCGAGGCAGATGATTGCTTCGTCGCCATGCTCCTCAAGCCGCAGGTAGATTGCTTCGTTGTGCAGGGGGATGTAGCGCATCAACGAGCGCAGCGCGTCGCGCATCGTTGCTTCCTCGCGGACCAGGAGGCCTAGTGGTCCCAGCACTGAGAACGTGCGCGTCTCCGCCAGACGCAAGCCAAAATCCTCGACACCTGCCGCCCGTGCCGAGGCCTCCAGCAGGCGTCCCAGCGCTTCGGATGGCAGCTTGAGGTCGGGGTCCTCTAGACAGCGCCGATCGATGCCGCAGGAAGCAAGCAGGTGCAACGGTTGCAGCCCGAGAGAGCGGGCGATCTCAGGATAGGACGTGAGACAGGCGCTGCGGATCAGATTGGTCATTTCGGGCCTTGTCCCGAAATGTCAAACGCCGGCCCCCCAATGTCAAACGTCGGCGAGTGCTTTCGACTAAGACTCTCGCATTGCTTGCCGCAGCGTCGGTAAAGGGCGCAAGTTTGGTCGGGGAGAAATCATGCGAAGCACGACGGTCTTGATAATCGTCATGGCCTGCCTCGTTGGAGGCTGTGAGAACATGTCTCCCGGCCAGAAGGGCGCTGCCACGGGCGCTGCCCTGGGGTCGGGCATCGGCTTGGTGTCGGGCGGCAGCTTCGGCACAGTCGTCGGCGCCGGTCTGATCGGCGGCGCGGTGGGCTATCTCGGCGGCACCGCCATCGGCAACAAGTAGGGAGCCGCCAGCATGATCCGCACATGCCTCGTCGCCGCGACCATTTTGGTTGCGGTGCCCACGATCGCACAGGCCCAGGTCGCGCCGACCAATTTCGATCAGGCCGCCTACATCACCTGCCGCGAAGCGCATGCCATGAAACCCGAGCCGCGCAAGGCCCTGGCGCTCTATCTCGCCGAACATTCAGCGCGCTATCGCGGCGTGGTCATTCCGGACGGCGATCTAGGCGCGCATCTCGCGCATCTGGTCCGCGGCGGCTGCACCTTGGCGCCCGACGCCTACCTGTTCACGGTGATCGATCGGGCGATCATGGCGGAGCTGGCGAAGCTGCCCAAGCGGCAATAGCAACGAGGACCCGCTCTTGACCCTGCGAAACCTGGCATCGCTTGCGGCACTGTCGATCGGCCTCGTCGCCGTGGCGGCCTGTTCGATTCCCGAACGCGGGCCGGCGGTGCCGCAGGCCGATACCTCCCGCGCGCTGCCGCTCGGTATCCCCAATGCGCGCTTCTTCGCCGACGGCGACCCCAGACCCATGATCGAGGAAGGCACGCGCGCCCTCGAGCGTGAGGAGGCGGCGCTGCGGAGCGCGGGCAAGACCGGCGTCCGGCAGGCGGGCATGAAGCTGCCGCCGGTGAGCTACCTCGCCGTGTCCGGCGGCGGCGACAACGGCGCCTTCGGCGCCGGCCTGATGAACGGCTGGACCGAAACCGGCACGCGGCCCGACTTCAAGATGGTGACCGGCATCAGCACCGGCGCCCTGATCGCGCCCTTTGCCTTCCTCGGCTCCGACTACGACGCCACCTTGCGGGAAGTCTATACGACCATGACGCCCGAGAAGGTGTTTCGCACCCGTCGACTTCTCGTCGCTGCGCTGTTCGACGACGCCGTGGCCGATACCAGCCCGCTGGCCGAAGTCATTACCCGATATGCCGACCAGAAGATGTTCGACGCCATCGCGCGCGAATATCAGAACGGACGCCTGCTGATGATCGGCACCACGGATCTCGACGCCCAGCGGCCGGTGATCTGGAACATCGGTGCGCTCGCGGCCAGCGGACATCCCGGGGCGCTGGGTCTTTTCCACAAGATCCTGAGGGCCTCGGCAGCGATCCCCGGCGCCTTCCCGCCCGTGCTGGTCGATGTCGAACTCGATGGCAAGAAGTATCAGGAAATGCACGTCGACGGCGGCACGATGGCCCAGCTCTTCCTCTATCCGGCGTCGGTCGACCTCTCCCGGAGCGGCGTCCGCCGCGTGCGCCACGCCTATATTATCCGCAATGCCCGGCTCGATCCGGACTATGCGGCGAGCGAGCGGCGCACGATCTCGATCGCGGGCCGCGCCATCAACACCATGCTGGCGGCGAGCGGCAAGAACGACGTGTTGCGCACCTACTTCGTCAGCAAGCGCGACGGTGTCGACTACAACCTCGCCTACATCGGAGCGGACTTCAAAGCCCCCAAGACCGGCGAGTTCGACCAGGCCTACATGAACGCGCTCTATGCCTATGGTTACGACGAGGCCAAGAGGGGGCAGGCCTGGCACAAGGCGCCGCCCACGCTTGATGCCGCGGAGTCCGCTGCGATGAGGGGAAATGCACGATGAACGTCGTGAAACGTCATACCGGAGACAGGGCGCACCTGGTGCGCCTCGCCGAGGCCACGGGAGATCTCGCGCTCCTGGCGAGCTTCACGGAAAAGCGGGCATCGGTTCAGGAGCGTCTGGCCGAGGGCAAGGCGCTGCGCGACCAGGTGCCCCGCGCCGAACACGCGAGGTTCGACGAGAATCCGAATCGCGCCGATCCGATCGCGATCCTCGAACGCCAGAATGTAAGCCGCGTGCAGAAGCTGGTGCCGGTCCGCTTTGCCCGCATGCTCGCCTCGCCGTTCGCCTTTCTGCGCGGGTCGGCCGCCGTCATGGCCGGCGATCTCGCCGGCACGCCGGCCACCGGGCTCTTCGTCAACGCCTGCGGCGACATGCACGTCTCCAATTTCGGGGTCTTTGCCTCTGCAGAACGCAACCTCGTGTTTGCCATCAACGACTTCGACGAAATCCACCCCGGGCCCTGGGAGTGGGACCTCAAGCGCCTGGCCGCCAGTGCCGCGGTAGCGGCGCGCTTCATGAGCGGCGACAAGCACAAGGCCGCCGATGCCGCCCGTGCGATCGTTCGCTCCTACCGGAAGCGCCTCAGGCGCTTCGCCGAGATGGGCCATCTCGAGGTCTGGTACAACCGCATCGATGAGAGGGCGGTGCTCGACACGCTCTCCGCCAAGGCGCGTCGGCGGGCCGAGCGCGCCATGGCCAAGGCGCGTGAAAAAGGCCACGTGCGGGCGCTCGACAAGATGACCGAAGAAGTCGACGGCGAGCATCGGATCGTCGAGGAACTGCCCCTGATTGTCCGCGAGACGCACGCTGAGAATGGCGCGCCGATCAACGAGGCCCTCGACGCGGTCCTGCGCTCATACCTCGAATCGCTGCCGATGGATCGCCTGAAGCTATTGTCGCGCTATCGTATCGTCGATGTCGCGCGCAAGGTCGTCGGCGTCGGCAGCGTCGGGACCGGCTGCTGGGTCGTCCTGATGAAGGGCACCGACAACGACGATCCGCTGTTCCTCCAGGTCAAGGAGGCTCAGGCTTCGGTGCTGGCGCCTTATGTGGAAGGCACCCTGCCGTTTAGTAATCACGGCAAGCGCGTAGTCGTGGGGCAGCACCTGGCCCAGGGCGCGCCGGATATCTTTCTCGGCTGGGGGCGGATCAACGACAAGGACTTCTATATCCGGCAACTCGCCGACATGAAGGGCAGCATCGCGTTTGCCGAAGGCGACATCGATCAGCTGGAGACCTTCGACGAATATTGCGCCATATGCGGCTGGGCACTGGCGCTGGCGCACGCCAAGTCGGGTGATGCCGCGCTGATCGCCGGCTACTGCGGCAACAGCACCGAACTGGACGATGCCATCGCCAGGTTTGCGCTCGCCTATGCCAAGCAGACCGACAGGGATCACGATGCCCTGGACAAGGCCCGGCGCAGCGGACGTGTCCGTGTCGCCACTGAACAGGTCGTCAAGTAGCACACCACAGGACCTCGCCATGAACCAAACCATGCCCCTTGTCGGTAAACGACTGCGAACAGTCAGAGTCGCTGCAATCGCAGGGATTCTCTTCTCGACACTCCTGACGGGCTGCGCGTCTTCAGGTACGCCCCAGGATGGCCGATACCAGACGCATGGTGGCGGTCGGGACAACTTCCGCGCGGAGGTGCCGACAATTTCTGACGCGCCAAGCAGCTGATTGGCGCGCTCAAGGTGTAGGTCGACGGTGAAATTGTTGGATACACCCCGGGGCACCCGACTGCAGCTGAGTATCACCGCGGTCTTCGCGGTACTCATTCTGCCCGCTTTGGCGGCGATCATTGCGTTCAGCTACTACGCGAACGCCCGCAACCTGGCCAACGTTGCGCAACGCTTCATAGACCGCGCCAGCGACGATGCGACCGGAATGGTGTCCAATCTTCTCGACCCCGTCGCGGCGACCCTGCGGCTTGTCGCCAGCGTGGCGACGGCCAGGCCCGAGTTCTTTCGGAGCGAAGACAGCCGGAACGTCCTCTACGCGGCGCTGATCTCGGCCCCGCAGATCGACGCGGTCTACACCAGCTTCGACGATGGCTACCACCGGGTAGTGACCCGCATGGACGAGGATCGGCGGCGCAGCGACCCGCGCATTCCGTCCCGGGCCAACTGGCATTCCAGCTACATCGACGATCACACGGCCGGCGCGCAGCGCGCGCGGCACCGCAGGTTCTTCGAGAAGTGGCCAGAGCCGATTGGCGGCTACACCGAGGAGTCGCAGTTCGACGTGCAGGTGCTGCCCCACTATCGAGCTGCGCGATTGAGTGCGGGGCTCGCCATCAGCGATCCGGTCATCAACCCGGACACCGGATATCCTGTCATCTCATTGGCCTATCCAATACTCATCGATGAACGATTCGTTGGCGCCGCATCGGCGAATATCACGCTCGACATCCTGTCCAAATTTCTGGATGCGCACAGGGCCAGCCCCAACAGCATCACCCTGATCGCCGATCTCTCCCGGAACATCATCGCCCATCCGGCACCGGCCAAAGGTGTCAGGCGTCTCAAGGAAAGGGTCGAGCTGGCGAAACTGTCGAACCTCGACGAACCCCAGGTCGTGGAGGCGGTGCGGCTACGCAAGGCCCTGGGCACCGACCGCTTCAGCTTCGAGTTGGGGTCGGACAGCAAGGAGTATGCCGCACTGTTTTCGACGATTCCGGACAGGTTCCTGAAGGAGTGGGAAGTCATCGTCGTGACCCCCACGGACGACTTCGTCGGCGATCTGAAGGAGACCAACCGCACCCTGTTGTGGCTGATGGCTGTGGTCGTCCTTCTGGAGAGCCTGCTGATCTACATCATGGCGAGGATGATCTCGCAGCCAATCGAGGTCGTATCGGGAGCGATCGACCGGATCCGCTCCCTGTCCTTCGGACAAAGCCCGCCCGCCAATTCGCGCATTCGGGAAATCAGCCACCTTCAGAATGCGACGGTACTCCTGGAGAATGCCCTGAGGTCGTTCTCGGTCTTTGTGCCGGTCGGACTCGTGCGTGGGTTGATCGCGTCCGGCAAACCGCTGGCGCCAACCGTCGAGTCCCGCTTCATGACCATTTTCTTCTCCGATGTGGAGAATTTCACGACCATCTCCGAACAACTTTCCCCAAAGGAACTGTCGGAGCAGGCATCGCGGTACTTCGAGAATGTGACTGTCGCGGTGACCGAGGAGGAGGGCACCATCGACAAGTTCATCGGTGATTCAGTAATGGCGTTCTGGGGGGCGCCCACCGAGCTCGACGATCATGTCTTTCGTGCCTGTGTCGCGGCACTCAAGGCCAGCCGTCGCATGAAGCGCCTCAATGCCGAGTGGATGAAGGACGGGCGGGCGCCGATGCCGATCCGGATCGGTCTGCATTGCGCCAACGTCGTGGTCGGTAATGTCGGATCTCCCCAGCGCCTGAGCTACACCGTCATGGGCGATGGCGTGAACATCGCTTCCCGGATCGAAGGGCTGAACAAGCGGTTCGGCACGTCGATCTGCATCAGCGACAGCGTCTACGAGCAGGTCGCAAGTCGAGTGGTCGCGAGACCGCTCCAACGACTGGCCGTCAAAGGCCGGCGCGGTCAGTTGCTCGTCTACGAGCTGTTCGGATTAATCGGCAGTACAGATGCCGATCTGAAAGCTGAAGAAAGTGATATCGTGCGCTGCCAGATGACGAGCGCGACGATGGCCCATCTCACCGAAGGTCGCTTCGCCGAGGCCCGTGACTGCTATGAAAAGCTGCTGGCTCAATTTCCCGACGACAAGGTGGCCCGGTTGATGCGAGACGATCTCGTGGCCGCTGAACGAGGCCATGGAGATGCTGGCACTGCCAGCACCAAGAATCTTTGAGCTCATTTTGACAAGTTGAGCAGGAAAGGATAGGGTATTTCCTGTAGTCTGAGACCAGCACGCCCGGCCCGTAAGGCCGGGCTTTTTCATGTCCAGGAGTTGCCCATGTCTTCCATCATCCGCCGCCGCATCACCCGCGCCTCGCCCACGCCCGAAAAGCTCGCGACGTTCCTGCGTCACCTCGAGGAGAGCGGCTCGGTGAGCTTGGCCGTCCGGCGCACCGGCATCGGCCGCAACACCGTCTACGAGCGGCGCAAGGTCGATCCCGCGTTTGCCGAGGGCTGGCAGAACGCGATGGCGATGGCCGTCGAGTCCCTGCACGACATCGTCATTGCCCGCGCCCGCGACGGCGACAACCGCCTGTTGATGTTGCTGCGCACGCTGCGGCCGGAAATTTATGGACAGGTCCGACGATCGGGCCTGCGTTGAAAAGAATCGTCTGTTTCAGTCCGGCCACCGCTTTCTGAATTTCCGGACAGACAGAATCCAGACAGATGCTGTCTGAAAAATCGACCCGGAACGGTCTACTCGACCAGTTCGGCGAGCCTCTTGATGATGCGGGTCGGCGTGGCCGTGGCATGGGCCGGCACGCCCGCGCCAAACGGGTCGTACCAGATGCCGCACATGCCGAGCTGCTGCGGCGCCACGACTTCCCATTCGTAATTGTCGCCCACCATCCAGGCCTCGCCGGGAGCCACGTCCAGCCGCTCCAGCGCGTGGCGGTAGACGGCGAGCTCGGGCTTGCCCTGGCCGAACTCGCCCTCGATCTGGATGTGGTGGAAGCGGTGGGCGAGGTCGAAGCGCTCGATCTTGGCGCGCTGGGTTTCGGCGGCGCCGTTGGTCACGAGCGCGAGGCGGACGCCGGCGTCGCGCAACGCATCGACCGTGGCATGGGCGTCGGGATAGAGCCGGTATTCGTTGCGCCGGAGTTCGGTGAAGGCATCGGCGATGCGGTCGGCCAGTTCGTCGTCGGCGCGGCCGAGCTTGGCCAGGCCGCGGCGCACCGAGAGGCGGCGGGCGCCGGGAATGTTCAGCCGCCACCTGGCCGCCTCGGCACGGTCGTTCCAGAAGGCGCGGGCCTCTTCCATCACGGCCACGCGCACGCGGGCGATGGATTGGGCGTCATGCGCGTCGAGATGCGCCGCGAAGACTTTTAGCAGCCGCGTCCACGCCTCCTCGGGCTGGGCGTAGGCGCGGATCAGCGTGTCGTCGAGATCGAACAGGATCGCTTTGGGGAGGGCCGCCACCTAGTTCACCGGTCGCGACGTAAAAGTGCCGGGCGCCGGGCTGACGACGGTGTTGCGCGCGGCCTGGATCTCGATCACCGCCAGCGCACGCTCGGAGCGGCCGTCGGGCAGGAAGCGGAAGATGCCGTCGACGCCGGACCAGCCTTGGGGGTTGGTGATTGCCTCGGCCGAGAAATCGCCGCCGGGCTTCAGGCGGGCGAGGTGCCCGGCCAGCGCCACACCATCGTAGGCGAGCGTGGCGAGGCGATGCGGCGGGCGGCCGTAGGTCGTGGTGAAGCGGCGCTCGAAGTCGGCGCGCCGCGCCGGATCGGGCGCGGCGTACCAGGCGCCGCGCAGCATCGTGTCGGCGCCGATGCCGTTCACGTCCCAGACACCGGTGCCGATGAACTGCACTGCGTCCTTCTCGATGCCTGCGGCGGTTAGCGACGCCAGCACGGTCGAGACCCGGGGCGGCGCCACCGGCACCAGGATGGCGAGCTTGCCGACGCCGCCCTTGCCCTGGGCTTCGCTGGAGAGCCGCCGGGCCGAGGCCATGAGGTCGGCGCTGTTGGGATCGTAGAGCTCGGCCGCCACCACCGTGCCGCCGCGCACGGCGACATGGCTTTCCAGGGTGCGCGCCATCTGCTCGCCATAGGGCGTCTGCGGCGCGAAGGTGGCGAAGCGTTTGACGCCGGCATCGATCGCATGATCGACGACACGGCGGACCTGCGGCGGCGCGGAAATGCCCATGATCCAGACGCCGCGCTGGGCGGCCGATTCGTCGTTGGAAAAGGACACGACGTTCATGCCGCCCTGGGCGACCAGCGGCGCGAGAGCGGTAGCGGACGTCCCGAACAGCGGCCCGAGCACCAGGGCGGCGCCGCCGGCGCGCGCCTTGCGATAGGCTTCTACGGCGGTCTCGGTCGTGTCGCCGCTGTCGTAGGCGGAGAGCGCCAGTTCCCTGGCGCCGGTGTCGAACAGCGCCATTTCGGCGGCCTGCTGCATCGACTGGCCGATCGACGCGGCGTTGCCGCTGAGCGGCAGCAGGAGCGCGATGCGGGCCTTGCCCGAGGCCGAGACGGGCGAGCCCGCGGCCGGGGTCGTGGCCGGCTTGACCGGCGTGCTAGTCTGGGGCGGCTCGGCGCAGCCTGCGGCCAGGAAGAGCGTGGCCATGAGCGCCAAAAAGGACGTACGCATCGGGGACATACTCCGGCGGGCGGATTCAGATGGACGTGGAAGAACAGTCGCAAGCTAACGAGGGGCAAGCCCCGCGTAAACCGCCGCTGCTGGCGCCGGGGCTGCATATTGTCGCCACCCCGATCGGCAATTTGCGGGACATTACCTTCCGGGCGATCGACGTGCTGCGGGCTGCCGACCTGATCGCCTGCGAGGACACGCGCGTCTTTGCCAAGCTGGCCAGCCATTACGGCATTTCGGTCCCCACCGTGGCCTACAGCGACGCCACGCAGGACCTGGCCGAGCCCCGGATCGTGCGCGCGCTGGCCGCCGGCAAGCGGGTGGCGCTGGTGTCCGACGCCGGCATGCCCCTGATCTCCGATCCCGGCTACCGCCTCGTCCAAGCGGCAATCGCCGGCGGCCATGCCGTGACCTCGGCGCCCGGGCCGTCGGCGGTGCCGATGGCGCTGGCGCTGTCGGGCCTGCCGACCGACCGCTTCTATTTCGGCGGCTTTTTGCCCGCCCGCGAAGGCGACCGCCGCCGGGCCATCGGCGCCGCCGCTTCGATGCCGGCGACTTTGGTGTTCTTCGAGGCGCCGCACCGGCTGCCGGAATCGCTGGTCGATCTCGCCGACCTTTTGGGTTCGCGCCCTGCCGCCGTCGCGCGCGAGCTGACCAAGCTGTTCGAGGAAGTCCGCCGCGCCCCGCTGACCGAGCTTGCGGCCCACTATGCGGCGCATCCCGACGTGAAGGGCGAGATCGTGATCGTGATCGGCCCGCCCGACGAGGATCAGGCACCCGATGCGACAGTGCTCGACGCCGCCCTGCGCACCGCGATGGCCGGCGCCTCGATCAAGGACGCGGCCTCGGAAGTGGCAGCCCGCTTCGGCCTAAAACGCCGCGACGTCTATGCAAGGGCGCTGGAGCTGAAGCGCGAGGCCTCGTCGTGACCCTGGAAGCCCGGCAAAGGGCGCATCGCCTGGGCCACGCCGCCGAATGGCGCGCCGTGTGGCGGCTGCGCCTCGCCGGCTTCTCGATCCTGGCCCGGCGCTACAAGACCAGGCTCGGCGAGATCGACATCGTGGCGAGACGTGGCGACCTGCTGGTCTTCGTCGAGGTGAAGGCGCGTGGCGATGTCCTGACGGCCGTCGATTCGCTGGGCAACCGGCAATTCGGCCGCGTCTCGCGCGCCGCCAGCCTGTTCCTCGCCCGCCATCCGCGCTATGCCGCCTGCTCGGTGCGCTTCGATGCTGTTCTGGTCAGCGGTTTTTGGCCGCGCCACCTGCCCGATGTCTGGCGTGCCCCGGAGTAGTCTGTGTCGAGCGACGCGTTGGAAATTGCCAAGAATCTGAGCCGCCTGCGCGATCTTTGCGCCGGCGACGGTGAGCGTCTCGATCTTCTCGAGATAGCGCTGGCGCTGAGCGCCTTGCGCAGCGGCGACACGGTCGATCTTTCACCTTTCCGGCAACACGTGGCGGCGATGTCGACGGGCCTGACCGATCTGGTGCGCCGGCGCGGCGCCAGCCCTGAGTCGCTGGCCGAGATCATCGCCCAGTCCTACGCCTACCGCGGCGACAGCGAGACCTACGACGATCTGCAGAATGCCGACCTGATCCGGGTGATCGAGCGCCGCCAAGGGCTGCCGGTGGCGCTGTCCATCCTCTACCTCCATGTCGCCCGGGCGCAGGGCTGGCACGCCGAAGGGCTGGCGTTTCCCGGCCATTTCCTGATCCGCGTGGAGATCGACGGCGGCCGGCACGTCATCGACCCCTTCCACGACGGCTGCGTGCGCGACGCCGCCGACCTGCGCGAACTCTTGCGCCAGGTGCTGGGGCCGACAGCCGAGCTGAAACCCGAGCATTTCGATCCGGTGATCGACCGCGACGTCCTGCTGCGGCTGGAAAACAACGTCCGCCTTCGACTCGTGAAGCGGGAGGAATGGGCCGGCGCGGCGCAGTCGCTCGACCGCATGCTGGCGATCTCGCCCGACCAGCCGGAGCTGCTGTTCGAGGCCGGCCAGCTCAATGCCCGGCTGGACAAGCGCCGGGCCGCGATCCTGGCTTTCGAGCGGTTTCTCCTCGTCGTCGGTGACCGGGGCGATGCCGAGCTGCGCCAGCGTGCCACCGCCCTGTTGCAGGAACTGCGCCGCGGGCTTAACTGACGGGTCACGAGAGGATGAAGGAATGAAGCTCAGCGTCGCCATCCAGATGGACCATGTGTCGACCATCGACATCGACGGCGATTCGACGTTCGTGCTGGGAATGGAAGCCGAAAAGCGCGGCTATGCGCTGTGGCATTACACGCCCTCGGACCTGATCTTTCGCGATCGCAAGGTGCTGGCGCGGGCCCAGCCGATGAAGCTCCGGCGCGAGAAGGGCAACCATTTCACCCTGGGTGCGGCCGAGACGCTCGACCTGTCGAAGACCGACGTGGTGCTGCTGCGCCAGGATCCGCCGTTCGACATGTCCTACATCACCACGACGCATGTCCTCGAGCACATCCATCCCAAGACGCTGGTGGTCAACGACCCGGCCAGCGTGCGCAACGCGCCGGAGAAGCTGTTCGTCACGCATTTCGACAATGTGATGCCGCCGACCCTGATCACGGCCGACGCCCGCGCGCTCAGGGAGTTCCGCGACGAGCACAAGGACATCATTCTGAAGCCGCTGTTCGGCAACGGCGGCGCCGGTGTGTTCCGCGTGCGGCCCGACGACGAGAATTTCAATTCGCTGCTGGAAATGTTCTCGCAGCGCAGCCGCGAGCCGGTGATCGCCCAGCGTTATCTCCCCGAGGTCCGCAAAGGCGACAAGCGCATCATCCTGATCGACGGCAAGGCGGTGGGCGCGATCGATCGCGTGCCGGCTGCCGGAGAAGCACGCTCCAACATGCATGTCGGCGGCGTTGCGGTGAAAGCCACGCTCACCAAGCGCGACATCGAGCTTTGCGAGATCATCGGCCCCGAACTCGCCCGGCTCGGGCTGCTCTTCGTCGGCATCGACGTGATCGGCGACTACCTCACGGAAATCAACGTCACGTCGCCGACGGGCCTGCAGCAGATCAACCGTTTCGACGGCGTGTCGCTGGAAGCCCAGATCTGGGACCGCATCGAGGTGCGCTACCAGGAATCCCGCGGGCGCAAGTAATGGCCGCGGCCAAAGCCGCGCCGATCTGGATCACGGGTGCGCTGACGCTCGATCCCTCCGAGATCGAGGAGAGTTTCGTGCGGTCGACCGGACCGGGCGGCCAGCACGTCAACACGACCTCGACCGCGGTACAGCTTCGCTTCGATGTGCGCCGTTCGCCGTCGTTGACGGACGATGTGCGCCACAGGCTGGAGCGCCTGGCCGGGCGCCGGCTGACGCGCGATGGCGTGATCGTGCTGGTGGCACAGGGGCAGCGCAGCCAGATGCGCAACCGCGAGGAGGCGCTCGAGCGCCTGGTCGCCCTGGTGCGAGAGGCGGCTCGGCCACCGACACCGCGCAAGAAGACGCGGGTGAGCAAGGCCGCCAAGCGCCGGCGCGTCGACGACAAGAAGCGCCACGGCGCGGTCAAGTCCCTGCGAAGGACGCGGGCGGACGACTAGAGGCGTGCTAGTCTCGCCGCCGGAAACGGAAGAGGTGTCGCGTGGCAGACGTTCGCAAGGAAACTGACAGCCTGGGCGAGGTGAGCGTTCCGGCCGACAAGCTGTGGGGTGCCCAGACCCAGCGCTCGCTCGAGCATTTCAGCATCGGCAAGGACCTGATCCCGCGCGAGATGATCACGGCTTACGCGATCCTGAAGAAGGCTGCGGCCAACGCCAACCATGACGGCAAGCGCCTGGACGACACGGCGCACAAACTGATCGTGCAGGTCTGCGACGAGATCCTGGCCGGTCAGCATCACGATATGTTCCCGCTGCACGTCTGGATGACCGGCAGCGGCACGCAGTTCAATATGAACGTGAACGAGGTGATGTCCAACCGCTGCTGCCAGATCGCGGGCACGCCGCTCGGCAGCAAAAAGCCGGTGCATCCCAACGACCACGTCAACATGAGCCAGTCGTCCAACGATTCCTTTCCGGCGGCGATGTATATCGCGGCGGCGGTGAACGTGACGGCGCGCCTGGTGCCGTCGGTGACGGCACTGCGCGACGCCATCGACGCCAAGGCCAAGGCGTGGGACGATATCGTCAAGATCGGCCGCACCCACATGCAGGATGCGACGCCCATTACCCTGGGCCAGGAATGGTCGGGCTATGCCGGCATGCTGTCGGACGACCTGGACCGGCTGAAGGACGCGTTGAAGGGCGTCTATCACCTGGCGTTGGGCGGCACCGCCGTTGGCACCGGCATCAACGCGGCGCCGGGCTTTGCCGAGGCCTCGGCGGCGGAAATCGCCAAGCTGACCAGGCTGCCGTTCATCACCGCTCCCAACAAGTTCACGGTGCAGGGCTCGCACGATGCACTGGTCCAGCTCTCGGGCACACTCCGGACCCTCGCTGTTTCACTCTATAAAATCGCCAACGACATCCGCCTGATGTCGTGCGGCCCGCGCGCCGGCTTCGCCGAACTGGAGATCCCGGAAAACGAACCCGGCTCCTCGATCATGCCGGGCAAGGTCAACCCGACCCAGTGCGAGGCGTTGACCATGCTCGCCGTTCAGGTAATGGCCAACGATGTCGCCGTGGGCATGGGCGGTGCCGGAGGCTACCTGGAAATGAACGTCTACAAGCCGCTGATGATCTACAACATCGCGCATTCGATCACCTTGATCACCGACGGCTGCACCAACTTCCGCAAGTTCCTGGTCGAGGGCACCAAGCCCAATCTCAAGAAGATCAAAGAATACGTCGACCGATCGTTGATGCTGGTGACGGCGCTGGCGCCGGTGATCGGCTACGACAAGGCCTCGAAGATCGCCCACTACGCCATGGACAACGACCTGACCCTGAAGGCCGCCGCGCTCAAGCTAGGTTTCGTGACCGAGGCCGAATTCGACAAGGTCGTCGACCCGAAGAAGATGGTCAGGCCCTACGTCGCCACTGAGTAATCGCGGCTATCGCTCGACCATCCACTTGCGGTCGCTGATGAACCGCGCCGCCGCCAGGCCCAGGGCCATGGCGCCGACGATGAAGCCGCAGGTGCCGCCGGCCTCGATCGCGGACAGGACGTCGCCCTGGTTGAAGAAGACGACGGTGTGGAAGGCATAGATGCCGGGCGTCATGATGATGATGCTGGGCACGGTGAGCACGATGCGCGGCACGCCCATGCCGGAGCGCACGAGGGAGGCCAGCAGGCCTACGGCCAGGGCGCCCAGGAATGTCGCGGGAGGCAACTGCATGCCGACGTCGTGCAGCCACAGGCGAAGCTCGTTACCCAATAGAGCCAGGCAGCCAACGACCAGCACGGTGCGCGGTGAGCTGTTGTAGAGAATGGCGAAACCGCAGCCGCCGGCGAAACTTGCGACGGCGCGCAGCAGCAGGGTGACGCCTTCGACGTCCCGCATCGCGGGCTCGGAAGAGATGGCGGTCAGGCCGGCAATGGCCACCACGGCCGAGAGGCCGAACGCGGCCGCCAGCAAGACCATGATGCCGTAGGCGAGCCGGGCGAGGCCGGCCACGGTCTGGTGCTGCAGCAGGTCGAGCAGGGAGGCGACCAGCGGGAAGCCTGGCACGAGGAAAAGCACCGACGAGACGAGGCCCACGGCATGGTTCGGGCCGAAGTCCGTGCCGGCAATGCTCACCACCAGCAAGCAATAGAAGCCTGATGCCAGGATCGCGCAGAGTGCCGTGACGGCATACTGGTTGAGCCGCCGGCGGAACATCAGGCTGCGCGCAAGCTGGCCGAGGCTGCCCGCCGCGATGGCCGCGGCAGTGCCCAGGAGGTCGCCGCCATTCAGGTAGCAGAAGGCGCCGGACGCCAGGCCCATCGCGATGGCGACGACGAGGATCGAGTTGAACGGCGGTGCCTTGTCGATGGCATCGAGGCTGGTTGCGAGCTCGGCCGCGGTCAGGCCGGGCCGGCTGTCGCGTGCAAGGCGCTCGAGGGCGCCGATGCGGCTGGCATTGATGCCGAGCGGGGCAATCTCGATCGCCGTCGTTACGGCTTCCGTGCCGCGTCTGACCGTGGCCGTCATGCCGTCGATCGTGACGTGCAGCGCCAGCGAGTCGATCCCCATGTTCGCAGCCAGCAGGCCCATCGACTCGCGGACACGAAACACCGTGTCGCCGGCGCGCAGCATCATCGTGCCGAAGCGCAGCAGGCCGTCGAGGGCCTCACCAAGAGGGAGAGGGGCAGCGCTCAAGCGACCTGCAGCTTCAGGACTTCCGCCGTCTCGGCACGCACGCGCGCGCAGAGCGCGGCATCTTCCTTGAGGTTGTAGCCGTAGGAGGGGATCATTTCCTTCAGCTTCGGCACCCAATGGCCGACGAGCTGATCGTGGAAGCAGTTCTCCAGCATGTGGACCATGATCCACACCGCCGTCGAGGCACCCGGCGAGGCGCCGAGCAGGGCCACGATCGAGGAATCGGCCGAATGGACGATCTCGGTGCCGAATTCCAGCTTGCCGGTGTGGGCGGTGTCCTTCTTGATGATCTGGACGCGCTGGCCGGCGACGTCGAACTCCCAGTCAGATTCGTTCACGTTGGGATAGAAGTCGCGCAACGCCTTGAAGCGGTGGCTGTTGCTCTGGAGCACCTGACCGACCAGGTATTCCTCCAGCGGGAAATTGTCCCGCGCGACCGCCAGCAGCGGCAGGAGATTGTCGGGCCTGAGCGACATCGGCAGGTCGAACAGCGACCCATGCTTCAGGAACTTGGTCGAGAAACCGGCATAGGGACCGAACAGAAGCCAGCGCTTGCCGTCGATGATGCGGGTGTCGAGATGCGGCACCGACATCGGCGGCGAGCCCTGGGCTGCCATGCCGTAGACCTTGGCGGCGTGGCACTCGGCCACTTCGGGCTTGCCGCAGCGCAGCCAGATGCCGCTCACCGGGAAGCCGGCGAAGCCCTTGGCTTCCGGAATGCCCGACTTCTGCAGCAGCGTGAGTGCCGCACCGCCGGCGCCCAGGAAAACATAGTGGGTGTCGATCGTCCGCTTCTCGCCGGTGGCCTCGTTCTTGACCTCGACGCGCCAGCCGCCGCCCGGCAGGCGGTGCAGATGGGTCACGGTCTGCGAGAAGTGGATCGTGAAGTTGTCCTGGCGCTTGAGGTAGTCCAGCAGGTTGGTGGTGAGCTGGCCGTAGTTAACGTCGGCGCCGCTCACGATGTGGGTGGCGGCGATCGGTTGCTTGGGGTCACGGCCCTCCATGATCAGCGGTGCCCATTCGGCGATCCTGGCGTGGTCCTCGGAATATTCCATGCCGTGATAGCAGTGGTGAGCGCTCATCGCGGCGTGGCGCTTCTTGAGGAAGGCCTGGCGGTCGGCGCCGATCACGAAGCTCATGTGCGGCACGGGATGGATGAAGTTGTCGGGCGAGGCGATGGCGCCCTTCTTGATCAGGTACGACCAGAACTGGCGCGACATGTCGAACTCGACATTGACCTCCAGTGCCTTGGCGATGTCGATGCTGCCGTCGGCGCGCATCGGCGTGTAGTTCAGCTCGCAATTGGCGGCGTGACCGGTGCCGGCGTTGTTCCAGGCGGCCGAACTCTCCTGCGCTTCGCCGGGCATCTGCTCGATCATCTCGAGCTTGAGGTGGGGCTGTAGCTCCTTCAGGAACACGCCCAGAGTGGTGCTCATGATGCCGGCGCCGACCAGCACGACGTCGACCTTTTCGTTGCTCATGGGTTCACCTCTGAAGCCTTGAAGGGCACATGCGCCCCGTGTGCCAGCACGACATAGAGGCGCCGCCACGGCTGGGAATCGACCAGCTTCCAGGAGTGTCCGCCGCCCGCCGTGTCCTCGGCCAGCAGGACGGTGCCGGGTTTGAGGATGAAGTGCTGATGGGAGCGGGTCTGGAAATCGAGCGTGCCGGAGAGCGTGACCACGAATTGGCGGGCGGGTGCCGTGTGCCAGGCGAAGGTGCCGCCCGGCACCGTCTCCTGGAACGACACGCTCGTGACCGGCATGGTGCTGCTCATCAGGTCACCGCGAACACCCGACCCGAGGTCGATCCAACCTTCCTGGAAATGCGAATTCTGGTCGTCGCCGGTCCACAGCCGAATGCAGCGGATCATCTCGTTCTTCCTCGCATCATCGACGACACTTGCTGCAGATGACCGTAGTATGGGCCCCTTCGACTGGCAAGAAATCAGGGTACGGCGTGTCTTCATCCGACAACACTGTCTGGCAGGCCTGCGTCCTGGCGATCGTCGCAGGCTATGCGGACGCCATCGGCTTCCTGACCTTCGGTGCGTTCGCCGGCGCGATGACCGGCAACACGGTGCTGCTGGGCATCGCGCTCGCCGGTGCGCAGTACGCCGATGCTGCACAAAGCGCCATCATCATCGTGGCGTTCCTGGTGGGAGTCGCCTTCAGCGCCATCCTGGGCGGGAAGCTGCCGCTGGCGGCGATCCTGGGGATCGAGGCTGCCCTGATCGTGGCCGCGGCGCTGATCGCTCCGCATTTCGCGGCGCCGGTCCTCGCCTTCGCGATGGGGCTGCAGAACGCCACCATGACGCGCTTTTCGGGCACCAGCCTGAACACCGCCTTCCTGACGGGCAACCTGCAGAAAATGATGCAGGACTTTCTCGGCCGATTCACCGGAGCGACGAAGCCGGCCCAGGCAGAATCCTCGGAGTCCGCGACGATCGCCTGGGTATGGCTGGCCTATCTCGGCGGCGTGGCGGCGGGCGCGTTCGCCGACCGGCAGCTCGCCTATCCCTTGCTGCCCGTCGTGGCGCTTTTGCCCCTGGCGCTGATCCGTCGCCCGGCATTTCCAAACAAGCCGGGGATACGCTAAGAACCCGCCACGTCCCCGTAGCTCAGCCGGATAGAGCAGCGGTTTCCTAAACCGGAGGTCGGAGGTTCGAATCCTCTCGGGGACGCCATTCCTTGATTCGTCCTAGGCGTACTTGCCGCGCAGCATGCGGGCGGCGTCGGCCTCGGCCTTGAGCTTGAGGTAGACCTCGTCGGTGTCGACCTTGGCGGCGGAGCCCGGGGCGAAGCCGCAGTCCGGGTTGAGCGTGATGCGCTTCTTGTCGATGCGGGTGAGCGCCCGCTCGACGCGGGCCGCAATCAGTGCCGCCGCCTCGGGGGCGCCGGGAGTGACGTCGACCACGCCCAGGCCCAGCTCGAAATCCTCGCGCAGGCGGCCCAGGCTCTCGAGATCGTCGGCGCCGGCCGCCGTGAATTCCATGGTGAGGTGCTGGACCGCGAGGTTGTTGAGCTGCTTCAGGATCGGCCCGTAGGTGCCAGCATGGTGCTTTTCGCCGCGCACCCGTGCGCCGGCACGGCGGCAAAGGTGGACCGCGAACTTGATCTTGTCGAAGCCCTTGACCGTTTCATTGATCATCTCGACGGCGAAGTCGGCAGCGCGGTCGGGATCCTCGTAGCTGCGGCGAACGTCGGGATCGACGAACAGGCAGAGATGCGGATCGTCGATCTGCACGATCTCGACACCCATGTCCTGCAGGAGCGCGATCTCGGCGCGCAGCGGCGCCACGCAATCGCGGACAAAATCGTCTCGCTTGGGATAGGCCTTCTTCGAGCGTTCCTTGTCCCACAGGCGTTCGCCCAGCAGTGCCGGCGCGGGCAGGGTGATCTTGGTGGCGACGCGGGCGATCTCCTTCACGAACTTCGCCTCGGCCGCGATGAAGCCCGCCGGCTTGGGCGTGAGCGTCTCGGTGACCACCGTCCACGGCCGACCGTCGGCCGGATTGATCTCGAGCGTGAAGCCATGCGCCAGCTCGGCAATGACGCCGATGTAGGAGCGCCGGCGCCATTCGCCATCGTTCACGACATCGAGGCCGGCGCGCTCCTGCATGGCCACGACGAAGCGGATGGCGGAATCCATCGTGTGCTTGTCGGCCTCGTCCCAATCGGGCTTCTCGATCAGCTCGCGCACGACCAGCGGGCGCGGGATCGAGCCCACGATGGAAGCAGGAAACAGTGGCAGCGTTTTCATTTTAGCTCACGGCTCCCACAGGGTCTGGGCGAGGTTCATATCCTCTTGCGTGTCGATCTCGCGGTACTTGCCGGGTGTGTCGGCATGGCCGAACGAAATCCCCTGCTCGATCATGTCCTGGAACATGTGGATCAGGTACGCCTTCTGGAAGATCGCCGCCTCGCGGTAAGGCCTGTCCCAGAACTCGGCCTTGCGGCGCTGGTAGAAATCTCGGAACTGCCGCGCACCCTTCGGGCCGAACTTGGCGACGCCGATGAACTCGCCGGTCGCATCGTCGTAGGGAATGGTGCGATAGACGCGCTCGACCTTGCCGCCCCCGGTGATCACCTTTTCCGCATCGTGCGGCGGATGCTGGGTCCTGGGCTTGTAGTGCTCGCGCCAGTCGGTATCGACGCCGAGCGCCAATTCGTCCTTCGACTCCACGAGACCGCGGACAACATCCCTGGTGAAGAGAATGTCGGAGTAGCTTGTGACGAACGGCCGGTCCATCAGGTCTTCGGCGCACATCAGCGACACCAGGATATTGTTGTTCGCCCAGTCCTTGTTCTCGCGGAAGACGAATTCCGGGTAGTCGCGCCTGACCGACTCGATGCGGTAGCCGCCGATGAAGACGATCTCGGTGCAGCCGCCGCCGCGCAGCGCATCCAGCGTCCAGTCGAGGATGCGCTTGCCGCGGATCTCGGCGAAACACTTGGGGGCGTCTTCGGTGGTTGGCATGAGGCGGGCGCCTCGGCCGGCCCCGATGATGATCGCACGCATTTACCTGGCTTTCGGTTCGGCGAACTGTGGGAGATCGTCGGCGACTCGCGGTGCGCTCGAGCGCGGCCTTTAAGGCGTCACACCACGCAGCCGTGGTGCGCCGACGAAACCAGCCGGATGTACTTGTCGTGGACCGAACCCGGACGTACCCGTCCGGCCTGATCGGGAGCCCGCCACTCGACCATGCGCCGGGTGAGCTCTGTGTCGGAGATGTCCAGATTGAGGGTCCGGGCGCCAGGATCGATGACGATCGTGTCGCCATCGCGGACCGCCGCGATCGGGCCGCCGCGCGCCGCTTCCGGCGAAATGTGCCCGATCAGGATGCCGTGGCTCACGCCGGAGAAGCGGCCGTCGGTGATCAGGGCGACGTCTTCTCCGAGGCCTCGTCCCTGCAACTGAATCGTGAGCATCACCATCTCGGGCATGCCGGGGCCCCCGACCGGCCCGACATTGCGCACAACGACGACGGTGCCGGGCACAATCTGGCCGGCGCGGATGGCCTTCATCGTATCGGCTTCTGATTCGAACACCTTGGCCGTGCCGCGGAACTGTCCCTTCTCCAGCGTCTTGCCGCTGAGCTTCAGCAGGCAGCTTTCGGGCGCGAGATTGCCCTTCAGCACGCTGATGTGATTGTTCGGCGCGGCGACCGGGCGGGTCACTGGAAAGACGATGTCCTGGCGGGGCATCTGGTCCAGCGTCGGAACATCGGCCAGGTTCTCGGCCAGGGTCTTGCCGGTGACCGTCATCACATCGCCATGCAACAGGCCGGCCCGCAGCAGTTCCTTCATCACGACCGGCACGCCGCCGATCGCATGCAGACTCGCCATTGCATAGGGACCATGGGGCTGCAGGTTGGAGATCAATGGGATGCGTTCCCCCACCTGCTGGATGCGTTCGATCCCGATCGGCACCTGGGCCTCGCGCGCGATGGCCAGCAGGTGCAGGTACATGTTGGTGGAACCGCCCATCGCGTAGACTGTCGCGATCGCGTTCTCGAAGGCACGTTCGGTCATGATGTCGCGCGGCCGCAGGCCGGTTTCGATCAGCCGGTAGAGTGCATCGACCGACGCGCGTGCCTGGGCGCGGACGTCGGCGTGGATGTCGCTCTTGGCATCGTAGTCGGCGGAATGCGAAGCGCCACGCGGCAGCATCATGCCGATCGCCTCGGCGATCGTGCTCATGGTGTTGGCCGTGAACATCGCGCCACACGTGCCGCTGCCGGGCATGACGTTGCGTTCGAGTTCGAGCAGTTCCTCGCCCGATATCCGGCCGGCCTCGTTGGCGGCGCGGCCCTCGACATAGTCCATGATCGTGAGATTGTTGCCCTTGGCCGCCCAGGCGCCGAACGCCACCTTTCCCGGCGAGCTGGTGCCGGGATAGAGCACCAGCCCGAAGGCATTGGTCCGCGCGAGCGGCATCAGGGCGGCGGCGCCCGTCTTGTCGCAGCCGGAAATCACGATCATCGCGTCGCCGTGATGGGCGTAGTGACCGATCTCGAAACAGTCCGCCACGACATCGCGCGACACGAGGCTGTAGCCGGCCGTGGGTGTGCCTTGCGTGAGCGCGTCGGACACCGCCGGCGCGCCCACGATCAGGCCCTGCCCGCCACGTTCGGCGAGGAGTTCGATCAGCAGGTCCGAGATGGTGCGCACCCGGTTGTTGCAGCGATGGGCGTTGGTCCAGGCGCTGGCGATCGTCACCACGGCCGTGGTCTTGGCGGCCTTGTCCGGCTCGAAGCCGGCCGCCCGAAGCTCAACCCGGGACTTCTTCCAGAAAGTGCTGCTGTCTTGCGTCATGGGATACCCGCCTTGTGTGGCTATTGCTTGGGCGTGGCCGTGCGCTGGAGGCCGGGGGGCAGCTTGTGCCAGGCCTTGCCGTCCCGGCCTTCCTGGAGGCCGTAGGCGTAGAGCGCGCGCATATAGGCTTGGTCGAACTCGCCGGCCTTGGGCGCGCTGAAACCCGAGCCGATATAGGCAAGGTTATAGTCGACACCGTCGCGCTGGCTGACGAAATAGGTGCGCAGCACGTCGTTCTGGCCGCTGGCCGCCAGCATGGTGTTGATGGCGCGACCGGCAATCGAGATGGTCCTCCGCTCGCTCGCCGCATAGTCGGGGTCGAGCCGCGCATTGCGAATGATGTAGGCGTGGCGTTGGCGGCGGATGCCGCTGGTAGAGATGTTGACCGACGGCGGGTAGAGGAAGAGCTGGGCGATGGCGCCGCCGTCGACATGCATCTCCTGGTACTTCTTGCCGTCGATCTCGACGTCGAACAGAACGGGCTGGAAGAGGCCGGGGATCGCTGCAGAGGCGCGCAGGATCTTGCGGAACAGCTCGAGGGCGCCGGGATGGCCGCTGGCGGCAATGGCTCCGATGTTCCAGATCACCGGCCGCTGGGCGTCGAGATGGGTGGTGCCGATCAGCAGCAGGCGGCCTCTCCGGTACTCGCGCGCGATGGCATCGAGCATTTTCTGGTCGGCGTAACTCTCGATCACCTGCGCCAGCGGGCCGGTGTCGGCCATGGCGTCGTCGAACAGCGCCGCAGTCAGGCCGCGCACGCGGAAGACCTTTTCGGGGGTCATGGTCGTGTAGACGTCGCGGAGCGCGTCGTCGTAGGCGGGTCCGAGAAAGGCGAAGGGGGCGATCAGGGCGCCGGTGCTGACGCCGGTGACCATCTTGAACTCCGGTCGCGTGCCGAGCGCCGTCCAGCCATTCATCAATCCGGCGCCGAAAGCGCCGTTGTCGCCGCCGCCGGAGACCGCAAGATAGTAGACCGGAGGGAGGCGCGTGGTCGATTTGCCCTCGGCGCGTAGTGCTGCCTGCTCACGCTCCAAGGCGCGGGAGGCTTCATCGACGATGGCTTTCGGATCCTCGTCAGCGAAAAACCGCGCATTGGGAATGCCGAGTGGCAAAGCGCGGGCGGTATCGGCGGCCGGCACCGCGGCGCCCCGCTCCGGGATCGAGCAGGCACCGAGGGCCAGGATGCCAACCAGCAACGCCGCGAACGACAAAGATTTATGCGGACCCAAATGTCCCTCCTTAATGATCGTCGCGGTTAGGGAGACGTGGCGGCGACCTCGGCGGGCGGCGCCTTTGGAGCTTTCCTCTTCCGCTCCTCGAAGCGTTGCAGCACCGTGAAGAACGACGGCACGAACAGGACGGCGAGGCAGGTCGAGGCGATCATGCCGCTGAACACGCAAAGGCCGAGCGAGATGCGCGAGTTGGCGCCCGCGCCGGTCGCCGTCACCAGCGGCACGACACCCAGGATGAACGCGAAAGACGTCATTAGGATAGGCCGGAAGCGGGTGCGGGCCGCCTCGATGGCCGACTCGACGATATCCTTGCCATCGATCAGGCGTCTTTCACGCGCCACCTCGACGATCAGGATGGCGTTCTTGGCGCCGAGCGCGATCAGCAGCATCAGGCCGATCTGGGTGTAGATATTGTTGGCGAGCCCGACGGCGGTGAGCGCGATGGCGGGGCCGCTCAGTGCCAGGGGCACGGCCAGGATCACGGCGAGGGGCGCCACCCAGCTCTCGTACTGGCCGGCGAGGCAGAGATAGACCAGCAGGATGGCCAGCGCGAACACGTACATGAGCTGATTGCCGACGATGTTCTCCTGATAGGCCATGCCGGTCCACTCGTAGCCGGTGCCGGGCGGCAGGATCTGCTTGGCGATCTGGTCCATCAGCGCGATGCCTTCGCCCGAGCTGAAGCCCGTCGCCGGCGAGCCGACGATCGCCGCCGACGGATAGAGGTTGTAGAGGCTGATCAGCGGCGACCCCAGCACCGGCCGCAGCTCGGCAATGGCGCCGATCGGCACCATCTGCCCGTCGAGGTTCTTCACCTGGAGTCTCAGGATGTCCTCGGGCCGTGTGCGATACTGTGAATCGGCCTGGATGAAAACCTGCAGGCTCAAACCGAACTTGTTGAAGCGGTTCACGTAGGCGGAACCGAGATAGGCGGAGAGGGTCGAGAATACCTCGCCCACCGGGACCTTCAGAGACTCGGCCTTGACGCGGTCGACGTCGACCCGGACGTGCGGGGCACCGGCGCGGAACGAGGTGACGAGGTTGCTGAGCGCGGATTGGGTACCGGCCTGCTCGACCACGGCGTCGGTCACGGCCTGCAGCTTGGCATAGTCGAAGCTGCCGTCCTTCTGCTCGACCTGCATCTGGAAGCCGCCGGCGTTGCCGATGCCCTGGATGGCGGGCGGGACGATGACGAACGCCCTTCCGTCCTGGAGGACCTGCAACTCCTTCATGAGGGCGAGCACGATCGATCGAAGGTCCTGGCCTTCGGCTTTCAGGCGCACGTCCCAGTCCTTCAGGATGACGTAGGAGACGGCGGCATTCGCCAGGGCGGAGTTGCTGTCGAGCACCGACATGCCGCCCAGCGCCACGACGTTCTCGACGCCCGGCATGGCCATGGCGATCTTGCTCACCTGATCGAGCGTCGCGCCGGTGCGCTCCAGCGAGGCGCCGTCCGGCAGCTGCACGCCGATCATCAGGTAGCCCTGATCCTCGTTGGGAATGAAGGCCGTCGGCAGGCGGGCAACGCCCCAGGCGCCGATGCCGGCCATCACCAGAGCGAGCATGACCATCAGGCCGGCGCGACGGACCATGGCGCCGACCAGGGCCGCGTAGGCATCTTCCAGCTTGCCGTAGACCTTGTTGAAGCCACGGAAGAAGACGTTTCGCTTCTCGGGCGGCGTCGCAGCCCGCAGCCACATCGCACACTGGGTGGGCTTCAAGGTGGCGGCGTTGATGGCGCTGATCAGCGCCGTGGCGGCGATCACCAGGGCGAACTGGGCGAACATCTGGCCGGTCAGGCCGGGCAGGAAGGCCGCCGGCAGGAACACCGACATCAGCACCAGGGTGATGCCGATGACCGGGCCGAACAGCTCGTCCATCGCCTTGATCGACGCATCGTGAGGCGTCATTCCGCGCTCGATGTGATGCGCCACGCCTTCGACGATCACGATCGCATCGTCGACCACGATGCCGATCGCCAGCACGATGCCGAACATGGTCGTGGTGTTGATGGTGAAGCCGAGTGCGGCCATGGCTGCGAAGGCGCCGATGATCGTCACGGGGATCGTCGTCGCCGGCACCAGCATGGCGCGCCAGTCCTGCAGGAAGATCACGATCACGATCAACACCAGGATGCCCGCTTCGATCAGGGTCATGAAGACCTCCTTGATCGATGCGTTCACGAAGCGGGTGGTGTCGAACGGCACGCTGTAGGCAAGGCCCGGCGGGAAGTTCTTGGAAAGCTCGGCCATCTTGTCCTTGACGCGCTTGGCAACGTCGAGGGCGTTGGCATCGGGGAGCTGATAGATGGCGATGCCGGAGTTGGGCTTGCCGTTGATCTGCGAGGTCTGGGCATAGGTCTGGGCGCCGAGGTCGACGCGGCCGATGTCCTTGATGCGGACGATCCGGCCGCCATTGCCCTGGGCGGCCTTGACGATGATGTTGCTGAACTCCTCGGGCGTGCTCAGCCGGCCGACGACGTCGATCGTGTACTGGAAATCCAGTCCCTTGGGCGCCGGCGGCATGCCGACCTGGCCCGCGCTCACGTCCTGACTCTGCTGCTGGATGACGTTGCTGACATCCGTTGGCGTGAGGCCGTAAGTGTAGAGCTTTTCCGGGTCGAGCCAGACGCGCATCGAGTACTGGCCGACGCCCAGCACGTTGACGTTGCCGACACCCGGCAGGCGCGACAGCTCGTTGACCAGGTTGATGGTGGCGTAATTGCTGAGATAGAGGCTGTCGTAGCGATTGTCCGGCGAGGTCAGCGACACGATCTGGAGGATCGACGTCGATTTCTTCTCGACGACCAGTCCCTGGGCCTGGACGGAGGGAGGCAACGAGGCAAGCGCCGCGCTCACCTTGTTCTGCACCAGCACCTGGGCGAAATCGAGGTCGGTGCCGATCTCGAACGTCACCGTCAGTGTGTAAGTGCCTGCGTCCGTGCTGTAGGACTGCATGTAGATCATCTTCTCGACGCCGTTGACCTGCAGCTCGACCGGCAGGGCGACGTTGTCGACGACGACCTTGGCGCTGGCGCCCGGGTAGGTCGTCGTGACCTGGACCGTGGGCGGCACGACGTTGGGATACTGGGCGACCGGCAGGGTCATCAGCGCCACGCCGCCGATCAGCACGATGATGATGGCAAGGACGTTGGCCAGAACCGGCCGATTGATGAAGAACGCGGAAATCATCGGTGCGCTTCCGGACAGATCACTTCGTGGCGCCGGCAGCGCCGTCGGGCGGCACGGGGATGGTGGTGGGCTTGGGGACCACCTTGCCGCCCGGGATCGCGCGACTGTTGGTGCTGAGCACGACGCGGTCGTCGGCCTTGAGGCCGGTCGCGATCACCCTGAGGCCGCCGGCCAGCAACTGTCCGGTGGTGACGCGCACCTGTTCGACGACATTGTCCTTGTTGACGACCAGCAGGTACTTGCCCGCCTGGTCCTCGGCGATCACCCGGTTGGGCACCAGCAGCGAGGCCGAGGGACCAAGGCCCTTCGGCACCTTCACGCGCACGAAGAAGCCGGGGATGAGCGCCCGCGTCGGGTTGCTGAACAGGCCGCGGACCAGGATCGTGCCGGTCGTGGCGTCGATCTCGGGCGAGACATAGTTGAGGAAGCCCTGGTGGGGAAAGCCGTCCTCGTTCATGAGGCCGATGCTGAGCGGGATCTTGCTGAGTTCCTCGACGTCGAGACGCCGCTCCTTGAGATTCTGGCGGATCTGCAGGACGTCCTGCTCGCTCATGTTGAATTCGACGTACATCGGGTCGAGCTGCACGATCGTCGCCAGCTTGGTGGCAACGCCGTTGCCGACCAGTTCGCCGACCGTGATGAGATGCTTGGAGACGATGCCGTCGAAAGGCGCCAGCACCGTCGTGTAGCCCAGGTTGGTTTGGGCGACGGTGAGGTTGCCTTCGTTGTTCTCGACATTGGCGCGCGCGCTGTCCCGCTTGGCCTTGGCGACATCGAAAGTGGCCTGTGCCGACACGTTCTGCCGCAGCAGGGTTTCCTGGCGGGTGAACTCGGCTTCCGCCTGCACCAGCGCCGCCTTGGCACCGGCAAGGCCGGCGTCGGCTTCCTTGACCTTCGCCTTGTACATCGTCTGTTCGATCACGAACAAAGTGTCGCCCTTCTTCACCAGGGCACCGTCGACATACTTGATCTCGGTGAGGAAGCCCTCGACGCGGGCGACGAGGTCGACGGTGGCGAACGATACCGTATTGCCGGTCAGTACCTCGAAGGGGGCCACCTCTTGCTGCAGCGGAGGCGCCACGCTGATCTCGGCCGGCGGCGGCGGCATGAACTTGTTCTCGGGCTTGCAGGCGGACAGCGACACCGCCAGGAGCGGCAACACGATCCAGCCCTTCAGGCTGCGATTCAACATGGTTCCGACGACGCTCCCCCAAGGGTTCCAGCGATCCAAGCGTTACCGCATCCCATGCCCGATTGCCACCGCCGCGGCGCGTCAAAGCCGCGTGAACACCAGCGACAGATTGTTGGCCGGCATGTCGATGATCTCGGGCGTGGCGAAGCCCTGTGCCTGGGCAAGCGCAGTCACGGCTTCGAGGTCGCGCACGCCCCAGGTCGGATTGCGCCGCCGCAGGTCGAGGTCGAAGGCCTCGTTGCTGGGCGCGGTATGCCGCCCACCGCGACGATAGGGTCCGTAGAGATAGAGCGTGCCGTCCTTCGGCAGGATGTGGCCGGCGCCGGCGATCAGTCCGACCGCTGCCTCCCACGGGGCAATATGGATCATGTTGCAGCAAAGCACGGCATCGGCGCGCTCGAGCGGCCAGTCATCGCCGGCGGCGTCGAGCGCCAGGGCAGGACGGACATTGACGACGGCCAGCGTCTGCACCCAGTCGTCGATGCTGGCGCGGGCCTCGGGGCTGGGATCGCTGGGCTGGAAGACGAGGTCGGGCAGTGCCTCGGCGAAATGGACGATGTGCTCGCCCGAGCCGCTCGCGATCTCGAGCACGAGGCCTTGCGCCGGCAGGCGAGGAGTCAGGACGTCGAGGATGGGCTGGCGGTTGCGGGCCGCCGCCGGAGCCTGGCGCTTCATCGGGCGCGTTCCATGCGGCCGGCATTCCGTTCAATCGTCATGTCCGCAACGTCTCCGCGTTTTGCGCCTGCCGCTTCTCGTCCCACCAGTCACGTGCCTGGAGGTGCCAGTAGACGAGCTGGGTGGCGGCTCGTCCGAACGGCCCGCCGGCCCATCTTGTGCCGAAGGGAGCGAACAGGCGCCAGCGCGCATCGTCGCCCAGGATGCCGGCGGCGACGGCATCGGCGCCGGCCGCCGTCTGGGCAAGCCCGTGACCGCCGAAGGCCGAGCAGATCCAGAGGCCGGGTTCGATCTCGCCGACCTGCGGCATCTTGTGGGGCGCATAGCCCATGATGCCGGGCCAGGCGTACTCGATCCTGAGATCACCGAGCTGCGGGTAAACGGAAAGGATGTCGCTGCGCATCATCTCGCGCAGGCGCGGCGGCTCGCGTGTGTCGGTGGTGATGCGTCCGCCCCACAGCAGCCGGTCGCCATCGACCACGCGGTAATAGTCGCCAGCGCGGCGCGTATCGGAGATCGCGCCGGGCCAGCGAATCGCGTCGGCAAGTTTTAGTCCGATCTTCCCGGTGACGGCCACGTAGGTCGCGACCGGCAGCACGGCGCGCGCGATCCGCGGCTGCACGCGGCCGAGATCGGCGTTGCCTGCCAGGACGACATGGCGCGCGGCGATCTCGCCATGTGGCGTGCGCAGCAGCCAGCCGCCTCCCTCGCGGGTCAGTCCGGTTGCTTCCGTTTGTTCATGGATCGCGCCGCCGCGTGCCTCGATATCGGCGGCCAGCGCCAGCGCGAAGTTCAGCGGGTGGATGTGAAACGACAGCGGATCGTGGATCGCTTGATGGTAACGCGGCGTCTCAAGCAGGGCCCGCACGCGGGCGGTGTCCCATGGCTCGAACGTGGTGCCGAGTTTCTTGGCCAAGGCCCGCGTGCGGTCGGCGAAGCCCGGACCCTGGTCGGTGCGCGACACGCCGAGCTTGCCGGATCCCATATGAATGTCGGGGCGGGCCAGTTCGTCGATGGCCTCGCGCACGATGGCGACGCCACGTTGCGACTGGGCATAGAGCTGTCGCGCATGTTTTAGGCCTAGCTTGTCGATCAGCGCCCCTGATCGCGCGGCGAAGCCCGGCCCGACAAAGCCGCCGTTGCGGCCCGACGCGCCCCAGGCGATGTGACGGCGCTCGACCAGCGCCACCTGCCGTCCCTGCCGCGCCAGCAACCGCGCCGTGTGCAGGCCGGCGAAGCCGCCCCCCACGACCGCGACATCGGCCCCCATGCGGGCCGTGAGCGGCAGACGGTCGGCGCTCGCGTCTCGCGTGGCGGCATACCAGCTTGCCGGGTAGGCGCTGTCGCCCATCGGTCGCGTTCCTCTCCTCAATTCCTGCCCGCAACAGGTGGCACAGGAAGGCTTGCGCGGTCACCTCCCCTGTCGCAGTAAGTTTGGTACGAATTCACGCTGTGCTGGAGGGCGTATGTCGGTCGATTTCGATGCAGTGATCATCGGCGCGGGCTTCGGCGGCATGTATATGCTGCATCGGCTGCGCCAGAAGGGTTTTACGGCCCGCGTGTTTGAGGCAGGTTCGGGCGTCGGCGGCACCTGGTACTGGAACCGCTATCCCGGCGCGCGCTGCGACGTGGAAAGCGTGCAGTATTCCTACCAGTTCTCTTCCGAGCTGGAGCAGGAGTGGGAGTGGACCGAACGCTACGCCACCCAGCCCGAAATCCTGCGCTACGCCAACCACGTCGCCGACCGCTTCGATCTGCGGCGTGACATCCAGTTCGAGACCCGGATCACGGCGGCCACGTTCGACGAGACGGCGAATCTTTGGCGGGTCCAGACCGACAAAGGTGACAAGGTCGCCGCGCGCTTCGTCATCACGGCGATGGGCTGCCTTTCGTCGCCCAACACGCCGAAGATTCCCGGCCTGGCAGACTTCAAGGGCCCGACCTACCACACCGGCAACTGGCCGCACGAAGGTGTCGACTTCACCGGCAAGACGGTGGGCGTGATCGGCACCGGCTCGTCGGCCATCCAGTCGATTCCGATCATGGCGCGACAGGCCAAACACCTCACGGTGTTCCAGCGCACCGCCAATTACACCATTCCGGCGCACAACAAGCCGCTCGACCCTGCCTACGTCGCCAAGGTCAAGGCGCACTACCCCGAGATGCGCAAGCGCGCCAAGACCAAACCGGCCGGCATCGATTTCGTGATCAACATGGCTTCGGCGATCGAGACGCCGGAAGCCGAGCGTCGTCGCCTATTCGAGGAGCGCTGGGCCTACGGCGGACTGGGCTTCATGGCCTCGTTCTCCGACCTGCTGCTGAACGATGAGTCGAACAAGACCGCGGCCGACTTCGTGCGGGCCAAGATCCGCGAGGTGGTGAAGGACCCGAAGACCGCCGAAATCCTGACGCCGAAGAACATCATCGGCTGCAAGCGGCTCTGCGTGGACGACGGCTACTGGGAGACCTTCAACCGACCGAACGTAACGCTGGTCGATATCAGCGACGCGCCGGTCGAGCGCATCACGGTCAAGGGACTTCGCGCCGGGGGCCAGGACTACAGCTTCGACTGCCTGGTGCTGGCCACCGGCTTCGATGCCATGACCGGCGCGCTACTGAAGGTCGATATCCGCGGGCGCGGCGGCGTCGCACTCAAGGATAAATGGAGCGAGGGGCCGAAGTCCTATCTCGGCCTCACGATCGTGGGCTTTCCCAATCTCTTCACCATCACCGGGCCGGGCAGCCCATCGGTGCTGACGAACATGCTTCCCTCGATCGAGCAGCATGTCGACTTCATCGCCGATTGCCTGGAGACGTTGCGTGCCAAGGGCGTGAACGTGATCGAACCGGTCGAGCAGGCCCAGGAAGCCTGGGTCGGGCAGGTCGGCGACTTCGCCAACATTACGCTGCGCTCGACCTGCAGCTCCTGGTACGTCGGCGCCAACATCCCCGGCAAACCGCGCGTGTTCATGCCCTATATCGGCGGCCTGCCGGCCTACATCGCGGCCTGCGACACCGTGGTGAAGAACGACTACGAGGGTTTCGCGCTGGCGTAGCGGTGGAGTTCATGATCTTCCGGACCGCGAGCCTCCGGCTCGCTCATGAGGCGCGCGGGACGCGCGCGGTCCGGAAGAACTAGGGTCAAAACTCATAAAAGCCCCTGCCGCGTCTGCTTCTGACCTAACCATCGACCTATGCTTGGCCCGCGATAAGAGCACGGCGGGACGAAATGGAACGCATAGCTCAGCGGCGGTCGTTCACACTCCAACTATAAGTAAGCCACTTTCCGCTCTCTTTCTTGAAGCGGACTATCAACTCCCGATTTTTACCAAAGACTTGTATCTTGCACGTTACCGGGTCACCGGTGAGGGACCCAAATGGTCCTGAGCATACGGCTACCTCAGCACTCATTGGACTTTGTCCTAGAGTTTTCATCACAACATCTTCGGACATCCCTGTATCTAGGCTGAGGCTTTTTTTACCCCAACCCATGTCATTTGACCAAGCTTCCACTGTCGGCAGCAAGGCTGCCACTGTGGCCGCAAAAATGACTCTTCGCATGGTCATGATCTTAGGCATTGTTCCCTCCGGCGCGCCGCGCTTAACCAATGCTTACCCAACGAAGGCGGCGAAGGTAAGCCCAACGTGGGCGGGCCTTTATGGGTTTTGACCCTAGTACCCGATCGCGGCGCCGTCGCTGCGTGGATCGGCGCCGCCGATCCTGAGGCCGCTCGCGGGATCGATCGTGATGCCGTGGGCGTGGCCCGCGAGTTCGTTCCAGGCGCCCCAGCGATTGACCATGTGGCCGCGCCGTTCCAGCTCGGCGATGGTCTCGGACGGAAAGCGTCCCTCGATGTGCAGCGTGTCGCGCGGCTCGCCGATGGCGAAGCGGCCCGAGAGAAACCGCGGCGTCTCCAATGCTTCCTGGATGTCGCGGCCGTGGTCGATCATGGCGAGGTAGGTCTGCAGATGGATCTGCGGCTGGCCGTCGGCGCCCATGCAGCCCACCACGGCCCACAGCCTGTCGTCGCGGAAGGCCATCGAGGCGATCAGCGTGTGCAGCGGCGTCTTGCCCGGCTCGACCCTGTTGGGATTGTTGGGATCGAGCGAGAAATAGGCGGAGCGGTTTTGCAGGACAACTCCGGTACGTCCCGCCACGACGGCGGCACCGAAGCCGCCATAGAGCGAATGGATCATCGACACCGCATTGCCCTCGGCATCGACCACGGCGATGTAGACCGTGTCACCGGCCAGGCTGCCGCAGGAGGGAATGCGGTCCCACGGAACGGCCCGTACCGGATCCATCAGCGCGCGGCGCTCGTCGGCGTAGGATTTCGAGATCAACCGCTCCATCGGCACCGAGGCGAAGCGCGGATCGGCGAGATGGCGGTCGCGGTCGTGATAGGCGAGCTGCTTGGCCTGCACCATGAAATGCACGTAGTCGGGACCGAGGAAGGGCTTCTTGTGAAGCTCCAGCGGCTCGAGCAGGTTCATCATCTCCAGCACGGCAAAGCCCTGCGTCGGCGCCGGCGTCTCGTAGATCGTGACGCCGCGATAGGTGCCTTTCAGCGGCTCGCCCCAGCGCGCGAGCTGCGCCTTGAGATCGGCCGGCGTGAAGAAGCCGTCGTGCTCGGTCGACCAGCGCACGAGTTCGCGGCCGACCTCGCCGTCGTAGAAGCCGTACCAGCCGTCGCTGGCGATCGCCTCCAGCGTGCGGGCGAGGTCGGCATTGGTGAGGGTGGCGCCGTCCTTCAGGAAGATCTCGGCGGCCTCCGGGCTCTTGGCCAGTTCCTCGCGGGCCAGCTCGCGCCAGTAGGCCAGCCGCGCCGTCACCGGGAAGCCGTGGCGGGCGTAGCCGATGGCGCTCTCAAGACAGCGTTTCAGCGGCAGGCGGCCATAGGCGGCATGAGCCTCGGTCCAACTCGCAACGGCGCCGGGCACGGTGAGGGTCCCTGGAAGGATGCCGCGATACGGCACCTCAGCAAGGCCGCGCCGGGTGAAGGCCTCCACCGTGCCGCCCGCGACGGCGCGGCCACCGCCATCGATGTAGCGCACGCTGCCGGTCTTGGCGTCGTAGATCAGCCAGAAGGCGTCGCCGCCGACGCCCGTCATGTGCGGATAGAGCACGGAGAGCGCCGCGCTTGTGGCAAGGGCGGCGTCGACCGCCGATCCGCCGGCCCGCAGTACGTCAACGCCGGCCTGCGAGGCCAGCGAATGAGGGCAAGTCACCATGCCGTTCGGCGCGAGGGTGGCCGGACGGCCGGTGTGTATGTCTACCATGAGGATTTCTTAGGTCGTTTTGTCGGCGGTTGACAGTGCGCCGCGAAGTTCCTAACACTTAACTTAAGAGTTAAGTATTATCGGAGCACTCAGCCGATGCTGAAGACGTTCGCCTATATTGCCGTCGCCATCGTTGTCGTTGTCGCCGGCATCCTGATCTATGCCGCGACCAGGCCCGACACCTTCCGCGTACAGCGCACGGCGACCATCAAGGCGCCGCCGGAGAAGATTTTCGCGCTGATCAACGACCTGCGCAGCTGGAGCCTGTGGTCGCCCTATGAAAAGAAGGATCCGGCGATGAAGCGGACCTTCAGCGGCGCCGCAAGCGGCAAGGGCGCCATCTATGAGTGGGACGGCGACAAGAACGTCGGCAAGGGGCGGATGGAGATCACGGAGGCGACGCCGCCGGCCAAGATCCTGATCAAGCTCGATTTTATCTCGCCGTTCGAGGGTCACAACACGG
Source organism: Reyranella sp. (assembly GCA_052386855.1). Taxonomy (GTDB): domain Bacteria; phylum Pseudomonadota; class Alphaproteobacteria; order Reyranellales; family Reyranellaceae; genus Reyranella. Next base: position 43,603 of record JBQTJT010000022.1, read on the forward strand.
CCGAATTCACCATGGAACCGAGGAGCGATGGCACGGTTGTCACTTGGACGATGTACGGTTCCGCCTCCCTCATGATGAAGGTGATGGGCCTGTTCATGAACATGGACAACATGATCGGCAATGACTTCGCCGCGGGGCTCGCCAATCTTAAAGCCACGGCCGAGAAATAAGTCCTCGATACTGGAGTAAAGCCATGAAGGTCGCAGCCTCTTCGATCGCGCGCGCTCTGCTGCTCGGCGCTGTACTGTCACAGCTTCCCGCCACCGGCGGCCTCGCCCAGGGCACTTGTCCTCCCGGCATGCCGCCCGGCGTATTCTGTGGCGAGCGCAATATCTCCCATGCGACGGCAGGCACCTATGCGCTTGATCCCGATCATTCGTCGGTCCTGGCTCGCGTTTCGCACGTTGGCTATTCCTACAGCGTTTTCCGCTTCGATCGCGTGAGCGGCACGTTGGCATGGAACCCGGATGCGGTCGCGAACACGAAATTGTCGGCCCAGGTCGTGACCGAATCGATCACGTCGAACGTCAAGGGCTTCGCCAGCGATCTTGCGAGCGAAAAGTTCCTGAATGCGCCTCGATTTCCCGAGGTGACGTTCGTGTCGACCGCCTTTCGTCAGACCGACGCTACCAGCGGCAAGGTGGATGGCAACCTCACGCTGATGGGCAAGACCGCGCCGATCACCTTCGACGTGAGCTTGATCGGCAGCGGCAAGGGCTTCGGCCATCCGCGCCTCGGCGTCCGTGCCAGCAGCTGGATCAAGCCGCAGGACTTCGGCATGCCGGCGATGTTCTCCGAGGCCATCGAAATCGTCATCGACGCCGAGTTCGTGCGTAACCCATGAACATCATGGTGAAGCCGGCCGGGTCGGAGCTTGTGCTCACGCGCGACATTGCCGCGTCGCGCGAACGGCTGTTCGCGGCATGGAGCGACATCAAGCAGGCATCGGTCTGGTGGGCGCCGCGGGATTTTACGCTGCTGTCCTGCGAGATGGACGTGCGCCCCGGTGGCGTCTGGCGTCGCCGCATGCGTTCGCCAAGTGGCGGCGTGATCCTGAAGTACGGCACCTATCGCGAGGTGGCGTCCCCTGAACGCCTGGTCTTCACCTACGTCACCGAGAATGCCGACGGCATCGTCGATCCCGAGACGCTGGTGTCGGTCAGCTTCACCGATCTCGGCGGTGGCCGGACCCGGCTGACGTTGTGGCAGACAGGCTTCGAGACCGAGGCTTCCCGCGACGACCATCGCGGCGGCTGGACCGGTGGCCTCGAGCGGTGTGCGGGCTTCATCGAGAAGAATTGAGCGGGCGCCATGAGTTCAGGGTTTTCCACGACACGGCTTGCCCGTCTGCGCGAGACGCTGTCCCGGCATGTTGCCGATGGCGATGTGCCGGGCCTCGTCACGCTGGTGAGCCGGCGCGGCGAGACGCAGGTCGAGACGATCGGCATGCAGGCCGCGGGCGGCAGCGTGCCGATGAAACGCGACACGATCTTCCGCATCTCCTCGATGACCAAGCCGATCACTGCCGCCGCGGCGATGATCCTGATCGAGGAATGCAGGCTCCGGCTCGATGAGCCCGTCGACCGTCTGTTGCCGGAGCTGGCCGCCCGCCGCGTGCTGAAGAGCGTCGAGGCGCCACTCGACGATACCGTGCCCGCCCATCGGCCGATCAGCGTGCGCGATCTGCTGACGTTCCGCTCGGGCCACGGCGCGGTGATGGTCTGGCCGGCGAAGTACCCCATCCAGAAGGCCGCGGAGGCGGCGGGCGTGGCGCCCGGTCCCGACCAGCTCGATATCTCGCCCGACGAATTCATGAAGCGCCTGGGCAGCCTGCCGCTGATCCATCAACCGGGCGAGCGCTGGCTCTATCACACCGGCTCCGATGTGCTGGGCGTGCTGATCGCGCGCGCCTCGGGTCAGGCTTTCGGCGCGTTCCTGCAGGAGCGTTTGTTTGGGCCGCTCGGCATGAAGGACACCGGCTTCTCTGTGCCGGCCGGCAAGCTCGACCGGCTGGCGAGCGCGTATCGGATGGACTACGAGACCAACTCTGTCGTCGCTTTCGACGATGCCGGGAGCAGCCGCTGGAGCAAGCCGCCGCCGTTTCCCGCTGGCGGCTCGGGCCTGGTCTCGACCGTCGACGACTATCACGCCTTCTGCCGCATGATGCTGGACAAGGGCCGGCACGGCAGCCAACGCCTTCTGTCACGGCCTGCGGTCGAGCTGATGACCACCGACCAGCTCACGCCGGAAAACAGAGTCGGCACCGAACTGTTCTTCGGTGAAGGCGCGAGCTGGGGCATGGGCAACGCTGTCGTCACGCGGCGCACCAGCCTGTCGACGACGCCCGGACGGTTCGGCTGGGATGGCGGCTACGGCACCTCGGCCCATTCCGATCCGGCCGAGGACATGGTCGGCATCCTGATGACCCAGCGGATGATGGACTCGCCCCAGCCGCCGCGCGTGTTCACCGATTTCTGGACCGGCGCCTATAGCGCCATCGACAACTGAGAGAGGAGAGCGTCATGCAAGTTCAGCCCTATCTGTTCTTCGACGGCCGCGCCGAGGAAGCGATCGAGTTCTACAAGAGCACGCTCGGCGCCGAAGTCGAGATGCTGATGCGCTTCAAGGAAAACCCCGACGCCGACACCGCCGGCATGAACCTGCCGCCGGGCTCCGAGAACAAGGTGATGCATGCCTGCTTCAAGGTCGGCGACACCCAGGTGATGGCATCCGACGGCATGTGCGGTGGCAAGCCGGGCTTCCAGGGGTTCTCGCTGTCGCTCACCGTGCCGACCGAGGCTGCCGCCGACAAGACGTTCGCGGCGCTGGCCAAGGACGGCCAGGTGCAGATGCCGCTGGGCAAGACCTTTTTCGCGCCAAAGTTCGGCGTCGTCGCCGACAAGTTCGGCGTCTCGTGGATGGTAATCGTCGCCTAAGGCTGCCCCTTGGGGATCGGTCAGCCCTTGTCCACGTTGGCGCTGCGCAGCGGCACGCCGAACTCGCGGCGGCAGACCTCGGCCAGCACCGCAACGCCTTCCTTGATCGTCTCGGGCTCGGGATTGGCGAAGCAGAGGCGGAGCCTGTTCCTGGAATAGGCCTTGTTGGTCGACCATTCCGGGCCGGGATTGAGCGACACGCCGGCGGCAAGCGCTGCCTGAGCCAGCTTCTGGGTGTCGACCTGCTCGGGCAGCTTGATCCAGAGATAGATGCCGCCCGCTGGGTCGCCGAATTCGGCGGCCGTGCCGAACTGCTCGGCCAGCGCCTCGCGCAGGACCTGCAGCTTGGCGTGCAGCGCCTTGTTGAGCTTGGGCACATGGGTGGCGAAATGCTGGGCGCAGAATTCGGCCAGCACCATCTGCTCGAGCGCGCCAGAGCCCGCGTCCTGCTTCAGCCCGAGGATGCGGGCGAGGATATCCCACTTGGCGACGATGTAGCCGACACGCAGCGCCGGCGCGATCGACTTGGAGAAGGAGCCGATGAAGATCACGCCCTCGCCGTTGGCCATGGAATAGAGCGAGCGCGGACGCTCGCCGCTCCAGATCAGGTCGGAATAGCACTCGTCCTCGAAGATCATGACGCCGTATTTGGCGGCGAGCTTGATCAGCTGGGCGCGCCTCTTCTCGCCCATGATGGCGCCGGTTGGATTCTGCACCGTCGGGATGGTGTAGATATACTTCGGCGTCACGCCCTTCTTTTTCAGGTCGGCCAGCGTCTGTTCGACGATGTCGAGGCGCAGGCCCTCCTCGTCGAGCGGGATGCCGATGACGTTGACGCCGAGCTTGTTGAGCTTGGTGAGCGCGCCGCCGTAGGTCTCCTGCTCGATCAGGACCGTGTCGCCCTTGGCCAGCAGCAGGCTGTTCACCAGGTCGAGACCCTGCATCGAGCCCGAGGTGATCAGGATCTCGTCGGCCGAGCAGGTGATGCCGGCATGGCCCGCCAGCTTCTTGGCGAGGAAATCGCGCAATGGCCGGTAACCCAGGGGGCCGCTGTTCAGCCCATACGTCGCCAGCGTCGCGCCCTCGCGCTTCAGCACCGCGGTCGCCGCGGCAAGCAGCGCCTCGACGGGCACGTTCTTGGCGTCGTTGTGGCCGCCGATGAAATTATACTTGGGAAAGCCCTTCCACAGCATGGCGGGCGCGGGCGTGCCGGGCGCGAGCAGGGGGGCGAAATCGAATGGGGCGGTCATGGCGTTTCCTCGGCTTTTCTTGGCGCCCAATTGCTGGGCCCCCAATTGCTGAGCCAAGACCGGCCGGTCCGCAACAGATTTGGCCGCCTCTAGGTCACGGCGCGGAACGAATGGGCCTGGGCCATGTCCCAGGGTCGGCGCCAGCGCGGATTGCCCGAGCCCGCCACCAGCTCGCCCTCGGCCAGGGATGGATAGAGGTCGGCGAAGGTAATGACTTCACTCGCCGAGATGCGCCGGGAGATGTGCTCGGGTTTGAATTCGCTGGGATGGTCGAGCCCCGCCGCCGCCGTCAGTTCGGCCAGCTCGTGGAGCGTGGCGCGGTGAAAATTGAAGACCCGGTCGATCTTGTCGGGCACGACAAGCGCGCGCTGGCGGGTCGGATCCTGGGTGGCGACGCCCGTCGGGCAGCGGTCGGTGTGGCAGGACTGCGACTGAATGCAGCCGACCGCGAACATGAAGCCGCGTGCCGAATTGCACCAGTCGGCGCCCAGCGCCATGGAGCGCACGATGTCGAAGGCGGTGATGATCTTGCCGGCGGCACCGAGCTTGATGCGATGACGCGCGCCGATGCCGATCAGGGCGTTGTGCACGAAGTACAGGCCCTGGCGCATCGGCTTGCCGATATGGTCGATGAATTCCATCGGGGCGGCACCGGTGCCGCCTTCCTTGCCGTCGACGACGATGAAGTCGGGATAGATGCCGGTTTCCAGCATCGCCTTGCAGATGGCCAGGAACTCCCATTCATGGCCGATGCAGAGCTTGAAGCCGGCCGGCTTGCCGCCCGACAGCCGGCGCATCTCGGCGATGAACTGCATCATCTCGACTGGCGTCGAGAAGGCCGAATGGCTGGACGGCGAGATGCAATCCTCGCCCATCGGCACGCCGCGGGTGAGCGCGATCTCCTGGCTCACCTTGGGGGCGGGCAGCACGCCGCCGTGGCCGGGCTTGGCGCCCTGGCTGAGCTTCAGCTCGACCATCTTGACCTGTTCATTGGCGGCGCCGGCGGCAAACTTCTCGGGCGAGAAGGTGCCGTCGGGATTCCGGGCACCGAAGTAGCCTGAGCCGATCTCCCAGATGATGTCGCCACCGCCCTCGCGATGATACGGGCTGTAGCCGCCCTCGCCGGTGTCGTGGGCAAAGCCGCCGCGCTTGGCCCCGCCGTTCAGCGCGCGGATGGCGTTGGCGCTGAGGGATCCGAAACTCATGGCCGAAATGTTGAACACCGACGCCGAGTAGGGCTTCGTGCAGTCGACATCGCCGATCATGATCCGGAACGGCTCCTTGCCGACCGGCCGTGGCGCGATTGAATGCGCCATCCATTCGAAACCGGTGCTGTAGACATCGTAGTTGGTGCCGAACGGCCGCACATCGAGCATCGTCTTGGCACGCTGGTAGACGACCGCGCGCCGGTCTCGACTGAACGGCATGCCGTCCTTGTCGCCCTCGAAGAAATACTGCCGCATCTCCGGCCGGATCGATTCGAAGATGAAGCGGAAGTGCGCCATGATCGGGTAGTTGCGCAGGATGGCGTGCTTCGTCTGGAAGAAGTCGTGGATCCCGACGCAGGTCAGAAGGAGGCAGATGCCGAAAGGGATCGCCAACCAGTTCGCACCGGGCATGGCCGCCCATAGGGCGCCGAAACCCAGGGTTGCCGACGACGCGACGGTAAAGGCGATGAAGCGACCCCTGAAGGGCAAGAGCGAAGGCGTCATCGGATCCTCTCTGGTAGCGGCCTACTCTCTAGCCTTCTTTGATGACATCTGGAAATCACGCGCCGGGGGGCGCCCCCAAGTTCTCAGCTGCGTTCGAAGGAAACGCTCTTGATGACCGCGAACACCGGCCGGCCGGGCGCCAGGGCCAGCCTGTGCACCGACTTGGCGGTGAGGCGTGCCATCAGGAAAGCGCCGTTGCAGTCGAGCCGGACGTCGGCCTGCGCGCCGTTGGGGTTGGGAACGACTGTTGCGATGCGACCGGCCAGCACGTTGAGGGCGCTGATCTCCTCGGGTGGCCGCAGCGAGATCATCACATCGCGCGCGCGGATGTAGGCGCGCACCGGGCTGCCGACAGGAGCGGCCAGCCGCGGAACCTGCAACTCGCCCGCGGCCGACGCCAGGACCGTGAGCTGAAAAGCCTCGTCGTGGCGCGCCACCGTGGCATCGAGCACGCTGCCGGCATCGCTGGCGTCGGCGAGCGGCAGGATGTCGAGCACGGGCCCGACGGCTGTGACACGGCCCTCGGACAGGATCACGACCGTGGTGGCCAGCCGCGCCACTTCGGCCACGGCGTGGCTGACGTAGATGATCGGCACGACAGCACTGTCCCGGAGTCGTTCGATATAGGGCAGGATCTCGGCTCGCCTGGCCTCGTCGAGCGAGGCGAGGGGCTCGTCCATCAACAACAGACGCGGATGGGCCAGCAGGGCGCGGCCGATGGCGACCCTTTGCCTCTCGCCGCCGGAGAGCGAGTCGGGCTGGCGGTCGAGCAGCGCGCCGATGCCCAGCAACTCGACGACCGACGCCAGATCGCCCGTGCTGCCGCCGCTGTTGCGCGCAAACCAGCGCCCGTACAGCAGGTTGTTGCGAACGCTGAGATGCGGAAAGAGCCGGCTGTCCTGAAAGACATAGCCGATGCGGCGCCGATGCTTGGGCACGAACAGGCCGCGGTCTGTGTCGACCAGGACCTGGCCATCGACCGCGACCCGCCCGCGTGTCGGCCTGATGAGGCCCCCGATGATGTCGACCAGGGTGGATTTGCCCGACCCTGACCGGCCGAACAGCGCCGTGAGGCCGGGGGCCGACGAAAAGCGTGCCGTCAGCCGGAAATGTTCCCGCACGTGCTCGATGTCGACCTCGAAGCTCACGTCGCGACCCGGCGGGCGCCGATGCGACGGGCCAGCAGCTCCGAGCCCAGCAGGGCCAGCATCGAGATGGCGATCGATATCAAGGTGAGCCGAAGCGCGCCGGCATCGCCGCCGGGAACCTGGGTCAGCGTGTAGATCAGCGACGGCAGGGTCTGCGTTTCGCCCGGGATGTTCGACACGAAGGTGATGGTGGCGCCGAACTCGCCCATCGCCTTGGCGAAGCACAGGATGGCACCCGCGATCACCCCCGGCAGGCTGAGCGGCAGGGTCACGGTGGCGAACACCCAGAGCGGGTTGGCGCCGAGCGTTCCGGCGGCTGATTCCAGCCGCGCGTCCACGGCTTCGATCGAGAGCCGAACGGCCCGCACCAGCAGCGGGAAGCCCATCACCGCACAGGCCAGCGCCGCGCCGGTCCAGCGGAAGGAGAAGACGATGCCCAGCTCGTCGGCCAGGAAGGCGCCGATCGGCGTGCGCCGGCCAAACGCGAGCAGCAGCAGGTAACCTGTCACCACCGGCGGCATGATCAACGGCAGGTGGACCAGCGTGTCGACCAGGCTCTTGCCCCAGAACTGGCCGCGCGCCAGCAGCCAGGCGACGGCGATGCCGAGAGGCAGGCTGGCCGCCGTCGCCGTTGTGGCGACCAGCAGGCTCAACTTCACCGCCGTCCATTCTTCTTCGGTCATGCCGACCCTTCGTCAGGAAGTCGGTATAGTCCGTTGGATATAGCGCTTCGTCCAGAGCCTATTCGCGGTAAGGAGGCCACGGCGTCCCGCCACGATCGCGATGACTGCCAGCGATGCCAAGAGAACCTTCTGCGCCGGTCTCGGCATCAGCTCGGGATCGATGTTGGCGGCCAGCACGCGCATGGGGTCGATGCCGTTCACCAGGCCGTACCACGCGGCTTCGAAGACGACGGTGGCCAGCGTGGCGGCGACCGCCAGCAGGACGAGGCCAAGGTAGCTGGTCCGCAGCCGCTGCGGCAGGGCGCGCCACAACATCAGCCAGGCGAACAGTCCGGCAGCGAAGGCCGCTTCGCCGATCTTGATCTTGGATTGGATGAAGAAGTGCACGATCGCCAACAGTGCCGCCGGATAGATCAGCCAGTGCAGGCGCTTCCAGTTGCGCTTGAGGCGCTTCTGCCAGCCGTTGGTCGAGGTGACGGCGAGCGCCACCAGCGCCAGCAAGGCCACGAAGCCGATGGTGAGGTAGAAGCGCTTGGCGATTTCGGTGGCGACGACGATCAGGTTCCATTTCTGGTCGAGCACATAAATCAGGAGATGGGCGACTGCATAGAGCGCCGCGGCGACGCCGATGCGGCGACGAATATGCACCAGCGGCATCCAGTCGAGCGTCGCGCGAAGCGGCGCCATCGCCAGCGACAGCAGCAGGAAGATGACGGCCCAGTCGCCGGTCGCGTGCGTCGCCAAGGTGACGGGGCGGGCCCCCAGGTCGTCAGTGTACCAGCGCCACGCGAGCTCCAGTGCAGGCAGACAAAGGCCGATCAGCGTGGCGAGCCGCAGCCAGAAGATCTTTTGTTGGATGGACACGGGATCAACCTACGCGAAGGTCCGATCAACGGAAGGTCAAAGTTCCGTCATCGCTGATTTCCGAAGAGCAACCGGTAGGTGCCGATCGTCGGCGCCACGGTGACCCCGAAAGGTTTGAGGGCGGCCAGCTTGAACAGGATCCGTGCGGCGGCGCCTACCGACGCCGCGTCGGCACCCTCGAGCATGACGATCCATTCCGCCTCCTCGGCCCTGGGATGATCCATGCTCTTCTCCTGCAGCGGAGCGTTGGTGATCTCGAGATCGGTCTCGCCGGCGAATGCGCCAACAAGGCCGGGGCGACCAATGGCCTGCGGCAGGGCCGTTTCCTGCAGCCATGCAACCAGCGGCTTGCGCTTGCGTGGGTCGGGGACGAACCGTACGCAGGCGACCACGCCGCCGACGCCATGTGTCAGGTCCACTTGTGTGCGCAGCGTTATCCGGTGGAAGTGGGTGAACTTGGCCATCACCGCCTGGCTCCAAGGCGTCTGGTTGGCCAGAAGATGCAGATAGCCCGGAGTCGCGAGGTCGCCGACGGTGTCGCATTCGTAGGTGGCGAGATACTTGGGCGTGCCGCGGACGGCCACATAGCGGCGAGCACGGTGGAAGCCCGGCAGGTTGATCCGCTCGTCGATATGCTCGCGATTGTACCACTCGTTGAGATCGCGTTCGTCGCGTGCCTTCACCTCGGTGAAGACGACCAGCATTCCCTTGCCGAGTAGGGGCATTGATTCATCCCTCAGTGGTCGCCGGCTAGTCTATGCTGTGGCCGACCCGGGAGGAAACACCATGAAAATCGCAAAGATCGAGGATTTGCATTGCGACGCCGGCTGGCGCGACTTTTCATTCCTCAAGATCACCACCGACGACGGCCTGATCGGCTGGTCGGAATACAACGAAGGTTACGGCAGCGCCGGCCTCACGGCCGTGATCCGCCGCATGGGGCAGGACCTGATTGGCCAGGACCCGCGGCCCATCGAGCGCATCATGAGCCGCATCTATGCCATCACCCGCCAGGCGCCGGGCGGCATGAACCAGCAGGCCATGGCCGCGATCGAGAACGCGCTGCTTGACGTCAAGGCCAAGGCGCTGGGCATTCCCGTCTGTGAGCTGTTCGGTGGTCCCGTGCGCGACCGACTGCCGCTCTACTGGTCGCATTGCGGCAGCTATCGGTTCCGCAATGCCGAGGTGATGGGCGTCGAGCCGGTGCGTTCGTTCGACGATGTGGTGAAGCTCGGCAAGCATGTGAAGGAACGTGGCTTCAAGGCGCTGAAAACCAACATCTTCCGCTTCGACCTCGATCCGCCCAACATGCATCAGCCCGGATTCGGCCGCACGCCAGGCGGCCCCGAGCTCAATGCCGATGGCGCAATCCTCGCGGCGATCTCGGACGGACTCGCGGCCTTCCGCCAGGGCGCCGGCCCCGACATGGGGATCCTTCTCGACACCAACTTCAATTTCAAGACCGAGGGCTACATCAAGGTCGCGCGGACCTGCGAGCCCTACAATCTCTTCTGGCTGGAGATCGACTCCTACGATCCCGAGGGATTGCGGCTCATCCGCGACCGTGCGTCGATGCCGATCGCCTCCTGTGAATCGCTGTTCGGGCGCCGCCAGTTCCGGCCGTTCTTCGAGAACCGCTCGATCGATGTGTCGATCATCGACGTGCCGTGGAACGGGCTGGCCGAGTCCTTCAAGATCTCGACCATGGCCGAGGCCTACGAGATCAACTGCGCGCCGCACAATTTCTACGGCCACATGTCGACCCTGATGAGCGCACATCTCTGCGCCGCCATGCCCAACTTCCGCATCATGGAAATCGATATCGACGATGTGCCCTGGAAGGACGATCTGGTCACGCATCCCCCGGTCATCCAGAATGGCGAGCTGATCGTGCCTACCCGGCCGGGCTGGGGCGCCGACATCAACGAAGAAGCGGTGCGCGCGCATCCGCCCAAGAATCCCCATCCCTGAGAGGAAACGACATGGTCTACGAACTTCGCTGCTACACGCTGAAGCCCGGCAAGATGCCGGAATACCTGAAGGCCGCCGAGACGATCGGCCGGCCGGCCCGCGGCCAGAATTTTGGCGTGAACCATGGCTACTGGACGGCCGAGTTCGGTGCGCTGAACCAGATCTGGCATCTGTGGAAGTACGACAGCTACGAAGAGCGCACGCGGCTGCGCGGCGAACTCGCCAAGCACAAGCCGTGGACCGAAGGCTATGTGCCGGTGATCCGTCCGCTGATCGAGCGCCAGGACCTGCGGCTCATGAACCCCGTGGTCGATATTCGCCCGGACGATGGCACCACCGGCAATATCTACGAGCTGCGCGTCTATCGCTGCAACATGGGTGGCGCCGTCCAGTACGGCAAAGACTTCAAGGAGGTCCAGGCCGCGCGTGAGAAGTTCTCGCCGATCTGGGGCGCCTGGACGGGCGAGTTCCCGCAGCCCAACGAGTGGATCCATCTTTGGCGCTACAAGAACCTGCAGGAGCGCTTCGAGGCGCGCGGTGCGGCGATGAAGGATCCGGCGTGGCAGGCCTATCTTGCCAAGGGCCCGGCGAAGCTGCAGGCGATGCACTCGACCTTGCTGTTGCCGACGAACTATTCGCCGCTGAAGTAGAGGCCTAGCTGGCATCGCGCGCGAGGTAGGCCTCGCGCGCGATGCCGTTGTTCCGGGATTGAAGGGTAAGCGTATGGACTCGTTCGACGACACCGGCCTGGCCTTGATGAAGTTCGGTGTCGGCCAGTCGGTGCCGCGCTCGGAGGACCCCAAGCTGCTGCGCGGCGAGGGCCGCTACACCGACGACATCAATCTGCCGGGCCAGGCCTACGCCGTGATGGTGCGCAGCCGGATCGCGCACGGCGTGCTGAAGGGCATCGACGTGTCCGCCGCCAAGGCGATGCCGGGCGTGATTGCCGTCTACACCAACGCCGATCTCGAGGCGGCGGGCTTCGGGCCGATGAGATGCGGCCTCAACATTCCCGACCGCGACGGCAAGCCGATGAAGACGCCGCCCCGGCCGTCGCTTGCCAAGGGCCGCGTGCGCTTCGTGGGCGAGGCGGTGGCCTGCGTCGTGGCTGAGACAGCCGTGCAGGCCAAGGATGCCGCGGAAGCCGTCGAACTCGATATCGAGGAACTGCCCGCAGTCACCAATCCGGCCGATGCGCTGAAGCCCGGTGCGCCGCAGATCCACGAAGACGCTCCCGGCAATCTGGTGCTCGACTTCCACTACGGTGATGCCGAAGCGGTCAAGAAGGCCTTCGCCGAGGCGGCGCACGTCACCAGGCTCGAAATCGCTTCCAACCGTATCGTGGTGAACGCCATGGAGCCGCGCTCGGCGGTCGGCTCCTATGATCCCAAGACCGAGCGCTGGACCTTGCATGTCGGTTGCCAGGGCGTGATGGGCCTGCGCGGCGGCCTCGCCAAGGACGTGCTCAATGTGCCGCCGAACAAGGTGCGCGTGCTGACCGGCAATGTCGGCGGTTCGTTCGGCATGAAGTCGCAGGTCTATCCGGAGTACGCGCCGCTTCTGCTGGGCGGCAAGCTGCTCGGCCGGCCAGTGAAGTGGACTGACGAGCGCTCCGAGAGCTTTTTAAGCGACCATGCCGGTCGCGATCACCAGCGTATTGCCGAACTGGCGCTCGACAAGGACGGCAGGTTTCTCGCCGTTCGACTGAGCGGGACCGGCAACGCCGGCGCTTACATCTATCCGCCGATGCCGGCCACGACCAACGCGGTCAAGAACGTCATCGACGTCTACAAGACGCCGGCCATGGAGGTGAACTCCAAGGTCGTGTTCACCAACACGACGCCGGTCGCGGCCTATCGCGGTGCCGGACGGCCCGAGGGCAATTACTATATGGAGCGGCTGATCGACACGGCGGCGCGCGAGATGGGCATCGACCGAGTCGACCTGCGGCGCCTCAATCACATCACGCCGGAACAGATGCCCTACAAGGCGCCGTCAGGCATGAACTACGATTCGGGTGAGTTCACCTCGGTGCTCGACAAGGCGCTGGAGGCCTCGGACTGGTCGGGCTTCGGGGTGCGCAAGCAGGAGAGTGCTGCGCGCAACAGGCTGCGGGGCCGCGGCCTCGGCTCCTACCTCGAGGTCACGGGGCCGCCTGCCAAGGAGTATGGCGGCATCCGCTTCGAGGACGACGGCACGATCACGATGCTGAGCGGCACGCTCGACTATGGGCAGGGTCACGCCACACCCTTCGCGCAGGTGCTGGGTAGCCAACTCGGCATCCCGTTGGAGCGGTTCCGCCTGCTGCAGGGCGACAGCGACCAGCTCAAGGTGGGCGGCGGCACCGGTGGCTCGAAGTCGGCGCTCGTTGCCAGCCAGGCTTTCCTCGAGGCCGGTGACATGCTGATCGCGCAGGGCAAGCAGATCGCGGCGCATGTGCTCGAGGCCTCGGCCGTGGACATCGAATTCGCGCAGGGCCGCTTCGTGATCGCCGGCACCGACCGCGGTGTCAGTATCCTGGAACTCGCCGGCAAGCTGCGGAGCGGTCTGAAGCTGCCGGCCGACGTGCCGCAGTCGCTCGACGTCAGTCACATCTCGGACAATCCACCCTTTTCCTTTCCCAACGGCTGCCATGTCGCCGAGGTCGAGATCGACCGCGACACCGGCGTGATCGAGGTGGTGCGCTATTTCATGGTCAACGACTTCGGCACGGTCATCAATCCGATGCTGGTCGCGGGCCAGGCGCACGGTGGCGTCGTCCAGGGCATCGGCCAGGCGCTGATGGAACGCACGGTCTACGACCGGCAGGGCCAGCCCGTGACCGGCTCCTACATGGACTACGCCATGCCGCGCGCCTCGGACGCGCCGGACTTCTCGATCGAGAACCACTCGGTGCCATGCAAGACCAATCGCCTTGGCGTCAAGGGCTGTGGCGAGGCGGGCTGTGCCGGCGCGCTGCCGTCGGTGATGAACGCTGTGGTCGATGCGCTGTCCGGGCTTGGCGTCACGCACATCGACATGCCCGTGACACCGGAGAAGGTCTGGCGGATTTTGAATCGCTAGCGCGGCAGCGAGGACGGAACCTTCGCCTCGGCCTCGATGGTCTTCTTGACCGCCGGCCGCTGCATCATGCGGTCGTAGTGGGCGTGGACCGAGGGATGGTCCTCGGGCTTCAATCCGAACCTCTCTCTGAAGCGCCAATAGAGGCGGAAGAGGTGGATGTCGGCGATCGAATACTTGCCGCCGACACAATATTCCTTGCCGCGAAGCTTCTGCTCGGCGATGCGCCAGACCTCGGCGACGCGCTCCGGCCCCTGCGGCACCGCCGTATGGACGGTGGAGGCGACGAACGACATCCACGCCACGGCTTCGGCCTCGCCGAGTGGGCCCGTGGGCATCAGGCCCGCCTGCGGGAAGGCGCGCGCCAAGTAGAACAGCGTGCCCGCCACCTCGGTGAGGATCGTGCCGTCGACCGCCAGGGTCGGCACCTTGCCGTTGGGATTGATCTCGAGGAAGTCGGGCGCGCGCGTGCCTTGCTGCAACGTCAACGGGCGCGCCTCGAAGGGTGCGCCCGTTTCGTGCAAGGCGATGTGCGTCGCCATCGAGCTCGATCCGGGCGAAAAGTAGAAAGTGAGCATGTAGCTGTCCTATTCTTCGGAAAGTTTTGCCGACGCCGAGGGTGACTTTCGCCTCCACAGCTTCGGCAAATCTCCAGCGACCCTAGCGATCGATCCAGACATCTTCGAAGCGCCAACCGTTGTAGATACTGTTGGTGTGGATCGTCACGTTCTTGACGTACGGTTGCCAGCAGCCGGCCGCCCTGCCGTTCGAGATGATCGGCCGGGCGATGTCCTCCTGCAGCCTGGCGTCGATATCCCATACCATTTTTATGCGCTTCTTCTGGTCGAGTTCGCGCGATTGCGCCTCGAACAGCTTGGTCATCTCCGGATCGCAGTAGTTGTTGTAGTTGCGCAGGCTGCCGCAGGCGTAACCCTCGAAGAAGGTGACGTCGGGATCGTCGACCGCGCTACCAGTGAGGTTGAGCGCCACGGTGTAGTCCTTCTTGAACACGCGATTGTAGTAGACGGCGGTGTCGATGATCTCGAGTTCCGAGTCGATATAGATGTGCCGCAGGTGGTCGAGCAGGATCGTCGCCGGATCTCGGAAGGTGGCGATATTGCGCGTGCTGACTTTGAGTTTCAGCCTCTTGTCGGGGCCATAGCCGGCCTCTCTCATCAACGCGCGTCCCTGCTCGCGGCTCTTTTCGACATCGCCGTAGCCGATGAGGGTCTTGAGCCTCTCCGGGGGCAGTCCCCACACGCCGTCCGGCGGGGTCAGCATGGCGCCACCCATCGTGCTCTCGCCTTCGCTCAGGATGGTGATGAACTCCTGCCGATCGAGCGTCAACGCCATGGCGCGCCGGACCTTTGGGTTGTCGAACGGCGGCAGGTCGCGGTTGACGATGAGGTTGGTGGAAACACCGGTTGCCCGCATGGTGCATTGCGCCTGCGGAGCGTCCTTCTTCAGGTTCTTCAGGAGCGGCACCGTGACGTCGGTCGGGAAGGTCATGTCGAACT
Source organism: Reyranella sp. (assembly GCA_052386855.1). GTDB lineage: Bacteria > Pseudomonadota > Alphaproteobacteria > Reyranellales > Reyranellaceae > Reyranella. The sequence goes on from JBQTJT010000022.1 coordinate 58,744, forward strand.
TGCCGGCGACGAACGACAGCATGCGGGTCGATCGGTCGGGGATGATGCTGAACTCGATGCCGTCGAGATAAGGCCGCCCCGGCTTCCAGTAGTCGGGGTTCTTCGCCAGCTTGATGCTCTCCTTCATCTTGAATTCGACGAACTTGAACGGACCCGTCCCGATCGGATGGCGGCGCATGTCCGCCACGGGGACATGGCAGGGATAGATCGGCGTGTAGCCCGACGAGAGCAGCGCCAGCAGCGAGGGCTGCGGCGCCTTGAGGTGGAAGGTGGCGTCGAAGTCGCCGTCGGCCGTCACCTTTTCGACATTGCTGTACCAGGCGCCGCGCGGATTGCGCCTGAGCTTGTCGGTGGAGAGGAGCAAATCGAACGTGCATTGCACGTCCTTGGCGGTGAAGGGCTTGCCGTCGTGCCATTTGACGCCCTGGCGGAGCTTGAAGGCGAGCTTGGTTCTGTCGCCGCTCCACGACCAGCTTGTGGCGAGATCCGGCACGATCGATTCGAAGCTGTTTTTGCCGACGTTCTGGTCGAACATCACGAGGTTGTTGAAGACGCTCATGAACGGGACCGCCGTGGAAACGGTCGCCTCCTCGTGGATCGAGGCGCTGGGGGGCGTGTCCATATGCTGGATCTTGAGGATGCCACCGGCCTTCTGTGCCCAGGCGGTAGTCGCGGTTGCCACCGACAACGCCATCACACCAACCAACGCGAAACACGCCAACGCAAAACAATGCATCTGGTTTCTCATGGTGTCCTCCCGTGACGCCTGATTGTGACGGGGCGGCGCGCATCCGCTTTTGCCGCGGCTTGTGGCGTGCAGCCCAGGCTCTCGTGTTCGATGGTCTCCTTTTCGCAAAAGCGTCGAAGCCTAGCGCCGTTCCGTTGGCGGGACCAGCCATCTCGGAGCGGCGGCGACAGTGAGATTGCAGTGCAGCAGGGAGCAGGGTAAGCACGCGGCCCGGGCGGCATCGTTGATCGCGAGTAAGAGTTTCATGAAGCGCAAGACCAGCAAGGCATTCGTCTACCTCGGCTCCTCGGGCGTTCACGGCATCGGCTGCTTTGCCGATCAGAACATCAAAAAGGGCGAAATCGTCCGCATCTGGGACGGCGAGGACAGTCGATGGGTCTCGACCCGGCAGGTCAATGCCTCGCCCCACGCCGCGCTCTACAAGAAGTTCGGCATCCGCAGCACCGGAGGATATTGGGTGCCGCTCGATTTCCTGCGCATCTCGACCGGCTGGTACATGAACCACGCCGCCGATCCCAACCTGGGTTCCGACGATGGCGACGTGACCTACCATGCTGTCCGGAACATTCCGGCCGGCGAAGAACTCACGATCGACTACCGCCGCATGGACGACAAGCATGACAATCTCCAGCGTGACGTTCGTGTCCCGCCGACGGCGTCCCGGAAGCAACCGCGCGACGAGGCGGTACGGAAACGGCAAGCCGGGCGGTAACCCGCTCGTTTCTGCTATGCTGGGCTCGTTCCCGGCCAGGAGGATTGCAGCGATGTCCAGAACGCTCTTCATCGATTCGACGCCGGATATCGATCGCGTCTGGAAGCAGGTCCATGGTCCCGGTGACATCGCCATTGCGATCAACATGGGGCCCGTCGGTGAAGGCGACATCCCAGGGAAGGTCGCGGGCTACGAAACGGTGATCAACGACGCCACCTACTTCAACGAGGCGACGCTGAAGCACTGCGGCGGATTGAAGCACATCGTCTTTCTGGGCACCGGAGCGGCAAGCTTCGTCGATCTCGCGGCCGCGCAGCGCCTCGGCATCAAGGTCTCGACCATCGGCGGCTACGGCGACACCACCGTCGCCGAGCATGCGATGGGATTGGTCTTTGCCGCCGCACGCCATATTGCCACCATGCATGGCATCGTCCGCTCGGGCGGCTGGCGGCCGATGCAAGGCGTGGAGCTCAAGGGCAAGACGTTGGGCATCGTCGGTCTGGGCGGCATTGGCCGCGAGATGGCGCGCATCGCCCAGGGCGTCGGCCTGAAAGTGATTGCCTTCAACCGCTCGGCCGTAAGCGGGGCTGCCGTGCCGATGGTGCCAATCGACGAGTTGCTGGCACGCTCCGACATCGTGAGCCTCCATCTCGCTCTGAACGACGCGACGCGCGGGTTCCTCGACCGCGCCAGGCTGAAGAAAGCCAAACCCGGCGTCATCATCGTCAACACGGCGCGGGCCGGTGTCGTCGACGAGCCGGCATTGGTCGATCTCCTGCGCTCCGGCTACATCGGCCACTACGCCACCGATGTATTCGCCAAGGAGCCGGTGTCGGCGGACGAGCCGCTGTTGACGTTCGACAATGTCACGCTCACGGCGCACGCCGGCTACAACACGCCGGAGGCGTCGATGACGATGTACCGCCGCGCCATCGATCTGGCGGCCGCCGGTCCGTGAGCCTGCGCTGGCCCCATTGGGCCCACTAGGCCGACAAGCGGCGAGGATCGGATCGCAACCTGGGGCGCGGCTCTGCGTTGCCACCCGCTGCCAATGCACATGTGTCCGTGCCTGATCCCGGCTTCCAGGAGATTCCCATGGGTCGTTCCGTCCTGCTCTGGCTGATCGGCGTTCCCATCCCGATCATCATTCTGGTCGCCCTGTTCTGGCGCTGAGACGTCGTGGCCGGAACTCCGTCGATGTTGAGCCGCCTCGAGCTTCAGGTCTTGCGCGGCGTGGTCGGGGGGCGGAGCGATGTGCCATCGGCGCAGCGGGTGCGCTTCGAGTTCCTCGGCTTGATCGAAGAGAGTCCGAAAGGCATCGCGCTTGCAGCGCTGGGGCGTCGGCGCGCGCTGACCGAGACCGATGCGGACTGTTCGATGCCCGACGTCGCGCCGCCCGCGTCGCCGCTGGTCGATGTGCTCGGCCGGTCCCGGCGCAAGCGAAGATCACCTTTCTAGTCTACTTCTCGCCCAACCCTATTTCTCACCCAGCCACGCCGGCCACAGCCCGCGGCCGGCCTTGCGCGCCTCGGCCTCGGCGCCGGCGTAGCGCTGACCGGCCCGCGGCTCCCATGGCAATGCCTCCTCGAGATGGAAGCCGTAGGCGAGGCCGCTCGAGATCAGATAGCCACCGAGGTCGATGGGCGCTGGCGAGCTTTCGACCATGCATTGCGCGACGGCGTGGCATTCGCGATTCCACCGCATCGTCCGGCACTTCACCTTATGACTGCCCTTGTCGAGCATGTCGTCGAGCGCTGCCCGAGCCCGCATGCCAGCAACCGTCTCCTGACCGCTCTGCCGATCGCGCAGTTCGCCCGCCTGCACACCCCATAGCCGGAGCGGTGGTTTTAGTCCGGCGCCGCCCAGGGTGACGCCGTCGATGGCATAGGCCTCGCCGTTCCAGTCCTTGGGCAGCGCGCCCATGCTCGCGGCGCAGTCGGGCAGCTTGTCGACCGCCTTGTCCGGCTCCGGTGGGCGTCGCTGCTGGGCATCGGCGGCACTGGCTGCGAGGGCCAGCAGGCAGGCGAGGAGCAACACCTTCATTGTCTAGTCCGTCCGCGGTGGTGTGGCCGGCAGCATCCGGTCGATCGCGGTGCACCAGACGGCCTGGGCCGCCTCCATCGAGAGGCCATAGTCGACGCGCAACTGGTTCCAGCTTTCAAAGCTGGTGAGCGCCCCCAGGGCAAACAACATTTGTTTGCGTTCCGGACTCGGTAGGGCCGACAGCTCCGGTCCGTACATCAGCGTCAGTCGCGCAAGGTTGGCCCGCCGCACCAATGCGACGCGGTCCTTGAGTTCGGCCAGCTGCTCCTGCGTATCGATCATGGCCCGCCACAGCGGCAGCCACTTCTGGCAAGCGATGGCGCGGGTCCTTACGTGCGCCCTGATCCGGGTCGGCCGATCACCATCGATATCTTCCGCCGTTGCTGCCGCCTGTCCCGCGGCGATGGCGTGGTCCGCCGCTGCGAGACCGAGTGCCCGGAGATCCGCGAAACGCTCGAAGATCGACCGCACCGAATATCCGGCCTGTTCGGCGATCTGCGACGCCGTCGGCGCTCGTACGCTTGCGGCCAGCAGGTGCAGATAGGCCTCGATGATCAGCTGCCGGGTCCGCTCGCTGCGCAGGCGCCGGCCGTCGAATCGACGGGTCGGGGCGGACGGCTTGCCCAGGACAAGATCTTGAACCATCTCTGAAACTGCTCCGGACCGGGGCCTCGAGATCGTTGGGTGGCTGCTTACGACTCTCCGGACACTCACACCGAGCATCGGAAAGGAAGCAGGCTATCCGGCCACTTTGACGGCTTTCAGGGCGATATTCCAGCAGTCCGGGGTTTTGCGGGCGATTTCGGTCGGACGGGCGCTTGTTCGCTGATAGAAGATCACCACTTCGATCTCAGCTGCTGGATCGCGCGCTCAGCGTTCGCCCCCAGAACCCCCGACAATCAGAGAGAAACGCCATGAAATTCAGGCCGCTGCACGATCGCGTGGTGATTCGCCGAGTCGAGGAAGAGGGCAAGACCAAGGGCGGAATCCTCATTCCCGACACCGCCAAGGAAAAGCCGATGGAAGGCGAGGTCGTGGCCGTCGGCCCTGGCGCCCGCAACGAGACCGGCGCATTGGTCCCGCTCGACGTCAGAAAGGGTGACCGTATCCTGTTCGGCAAGTGGTCGGGCACCGAGATCAAGCTCGATGGCGAGGATCTCCTTGTCATGGCCGAGTCCGACATCATGGGCGTCGTCGAAGGATCACCCGTCGCCAAGAAGAAAGCTGCCTGAGCCACCCGGCTCGGCGCTCCAGGCATTCAGAGATAAGGAAGAACAACCATGTCAGCCAAAGAAGTACGTTTCGGCGCCGATGCGCGCGCCCGCATGATCCGGGGTGTCGATCTCCTGGCCGATTCGGTCAAGGTCACGCTCGGTCCCAAGGGCCGCAACGTCGTGATCGACAAGTCCTACGGCGCGCCGCGCATCACCAAGGATGGTGTCACCGTCGCCAAGGAGATCGAGCTCAGCGACAAGTTCGAGAACATGGGCGCGCAACTGGTGCGCGAGGTGGCGACCCGGACCTCCGATTCCGCCGGTGACGGTACCACCACGGCGACCGTGCTCGCCCAGGCGATCGTGCGGGAGGGCGCCAAGTCGGTGGCAGCCGGCATGAACCCGATGGACCTCAAGCGCGGCATCGACATGGCGGCCGAATGGGTGATGGAAGACCTGAAGAGCCGGTCGAAGAAGGTCTCGACCAGCCAGGAGATCGCCCAGGTCGGCACCATCTCGGCCAACGGCGACAAGGCGATCGGCGACATGATCGCCAAGGCAATGGACAAGGTTGGCAAGGAAGGCGTGATCACGGTCGAAGAGGCCAAGAGCCTCGACACCGAACTCGATGTCGTCGAGGGCATGCAGTTCGACCGCGGCTATCTCTCGCCCTATTTCGTCACGAACGCAGAGAAGATGATCTGCGAGCTCGAGAATCCCTACATTCTGATCCACGAGAAGAAGCTTTCCAGCCTGCAGAACATCCTGCCGCTGCTCGAGTCGATCGTGCAGTCGAGCCGGCCGTTGCTCATCATCGCCGAGGACATCGAAGGCGAAGTGCTCGCGACCCTGGTCGTCAACAAGCTGCGTGGTGGCCTGAAGGTTGCGGCCGTCAAGGCGCCGGGTTTCGGTGATCGCCGCAAGGAGATGCTGGAAGACCTCGCGATCCTGACCGCGGGTCAGGTGATCAGCGAAGATCTCGGCACCAAGCTCGAGAACGTGACACTCGACATGCTGGGCACCGCCAAGCGCGTGCGCATCGACAAGGACAACACTACCGTGATCGACGGTGCGGCCAAGAAGAAGAACATCGAGGCCCGCATCTCGCAGATCAAGAAGCAGGTCGAGGATACGACCTCCGACTACGACCGCGAGAAATTGCAGGAGCGGCTGGCCAAGCTGGCCGGTGGCGTCGCCATCATCAAGGTGGGCGGTTCCACCGAGATCGAGGTCAAGGAGAAGAAGGACCGGGTCGACGATGCCATGCACGCGACCAAGGCCGCGGTCGAGGAGGGCGTCGTCGCCGGCGGCGGTGCGGCGCTGCTTTATGCAACCCGCGTGCTGGACGGCAAGAAGGGCGCCAACCACGACCAGCAGGTCGGCATCGACATCGTGCGCCGCGCGCTGCAGGCGCCGGTGCGCCAGATCGCCGAGAACGCCGGCTTCGACGGCGCCGTGGTCGCGGGACGCATGCTCGAACAGAAGGACGTCAACTTCGGCTTCGACGCCCAGAAGGGGGAGTACGTCAACATGATCAAGTCGGGCGTCATCGACCCGACCAAGGTCGTCCGCGCCGCGCTGCAGGGTGCCGTCTCGGTGGCCGGGCTCCTCATCACCACCGAAGCCATGGTTGCCGAAATCCCGAGCGCCAACGGCGGCGGCGGCATGCCCGGCGGTGGCATGGGTGGTGGCGGCGGCATGGGCGGGATGGGCTTCTAGCCCGCCCGCCGGACATGAGCGGGCGACCTTGAAGCCGGGTACGAAGAAATGGCTCGTCTGGAGCGCGGTGTTCGTCGCCGTGCTCTGGATGACGCTCTATATGCAACCCGACAACAATCTCGAACCTTCTTCGGGCGCCGTCACCCGGGAGCGCGTATAAGCACGCTCCCGGTCGGCGGACCGACCCCAAGTGGAGGCTCCAATGGCGAAACCCGGCAAGCGGATGGAATACGTCTTCTTTAACGTCACCTATGAGGACGGCAGCCAGCGCTCCAACCGCCGCGTGCCGCTCGATGCCCTGGCGGGCGACGACACCGACCATTCCGCCCGCGCCGCCATCGAGGCGCAGGACCGTGAAGTCGCGGAGAAGTCGGGCAAGGCACCGCTCGCCATCAAGGGTCTTGAGCGGGTCGGCGGTCGCTAGGGCGCGATTGCTGCGAGATAGGTCTCCACCTTGGCCTGGTCCTTGGCGGCGCCGGCAAAGCTGACATAGCCGTCGGGCCGGATCAGCCGCAGCGCCGTCTTGTGCTCCGGCTCCTTGGCGGGCGACGCCGTCACCAGCTTCGGAAACTTTGCTGCCAATGCCGCCACAGTCTCGGCCGGCCCCAGCGCGGTGAAGCGCATGCCGCCGGCTCCGGCCGGCAGCCGATCGGCCCAGCGCTCGCCCGACTTTGGGCCGTTGGCGACAGCGCCGTTCTTTGCCGTCAGTGGGCTCATGGGATAGCCGATGTCCATCTCACCCAGCTGGTTGGCGATCTTGTGCTGGATTGCGGGGAAGCCCGTGGCGAATTTCACGATCGTGTTGCGCAGTCCTTGCGCCACGGGATTGTGCATGGTCGCGGCCTCGGTGAGGCGGCCCGCGTTTTTCAGCACCCGTTCGCCGACGGCGCTGCGTTCCGGCGAATAGCTGTCGAGCAGCGACGGCTTCGCCGCGCCCTCGATCACCAGCGCCAGCTTCCAGGCAAGGTTGAAGGCGTCCTGCATGCCGGTATTCATGCCTTGCCCGCCGGCCGGGCTGTGGATGTGGGCGGCATCGCCCGCCAGGAACACGCGGCCCTTGGCATAATCCTTCACCTTGCGCTCGTTGATGCGGAACGCCGCCAGCCAGAACGGATCCTTCATCACGAGGTCGGGCGAGCCGCGATGGGCCATCAGCGCGTTGATTTCAGCCAGAGTCGGATCGGCATGCCTCTCGTTGCCAGTAGCCGGCCCGAGATCGCCGATCACGCGCCAGCGCTCGCCGACGATCGGGAAGAACGCCAGGATGCCGTCCCGGTGCCAGAAGATGTGCATCCGGTCCTTCGGATCGAGGCCGGGAATGTAGCCGTCGGCCAGCGCCCAGTGGCTCTCCAGTGTCGAGCCCTCGAAAGCAAGGCCCAACCCGTGCCGTACCGCCGAGTGCGCGCCGTCGCAGCCAACCAGCCAGTCGGCCTGCACCGTCTCGCTCGAATCATCGGCCTTCTTGAGCATCGCCTCGATCGAGGCGCCCTTGTCGGTGAAGCTTGCCAGCTCGACCGTGCGCTCGACCTTGACGCCCGCCGCCGCCAGCCGCTCCTCCAGCACACGCTCGGTCTCGCTTTGCGGGATCATCAGTGCATACGGAAAGCGGCTGTCGAGTGAATCGAGCGAGACGTTGGCCACGATCTTCTTGCCGGTCGAGATCTGCGCGCCGTGCCCTTTCATGCCGACCGCCACGAATTCCTTGGCGTAGCCCGCGTCGTCGAACAGTTCGAGTGTACGGCTCCACAGCACCAGCGCCTTCGACTTGTCCGTGCGCTCCGCGTTCTTGTCGACGATGCGGACGGGAATGCCGTGCCGCGCCAGCTCGTTGGCGAGTGTCAGCCCGACCGGCCCGGCGCCGGCGATGAGAACCTTCGGATTGTTCGGCATGCTCATGCTCCCCGGATGACCTCTATCGGACGCGGGAGCCTAGGATGGCTCAGGCCGCCGTGAAAGGTCCGATCCGCGCGGTCGCAAACGCCGGCCGCGCCTGGATCGCGGCCCACCACGCCGCGACCCGGGGATGCTTCGCCACCGTCATCTCGTCGGGCGCGATCTCCTCGTCGAGGCGCTTCACGAAAGGCACCGCGCCGATGTCGGCCAGCGAATAGCGATCGCCCGCCAGCCACGCGCTCCGGCCGAGCATCTCCTCCATGCGGTCGAGAAGCCCGACCTTGAGCTTGTCGCGCGCTTCCTGACGTTCCTCCTCGGTGTAGGGCTTCCGCGCGGTGCGCAGCCACGCCTCGCGTCGCTCCTTGCTGGGCACGTTCTTGAGTTTCTCGGCGAGCTCCGCGTCGGACCACTGCGTGGCCGTCTTTGCCATCGAATGCGCCCAGTTGAAGATGATCAGGTTGGCGATCAGCCCGTCGACATGGCGGATCCAGTTGCGCATCGTGGCGCGCTCGAACGGATCGGCGGGCCTGAGCGGCGGCTCGGGATGGGTCTCGTCGAGATATTCGCAGATCGTGCCGCTCTCGTAGAGCGAGCGGCCGTCCTCCAGGATCAGGAGCGGGATGACGCCGTTGGGATTGAGCTTCAGGAAGGTGGGCGAATGGTGCTCCATCTTCGCGAGGTCGATCAGCCTGCTCTCGAAAGCGAGCCCCTTCTCGGCGAGGCAGAGCCTGACGCGGCGCGACGCCGAGGATCTCCAGCCATGATACAGCACGTACATCGAGGAACTCCGGCTTCTATCCCGGCTGGTTGCTGATCCATTTGCGTGCCGGACCGAGCTGGCGGAAGACGCGCATCGGCCGCTCGGCCGCGGCCAGCATACCCAGCACGCGGCCGATCGTTTCGACATGATCCGCCGGCACCACCACGGCCAGCGGGCCCACCGGGCCGCGCTCGTGCGAGGCGCGCATGCGCGCGCCCAGCGCCAGGATGTCCTCGGCTTCCATATGCGTGCCGCCGCGCCCACCGTCGAACAGCTTGCGATAGGTGTCGGCGCCGGCGCGGGCCATGTCGTCGAGAAAGGCGTCGAACTCAACGCGCGTGACATCGCCTTCGGCGACGGCAGTGACCAGTTTTTTGTCGGGATCGATATTCCAGTGAAGCGGCATGACGGGGTGGACAATAGCACTCAGAGTGCAATTACACTAGCGCCCGGAGCTGCCGGGCCGATGCCAATCCGCTATCGGGCCATAGCCGGCGGCGTCGATCTCGGCAGGGCGAGAAGCCATTTGAGAGCAGGCCGGGGTTTGGCGAAGAGGCGGAAGGGGCGATCGGCAAGAGCGACCATGCCCAGCAGCCGGGCGAGTATCTCGGGGTTCTCTTCCGGCAGGATGGCCGCCATCGGTCCCATCGGCCCCCGCGCATGCTCGGCGCGCATGTGCAGGCCGAGCATCAGCACTTCCTCCTCGGTCATGCGCACGAGGCTGCGGCCGCCGTCATAGAATTTCCGATAGCCGTGGGCGTCGCGGTCGCGGAGCGCGTCGACCATGGCAACGAGTTCGCCGTAAGTGACCTCGCCCTTCGCCACCACGGTCACGAGGTCTCGATCGGGCTCGATGGTCCATTGAACGGGCATGCCCTCGAAGTATTGGCGGCCCGGGCGCTGTTTACCAGTGTCAGGACAGGAGACTTTGGCGCTGCCGTGCGCGACAGTCGGCGCCGGGATGGGCGAGAACAACAAGAACACGGCGAGTTCGTTCCGGCGGGTGCTGCGGACCAGTCCGATGGATTTCTGGCGCTTGTGGTACGTCGGTCTGGTCGTCTCCATCGTGCGCTGGCTGGAGACGGTCGTGATGGGCATCGTCGTCTATCAGCAGACCGGCTCCGCCCTGATCGTGGCCCTGGTCACCATGCTGCGCCTGGTTCCCATGGGCCTGTTCGGCGCCTTCCTCGGGGCCTTCGCCGAACGGTTCGATCGCCGCCTGACGCTGGCCGGTATCGTGGGTCTGATGGCCGTCACCTCCGCCTTGCTCGCGGTCGTCGCCTTTGCGGGAACGCTGGAAGTCTGGCACCTCGCCGTCGCCAGCTTCATCAACGGCTGCGGCTGGGCCACCGACAATCCCATCAGGCGCGTGATGATGGGCGAGGTCATGGGCCGCGATCGCATGGCCACCGCCATGGCGCTCGATGTCGGCGCCGCCAACGTGAGCCGCATGATCGGCCCCGCCGTCGGCGGCCTGCTGCTGGCCAGCGTCGGCATAGAAGGCGCCTTCCTGCTGAGCGTGGCGATGTACGCGAGCGCCGTCGCCGCCACGTTGCTGGTGCAGAGCCACATTCCGTCCTCGCCCGGATCGGGCGCCGTGCTCGCCCGCACCTGGGAGGGCGTGGCGCTCATCTTTGCCGACCGGCGCTTGGGCGCGATCATGGCGGTCACCGTCATCTACAATATCTTCGCCTGGCCCTTCACCAGCATGATCCCCGTGATCGGCACCGACCGGCTGTTGCTCGGCCCCGAAGGCGTGGGCCTGCTCACCAGCCTCGACGGCGTCGGCGCTTTCGCCGGCTGTATCCTGCTGGCCCTGTGGCTGACGCCGGGCTGGCATGCCCGCGCCTATGTCGGCGGCACCGTCGCCTATCTGGTCGGGCTGATCGGCTTTGCAGTTGCCCCCACGCCGCTGCTGGCCGGCATCGCGCTGCTGCTGACCGGCCTCGCCGGGGCGGCTTTTTCCACGCTTCAGGCGACTCTCGTCTATCTCGCGGCCCCCGTCGAAATGCGCTCGCGCATCCTGGGCGTCCTCAGCGTCTGCATCGGCACCGGGCCGATCGGCTTCGTCTGGCTGGGCTGGCTCGCCGACCGGATCGGCGCGCCGGAGGCCACGGCCATCACCGGCGGGATGGGCCTGCTGGCGCTCGCCGCGACCTGGCCGCTGTGGCGAAGGATTTGAGCGAGATTTCTGCGATAGCTGCTATAGCCGTGGCCCAACCGAAACACGCGCTACCGGAGGTCTAAAAATGATCCACGCCATCGTCGTCACTCAGTTCACCAAGATGCTGAACAACCTGCTCGCCATCCTGGGTGAGGCGGAAAAATTCGCGGCCGAGAAGAAGTTCGACATGGGCGTCCTCTTGCAGGCACGCCTCTCGCCCGACCAATTCAGCCTGGTGCAGCAGATCCGCACTGCCTGCGACACCGCCAAGCTCGGCGCCGCGCGCCTCGCCGATCGCGAGAAGGACGTGCCGGTGCATGCCGATACCGAGCAGACCCTGGCCGAGGTCAAGGCGCGCATTGAGAGCGTGATCGCCTATCTGAAAGGTTTCTCAGCCGACGCCTTCGCCAAGTCGGCCGAGCACCGCATCACCCAGCCGCGCTGGGCTGGCAAGACGCTGTCAGGCCAGGAATTCCTGGTCCAGCACGTCATCCCCAATTTCTATTTTCACGTCGCGACCGCCTACGCGATCCTGCGCCACAACGGCGTTGGCATCGGCAAGAAGAACTATCTCGGCGAGATGCCGTATCGCGACGCCGCCTAGGTGGGGTTGCCGCCCGGCCTCGCCCGGCCCGGCATCGCCAGGGCGGCGGCGAATTCACGCTTGAGTTCATCGAGCGTCAACATGCCCGGCCGCGGCGGGAACTTGGAGACGGCGGCATTGCGCCGGTTTTCGTCCGGCCACAGTGCCTGGCGCGCCCGCGTCCGCGCCTCGTTGACCTTGCCGCCGCGCAGGCTGGTGATCGCCGCCGCCAGGCAGCGCCGTTCCCAGTCGCCGAGCGTCACGACGCCGCTTTCGATGGCCATGAGGATCTTGGCGATGGCCTCGTGGGCCAACTGCTTCGACGCTTCCGGGGCGGCGCCTTCGGAGGCTGCGGCGAGGGTCTTGCGCAGGGCAAGGAGTTTGGGCGAATCGGACATGGCGCCAGTATACCCGTCCGCCGGCCGCCGCACCCTCTATTGATTCGCGTCCCCCGAGACACCACATTGTCCGCGGACGGGACCCTCAAAAATCAGATCCCGTGGAGGTTGACCTAGATGGCAAACCAGAATTTCGACGCCTTCAACAGGGCCGGCGCCATTGCCGACCAGGCGACGTTCGACGTCGGCCTGCGCGCCCACATGATCCGTGTCTACAACTACATGGCCTCGGGCCTGGCGCTCTCGGGCATCGTGGCCTTCGGCTTGTTCAGCTCGCCCCAGCTCGCCTCGGTCTTCTTCCAGGTGAGCGGCGGATATGTCGTGGGCCTCACCGGGCTGGGCTGGGTTGCCACCCTGGCGCCGCTCGGCCTGCTGCTGCTGGTCTCGTTCCGCGCCGCCACCATGAGCGTGGGCGCGATCCAGGCGGTCTACTGGACGGTCACGGCCTTGATGGGAGTGAGTCTCTCGATCCTGCTGTTCACCTACACCGGCGCCTCGGTGGCGCGGACCTTCTTCGTGACCGCCGCGGCGTTCGGCGCGCTCAGCCTCTACGGCTACACCACCAAGCGCGACCTGACGGCGATGGGCAAGTTCCTGTTCATGGGCGTGATCGGCCTGATCCTGGCCGGCATCGTCAACATGATCTGGCCGTCGGGCACGATGAGCTTCATCATCTCCGCCGCCGGCGTCTTGATCTTTTCGGGCCTGATCGCCTACGACACCCAGAAGATCAAGGACCAGTACTCCGAGGCGTACGGCACCGAGGCGGCCGAGAAGATCGCCATCTTCGGCGCCCTCAGCCTCTACCTCGACTTCGTGAACCTGTTCCAGTTCCTCATGATGTTCCTGGGCCAGCGTCGCTAACCAAGGCCTACCAACAAACAGACGCCCGGATCGAAAGATCCGGGCGTTTTGCTTTGGGCGGGCGGCTGGTCCACTCTGTGCCTTATGACCGGTATGTTGAAGACAGCGATTGCCCTGCTGGGCCTGGCCTTGGTGGCCGCGGCGCCGGCGGCGCGGGCGGCGGACAAGGTCGATATGCTGCTGGTGCTGGCCGCCGACGTCTCGCGCAGCGTGACCGCGCCCAAATTCAAGCTCCAGCGCGAAGGCGCCGCCGCCGCGATCACCCATCCCGAGGTCGTGCGGGCGATCACCTCGGGCCCAAACCGGCGCATCGCCATCTGCTTCGTCGAATGGGCGACATCGGGGCAGCGCAACGTCGTGATCGACTGGACGGTGATCGCCAGCGACGCCCACGCCCGCACCTTCGGCGACAGGCTGATCGAGACACCTCGATCCTTCTCCGGCAGCACCTCGGTCAGCGATGCCATCGACTTCGGCGTGAGCCAGCTCGAGCGCGCGCCGTTCGCCTCGGAGCGGCGCGTCATCGATATTTCCGGCGACGGCACCAACGTCTCCGGCCGATCGGTCACGGATGCCCGCGACGAGGCCGTGGCGAAGAACATCGTCATCAATGCCCTGGTGATCCTGACGCCGCTCGCCGAATCGTTCCGGCCGGACCACACCAACCCGCCCGGCGGACTCGAGAAATACTTTCAGGACAATGTCATCGGCGGTCCCGGCGCCTTCACCGTCGTTGCCGAAACACACGCGTCGTTCGGCCGGGCGCTCACCAAGAAGCTGATCCAGGAAATCGCCCAGGCCGAGCCCAGCCCGGCCCGATAGCGACAGCACATTGCGCGGCAATGTGCGGGAAGAGCGCCTCCCGCTCTCGCGGGTTGCCCATCGTGAGTTGCATTGTGCGCGGCAGGAGGCGCACAATCGCCGGCGAGGGGAGAGCATCATGACAACAGTCTATGTGCTTGCCGCGCTGCTCGTGCTCGCAGCCGCCTTCTTCGCCGTCGTCATCGCCAGCCCGGTCCGCGTGGTCCCGCGGCGGCCCGAGCCGCAGCCCGAAGGCATCGAATGGAAAGTTGATTTCCGCTTGTGGTTTCCGTCCGGGCGCGGCGGCTACATCGTGCAGCATGTCAGAATCCGCGAACGCGTGACCGACTGCCGCGACCCGCAGTTCGCACAGCCCTTCGTCGACAGGACACGCGAGTTCTGGGAGGCGTGGCCGGTCAGCCCGCGCACTATGCGGCCCGAGGCACCGCCTCCGTCGGTGCCGGCGCACGACTACGATGACAACTTCCGGTTCGGGATTCCCAAGAAGCAGCTCAACATGAACGGCCACGGCCGCGTGCGGATCGAGGTTCGCGGCGTCGTTCGCTTCTTCCCGGGGGTGACGCTGCCGGCCACCTTCAGGCGGCGGAACCCCGCCACGCAAGCGGGCTACGCCCTGTCCGATGCCAACCGCCCGCCGTTCTGGCGGCCAGGCGGCACGCAGCACGATCTGGTCGCCGAATGGGAGCACTGCCCCGGCACCGAAATGCACTGGAAGAGCGTCGACGAAACCCCGAAGTTCCGGGAGTAGACCCATGCCGCTGCCCGAGGCCCTGTTCGCCGGCGTGCAGACCGACGCCGGCACCGACGAGACGCTGACGACCGAGCCCACGCCCGTTCCCTTCGACATGAACGGCGATCCGCTGGGCGGCGTCCCGCCCAACATGCTCGACGCCAACGGCGCCCTGCCGGCGGGCATCCTGATCCGGCGGCGGCACACGGTCCGCTGCGCCTTCCGGCGGCCCGCCGCCAACGAGCCGCCGGAGCCGGTCTTCGAGTTCGAGAACGGCTGCAAGCTCTACAGGGTGACGCGCGTCTGCCATCGCACGACGCAGGTCTTCTTCGTCTTCGGCATTACCGAGTACGGGATCGGGGTCGCGCACGCGCTCGAGAGCGAGACCGACATGGCGGTGCGCGTCTGCCCGGACCGTTTCGACGTCATGGGGACCTATGGCGACGTCGCGGGCGCTCCGGCGACGCCGCCGCCGCTCGGCGGCCGGGGCGACGACTATGTCTGGGTTCCGGCGACGACCCTGCCGCTCGGCGTCGGCAGCGCGCACTTCACCCCCGGGCCCGCGGCCGGTGCGGAGGGCGGCCGCCTGTGGAACGACGAGTACCTCTGGCGCATCGTGCCGCCGACGCGGCGGGAGCGTTGCAGGATCGTCGCGCGCTACCGCCTGGTCCGCGTGCGCCGCTGGGTCCGGCCCGACGGCACGCTCGCGGGCCCGCCGGAAACGCTCTGGCTCGACCCGCCGCAGTGGCACCACGCGACCCAGGACATCCCGGGCTGCCGCTGAGCGGGCGTGAAGGGGGGATGCCCACATCTCGTCAGACGCCGATTTTCTGCCGGTTCCTCCCTCGGCCTCATGCTGAAGAGCACCCGCAGGGTGCGTCTCGAAGCAGGGGAGCGAGCACCGTGTCTGTTGCCCATGCTTCGAGACGGGCGCTTCGGGGCATTCACATGCCCCTGTCGCGCCCTCCTCAGCATGAGGTTATTGTTGGATCGAGCCGGAGTGTGAATCCGATAGCCCACGCAGTGGGGAGGAGACCGATCCTCCCGGCAAATCTTGCCACGCCCCCTCGGTCTGGCGCATCTTCCCGGCCCTGACTGAACAAGCTTAATTGCCAAGGGCCTGCGAAATGAAACCGACCAACGTCCTCATCGACCGCCATCCCGGCCGCTCCACCCAGACGATCGGCATCGCGCGCGCGCTGGGCACGGACGTGGACCTGATCCACGAGCCGTCGGTCGGCGTCGTCGGCACCAAGGGCGACAGCCAGTGCTATCTCGGCGTCATGGCCAAGGTCGACGCCATCCACGAGAGACTGAAGGCGCGCGTCGGCGCGGGCCAGGGCCAGCTCAAGCTGCGCCTGGTGCAGCCCGAGTTCACCATCGCCACCTCCGACGGAATCCGGAATGGCACGCGCGAGATGCGCTACTCGCTGATCGGCCGCGAAGTGACCAACGACGCGCTGTGCGAGCACCTGAGCGCCACCGGCCTCGCCGGCACCATCGCGGTCGTTGCCTGCGACAAGCCGCCGGTCGGCACGCTGGCCGCACTTCTGGAACACAACAAGCCCGCCATCATCATGTCGGACGGCCCAATCCATCCCGGCCACGATCCCAAGACGGGCGAGACCATCGACCTTGTCAGCGCCTATCAGGTCGCGGGCCATCCCGACGCCGCGTTCCGCCAGCACATCGCGCTCCACGCCTGCCCCGGCATCGGCAGCTGCGGCGGCATGTTCACCTACAACACCATGCAGACCTTCATCGGCGTGGTCGGCATGCAGCCGCTGCACATGGTGGCGCCGCCGTCCGACGATCCGCGCCGCACGACCGAGTTCGCCGACGAGCTGGTGCGCTACCTCGCCGCCATGATCGAGAACGACCTGAAGCCGCGCGATATCGTGGTCCGCGATTCGATCCGCAACGCCGTGATCGTCGCCATGGCGATCGGCGGCTCGACCAACGTCACGCTCCATGCGCCGGAGATCGCGCGCGCCGCGGGCTATGCCGATTTCTGGAAGGACATCATCACGCCGGAGGAGTTCAACCACCTCTCGCAGCATGTCGTGCCCGTGCTCACCGATGCCCGCCCCTACGGCAAGTATTCGATGGTCGACATCGACAATGTCGGCGGCGTGCAGATGATCGCGCGCGAGCTGCTCGACGCGGGCCTGCTGAACGGCGACGTCATGACCTGCACCGGCGAGACGCTGGCGGCGCAGATCAAGCGCCTCGAGGCCAAGCGCGCCGACGGCAAGATCGTCTACTCGGTCGAGACGCCTTACAAGCCGACCGGCGGCCTGCGGGTGCTGGGCGGCAACCTCTCGCCGGATTTCTCGGCGATCCTGAAGCTCGCCGGCGTCGAGGGCGGGCTGGAGGGCAACACCTTCCGCGGCAAGGCGCGCGTCTTCGAGGGCGAGCGCGGCCTGCTGGAAGCGCTCGACAAGGCGCCGGACTCCTTCCAGAACCACGACATGGTGATCGTGCGCTACGAGGGCCCGAGCGGCGCCCCCGGCATGCCCGAGATGCTCGACCCGACCTCGCGCATCACCACCCTCTGCCGCGAGCGCAACATCGTGATCGGCCTGATGACCGATGCCCGCTTCTCCGGCGGCTCGGTCGGTCTGGTCATCGGCCATGTCGGCCCCGAGGCGGCGCTGGGCGGCCCGATCGCCTTCATCGAGGACGGCGACGAGATCGTGGTCGACCTCAACAAGAGCGAGCTGAACTGCCCCGCGCTCGACGATGCCAAGACGCTCGCCAGGCGCAAGGCCGCCTGGGACAAGGTGGTCGCCGCCAACGGCGGTCTCCATCCCAACTGCGGCGCCGCCGACACGCGCCTGCTGCACCGTGCCCGCACCACCGCCGTGCCCGCCACGCGCGGCGGCGGCCTGCACCCCAACCGCGAGGTCTGGGTCCGCGACCCACGCCGCGCGGAGCGGTCGGGCTTCCAGCTGCAGAACAAGTTCCGGCCCAAGACGAACAAGGCGTTTTAGACCAACTCTTCTCCTCCCCCGAGACGGGGGAGGAGAAGAATGCTGGCACGCGCGTTTGCCTGGCGGTAGCGCCGCCGGGCTGTTCTTGACCTCGGCCCCAAACCCGGCAGGCTGGCGTGAAAGAGGAAACGCGCCAGCATGAATGCTGCGAGCCGGGCGAATGCCCTGCACATCCTGATCGCCGCCTCGGTGATGATGAGCCTCGCCATGGGCATGCGTCAGTGCCTGGGGCTTTTCCTGCCGCCGATGACGCAGGCGCTCGCCATGTCGGCGTCGGATTTCACTTTTGCGATCGCGGTCCAGAACATCGTCTGGGGCCTGGCGCAGGCGCCCCTCGGGGCGATCGCCGATCGCTGGGGCCTGCGGCCGGTCATGGTGCTGGGCGCGCTCGCCTATGTCGCCGCGATGGCGGTCATGACGGCCGCCACCGGCACGTCGACGTTCCTGCTGGCGCAGGCGTTGATCGGCATCGGCATCGCCTGCACGGGATCGTCGCTGGCGATGACGGCGGCGGCGCGGGCCGCGTCGCCCGAGCGGCGCAGCGTGATCCTGGGCATCGTCGGCGCCTTCTCCTCGGTCGGCACCTTCGTGATCGCACCCGCCCTGCAGGGGCTGCTCGGCGTCTGGGACTGGCGCTGGGGCGCGGCGCTGTTCGTGATCCTGGCGCTGGCGATCGTGCCGGCGGCGGCGATCACCGGCCGCGTCGACCGCCTGCCGCCTCCGTCGCTCCAGCGGGCCTCGGCCACCGCCGCGATCGGCGAGGCGCTGCGCAACCGCCGCTTCGTCGTGCTCTGCGCCACGCATTTCGTCTGCGGGCTGCAGCTCATCTTCATCAACACGCACCTGCCGAATTATCTCGCGCTCTGCGGCCAGGACCCGATGCTGGGCGCCACGGCGCTCAGCATCATCGGCGGCATCAACATCGCGGGCTGCCTGCTGGCCGGCTGGCTCGGCCAGCACTACCTCAAGAACGTCCTGCTGGGCCTCACCTATCTCGCCCGCTCCGGCGTGCTGATGGTCTATTTCCTGTTTCCGCCGACGCCCGTCACCACCATCCTCTTCGCCGCGGCCATGGGCATGATGTGGCTGGGCGTCATTCCGCTGGTGTCGGGCTATGTCGCCGACCTCTTCGGCACGCGCAACATGGCGACGCTACTCGGCGTCTCGTTCGTCATCCACCAGATGGGCTCGGTCGTCGGCGCCTGGGGCGGCGGCCTGATGTTCGACCTGTTCGGCAACTACGACCTGGCCTGGCGGTTCGGCGTGGCGCTGGGGATCGTGGCCGGGCTCGTGCAGATCCTGTTCGGCGGACCTTCGGGGACGTGGTCCAAGGCCGGGCTCCGCCCGGCCCAGTGAGCGGCAGGACATTGTGTAACAATGTCCGGGAGCGTCGAAGACAAGTCGAACCGGAGCCACCCATGATCATCGACCGCATAGAACCCATCGCGCTCCGGATTCCGGCCCCGAAGCGCACCGTGGGCGTGCCGCAGCCGCTGGTCAGCGCCGACATGTGCCTCACCCTCTGCCGCGTCACGACCCGCGACGGGCTGGTGGGCTACGGCGAATGCCTGTCGCTCCGCCCGCCGATGCAGAACGCGCTGTTCGCCACCATTCGCGACGCGATAGCCCCGCACTATCTCGGCCAGCCGGTCGACCAGAAGGAGGCGCTGAACCTCGCGGCGCGCAAGCGCTTCGCGAGCTTCGGCCGCGCCGGCACGGTGATGAACGCGCTCGCGGCCATCGACATCGCGCTGTGGGATATCGCCGGCAAGGCGTCGGGAAAATCCGTCTCCGCGATGCTGGGCGGTCTCAGGCGCGCCCGCGTGCCCGTGATGGCGAGCCTCGACAAGTACGATCACCCCGGCCGCGCACGGCAGCGGGTCGAGCAGGCGCTGGCGTCGGGCGTGGCGTCGGTGAAGGTGCACGAGGCGCACCTCGAGGTGATCGAGGAGGTGCGCCGCGCGATTCCGCCGGCAACGCCCTATGTCGCCGACAGCAACAACGCCCACACCCTGGCCGAGATCAGGCGCGACGCGACGCGCTGGGCGGCGCTCGGCCTGCTGTTTTTCGAGGATCCGTTCTGGCCGCCCGAGGATCTGCTCGATTGTCCCGCCCTGCCGGGGATCGTGATCGGCATGGGCGCCGATTTCGGCTCGGCCGAGCAGATGGCGGTCTACAGCAAGACTCCGGCGATCGGCGTGCTGCAGCCCGACGTCTGCATGCTGGGCGGACTCTCCGAAGCAAAGCGCACGCTCGCCATGATCGAGGCCGCGAAGAAGACGGCGGCGCCGCACACGCCGTTCGTGGGACCGGCGGCGCTCGCCTCGCTGCACATGCTGGCCGTCACCGCGGAGGAGGGCTACTTCGCCACCGTCGAGGCCGACGACTCGCTGGACCTCTACGGCATCGGCCTCACGCGCTGGCAGAGGTGGCTCGACGTGCCGACCGGTCCGGGGCTGGGCTTCGATCCCGATCCCGGGTTTTTGCGGCGTCACCTGTATGCGACGGGCTAAGTGAAGCCATGAACGCGCCCTGGACTGGCGGTCTACACCGCTGACGGACGCATGCCCGCGCAGTTCGTTTGCGCCGATCGTGCCGTATTTCCTGCCAATCTGCAGGCAGCGTACGGCGTTAGATTCGGTTACGGAACCTATGATGGCAATCGGGTGATTCCATTCGGATAGCCGACTGTGTGTTGCGAGCGACGTCTTGGATTTGCTAGCACTGCCAGCAGCACCGCGAAATTCGCGAGGCTGATTTGCGAAACGCGATTCACAGGTTCAGCCGGAATCGCCTTATGTTTTCGCTATCGTCGCACGAGGCCTGACTTCGAAGGCCGAGCCGCCCGGTCACTTGCCCGGGATGGCTCCTTGTCGTGACCGGGTGGCGTCCCGCTCTCCACGCGGGCGATGCAAGGGGCCAAGTCCACGGCCGCGGTCGCGGCGCCACGGGGGCAAGGACGTAGTCCCTGCCGATCAAGAACATGGCCGGCGCCTCCCTCTATCCGGCCGTCTCGGGATTCAGTGTTCACCGCAATCGACGGGTCAGCACGCCGGAGTCCAGCCAGCGGCAGCAGCCAATCGGAGAGGGTAAACGATTGAATCTATTGTATTTCCGGTAACAAATACCGACTGAAACCGGAAACATTTTATAATTTGCAACCGGTTTCAAATACGGATATTGTTTCCGGTAACCAAAGAGGGTTCCATGGCCAAGCCGGCTTCATTGGCGAGGGAGCGCGTTCAGGAATCTCGCGAGCGGCGGCGTCTTGCGGGATTGAAGCGCGTGGAAGTCTTTGTTCCTCACGACAAGGTCGACATGGTGAAAGCCTATGTCGCTCAATTGCGTGAAGGGTCCAGTTCGGAGGCTCGCGAAAAAGTCCGGCTGCTTCTCGGCAAGGCTTACCGGAATTTTCATGCGAGTTGTCTCGACAATATTCAAATTGATCCGGCAAAAGCCGACTTCGCGGATGCCGCCATTGTGGCAGCTGCTCTGATGCACCGTGGCAATGCCGACGCCTATAAACTTGGACGGCAGATTCGTAGCCTGGTGCGGTAATGCCCCTCACGTCGTTGCAGAGACTGGTGGTGGAAACCCTGCGCCCGTTCCGGTCGTCGAACAATTATGTCGGTGGTGGTGCTGCCCTCAACCAGCGATGGCCGCGCCTGTCCGACGACATGGATATCTTCGTCGATCAGCGGAAGCATCTGCCTCAAGGCCCTTACGCCGAACTGGACGCACTGCGCCGGGCGGGTTTCTCCGTCGATGTGACGACCCGGGACGAATGGATGGTCGAGGCCATCGTGAAGCAGTATGGCGAGGAAACGCGGGTCCAGTGGATCGACGACTCCGAATCCTCCCGCCGCTTCTTTCCCGCCGTGGATGACGAGGAACTCGGCTTCCGGCTGCATCAGGCCGATGCCGCGGTGAACAAGGCCCTGTGTGCCGCACGCCGCGAGCGAGCCCCGCGCGACGCCGTCGATCTCGTGTCGATCGTGCGCCGCTACGCGCCTCTGGGGCCGCTGGTCTGGGCGCTCGCCGGCAAGGATTCCAATCTCACGCCGCCGAAAGCGATCTCCAGTATCCGCCGGATCGCCTTCGGCTACGCCGACGAGGAGATCAGGGCCGTTCGCATGGAAGAGGGCGGCACCGTGACGAGAGAGGAACTGCGGCGAACTCTCGATCCGGCCCTGGAGGCCGCCTCCGCCTATTGCGACGAGGTGGCGCCCGCCGACCATGTCGGCTGCCTGTTCGTAGATGCCGGGCACAAGCCGGTCGAGGCCACCGAGATCACTCTTGCGAACGGCTCGAACCGGGTGATCGCGATCCATGACTTCGGATCGGTGCCGAAGGTCCGCGACTAGACTACCGTCAGCACCGCGAAACACCGGCGGCCCTCCCCGGGAGGGCCCGCGGCCTTAACGTTTCAGCAGCTCCAGCACGGTCGGCATCATCAGGGCGACGGCGGCACGATGGCCCTCCGGCGTCAGGTGCCGGCCGCTCGACTGGATATAGCTGCGAAACGTCGGCGGATAGGTGATCGCCACGGCGCCCGTCTTCGCGGCCACGCCAGAATAGTCGAGGCCGCGTGTGCCCATCAGGATCACCTGCGAGCCGTTGGCGCGCAGCCGCTTCACGGCGGTTTCCAGGTTGGCGTCCATCTTGGCCTTGTCGATGTTGGCGCGCAGGTCGTTGCTGCCGAACTCGATGAGCACCAGCTTGGCGTTCGCCGGCACCTGGCCCGCCTTGTTGACGGCATCGGTCGTGGTGTTGCCGGCGGTCGAGATGTTCACCACCGTCGCCTGGATACCCTGAGCGCGGAGCGCGGCCTCGAGCTGCGCCGGATAGGCCTCGGCGGTGGTCACGCCGCTGCCGGCCGGTCCGCTGTCGCCGAAGGTCACGCGGTGACGGGTTGTGCGGCCACGCCGAAGGCCGAGACGGCGAGAAACGCCGCCGCCAGCCAGGCCAACAAAAGTCGCTGCATTATGTGTCTCCCCCGTTTTCTTGGGGTGAGCCTATCACGCCGCCCGTCGCCCGGCGGCAGCCGTCCCCTACCAGCGCAACAGGCGCGGCCCCAGCGCGGCGCCGGCGGCGATCACCGGCAGCGACGCCAGCGCGTACCAGACCACGACGAAGAACGGCGAATCGTCGAAGCAGTGGAAGGCGTAGAGCGCGGCCGCGAGCGTGGCGGCGAGCGCGCCCGCCGCGGCGCCGGCGCGCGCCGGCGAGGCGGGGGCGGCGCTGCGCAGCGCCGCCAGCAGCGCGATCAGGGGTGCGGCCGCCAGGATCGGGATGGCCGTGAGGCAGACCAGCGCATTGGTGCCGACCAGCCGCGTGCCCCAGCTCGCGGCCGGCGCGTTCAGCATTTCGAGGACGACGGCCGCCCCGGCAAGAAGCGCGAGCGGCAGCAGGCGGCGCGCCGGGTGCGGCTCGGCCACGGGGCGGCTCGCCGCGCGGCAGAGGCCGAAGGCCAGCACCGGCGCCAGCAGCACCAGCGTGAGCTTGAGGTCGAAGCGCCAGGTCGTGAAGGCGGCGGCGAGGTCCTGTCGAAAGCCGAACTCGATGAAGAACAGCACGAGCGAAACGACGCCGCCTGCCAGCAGGGCGAGCGGCAGCGGCCTCAGGAAGAAGGCCGGGCGCCTGGCGGCCCGGTCGGCCACGAGAGCCTTCATCAGCTCGTCGGTCTTCATGGCTGTTCCTTCCGGTAGCGGACGGCCAGCGCCTTCAGCGCGCGATGCAGCACCACGCGCACCGCGCCCTCGGTCATGCCGAGGCGGAGGCCGGTGTCGCGCGCGCTGTGGCCCTCGATCGAGATCGCGGTGACGATGACGCGCTGGCGTTCGGGAAGTCCCGCCAGCATCTGGCGCGCGTCGGCGGACGATCCGGCCTCCTCGGCCTCGGGGGCGGCCAGCGTGCCCGCCTGGTCGTCGATGTCGAGATGGTCGTGGAAGCCGCGGCGGCGCAGGAAGTCGACCAGCTTGTGGCGCGCGATGGCGGCCAGCCACGGCTCGACCGGCTGGGCGGAATCCCAGCTGTCGCGCTTCAGATGCATGGCCAGCAACGTCTCCTGCACGATGTCCTCGCTCTCCTCGATGCCGCGTCCCGCCCTCACGAGTCCGCGACGCGCCACGCCGCGCAACCACACGGAAAGTTGACCGAGCAGCCGCCGGTACGCCTCGTCGTCGCCGTCTCGGGCCGCCCGCATCAGGGCGGACAGGTCGTCGGAAGGAGGCAAGGCCTGCGGTCTCTTCATTCATACGGAGCGGAGCGGCGAAACATTACAGCGCGACGGCGCATCCGGCCACCGGGCCCGGCAGTAAACAAGATGGCCGAAATAAATCGCGACGTCCCTGTAACGCCGGGCCGGCCGCCGGCGAATGACCTGATGCGGGCACCAAGCCCGCCTGATTTGGAGGAATTTCTCATGAACAAGCGCACGATCGTCACCACCGCCGCCGCCATCTTCGCCGCCACCAGCTTCGCGTCCTCGGCCGCCTTCGCCGACGTGAAGTGCATCGGCGCCAATTCCTGCAAGGGCACCAGCGCCTGCAAGACCGCCGCCAGCTCCTGCAAGGGGCAGAATGCCTGCAAGGGTGCCGGCTGGGCCGAAGCGGCCAATGCGGACGCCTGCAAGAAGGCGGGCGGCATCGGCGTCAAGTTCTAGAGCCAGCCACCAACCTCGAGTATCCGGCCCTTTCGCGTCCCGTCCGAAGCGACAAGATGCGAGAGTGGCCGGCCTTAAGGACCCCCGGCTGCGGTTACCCGAAAGGGAACTCACACAGACTCAAGGAGACACGTCATGAGGAACTCACTCACCATCGCCGCCGCCCTCAGTACCGCTCTGCTGCTCGGCGCCGCCGCTCAGGCCCAGAATAACGCCAGCGAGAAGTGCTACGGCGTCGTCAAGGCCGGCAAGAACGACTGCCAGACCACTACCTCGTCCTGCGCCGGCACGTCCAAGAAGGACAGACAGGCCGATGCCTGGATCAACGTTCCCAAGGGTGCCTGCGACAAGATCGTCGGCGGCGTGGTCAAGGGCTGATCGTCCGCCCGCGTCGCGACCCTCGGCCGCCGCGCCCCGGCATCGCAGCCGGCGCTTCCTTCGCCGCAAGGCCGGGCCGGCGGCCGACACTACTCTGGAGAAGCGAATGACCGCAGCTGTCTATTCGACGCCGTATATTGCCCGGCTCGCCGCGGCGCGCGCCCTCGCCGGACGCTTCCCGCTCTCGCTGCTCGAACTAGGCATGCGCATCGCCGTTGGCGCCACCTTCTTCAAGTCGGGCCTCAACAAGTTCCAGAGCTTCGACACCGCCATCCAGCTTTTCCGCGACGAATACCGCCTGCCGCTCCTGCCGCCGGAGATCGCCGCCTATATGGGCACCGCCGTCGAACTCGCGGCGCCTGTCCTGCTCGTGCTCGGCCTCTTTGCGCGCGTCGGCGCCGCCGCGCTGTTGTTCATGACGCTGACCATCCAGATCCTGGTCTATCCCGCGAACTGGGCCGAGCATCTGATGTGGGCATCGATCCTGGCCTATGTGCTGAGTCGCGGTCCCGGCGAGCTGTCGATCGATCGCGTCATCGCCTTCAATCTCTTCGGCAAAGCGTAAGGCCGACAAGATGGCGCGCCCGCATATCGTCATCATCGACGCCGGCTTCGGCGGCCTGGCCGCCGCGCATGCCCTCGCCGGCGCCGATACCGATGAGACGGGACCGCGCGATGGGCAAGGGCGCGGGCGAATGACCTGATGCGGGCACCAAGTCCGCCTGATTTGGAGGAATTTCTCATGAACAAGCGCACGATCGTCACCACCGCCGCCGCCATCTTCGCCGCCACCAGCTTCGCGTCCTCGGCCGCCTTCGCCGACGTGAAGTGCAGCGGCGCCAACGCCTGCAAGGGCAACAGCGCCTGCAAGAGCGCCAACAGCGCCTGCAAGGGCCAGAATGCCTGCAAGGGCCAGGGCTTCACGTCGGCCGCGACCGCCGCCGAGTGCACGGCCAAGGGTGGCAAGGTGATGTAGTTCCGCTTCCCGCGGAGTGTGTGGCGGGCGTTCGTGATCTTCTCTTGGGGGAAGATCGTGGATGCCCGTCTTCTTTTGTGAGCGATTAGAGGTTGCGGCATGAACGCCTTCATCACCGTCTTCTACGACTGGTCCCGGATCGTCACCGCACCTCTCGCCTGGGCGGGGCCGCTGCTGGTGCGCCTCGTGGTCGGCTGGGTGTTCCTGTGGACCGGCTGGCAGAAGCTGCACATCCTGCCGCGCATGGTCGAGAATTTCCGGAGCTGGGGCATTCCCGCGCCGGAGATCCTGACGCCGTTCGTCTCGGGGCTCGAGTTCGTGGGCGGCCTGCTGCTGCTCTTCGGCCTGCTCACACGCTTCATCTCGGTGCCGATGATGATCGTCATGCTGGTGGCCATCGCCTCGGTGAAGTGGGGCGACGTCGATTCGCTGCAGACCCTGCTGGGCTTCGAGGAGATCTCCTACTTCGTGATGTTCGCCTGGCTCGGCATCGCCGGCCCCGGCCCGGTCTCGCTCGATCACCTCGTGCTGAAGGCCTTCCGCAAGGACCGCCCGCCCTCGGACTACGGCGCCTAGGCGCTGCCGCTATCTACTGCCCATCACGAAGGAGGCAGCGACGTCCGCGACCGCGAACAGGACGGCGATGACAACCATGATCCGCAGGAGCGCCTTGCTCTGGCGCGCGTGGACGAGCTGCAGGATGCCCTGGACGATCGACGCCGTGCCGAAGACGAGGAAAGCGAAGGTGACGGCGGCAATGCCCGCCTGCTGAAGATCGGACGGCCCGTCCCCGGCGGGCCGCGCTCGATCCTCGTGCCGGCCGGCAGCCAGCGCGCGGGGATCGGCAGATCGATCATCAGCCAGGCGATCACCGTGCCGCCGGCCAGGACGACAAGCCCCAGCACCACCATGAGCGCGCCGCCCCAGCGCAGCTCCTTCGCTGTCTGTTGGCGCCGCACGCGAAAGATCGAGAAGTCGAACACTTCAGGAGGCTCGCACACGGCGGCGTTATCGTCAGCGCCGGCGCGGCATGTTCAATGAATACGCTGGTCGTCTTGGATTTCCGGTAACAAAATACAATATAAAATCGGTAACGAATACTAACTTGTTTCCGGTTACTAAATGGCATATTATTTCCGGTAACAGAGGATGTCCTCATGCCCGAACCCACTCTCTCGAAAGAGCGTGTCCATCAATTGCGCGAACGGAGACGCCGCGCCGGCTTGAAGCGCGTGGAGGTTTTCGTCCCGGAGGACAAGGTCGACCTGGTGAAGGCCTATGTCGCGCAACTGCGCGAAGGCTCTAACTCGGAGTCTCGGATGAAAGTGCGTCAGCTCGTGGCCAAGGCCTATCGGAACTTCCGCGCGAGTTGCCTCGATAATATCCAGATCGATCCGGCCACCGCCGACTTCGCCGATGCCGCCGTCGTGGCCGCCGCCCTGATGCACCGTGGCAATGCCGAGGCCTACAAGCTCGGACGGCAGATCCGCAGTCTGGTGCGTTGATGCCCCTCACGTCGCTGCAGAGGCTGGTGATCGAGAAGCTCCGCCCGTTCCGGTCGGCCAACAGCTATGTGGGCGGTGGTGCTGCCCTTAACCAGCGATGGCCGCGCCTGTCAGACGACATGGACATCTTCATCGATCAACGGAAGCAACTGCCTCGGGGCCCCTACGCCGAACTGGAGGTGCTGCGCCAGGCGGGCTTCTCCGTCGACGTGACGACCCGGGATGAAGTGATGGTCGAGGCCATCGTCAAACAATATGGCGAGGAAACGCGGATCCAGTGGATCGACGAACCCGAAACCTCCAAGCGCTTCTTTCCCGCCGCGAACGACGAGGAACTCGGCTACCGGCTGCATCAGGCCGATGCCGCCGTGAACAAGGCCCTGTGTGCCGCGCGCCGCGAACGAGCACCGCGTGACGCCGTCGATCTCGTGTCGATCGTGCGCCGCTATGCCCCTCTGGGGCCGCTGGTCTGGGCGCTCGTCGGCAAGGATTCCAATCTTACGCCACCGAAAGCGATCTCCAGTATCCGCAGGATCGCCTTCGGTTATGCCGACGAGGAGATCAGGGCTGTTCGCATGGAAGAGGGCGGCACCGTGACGAGAGAGGAACTGCGGCGAATCCTCGAACCTGCCCTGGAGGCGGCGGCCGCCTATTGCGACGACAGGGCTCCCGTCGATCACGTTGGCTGTCTGTTTGTGGATGCCGGGAACAGGCCGGTCGAAGCCACCGCGATTACTCTTGCGGACGGCTCGAACCGGGCGATCAAGATCAACGACTTCGGATCGGTGCCGAAGCTTCGCGCCTGAATTAATGGACAGGTCCGCGATTCGGGCCTGCGTTGAAAAGAATCGTTTGGTTGAAGCCGGCCGGCGCTTTGCGAATTTCCGGACAGACAGATTCCAGACAGATGGTGTCCGGAAAGTCAGGGGGTTGGCGGCCGCGCCCGCAACGTCCAGGCGAGCGCTGCCGTCAGCACCAGCCCAGTGACCGCCATCACGATCACCGCACCCCTGGGTCCGATCTGGTCGGAGATCGCGCCGGCGGCCAGGATGCCCAAGGGGCCGGTGCCGATGCAGACCGTGACGATGCCCATCAGCCTGGAGCGCATCTCGGGCGGCGCCTCGGTCAGCATCAGGGTCGATTGCATGTTGCCGAACCCCGCCGTGCCGAAGCCGCCCACCACCAGCACGGCGAAGGCGAGCCAGAAGGACGGCGACAGCGCCATCACGATCAGCGCCGCCATGAACAGCGCCGCCCCTCCTGTGAAGGCGAGGCGGCGGTCCATACGCAGGAAACCGGCCGCGATCAGCGCGCCGCCGAGCAGGGCTCCCAGCGGCTCGCCGGCGGCGAGCAGGCCCACCAGCGCAGGGGAGACGTCGAAGGCCGCCAGTCCCAACGGCGCCACGAGGCCTGAGTAGGCGAAGCCGAAGGCGTTGGTCACGATGGTGATGCCGAACACCAGCACGATGGTGGGCTTGGTCCGGGCAAACGCCATCCCCTCGGCGATCTCGGCCGGGATGCGCGCGAGGTTGAGCCGCCGCGTGATCTGCGGATGCACGAGGCCGGCCATGGCAAAGGCGCCGGCGAACTGGACGAGGGCGGTCAGCGTATAGGCGCCGCTCATGTGCAGCGTCTCGAAGGCGAGGCCGCCCAGGAGCGGGCCGATCATGCGCGTGGCGGCGGAAGTGGCGCTGTCGAGTGCGATGGCGTTCACGATCCGGTGCGGCCCCGCCACTTCGCCCACCATGCGCCGCCTGGTCGACATTTCGGAGGCCCACATCGTGCCGCTCAGCAGGTTGCCCAGCGCCACGTGCCAGAGTTCGAGATGGCCGGTCATGGCCAAGGTTGCCAGCAGCGTCGAGACGACGGCGGGGCCCAGCAGCGCCACCATCACGATCAGCTTGCGGTTGATCGCCTCGGAGATGGCGCCGGCAAAGGCGCCGAACAGGAGCTGCGGCAGTTGCCGCGCGGCCACCACGGCGGTGACGGCGAGCGCGGAGTGGGTCACTTCCCAGGCGAACAGGCCCGACGCCAGCAGCTCCAGCCAGCGCATGGCGTTGGCGAAGGCGCCGACCAGCCAGAGCCGGAGGAAGTCGGGCGAGCGCAGCAGCTCCCGGATAGGCGAGTCCATTGGGGGCGATGATAGCGCGCGCCTACCGCCCGATCTCCTCCAGGTTCACGCCCCTTGTCTCGATGCGGAACCACCAGGTCACCAGCGCGCCCAGCAGCGAGGTGAGGACGAGGCCGGCCAGGAGGAAATCGGTGCCGGTGTCGTAGAGCACCAGCGGGAACACGAAGGCGGTGATCACGGCGCCGAGCTTGGCGAAGGCGGCGGCAAAGCCCGCGCCCTTGCCGCGGATGTTGGTCGGGAAGACCTCGCCCGCCAGCAGGTAGGTCTGCGCATTGGGGCCGATGTTGGTCATGAAGTTGAAGATCATGAAGCCGCCGAACAGCAGCAGCGTGCGGGCGGGCTCGGCGGTGTGGGCCTGCATCATGGCAAGCGCCAGGCCGACGGCGCAGCCGACGAAGCCCAGGACCTGCAGGCGGATGCGGCCGACGCGGTCGGTCAGCAGCACGGCGGCCAGGATGCCCACGACCAGGAAGATGTCGACCAGGACCGCGCCCTTGGCCGCCTCGATGTCGCGGGCGATGACGCCCGCCACATTCTGCGCCTGGGTGATCTCATGGCCGATCGTCTGGACCAGGATCAGTGGCGTGAAGATGCCGATACCGTAGGTGCCGAGGTCCTGCAGGAACCATGGCACCGAGGCCAGGATGGTGGCGCGGCGGTTCTTTCGGTTGAAGAGGTCGCGCCAGCGGCCGCGGCGCGCATGGGGGCTGTGCAGCGCGGAGTCGGGATCGACGGTATCGGCGAGGCGGACGTGCTTGGGATATTGCGGCTCCCGTGCCAGCAACCGCTGCAGCTCGCGCTCGGCGTCCTGTTTGCGGCCGCGCGCCATCAGCCATTGGCCGCTGTCGCTGATGAACAGGCGGCCGATCACCACCAGGGCGGCGGGCGCGATCGCGGTGGCGTACATCCAGCGCCAGGCGCCGAGCTCGGGCGCCTGGACCAGGATGGCGTAGCCCACCGCCGTGCCGACCAGCGCGCCGATCGCCTGGAAGGCGAAGGCGCCCAGCACCAGCCGGCCACGGTCGCGGCTCGGGATGCTCTCGGAGATCACCAGGTGGGCGGTGGGATAGTCGCAGCCCAGCGCCACGCCGACGCCGAACAGGAAGAAGAGCAGCCAGCCGAGGCCAGGGGCGAACGCAAGGCCCACCAGGAAGACGAGGAACACCAGCATCTCGAGCACGAACATGAAGCGCCGGCCGTACGTGTCGGCCAAGCCACCAAGTGCCACGGCGCCGGCCATTATGCCGGCCAGGGGGGCGGCGCCCACCAGGCCGCGCTCGACCGAGGTGAGGCCGAAGTCCTTGACGATCAGCGGCAGGGCGACGCCGGTCATGAAGACGACCAGCCCCTCGAAGAACTTGCCGGCGGTGGCCAGCAGCCAGATCCGCCACTGCATGCGGGTGAGCGGCACGGTCGGCGTCGGCGTGCCGTCGGGCCAGGCCGGCGTCTGGTCGATATAGCCCTGGACGCTCCGCGGCTCGGTCATACTGGACAGACTAGCGGACGCCGCTACGTTCAGGTGTCCACAAATCAAGAAAACGACATCGAGGAAACGTCATGCTGCACCGTCATACTCTCAAGAGGCGTAGTCTTCTCATCGCGGCCCCTGCCATCGTGGCCAGTTCGTCGGCCTGGGCCCAGGGCGCCTGGCCCAACAAGACCGTGAAGTTCATCTGCCCCTTCGCGCCGGGCGGCGGGACGGACACGGTGAGCCGGCTGATCTGCGACCAGCTCTCCAAGGCGCTGGGCCAGACCTTCGTGGTCGAGAACAAGGGCGGGGCGGGCGGCAACATCGGCACCGCCGAACTCGCGCGCGCGGCGCCCGACGGCTACACGCTGGGCCTGATCTCGGTGGCCAGCCACACGCTGAACCCGATGCTCTATTCCAGGCTGCCCTACGATGCCGACAAGGACATCGTGGGCGTCTCGCGGCTGGCCACGCTCGCCAACCTGCTGGGCGTCACGCCGGCGCTGCCGGCCGAGAACGTCGCCGAGCTGATCGCACTCTGCAGGAAGGAGCCCGGCAAGTACTCCTTCGCCTCGTCCGGGCCCGGCACGTCGCTGCATCTGAGTGGCGAGCTGTTCAAGTCGATGGCCGGCGTCGACATCATCCATGTGCCCTACAAGGGCGCAGGTCCGGTCTACAACGATCTCATGGCGGGCACGGTGAACATGATGTTCGCCAACATGCCTTCCATGCTGCCGCATGTGCGGGCGAAGAAGCTGAAGGGGCTGGGCGTGACGTCCGCCGAGCGCTCCAAGGCCGCGCCCGAGATCCCGACCATCGCCGAGACCCTGCCGGGCTATGTCGCGACCTCGTGGTACGGCGTCGGCGCGCCCGCCGGCACGCCGGAGCCGGTCCTGGCGAAGCTCGAAGCCACCCTCACCCAGATCCTGGCCAGCGCCGACATCCAGAAGCGATGGACCGGCGACCTCGGCCTCGACCTGCCGCCACCCGGCCGCAAGGGCTTCGACGAGTTCCTCGCCCAGGACCGCAAGCTCTGGGCGCCGGTGGTCAAGGCCTCGGGCGTCAAGCTCGACTAACAATCCTCATCCTGAGGAGCACGCCGAAGGCGTGCGTCTCGAAGGATGGGCCTCAGGACGTTCGCGTGCCCGCCCTTCGAGACGCGACCCAATGGGTCGCTCCTCAGGATGAGGTTGTTCAGATGAACTGTCGCATCGCTGCGATCACGACCAGCGCGCCCGCCGCCATCACGGCGCTGCCGAGCGAGATCACGTAGAGCGCCCGCCCCGGCGAGAGCTTGCCTATCGACGCCGCGATCCAGAAGAACGGGTCGTTGACGTGGCACACCGCCATCGATCCCGCGCCCACGGCTGCAGCGGCAAGCGCGCGGCCCGAGGCACTGTCGAGGCCGAGGGCCGGCAGCATCGGCTCGACCATGCCCGAGGCCGTGAGCACCGCGGTCAGCGAATTGCCCTGCATGGTCTTCACGATGGCGGCGGCCAGGAACGGCGTGAGCACGCCGTAGCGCGGGTGCAGTGCATATTCGGCCAGGAGCTCGGCCATGCCGGTCTCGTCGAACACGCGGCCGAGACCACCCGACGCGCCGACCGCCAGCAGCAGCGGCGCCCAGGAGCGGCCGACCAGGGTCGACGGCTCCCAGCGCCGGGCCAGCACCACGGCCAGTGTGATGGCGATGGCGGTCAGGATCAGCGGCTTGGCGATGCCGGTGTAGAATTCGCGCGCGCCGCCTTTGCCTAGCGGCTCGCTCGGCATCTGCGCGATGGATTGCACGATCAGCAGCGCAATGGGGATGCCGATGCAAAGCCAGGCCCAGCCGAGCCGGCCCGGCACCTGCGTCGCGGGTTCGAGCCGCGCCACGTGCCACCAGCCGAGCGCCGCGGCCACGATGGCGATCGGGATGGCGACCATCAGCAGGGTGCGGAGATCGGCCTTCATCACCGACGCCGCTGCCACGGCAAGCGGCGAAGGAGCAATGAGGGCGGCCACGGCCAATAGCGTCAGCGCCATGCCCAAGGCACGCCGCGGCGCGTCCTGGCCGGCCGGCTGCAGCAGGGCGAGCCCGCCCGCCGCCGAACCGCCGAGGCCCGCCAGCGCGCCGGCGACCACCGAGGTACCGGTGCCGAGCGGCGTGCGCAGCAGCACCGCGCCCGCGAGAGCGCCGGCTACTACCAGCAGGCCGACCTGCTCCAGGGCATTGGTGAAACCGAGGCCAAAGGCCTTGCCGATCGACTGGAAGGTCATGTTGGCCGCGATACCGTAGACGACCACGGTGGCCATGATGGCGAGGAAGGCCGGCAGCCGGATGCGCTGGACCAGGACCACGATCAGCGCCACGGCGATCGGCACGAGAAGGGAGGCAAGAAGCATGGGACGAATCTTAGTCGGCTGTTACAGTGGCGTCATGCGCCTCCTCGCCGCTTTGCTGTTGATGCTTGGTATCGCCTTCCCGGCGGGCGCCGACACGCTCGTGCGCATAGAAGGCAAGAACTTCATTGCCGCCGACGGCAGCACCATCCACCTGAAGGGCATCAGCCTCGGCAACTGGCTGATGCCCGAGGGCTACATGTTCAAGTTCGAGGTCGCCAAGGCGCCGCGCCAGATTTTTGGCGCTTTCGACCGCCTTTTGGGACCTGAGCGCGCGGCGGCGTTCTGGCGGCAGTACCGCGACACCTACATCACCCAGGACGACATCAGGTTCATCAAGTCCGTCGGCTTCAACATGGTGCGGGTGCCGCTGCATTACCGGCTGTTCATGACGGCGGACGGCGAGATCTCGGGCGAGGGCTGGGCGTTGCTCGACCGCGTCGTCGGCTGGGCCGCCGCGGCAGGGCTTTATGTCATTCCCGACCTGCATGCCGCGCCGGGTGGACAGACCGGCATCAACCACGATGACGGGCCGGGCTATCCGCTGATGTTCTACGTGCCGCGCGACCGAGATCTCACGGTCAAGCTTTGGCGGGCGGTGGCGCAGCGCTACAGCGGCAACCCGACGATCCTGGGCTACGACATATTGAACGAGCCGATCGCGCCCTATCACGACGTGGCGACGCTGAATGCGCGGCTGGAGCCGTTCTACAAGCGCGCGACGTCGGCGATCCGCGAGGTCGATCCCGGCCGCATCGTGTTCCTGGCCGGCGGGCAATGGAGTTCCAGCTTCGCCATGTTCGGCCCGCCCTTCGCCAGGAACCTCGCCTACACCTATCACTCGTTCTGGGCGTCGACGAAGCGCGACTCGATCCAGCGCCATCTGAATTTCGCCAACCTCTACGACGTGCCGCTGTTCCTGGGCGAGACCGGCGAGCTCACCGACGAATGGAACGAACGCTTCCGCCGCCTGCACGAGACGCACGGCATCGGCTGGTCATTCTGGACGTTCAAGAACCTCGACACGCCCTCCACGATCGTCTCGATCCCGCGCCCGCAGGGCTGGGCCGAGATCGTGGCCTATGCCGACGGCAAGCGGACGGACAAGCCGTCGGACGAAGTGATTGACCGCGCCGTCGCCGACTATCTCGACGGCATCAGGTTCCGCAACGGCGTGATCCGTTGGAGCTATCTGGCGTCGCTGGGCTTGAAGGGGTCGCCGTAGCGATCCTTAGATGAACATGTCGCGCTGGTTATAGTTCTTCAGCATCGTCTCGCGCGTCGTCTCGTTCCAGCGGCTCTCGTCCTCGCGGCCCGCCAGCGGACGATAGATATGCGCGCGCTCCTGTGGGAAGCGTTGCCGCCGCGCATCGATGGCAAGCTGGAGGATGCGGCAGCGCTCGTCGATCCGCGCCTGGTCATAGGTTTCGATCGCACCCTGCAACCGTCGCGTCGTCACGCCCAGCACGCGCTTCCTCGGAAAGAAGCCGGCGTTGAGCGTGATGCGCCGGTCGGACGAGGAGTTGGCGAACGAGCCGTGCAGGAGCTGGCGATTAGTGACGATCGTGTCGCCGGCCGCGCACAGCATCGGCACGGCGCCGTCGATCCGGTCCGAGCCACTTTGAGCCACCAGCTTCCTGATGTCGGCCTTGCCGAGCTTGTGGCTGCCAGGCAGCACCCAGACGCCGTTACCGGCCGTGCTGGCGTAGAGCTGCGTCATGAAATTGAAGCCGTGGGCTCCCATGTCCCAGTCCGGTGCCGTCCAGTGGGTCGTGCCGTCCTGGTGCCAGGCGACGGACGGGCCGAGGCCCGCTTCCTTCACGAACGTCACCTCATTGTAGGGCACGAAGTCGTCGCCCAGGACTGCCGCTGCCACGGCCAGCAATCCCGGATGCCCGTACAGACGCAGCGCCGCATCCATCAGGTGCAGGTTGCCGTCGAGCAGTTCCACGGTCCACGCAGGCCCGCCTTCGCCCACGGTGGGCTGGAGCATTTCGACCGGATGCCGTCCGTTGTTCTTGTCCGTGCCGCCGACGGGGTCGCTCAGTGGCTTGGCCCAGCGATAGGGCGGCTTGATGATTCCATCCGTGCGGTTGCGGTCGGCCTCGGGTGAGACGGGCGCGCGCGCCAGCACGGCGTCGACATCGGCGCGCAGCTCCGCCAGTTCCTCCGGCCCGACCACGCCTTCCAGCACGTAGAAGCCATGGGTCCAATAGGAGTCGAGGATCGAGCGATCCAGTTTGCCGTCAGCATCGAACCGAATGGGCCCTCGGTTGCCGAGCGCCTTGGCGCGGGCCTCGCCGGCGCGGCTGTAGTCGGCCATGGCGCGCACATGGTCCTGGGCCGTCAGTGGGGCAGGGGTCTGGATCGGTGCGGCTGCGGTCATCGCCATTGCGGCTCTCCTCGGTCAGGAAGCTCCCGACGATAACCCGGCCGCCGCCCGTCGGCCAAATGCCGTCGCCCGCTCTGCGAAGAGTCGCTTCTCCTTACCGCGGCAGCTCGAACCGCACGCCGGCGCGTGCCAGGCCGCCGCCCATTGCCGCCGCCGAACCATCGGCGCGCCAGCAGGCTGCACCCGTCATGCTGCTGTCGTCGTGGAATTCGATGGCGTTCATGCCGCCGGCCACCGTCGGCATGACCTTGAGTGCGTGGCCGCGCGACTCGAGGCCCTGGCGCACCTCGGCAGGGATGCCGTGCTCGACTTCCAGCACCGGCCCCTCGGTCCAGACGCGCGGCGCTTCGACCGCCTCCTGCAGTTCCATGCCATGGTCGATCAGGTTGACCAGCGCCTGCAGCGCCGAAGGGAAGATTTTTCTGCCGCCGGGCAGGCCCAGCGCATAGCGGACCTTGCCGTCACGCACCGCCATCATCGGCGACATCGAGGTGGTGACCCGCTTGCCCGGTTCGATCGACAGCGCGTTGCCGCGTCTTGGATCGAAGTTGTTCATGTAGTTGTTGGGGATCATGCCCGTGCCGGGCACGATGAAGCGCGCGCCGAACAGGCTGTTGATGGTCTGCGTGGTGCAGACGACGTTGCCCTTGCCGTCTGCCACGGTGAGATGCGTCGTGTCGGCGCCTTCAGCCGCCTGCAGACCACCGGTCCAGCGGATGGCGCGGGCGAGGTCGAGGCCGGCGCGGCGGGCGTCGGCGTAGTTCTTGGCCACGATGCGCTCGACCGGCACCTTCACGAAATCAGGATCGCCGCTTGCCTCGGCACGGTCGGCGAAGGCGATCTTCAGGACCTCGGCCAGCAGATGGAACGTGTCCACGGTGCCGAAGCCCAGCTTGGCGATGTCGTAGCCTTCGAGGATGTTCAGCATCTGCGTGATGTGCACGCCTGAAGCGGCCGGCGGCGGCGGCCCCAATATCTCCCAGCCGCGATAGCGGCCACGGATCGGCGCGCGTTCCGCGACCTTGTAGCCGGTGAGGTCGGCGTGGCTCACGAAGCCGCCAGCCTTCTCCATGCATTCGACCAGGAGGTCGCCGAGGGCCCCGCCATGCAGCGCCTTCTCGCCCTGCTGTGAGACCAGAGTCAGCGCCTCGGCATAGTCGCCCTGGACGAGGCGCGTGCCGGGCTTCAGCGGTATTCCGCCTGGAAGGAGGCGGGCGGCCGCAAGCTTGTCCTTCGAGAGATCCGGTGCGGCGTCCTTGATGCAGTCCGCCAGATAGGGCGTGACGGCAAAGCCTCGGGCCGCGTGGCGGATCGCGGGCTGCATCACATCGGCAAGCGGCATCGTGCCGTAGCGTTCGAGGGCGAGGCACCAGGCGCGCAGCGAGCCAGGTGCCGCCACCGACTTCGGGCCAACCAGGTTCTCCGCGCCCTCGACGTCGTAGACTTCGGGCGCGGCGCCGGGGACCGGCTTGTACATGTCGGGATGGCCCGACTTCGGCACGGCGCTCATGCCGTCCAGGATGCGGTGGCTGCCGTCGGCGAGGCGGATGTGGCAGGTCGTGCCGCCGACAAGCCCCACCATCATCGGCTCGACCACGGTCAGCGCGAATTGCATGGCGACGGCGGCATCGACCGCGTTGCCGCCCGCCGCCAGCATCTCCGCGCCGGCGGCCGAGGCCAGCGGATGGTTGGACACCGCCATGCCGCTCTTGCCGCGCGCCGGCTGTTTCTCGCAAACGAAAGGTGTGCCCGCGCGCTCGCGCCAATTTGCCGACATCGATACTCTCCCCCTCACCCAACCTCTGCCTCAAGTATCATATCCCTATCCCGCACGAGGGGGAGAGGGCGCGCGGAGTAATCTCCGCGCTGAGGTGAGGGGGAGGTTTGCAGCATGGATGACGAAGCGTTCCTGAGGAAGGCCTTCGACGTGGCCCGGCGGGCGCGCGATCAGGGCCAGCATCCGTTCGGTGCCATCCTGGTCGACGCAAAGGGCACCGTCCTGATGGAGCAGGGCAACGCCTTCCTGCAGGAAGGCCACGACATGACGGCGCATGCCGAGCGCATGATCGCGACCCGCGCGTCGAAAGCCTGGCGTCCACCCTTCCTTGCCGGCTGCACGCTCTACTCGACGGCCGAACCCTGCGCGATGTGCGCCGGCGCGATCTACTGGGCCGGCATCGGGCGTGTCGTCTATGGCCAGGCCGAGCACGACCTCAAGGCGGCAGCAGGTCTCGACCCCGAGAATCCGACGATGAGTCTGCCATGCCGGACCGTCTTTGCGGCCGGACAACGCCAGGTGGAGGTCGTCGGCCCCCTGCTGGCCGACGAGGCCGCCGAACTGCAGGCGGATTTCTGGAAGAACCGCGGGTGACGCCGCAGCTGGCGTGACGGCCGGTTACTCCCCCTCCTATTTCTTCTTGGTGAAGTCGGCGTAGCGCGCCTTGGCCTCGTCGTTGGGCGGATAGAGGCCGGGCAGCGGCACGCCGCGCTCCACTTCCGACATGATCCAGCCTTCGAGCCGCTCCTGCTCCTGGCCTTCCGTGGCGACCGCTTCGACCAGGTCCTTGGGGATCAGCACCGCGCCGTCGTCGTCGACCACGATCACGTCGTCGGGGAACACCGCCACGCCGCCGCAGCCGATCGGCTCCTGCCAGCTCACGAAGGTGAGGCTGGCGACCGAGGGCGGCGCCGCGGCGCCCTGGCACCAGACCGGAAGCCCGGTGGCAAGCACGCCTGCCATGTCGCGCATCACGCCATCGGTGACCAGGCCCGCCACCTTCTTCTTGGCCATGCGCGCGCACAATATGTCGCCGAAGATGCCGGCGTCGGTCACGCCCATCGAATCGGCCACCACGATCGCGCCCTCGGGCATCGCCTCGATGGCGGCGCGCGTCGAGATCGGCGAGCCCCAGCTTGCCGGCGTTGCGAGATCTTCTCGCGCGGGCACGAAGCGGAGCGTGAAGGCGCGGCCCACCAGCCGTCCCTGGCCGGGCTTGATCGGCCGCGTGCCGCGCAGCCAGACGTTACGCAGGCCCTTCTTCAGCAGGATCGTCGTGATGCTGGCCGTCGTCACCTTGGCCAGGACGTTCTTGATGTCGTTCGAAAGCGGGGTGGTTTCCACGATGTCTCCGTTCCGGAAGAGGGTCAGGGCAACTGAGTAGCAATATCTCGGATTGATTACACCGGCCCCCTTAGATCGGTCCTACCGCCAGCGGCGCCGGCAGCGACGTCGGCAGCTTGCCCACCGTCCGCACCGCCGCCTGCATTGCCACGATGTAGCCGTAGGGACCCAGCCCGCAGATCACCGAGGTCGCCGCCGCCGAGAGCTTGGAATGGCGGTGCAGTTCGTCGCGCGCATGGATGTTGGAGATGTGAACCTCCAGGATCGGCCCCTCGAAGGTCTTCAGAACGTCGAACAGCGCCACCGAGGTAAAGGAGTAGGCGGCGGGGTTGATGATCAGCGCCTGCGATTTGCCGCGCGCGGCCTGGATGGTGTCGACCATTGCGCCCTCGTGGTTCGACTGGCTGAAGTCGAGTTCGACGCCCAGGAACCCGGCAAAGTCGCGACAGCTCGCCTCGATCGCCGCGAGCGTGGTCGAGCCGTAGATGTGCGGCTCGCGCACGCCCAGCAGGTTGAGGTTGGGCCCGTTCACGATCGAGAGTCGTAGCGCCATGTCTGTTTCCCCTCTCAGGTTTCTTTGGTCTGCGCCGCAAGCCAGGCGCGCGCCTCGGCCTCGGTCTTGAACAATTTGGCTGGCCGCTTCGACGGCGAGACGTTGACGAAGCGCTTGAAGGCCACCGCGACCTTGCCGCTCAGCCCGACGACGGCGAGCGGCCCGCTCGCCATCGTGGCAGTGTAGGCGCTGAGACGCGCGCCCATCGTCATCACGTCGTCATCGCTATAGACCGGATTTGCCAGGGTGGCATCGAACAGCTTGGCATAGGACAGCACGTCGGCCACGACCAGGGCGTCGAAATGGTCCTCCATCTCCTTCAGCGTGACCGGCCCCTCGGCCACGATGTGGATGAGCTTCTCGGAATGAAGGATTTCCCAGCGCAGCGGCATAAGTGCAGTTCCCCCCTTGCGGCGTCGCGCAAGACTACACGAAGACGCGACGCTGCATGAAGAATCCTCCGGGGAGAGCCCATTGCAAACGTTCCTGCCATCGTGGACGTTGTGGTGTGATCCAATCGATTCTTATCGTGCTCGCGGCCTTCGCGGTCGCTGGTACTGCCCGAGCGCAGTCGCTGGAGATTGCGGACCGTGCGACATCGCGGACGTTCACGGCGGCGCAACTGCTGGCCGACAAGGCCGCACGCTCTCTCGAGGTCGTGGACCCGGTCTACAAGCGCCCCATGACCTATCGCGTGGTCGCGATGGCCGACCTGCTGCGCGACCTCGAGGTGGGCAGCGACGATTACGTGCAGGCACGCGCGGTCGACAATTTCTCGGTCGCCATTCCGGCGGCGCTGCTGAAGGCCGATGCCTTCCTCGCGATCGAGACCGCCGCGGCGCCCTGGCCGAGGCTTCCGGGCGGCAGCGCCACGAGCGCCGGGCCGTTCTACATCGTCTGGCGGCGCCCCGCCGGAGGCGACATCAGCAGCGAATACTGGGCCTATCATCTGGCCGCCCTCACCGTCACCGACAGCCCCGCGAAACGATGGCCGGGCCTTGCCGTCGGCGCCGATATCCCCGCTGCCGATCCCGTCCATCGCGGCCTCGACCGGTTCGTGGCGGTCTGCATGGCCTGCCATCGCTTCGCCGGGGCGGGCGAGGGCGCGCAGGGCCCCGACCTCGCGCGGCCGATGAACCCGGTCGACTACTTCAAGCCTGAGGCGCTGCGCAAACTCCTGCGCGATCCAAGGTCGGTGCGCGACTGGCCGGAGCAGAAGATGCCGGCCTTCAGCGAGGAAAGCCTTTCCGACGCCGACATCGACGCCATCGTGGCCTGGCTCGCCTACAAGGCCGGCAAGCGCTGACGGATCAGCCGGGAATTTCCGGTGTCACGAGCTGGGTCAGCAGCGCGAGCGAGTCCTGCCAACCGAGATAGCAGGCTTCGGTGGGGATCACCGCGGGGATGCCCTCCTGCACAATGCTGATCTCGGTGCCGACCGACACTTTCTTCAGCGTGACGGTGGTCGTCATCTCGCCGGGCAGGTTGGGATCGTCGAATTTTGCATTGTAGCGCAGGCGCTCGCCAGGCACGAGCTCGAGATAGGTGCCGCCGAAGCTGTGAGCCTTATTGGCGGAAAAGTTAGTGAACGACATGCGGTACTTGCCGCCGACCTTGGCGTCCATGCTGTGGACGTGGCCGGTGAAGCCGTGCGGCGGCAGCCACTTCGACATCGCGTCGGCATCGAGGAAGGCACGGTAGATGCGCTCGGGCGGCGCGGTGAGGACGCGGTGGAAGCGGACGGTTCCGGTAGACATGATCATGCTCCTTTTGAAGTGTCGTATTGGTCGTGGTGCCGCCACCAACCGTAGGGCGGCGTCTGCGGCCATCCGTTGGGCGAGTCTTCCCAGTCCTC
Source organism: Reyranella sp. (assembly GCA_052386855.1). Lineage (GTDB taxonomy): Bacteria > Pseudomonadota > Alphaproteobacteria > Reyranellales > Reyranellaceae > Reyranella. The sequence goes on from JBQTJT010000022.1 coordinate 99,812, forward strand.
CTGGCGCCCGAACGGCACGAGGTCGAGGTAGCTCCAGACGGTGCCCAGCATTTCGTCGCCGCGTCCGCTGGTGCGGTAGGTTTGATAGACGCTGTCACCGTCACGGAAAAAGACGCTCACGGCGGACTTCTCGTCGTCGCCGACGGTGGCACCAAAATCGAAATTGAAATCGCTGTCGAACGACGAGTACCAGGGCACGGTCCAGCCCATGCGCTTCCTGTAGGACGCCAGCTTTGCGAGCGGCGCCCGCGATACCAGCGCCATGGAAACGTCGCGCGCATGCAGGTGGGAGAGATGGCCGATGTTGTCGACGCTCATCGAGCAGCCGACACAGCCCTGCTGCCACGTCGGGCCGAACATCACGTGATAGACGATGAGCTGGCGGCGCCCCTCGAACAGGTCGACCAGCCGCGCCGGGCCGTTCTCGCCCTCGAAGACATAGTCCTTCTCGATCCTCACCATCGGCAAACGGCGTCGCTCGGCCGCCAGCGCGTCGCGGGCCTTGGTCGCGGCCTTCTCCCTGGCGCGATGCTCGCCGAGCGCTGCCTGCCATTCGGCTTGTGAGACGACTCGCGGCATCGGGCTCGTGGTCATCGAACTGGTTCCTTTCCCAAAAGGCCTTCGAGGTAACGGCGGAGGTGCGCCAGGTTCCCGCGCGCGATCCTTGCGTCCTGCTTGGCCTTGGCGAAGATGAACGAGCCCTGCAGCACGGCCTGGATGAAGTAGCCGACGCTTTCGGCGCTCCATGCCGCGTCGGGCGCGTACTTCAGCCGCGCCGCCTCGATGTCGCGCGTGAGGGCGGCCACGTGGGAGGACATGCCGCGGTCGCAGGCCGCACGCACCTCGGGATGCGTGGCGTAGGTCTCCTGCACCAGCGTGCCCATCAAGCAGGTGAACTGCGGCACCTCGTGGTCGAGCAGGTCGCGGCGGAAATCGAGATAGCCGAACAGGCGGTCGCGCGGATCCGAGGCGGCGGCGTAGGGCGCCGTCGCAAAGATCCCGTCGGTCCAGCTGCCCCAGTGCGCCACTGCCGCCAGCACCATCTCTTCCTTGCTTTTGAAATGGTGGAAGAAGCTGCCCTTGGTGACGCCCGCCGCGGCGCAGAGATCGTCCACCGTCGTGGCGGCATAGCCCTTGGCGCGGACGACGTCGGCCGCCGCTTCGAGCAGTTTTTGCCGCGACGGGAGAAGGGTTTGTGAATTCATAAGGAGACCATACCAACTAGTTGGTATGGTCGTCAAGCGCCAATATCGACGCCAATTGCCGGCTCCCGGCGCCGTCCCGTCAGGCGACGAGGGTCCGCTTCGGGTTCTTGCCCAACAACATGTCCAGATGGATCGCGCGCGGCGACTTGTACCAGCGCGCCACGAGGTAGCGGCCGGCGAGGTAGGCGGCCAGGAAGACGGCCGAGGCGCCCAGTACGCCGAACCGGCCCGATTCACGCACCATCATCTGGGAGGTCACCATCCGCGCCAGCGTCAGCAGCAGCAGCAGCGCCGCCGCGCCGGTGCCATCCCAGGCCCGGGCCATGCGCACCAGGCCTTGCCCATAATCCCGGTTCACCTTCAGCCACAGGCCCGCGAACGCGCCGACCGGAAGGCCGACGAGGATGGCCGCGACCCACAGCTCATAGCGCTTGCCCGGCGACACGATCAGCAGGATCGCCGCCACGACGATTGCCAGCACCGGCGTCACCGCCCAGGCAAGGCGCGTGGTGGCCCTTTCGTTGAGTTCGTGGCGGATCGACCACAGAGCGAGGGCGGCCAGCACGATCGCGGCGAGTTGGAAAAAGAAGACGATCATCCGGCACGATCATAAGGAATCGCGGCCCACAGTGCCAGTCGTGGCTGCTACCTCAGGCTGTGCCAGCCGAAACGCCTCAGCCGCGGATCTCTCCCGGCGCGAAGCAGTAGATGAACTGCTCCTTCTCGCAGAGATGCGAGCGGCCATCGCCCGCATGGTTGGGCGGCAGGACGCGATCCTGCGGCACTTGTAGCCACAGCACGCCGTTCCACGCCCGCCAGTGGCCCTCGTTGTCGACGAAGGCGCGCGTCGGTCGGCAATCGGAATTGTCGCAGCACGAGGTGTTGGGATTCTGCGGCGGAGTCCAGAGCTTGTACATGTCGTGCATCTGAGCGTGGCCGTCGCCATGTCGCCCGCTGTAATCAGCGGGCCGCCCGCTGTGATCCTGCGCGGAAGCGGGTGACGCGAGCGCGACGACCAGTGAGACAACAAGGGAACAGGCGACAACGCCTGCCATCCGACCATTCATTGTACGGCCTCCGCGAGGGGGTGCGGCTCGCTGAGCTAACGGTGTCGCAGCGCCGGAGTTCCCTCGCCGGACTAGCTCCCAGGCGACCAGCCATAGGCCTTGGCGCAGGCGCCGCCCATCAGCATCGCGCGTTCGCTGTCGCTCAGGCGCTTGGTCTCGAGGAAGGGTTTTACCGCCTGCTCGTAGTTGACGACGGCGAAGGCGCGCGTCCAGTCCGTGCCCCACAGGCAGCGCTCGAAGCCCCAGGCGTCGAACACGCGCTGCAGCGGATCCCAGATGTCGGGAAACGGATAAGGCTCGCGCGAGAGCGTGCAGGCGCCGCTGACCTTGATCACCGCATTGGCGCGCTTGGCGAGCGCCAGCACCTTCGGCAGGTCGGCCCACGGGCTCGGCGGCGCCGGCGGCACGCGCGGCTGCAGGATGGCGAGGTGATCGATGATGAAGCGCGTCTCAGGGTAGCGATCGATCAGCGCGGTGCCAGCGTCCACATTGTCCCAGCACAGGACATTGACCGGAAAATCGTACTGGACGGCGGCGCGAGCGATGCGGCCGAGGCCGGGATGGTCCGGCCCGCGCCCGTTTTCCGTCGTCAGCATGATGCGGATGCCGACCGCGCCCGGCACCTTCTTCCATTCGGCGATGACGTCGGCCACCGCGGGGTCGTCCGGATCGACCGGCTTGACGATGGCCATCCGCTTCGGGTGCGCCTTTGCCACCTCCATCGCGTAGCTGGCGTCGTAGCGGTATTGCGAGAAGGCCGAGATGAAGATGGCGCCATCGACGCCGACCTTGTCCATGGCCGCCACCATCTCGTCGCCGGTCACGTGCGGCGGCCAGTTCGGCTGGGTCGCCCACGGCCGCTTCGGCGTGTTGGCCTCATAGGCATGGACCTGGGAATCGATGATGGGGCTATCGATGATGGGCATGCGGGAACCTCCTATGACGAGGATACCGGACTCCCGGCTTCCTGTGCCTGTCGATGTGTGAAAAGCTTCCGGTCTCAACTCAGAGGGCGGAACGGCCATGCACGACATCGTCATCCGGGGCGGCACCATCGTCGACGGCACGGGAGCGCCGGCTTTCCAGGGCGACGTCGCCATCGACGGCGACAGGATCGTCCAGGCGGGCGGCAAGGCCGGGCCGGGCAAGCGCGAGGTCGCGGCCGACGGCCGGCTGGTCACGCCGGGCTGGGTCGACGTCCACACCCACTATGACGGCCAGGCCACCTGGGACCCCGTCCTGGCGCCGTCGTCCTGGCACGGCGCCACCACCATCGTGTTCGGCAATTGCGGCGTGGGCTTCGCGCCCGTCCGCCAGCAGCACCAGCAGGCGCTGATCGAAATGATGGAAGGGGTCGAGGACATCCCCGGCATCGTGCTGACCGAGGGCCTCGAGTGGGATTGGGAGAGTTTCCCCGAATACCTCGACGCGCTGGCGAAGCTGCCGCGCACCATCGACATCGCGGCCCAGATCGCCCATCACCCGTTGCGCGTCTATGCCATGGGCGACCGCGCCATCGCCCGCGAGGCTGCGACCGCCGACGACATCGAGACCATGGCGCGCCTCACCGAGGAGGCGCTGAAGGCCGGCGCCGTCGGCTTCACCACCAGCCGCAGCGACCAGCACAAGACGCTGGCCGGCGAGCTGGTGCCGGGCCGCTATGCCGAGCATGAGGAGCTGATCGCCATCGGCCGCGCCATGGGCCGTGCCGGCCGTGGCACCTTCGGCATGCTGTCGGACTTCGAGGACGAGGCGTCCGAGTTCCGCTGGATACGCCAGGTGGCGAAGGACAGCGGCCGGCCCGTCTGGTTCCTGCTGACCGACCGCAGCTACGATCCCGCGCGCTGGCGCCGCCTGATGGACGGCGTGAGTGCCGCCCGCGCCGACAATTTGCCGGTCTATGCCCAGGTCGCGGGCCGCCCGGTCGGCCTGACCCTCGGCCTCGGCACCTCGCTCAATCCTTTCGCGCTGCGCGAGGGCTTTGCCGCACTCGCCAAACTGCCGCCCGCCGACATGCTGGCCCGCCTGCGCGATCCCGAGACGCGCCGCCTCGTGCTGTCGCAGGAAGCCTCGCCGCGTCTGCTCGAAGTGCTGCCGCCGCTGTCGCGCCAGATCGCGACGCGCTGGGACCGCATGTATCTCCTGGGCGAGCAGCCGGACTACGAGCCGCCGCCCGAGCGCAGCATCGCCGCCATGGCAAAGCGCGATGGCGTCACGCCGGCCGAGTATTGCTACGACTACCTGACGGACGGCGACGGCAGCCGCATGGTCTACTTCCCGGTCACCAACTATGTGCACGGCGACCTGGAAGTGGTGCGCGAGCTGATCGAGCATCCGCACACCATCCTCGGCCTGTCGGATGGCGGCGCGCACTGCGGCGTGATCTGCGATGCCTCGCTCAACACCTCCATGCTGAGCCACTGGGTGCGCGATCGCACGCGGGGGCCGCGCATGCCGCTGGAACGCACGATCCAGCGCATGACCGGCGAGACCGCGGATTTCTACGGCTTCAGGGACCGCGGCCGGTTGCAGCCGGGCAAGAAGGCCGACCTGAACGTGATCGACTTCGAGGGCCTCACGCTGCACAGCCCGAAGATGATCTTCGACCTGCCGGCCGGCGGCCGCCGCCTGGTGCAGAGCGTCGATGGCTACGACATGACGATCTGCTCCGGCACGCCGATCTTTGAAAAGGGCCAGGAGACTGGCGCGAGGCCTGGCAAGTTGGTGCGGTCGACGGCGTGACTTGTCGTCCTGAGCGCAGCGAAGGACCTTGCCGAACGACCAGACACAGGCGGTCGTCATTCTGTCTGATGCGAGCGTGAGATCCTTCGCTGCGCTCAGGATGACAGAAAGAGATTACGCCCGACCGGCCGACCGCCTGATTTGTCGTCCTGAGCGCAGCGAAGGACCTTGCCGAACGACCAGACACAGGCGCATCGCTGCGCTCAGGATGTCAGAAAGCGATCACGCCTTCACCGGCCCCGGCAGGTCGAGCCCAACTCCCGTCAGATGCCCGAACGTGGCGTGCAGCCGCTCGATCACCGGTGCGGGCAACGCCGGCCGCAGGATCGACTCCACGTTGGCCCGGACGTGATCCTTGCTGCCGGTGCCGAACAGGATGACGTCGGCGCCCTGTTCGTGGCGCGCGTAGCGATAGGCTGCGTCCGTGATGCTCTCGGCCCCACCTTCGGCCACGAGGAACTGTAGCGGATCGCCGCCGGAAACAATCGACGCATCGAGCAACCCCTGTTCGACCAGCTTGGCGAACACGTCGCGGCGATAGGCGTCGTTGCTGAAGATGTTGCGCACCACGAACATCAGCAGCGTGCCGATGCCGCGCCGCTGCGTCACCGGAAACACGCCGCGCCGCGCGCCCTGGTTCACCAGACTGTAGGCCAGCATGATGACTTCCCACGGCTGCTCGTGAATCGCCTTCGCCAGCATCTTCTGTTCTGGATCGCGCGGCCCCGTCTCGGTGATGCCGACGTGGCGCACCTTGCCCTGCTCCTTGAGCTTCAGCAGCGCCGGCGCCAGCACGTCGCGATGATGCGCGTAGGCCTCGGGCCCGACGGCGTGGAAATGGAAGATGTCGACATGATCGAGACCCAGCCGCTTCAGCGACGCCTCCACCTTGGCGGTCACCGTCTCTGCCGTGTCGTTGGTGCCCCGGAAGATCGCCTTGGTCGAGATCACGAGCTTGCTGCGGTCGTAAGACCGCACCGCCGCGCCTACGATCTCCTCGGTGCCATAGGCTTCGGCGGTGTCGAGGAAATTGACGCCAAGATCGACCGCCGTCCGCACCACTGCCATGCACTCCTCGACGCTGGCGTCGCGCCCGAGGCCGAGGCGACTGTTGCCGCCACAGCCCAGCCCCGCGACGCTGACGTTGAGGCCGGTGTTTCCGAGGGGACGATAGTCCATCACATGTTCCTTTTCATCCCGGTCCTGCGAACGCGGGCCATCGATTTGATCCATCGCCGCGCCGGTTCGATGGTCTTGAGGCTGGAACCGGCACCTACGGAGCACGGATTTCCACGACGAGCTTTTCGCAGGCCGCCAAGGCCTGATCGAATGAAATCCTCTCCTCGTCTTTTCCGAACGAAACGGCGCTGACGAAATTTTCGTACTCTTTCCGCCACAGCGGATCCTCTGCGATCGCCGGCAGCATCGCTTCGACGATGCTTTGGCCCGTAGCTCCCGGCAGGCGCGTTCGTCCGGCATCTTCATCGAGGAGTTTTGTCGCAAGGTCCTTGAAGGTCCTGCTGCCCGACACGGATGAGGCGAGGGCGGCGAGATCGTGCAAATGGCGTACGACGGCTGGGTCGTCTTTCTCGCTGGTTCTGTCCCGCGCCGCCGTGCGCCATGCCAGGGCGCTGATCTTGTCGGCGGCTGTCTCGGCAACATCGACGCAGAGAAGAGAAGGAACTTCTGGCGCTCCTTTGAGCAAACGCGACAGAAGCGACTGGGCGGCCCTGTTCTGCGGCGCCAGGTTTGTGCCCGTGAAGGAGATTTCCACTTGAAGTGTCGGCCGAATGCCCGCCGCTTCGGGAAACTTTGGCCCATAGTGGAAGCGCGCTCGAAAGAACGTGCTTTCGGAGGCGATGAGAGGTTCGCCATCGAGGACAAATCCGGCGGCCCGCAGATTCTCGACGACCGCTTCCCGAAAGGCTCGCCTGGCTGTTTCCATCTTCTTGCCGGTGGCCCCGAGGATGACCTTGAAATCGATGTCCTCGGAGAAACGATGGATGAGTTGCCATGCGGTGGCGAGGGAGGTTCCGCCGGAGAATACCGCCGTTACGCCGTCGATCCTGATCGATGTAATGACTGCCAGAGCTCTTATGAGGTGCCAGTCTTTTTCTATGTAGCGCTCATTGGTCTGAAGCGCGACGGCGACTCTTCGTACGTTCGCTTCTTCAAACAAGTTCGAAGCTCATCGTCGTTCCACCATAACCAAGCTTGCGCCGTACACGGCGTTTCACGCCGATGAGACGGCCGCTCGGCACCTGGGTCGTGCGTCCTTCCCTGTAGGCACGTTCGAGCTTTGTCGGCGCCGTCCTTACGCCGACGCGCTGCAATGCCTCCGTCATCAAAGGCGTAATACCCTTGACCGGTACCGGAGTGCCATCGACGATCGATGGCTCCGCGCGCGCGTAAATTCCCTGGCCGATCCTGAGAAGCTTGCCGGCTTGCACGATTTCTCGCAGGGCCACGCCGACCTGGTCGTAGCCTCCGAGATCCTGGAAATCGGCCCGCAAAAACACATCGCCTTTCCTGCGGGCGATGCGGTCGGAGATCTTCTCCGGGAGGGTCTTGGGCCGTCCGACGCGTATTCTCATGCTGTCAACATACGATGTTATTTGACTAATTTCAATTATAAATCAACTCATTAGGATATTACAATCTTCCAGAAATCAGTGTACGCCGGTGCCACTGCAGCGTGTGCAAGACTCGGGAAACGCTGCCTGGTTGCCGGCTACTGTGGCAGATTGCTCTGAACAAATCGGAGGGGAGCAAGGCTTTGCCTATTGCCTACGCCAAGCATGAGCGAATTTGGCTCCATAGGCATCCAGACTATACGGAGAAATGGGTTCAGGCACTGATTGCAGCAGATCCATCAATCATCGGTCTTGGCGACGTCGACCTTCTCGCTCAGGAACGTATTCAGCCTCGTGCAGGGCGTTTGGATTTGCTCCTGCGAGATGTCGAGGCCAACAGGCGTTACCAGGTCGAGTTGCAGCTTGGCGCGACTGATGAAACCCACATTATCCGTACTATCGAATATTGGGACATAGAGCGGAAGCGCTACCCGCAATACGACCACTGCGCCGTGCTGATTGCCGAGGACATCACGAGCCGATTCCTGAATGTCATTTCTCTCTTCAACGGCACGATGCCATTCATCGCCATTCAAATGCAGGCGATCAAGATTGGCGACGTCGTGACCCTCGTCTTCACCACCGTGATGGACGAACTTCGCCGCGGAGTGATTGACGAAGATGAGGAGGCAATCTCAGTTCCCAGCGATAGACCGACCTGGGTGAAGAGCGCCAGCGAAGAGACGGTTTTGCTTACAGACGAAATTCTTCGGATCGTTAAGACGTTCGATCCGACGTTGGCCTTGAAATACAACAAGGGCTACATCGGTCTAACGCGGGATGGCAGGCCTTTTAACTTCATTGAGCTTATCCCGAGACGAAACAACATTATCGTCAACTTCAAGCTACCGAAGACTGAAGAATACGATGCCAAGTTCAAGGAAACAGATTTCGAGCAACTCACGTACTCGGCAACGTGGAGCCAGTATAGACTTCGCTTAGTGCCACGTGATGTCAGAGAGAAGTCCGCAGCGCTGAAAGAGTTGCTCAAGTTGGCGTACGATGTTCGGAGTGCGTAGCTACGATGTATCCATCGATAGAAGACCCTTCCAAAAGTTAGCGTTCTACTTTCGCGTTTCCAAAACACGCATTCATCAGATCCCAACCTAGTGGTGTAAGGGTCAGCCCGAATTCAGGCACTGGTATCTTGCCAATCTGTGATCCGGTGTGGAGGTTCATTAGTGGAACCGCGTTAGGCAACGCGGTTTCCTTTGCGCCTGCAACCGACTCCATGCAGTCGAGAATCCATTGCACGAGACGTTGCAACTTCTCAGGGTCTATAGAATTGACTTCAGGTGGTCGCCCAAACGATCCACCTGACATGTCTCTAAACTCGATTCGACGAATGAGATTTTGAAGGTCGGGTGGCTTGATGTCGGGTGAAACGCAGCCCAGTCGGCGCAGATTTGAAAGTGCCGACAGGGAATCCTCCTTTGAGTATTTGCGCCACCTCTCTTCAGCGATCGCATTCAGTCGTTTGGCAAGGCCATCGAGGTCCTGCATTTTCACCGTGCGATCGCGGCCGAACTGAAAGAGCACGTGGAGCAACGCGGCCTCCGCTGGTCCGATTTCTCTTAGAATTGCTATGTAAGGCTTCTTGACCGAAACGCCGCTCCGCGTATCCATCGCTGACGCCAGTAGGCTGGCCCACAAGTCTTGAACTTCGTCCGATTCCTCCATCGATGCTGCTTCGAGAATCGGCAGGCTTTGAGAAAGTGGTAATGCCTTTAGTTCGGACTCAGGAATCTGACGGGCTTTGACAATCGCGTCGTAGCGAGAGGCAAATCTTTGCGTCTGCAACATCCGCCAGAAACGTACGCGGTCACCAGCCATACCGCCCAGCTGTTCAAGCAATGGACCAAAAACTTTCTCAAGGAACCTGCCAAGTCCTGACGCGGCATCTACTGCCTTACCAGCAGTTTTCCATTTTTCCTTCTCAGCCTCAGAAGTTGCGGTGATGGCATCGCCGATGACCTCTGGTAAACTCTTTTCGGTCATCCCTTTCCTCCTGGCTAAACCGGACGAGTGTGACTGAACCAACAATTCTAGGCGGCGCTTTGCAAGTGTCGAAAAGTGCCAGCACTGCTTGCACGAGAAATCTTCAAAATGAATTTGACAAGTTCAGCAAGAAACGATAGGATATTTCCGGTAGCATGAAACCAGCACGCCCGGCCCGCAAGGTCCGGGCTTTGTCATGCCAGGGCAGGTCCTCGCCTGTCCGTTCACAACCACAGAGGCCGCCGCGCCCCAACGGCCACGGCACATAACGAAGGGACGCAAAAGCTCCCCGGTACGCCCGCCCCATCGATCTGGCCGATCGCTGCGATGACAGCACTGCAGGCAACGTCCTGCGCCAACGACCAAGGCTCCCGCGAGAGAGGACGGTGAAAGCCCGCGGGAATTTCCAGACAGGCCCGCGATTCGGGCCTGCGTTGAAAAGAATCGTCCGGTTCAAGCGGGCCGGCGATTTGCGAATTTCCAGACAGACAAATTCCAGACAGATGGTGTCTGAAAAATCGAGCCCGAATGGTCCACTCAGTGCGCCGGCAGCTTCGCGTAGTGATCGGCAAGCCCGTTCAGCGCCGCCGCCCCGTCGCCCTTGAACGTCGGCCCGTGCATCAGCGCGATGGTCGTGGGCGCGAGCGCTGCCAGCCGCCGGAGCGTCGGCTCGGCCATCGGCGTCGGCGGCATGAAGGGCAGGCGGTCGCTGACGGCGATGGCAGGGGCCACGATGTCGCTCTCGGTCGTGGCGTCGGCGGGCCCCACCTGGGTGAAGAGGTCGCTGCTGAACAGCGTGCCGGTCGTCTCCTCGTAAATGAGGCCGGCGTCCCAGTTGTGCGGCACATGCGGCGTGTCGAGCCAGCGCACGCGCTTACCGCCGAGGTCGAGCACCTCGTCGTTCTTGAGCGCGCGGGGCGGTCGGTCGGCCATGTCGGTGAGCCAGATGTTGCAGCCGAGCAGTCCGTGCGCCGGCGTGGCGTTGGGTGCGGCGGCCAGCCACTCGTTCAGCGCGCCGCTTTCGTCGCCCTCGACATGGCTGCACGTCGTCCAGCGCAGTTTCGCGAGCGAGATCACGCGCTTCACCGCCTCGGAGACCAGCGGGAACAGCGCGCGCTGGCCGTAGTGGAACAGCAGCGGCTCCTCGGCGTCGATCAGGAACTGGTTGAAGGTGAAGCCGGTCGGCCCGACGGAGGCCACGAAGGTCGAGAGGCGGTAGATGCCGGCGGCGATTTCGGTGATGTCGGTTTTCATGGCGGGGTTTTCATGACGAAGTTTTCACGGGGGTGTCGGGGGCAGGAGTCGGTCGATCATGCCGATCCAGACGTCGCAGGCGGCTTCGAACGACAGGCCGTAATGCCCGCGCATCCGTCCCCAGGCCTCGAAGTCGGTCAGGGCTTCGAGGGCGATCAGCATGTGCGTGCGCTCGGCCTCCGGCAGGGTCGAAAGCTCCGGCCGGTACATCAGCTTCAGCCGCGCCAGAACGGCTTCCCGCACCAGGTGGATGCGGGCCTTCACCGAGTCGCCTTCGTCCTCGTGACGCACCAGGACGCGCCACAACGGCAGCCAGCTCTCGCAGATCCGGCCGCGTGTCTCGACCTGGAACCGGAGCCGCGACGGCCGATCGCCTTCTGCCCTGTCGCCCACGGGCGTCGACAGGCCGAGGCCGATGACATGGTCGATCGCGGCGAGGCCAAGCTGATCGAGGTCGGTAAAGCGCTCGAAAAGGGAGCGGACGGAGCAGCCGGCCCGCTCGGCGATCTGCGCGCCCGTCGGCCTCTGCTGGCTCTCGCGCGACAGGGCAAGGAAAGCCTCGAGGATGGCTTGCCGGGTCCGCAGGCTTCGCTGGCGTCGACCGTCGATGCGGCCGGGCCGCGGGGGTGGTCCTGCCGCGGCGCTCTGATCACTGCCTTGCATGCAACGAGCTTAGCAGAAGGCCGCCCCATGACGTCGGTTTTCATGGACGTCGGTTTTCAGGACGCCTTCTTGCCAGCTTGGGCGCGTCGCCGGGCAGCACCTGATGCCGCCAGCGCCGCGCGGTTGTCGTCGCCCACCCACATGTAGCGTTCGCGCCAGCGCGCGTCGGCGTCGCCCTCGGCCCAGGTCTCGGGCCGCTGCACGGTGGTGCGCGGCTGCCAGGCCCGCTCCAGAAGTGTGAGCGCGCCGCCCACGATGTCGTATTGCATCCTTGTGTCCCACGGCTTGCCGCAGGGATTGCCGAGCGGGAAATCGACGAACAGGAAGCGCGGCACGCCGCACTCCTCGACGATGTCGCGGGCCGAGCCCACGATCACCGTCGGGATGCCGGCGGCTTCGAGATGTCGTGCGGCCAGACTCACGGTCTGGTGGCAGACGGGTCAAAGAGGAACGAGAAGGGCGATGTCGACGCCGTCCTCGCGCATCCAGCGCTCGATCTGCGGCGCGTCCTGCTCCGCCGTCAGCCGCTGGCTGTAATCGGTCGGCACGCCATAGAAGCGCGGGTTGAGCGATCCCAGGTGCCCGGCCGCGACATGCTCGGCCAGGCGCTGGAGCGGCAGGTAGGTTTCCGGATCGTTGGTGTGCGTGGCTTCGCGGTCCCACGATTTCTCGGTGAAGAGCCCGCGCCCTTCGCTGTTGGGCGCGGCGAAGAGTTTGGTGGCGCGCGGTGCCGGACCTTGTGCCTGATTGGGCGCCTGGTCCGCCGTGGTGACCACGCCGATCCGGCATTGCGACAGCGGCTTGGCGAGGCGGGCGAAGGGCACGTCGTCATGGCGCGGCCACTGGTAGGGCCGCTCGTAGCCGTGGGCCGCGTAATACTCGCGGCTCTTGTCGATGTAGCTGACGTAACGCCGGTGGCTGATACCGTCCGTCATGTTGTCCTCCATCATTTACTATCACACGACTGCCGCCTCATCGTGCGCTGGGTTGAATGTCAGCACTGCTGGCAAAAGAAATCTCCAACAAATTTTGACAAGTTCAGCAAGAAACGATAGGGTATTTCCTGTAGCTTGAGACCATCACGCCCGGCCACCGCCGGGCGTTTCCACGTCCGTCCTCACCAATCATAGGCCGCCCTCCGGGCGGCCTTTTTCGTTTCTGGAGATCGCGATGAACGAACCGAACGAACCCGGTGCCGACTCCACCGGTGCCCAGACCTATGAGCTGCCCGAAATCCACTTCACGCCCGATGGGCAGCACACCGTCGAACCATCGGACGCTACGGCCTCGAACGGGACCGCTCCGCCCGCTGCTCCGCCGGCGCAGGAACCTCCCGTCGAGGTACCGCCCGCCGAAGAACCGCCCATCGAGCGGCACGATCCCTTCGCCTATATGCGCAACGCGCCCTGGATGGACCGCCGGCTGAGCCCGTCGGGGCGGGGCGCGATCCTGCTGCGGCGCGACCTCGACGCATTTCCCATCATTGAGGGCCGCGATCCCAACATTGCCGACCTCAAGGCCATCGCGCAGCGCACGGTCGACTACATAGTGCCTATCATCAAGCGCGAGCAGCTGACGGACTACGCCTATGAGGTCCTGGAGAAGCGCCGCGCCGACCGCAACGCCAAGGCGCGTGCGGCTTCGCTGGCGCTGTCGGCGACGGGCGAAGTGGCCAGCACGCTGCCGTCGGTTGGCGCGGCCGTCGCTCGTCTCGCGCCCGTCGTGGCTGGCGCTGCGGGAGCGGCGGTGGGAGGCCTTGCCACTCTGGTCGTACCGACGAATTTCGAGGGCGAGACATTTACCTTCGGCGACGGCCTTCGGGCGCGTCGCCGGGCGGGCCAGCGATCGATCGAGATCGAACGACAAGTCGACAACGGTTTGCTCGGCAGCGGCGTCGGCTCGAAGTGGGAAAAACTCCCAATTGCCGCGCATTTCGTCCTGGATGGAGCGGGCCGGGACCTGCTGCAGATCGACTCCGCCCAACTCGAACGCGCCGTCGGCAAGGAGGCGGCGGACCGGCTGCTGCAGCAGGGCGGCGTCGCGGCCGACGGCCTGACCGGTGTGGCCAGGGACATCCACGACGCGATCGTCCGCCGTCGCCTCGATGGTGTCCCGGCCGGTCCCGGCGGCATCGAGCCACGGCCTGGCTTCCTGCCGATCATGGAGATGCGCCTCACCTCCAGCGTCGACGGAAGCGAGACGATCGGCCATGCCGAGATCTCCGAGGAGAAGGCGAGGCAGCTTTGTCGGAACTACACCAAGGTGCAGGGGGTCGGACTGAGGGCTGGCGCCAAGGCTGATGCCATAGGCCTGCCCAAGGGTCCGATGCGCGGCCAGTGGATTCACACCGAGGCCGAGAGAGAGATGAAGACGGCCAGGATCGAGAAACTGCTCCAAGACGGCGGCATGCAGGAGCTGCGTGTCGAAAAGATACTCCTGGGCGGCACCCTGGAAGGTTACCTGAAAAGCGGCTCCTCCAAGATCGACGTCGTCGAAAAGATCGGTGACGACGCCGTCTGTGTCTATGACTTCAAGACCGGCAGTGCGACGTTCCCGGATCATGTGCGAGTGCGGTATCTGAGTGAAGTGGCGAGGCACTTCGGCGTCAAGACCGTCTATGTTCTGCCTGTGTACGTCCCGTAGGTACAACCGACGATAAGTTGCGGCGAAGGTGCGTCCCTCGCTACGGTCGCATTCCGGAGAGATTGGAGAGGCCGTGCCCACCGACAAGGAACGCCGAATGCTGATCCGGCCGCTGATGAAGCGGCGGCCGGATCTCCAGTATCACCGGCAGTGGATTTTTATGAAGCCGCTGACACACTACCTCCGAGCGGTGTTGATCATCAGCGGATGGTACGGTCGCTATTTCCGACTCGAATCCATGGTTGTTCCACTGTTTGCGGGCACTACGTCTCTGCACTTCCGTAGAACCAAGGCAACTCTTCCTCCTGAGCAGAAACCCTTCTGCAGGGAGATTGGCGTGGAGTGGCTGGACGACCCCGAACGATCCGCGCAGGAAGTCTCGGACATTATCGAGCATGAGGCATTTCCGCCTATCGCCGATCTGACGAGTCCCGAGGCGCTGGACAAGCGGCCCGACTATTCGGAGGACTATATCGATCCCGCGCTGGGTGCCTGTTTCAACGGCGACTTCGACCGAGCCGAGCGGCTTATCGTCGAGTATGTAGCGAAGGAGAAGAGGACGCTTTTCGGCGGCGCGTTCTGGCCCCTCTCCTTGGAGCTCGTCACCGAGGCGCACAGGAACCATGAAGCCGAAGACTGGCGGATCGCCTATCTCGGCAAGCTCCTGCAGAAGGACCGCTCGCAAGTCCCGGGACTGCTGCACGAGTGGGAGGAAGTTTCGGTGAACGCCTTGAAACTCAACAAATACTGGACGCGCACGCCGTTCCCCTGCGACAGGTGACGCCTTCGCATGAGTTATAGAATTCATTCCTATAACTCACAAAATGCTGTATTGTGAGCTATAGAAAGGCTGTCTATCGCTCATGAAATGGAACTGGCAGCAGCCGGATTGGCCGGCGTTCAGCTACGATCCGACGGCAATGGAGCCACTGGAACGCCAGTTCCTGCTCCAGTCCGGCGAGTTCATCGGCGTCTGCAAGCACATCGGTTCGGACGACAAGGACCGGCTCAAGGTGGAGCTGATCAGCGACGAAGCGGTCAAGACTTCGGAGATCGAGGGCGAAATCCTCAATCGAGACAGCGTCCAGTCTTCCGTCCTCCATCAATTCGGCCTCGGGCCGGACAAGCCACGCATTCCTCCGGCCGAACGAGGCATCGCCGAGATGATGGTGGATCTCTATCGCACTTTCGAAGCGCCCCTGTCCGGCCGGACGATGTTCCGCTGGCACAAGATGCTGCTCGGGAGAAACCGCGACATCAGGGTGATCGGCGGATATCGTAAGCATGACGATCCGATGCAGGTGGTCTCCGGGCCCCTGCACAAGCGGAAGGTCCATTTTGAAGCGCCGCCCTCGGATCGTGTGCCGAGGGAGATGAAGGCCTTTGGTGCCTGGTTCAACACGACGGCGCCCCAGGGGAAACAGTCGCTTGGCGCGCTGACGCGTGCCGGCGTGGCGCACCTCTATTTTGTGTGCATCCATCCCTTCGAGGATGGCAATGGCCGGATCGGCCGGGCGATTTCTGAAAAGGTCCTGGCGCAGGCCCTGGGTCAGCCCAGTCTCGTCGCGCTCTCATACACGATCGAACGTAAGCGCAAGACCTATTACGCAGCGTTGGAACACAACAACAAGACCAACGAAATCAACGACTGGCTAACCTATTTCGGGCAGACCATCCTTGAAGCGCAGGAGAACTCGTCAAGGCGTCTGGCATTCTATCTTACGAAGGCCCGATTCTATGAACGCCTGCGCGGTTCGCTGAACGAGCGGCAGGACAAGGCCATCGCCAGAATGTTCAGGGAAGGTATCGATGGCTTCAAGGGCGGCCTCAGCGCCGAGAATTACATCACGATCACGCGAACATCACGCGCGACGGCGACGCGCGACCTGCAGGACCTCGTCTCAAAGGGCGCGCTGACCCGGGCCGGTGAACTGCGCCACGCGCGCTACAGTTTGAAGCTCGAATAATGCGCGACGGACGGGAGCGAGTGCCGCCCCCGTCAGAGGCTCTGCCAGATCGAGCTGCGTACCTCGCCGAACTCGCGCGCGAGCTTGGTCCAGCTCTCGCCGCCGTCGGTCGAGCGGAACGACTGGCCGAGGTTGGAGCAGACGAAGATCAGCTTGGGGTCGGAGGGATGCGTGGCCACTGTCCACGGCGTCGAGTTGAGCGTGCCCGGGAGCCCTGCGTCCTCGAACGTGGCGCCGTAGTCGCGGCTGCGCAGCAGGCGCCCCGTCGAGCCCGGCGGGCCGTTGCCATTGGTCAGGAACACCGTCTTGTCGCCGTCGGCGCGCGGCACGATCGTGCGCGTGTACTGCCAGGGCGAGTCGAGTTCCTGGAAGCTGAAAGTCTCGCCGTTGTCGCGGCTGACGTTCAGGCCGCGGTTGGTGGTGGCATAGACCAGCTTGCCGCCATTCTTCACGACCGCCAATCCGTGGATGTCCTCGGAGTTGATGCCCTGGCCCACCTTCTTCCAGGTGCGGCCGCGGTCGGTCGAGCGGTGCACGCCGTCGATCTCGACGCCGGCCCACAGCGTGTCCTTGTCGATCGGGTCGAAGAGGATCTGCGTGACGCGCGGCTTGCCGACGAAGATGCAGGCGTCAGCGAACGAGCCCTTGGTCGGGGCGAATGATTTGCCGCCGTCGATGGAAATGAAAATGTTGGCGGGCTGGGTGCCGACCACGATCGTGTCGGGATCGTCCGGTGCCTGGGCCATCGACCAGATGTCGTAATCGTCGAGCACCGACGGGAGGTGCGTCCACTTCTGCGTGCCCTCGTTCCAGCGGTAGAGGCCGGAGTCGGTGCCGGCCAGGACTTCTCCCGGACGCGATGGGTGGGCCGAGAGCGCCCAGACGCGCGCCTCGAGATAGAGGCCGGATTCGATGTAGGGCCGGATCCAGGTCTCGCCATTGTCGCGGCTGAACCAGACGGACATGCCGGCGGTGCCGACGCAGAGCAGGTTGGACATTGTCTCCTCCCTCAAGGCGACAGGATTTTTATCAGGCTCTCATTGAATGCCTCGGCGGCCTCGTAGGCAACCCAGTGGCCGGCGCCTTCTATGACATTCATTTCGAAATCCGGTTTTAGCGCCCGGAAAAGATCGATGCGCTCCTGAATGTGAGGATACGTGGTGGAATCGAACTCGCCCCAGATGCCGGTGAACGGCGTTTTTACTTGCGGCAGGACTTCGGAGAGCTTGAAGGCCTGGCCCATCTCGCGGCTCCGGGTCTTGGCGCGCGTGGTGTTCAGGATCTGCATGTGGATCGCCACGCCATCGATCTTGGCCGGGTCGTGGAACATCAGGATTTCGAGGTTTCTCCGCGCCTCTTCCGCCAAAGTCTCGGGCGGCATGTCGGCTAAAAGCTTGCGCAGCTTCGGCCCGGGCTTGCGCGTGGCCTTCAGGCCGCCGGCGCCGACGAAGGCGATCTTGCGGAGCTGCTCGGGGAAGCGCGTGGCGATGTGGCCGCCCACCATGCCGCCGAAGGAGAAGCCGGTGAGGGCGAACTGTTTGTCTTTCGGCAGCAGCTCCTTCATCGCGTGCTCGACGCACCGGGTGACCGAGCCGATGTCGCGCACGTCGTCGGGCGGGTCGCTGTCGCCCAGACCCGGCATGTCGGCGGCGTACACCGCGAAGTGCTGGCTGAGCGGTTTTACGTTCCGGATCCAGTGGATCCACGAGCCCGAGCCGCCGTGAAACAGCAGCAGGATCGGCTTGTTGGCGCCGTCGTCCCAGACATGCCAGGTCATCTTGCCGCCGTTTCCCATCGGGACGCGGACAACTTCTGACGCGCTCTTTTCGATTGTCAGAATATGTTCGGCGGCGGTGCGTCCGTCCGGCATTTTCGGGACGGCCGAATAGTCGAGGCTCATGATTTGATCGCATCCAGCAGGCGCTCGACGAAACCGGGCGCCTTCTTGCGGTCGATCCAGCGCAGCACGGTGACGAGATCGTTGTCGGGATCGATCCAGACGATGTGGCTGCCCCAGCCCAGCGCGAAATAGCTGCGCTCGGACGCCGCCGCAAACTGCCGCTTGTCGGTGTTGAGCCACCACATCAGCCCGTAGAACGGCGCGACGGGGCAGGGTTTTACCAGCTCGGCGGTCCAGCCCTTGGGCAGGATCTGCTTGCCTTCCCACACGCCCGCGTTGGCAACCAGCCGTCCCATCAGCGAGAGATCGCGCGCCGAGATCACGATGCCGCCGCCCCAGTGACCGCCGCCGGGGACGGAAAGCATTTGTTTGCCGTCGATGGTGACGTTGGACGTTTTATAACCGTCCCACTTCCAGCTCTGGGACGCGCCGATCGGATCCATGATGCGGCGCTTGAGCACCTGGGGCAGCGGCTCCTTGAAAACCTGCAGCAGCGAATAGCTGAGCCGGTTCACGCGCACGTCGTTGTATTCGTAGAAAGTGCCGGGCTTCTTCATCGCGCGGCGCGTGCCCTTGGGGGCGTCGGCGACCGCGAGGCCGACGACGCGGTTGTGGTCGATGCGGTCTTCCTTGCCGAACACGCTGCCCGACCATTCGCTGGTCTGGGTCAGCAGGTGGCGCCAGGTGATGTCCTTGTTCTGGTCGGACTTGAAGCCGTCATCGAGCGCGTAGTCGCCGGCCTTGTCGTCGAGGCTTTTGATCAGCCCGTCACCCAGCGCCAAGCCGGCGAGCAAGGCCAGGTAGCTTTTGGCGACGCTAAAGGTCATGTCGGCGTTGTCGACGTCGCCCCATTCGGCGAGCTTCTTGCCGCCCTGGTAGACGATGCCGGCGTGACCGCCCCTCGGCGTCACCGGGCCCAGCACCTCGTTGTCCGGGGCTTTTTCGCCGGAATCGTAGGTCATCACGAACTGCCCGTCCGGCATGTACATGCTTTTGGGCCAGTGGGATTCGGCGGATTTGGCGAAGTCTACGGCGTCGTTCAACTTGTTCATCGTGTTCATGCCCGCAATCAACATTGGTGTCTGCCTGCGAGCAAGCTAGAAAGCGCCTTATGCCCATGCCTAATACGCTGACCATCCGCCGCCCCGACGACTGGCACGTCCATCTGCGTGACGGCGCCATGCTTCAGGCGTGCGCTGTCCACACCGCCCGCCAGTTCGCCCGCGCCATCATCATGCCCAACCTGGTCCCGCCCGTGACCAAGGTGGCCGAGGCCTCGGCCTACCGCGACCGCATCCGCGCCGCAGTGCCGGCCGATCTCAAATTCGAGCCGCTGATGACCTGCTATCTCACCGACGGCGCCGATCCGGTCGAGCTGGCGCGCGGCAAGAAAGAGGGAGTCTGGGTCGCGGCCAAACTCTATCCCGCCCACGCCACCACCAATTCCGCCCACGGCGTCACTTCTATGGACCAGGTCGCCAAGGGCCTCGAAGCGATGGAAAAGGCCGGCATGCCGCTGCTGGTCCACGGCGAAGTCACCGACCCCGACGTCGATCTCTTCGACCGCGAGGCGGTGTTTTTGGACAAGGTCCTGTTTCCGCTGCTGAAGCGCCATCCCGGCCTGAAAATCGTGCTCGAGCACATCACCACGCGCGAGGGCGTGGCCTTCGTCGAGGCGCATCCCGAGCGGATGGGCGGCACGATCACGCCGCATCATCTCAACTACAACCGCAATGCGATCTTCAAGGGCGGCATCCGTCCGCACTTTTATTGCCTGCCGATCGCCAAGCGCGAAGAGCATCGTCTCGCTCTGCGACGCGCCGCGACCTCGGGCAATCCGGCCTTCTTTCTCGGCACCGACACCGCGCCGCACAGCACCGACACCAAGGAATGCGCCTGCGGCTGCGCCGGCATCTTCAACGCTCCTGTCGCGATGCAGGTCTACGCCCAGGTCTTCGCCGAGGAGGGCAAGCTCGACAATCTCGAAGCCTTCGCCTCGCTGAACGGCCCGCGCTTCTACGACCTGCCGCCCAACGAGGAGAAGGTGACGCTCCGCGCCGCCACCCTCGACGCGCCCGAAACCGTCGAGGTCCCGGGACTCTCGAAGACCATCACCGTGTTCCGCCCCGACACCCCGGTCGGCTGGTCGTTCTAGCGGCGCTGGTCTATCGTGCCTGCATGAGCAAACGAGCAATACCCGCCGGCGCCGTCGTGCGCGGCACCGACAAGGGCTACATCCACGGCGATCTGAAACCCGGCAACGAACGGCCGGTCGAGCAGATCGAGAAGACCTACCCGTACATGCGGCCACGCGATGCCGCGACGCTGATTCTCGTCCGCATGAAGGGCAAGACGCCGGAAGTGCTGATGGGCTGCCGTGCCGCCGCGCACGCCTTCATGCCCAATCGCTACGTGTTCCCCGGCGGTCGCGTCGACCGCGCCGACGCCCACGTGCCGATCGCCACGCCGCTCAACCGCTTCGTCGATGCCCGTCTGCAGAAAGCCGCGACGGCCCTGCGGGCCCGCGCGCTGGCCGTCGCCGCCGTGCGCGAGACCTTCGAGGAAAGCGGCCTGATGCTGGCCAAGCCGCTCAAGGGCGGCGCGCCGGACAAGGATTTCGGCGAGCACTGGAAAGGGTTTCTCGATGCCGGCATGGCGCCCGCGCTCGATTGCCTCGATCTGATCGCGCGTGCGGTCACGCCGCCCGGCCGGCCGCGCCGTTTCAACGCCCGCTTCTTCATGGCGCGGGCCGAGGACGCAACCGGTGATATCCGTCATTCGAGCGAGATGGGTGACATCCGCTGGGTCCGCCTCGACGAGGCGCGTGAGCTGCCGTTGCCTACCATTACCGGGCTGATTCTCGGGGAAATCGGCCGCCTCGTGAAGGAACCGCCGGATCGCAAGAAGCAGCGCAAGATCCCGCTGTTCACCACGATCCATCGCAAGCATCTGATGATCGAGGAGTGATTCCGTGACGGTGCGGGCCGCGATTTCCTCGTCGCCCGCCGTTTCCGGCCTGCCGCGGCGCGGCGTCGTTCGCCTGCGCGCCCTGGTGCTGATCCGCTGGGCCGCCGTTGCGGGACAGCTCTTCACTGCCGCGGTCGTCCAATGGGGATTGGGATTCGGCCTGCCTGTGCTTGCCGTATGCGGGACGATCGCGCTCTCGGCATTGCTCAATCTCACCGTCAGCCTCGGCCGGCCGGCGTCGGCCCGCATCGACGACCGCGAGGCCACGATCTTCCTCGCCTTCGACATCCTGCAGCTTGCCGTGCTGCTCTATCTCACTGGCGGTCTCCTCAATCCTTTCGCGTTGCTGCTGCTGGCGCCCGTCGCCATCGGCGCCACCATTCTGTCGCTCAGCAGCAACGTCGCGCTGTCGCTGCTCACCATCGTCAGCATCGCGGTCCTGGGCGTCTTTCATCAGCCGTTGCCGTGGCGGGGGCCGCCGCTCGAATTGCCGGAGATCTATCAGGCGGGCGCCTGGGCGGGCCTTACGCTCACGACGCTCCTGATCACGCTCTACGGCTGGCGGCTGGCCGAGGAAGCGCGGCAAATGGCCGATGCGCTGGCGGCGGCACAGGCAGCTCTCGCACGCGAGCAGCGACTCTCGGCGCTGGGCGCTTTGGCCGCCGCCGCGGCGCACGAGCTCGGCTCGCCGCTCTCGACCATCGCCGTCGTCGCCAAGGAGATGTCGCGCGAGATCGAGCTGGACGATCCGCTGCGCGAGGACGTCGAATTGCTGTCGGCCGAATCTGAGCGCTGCCGTTTGATCCTCGCACGCCTTTCCGTCGATCCGGCGGGCGACGTCTCCGATGCCTATGTTCTTGTGCCCCTTCCGGCGCTGATCGAGGCGGCAGCGCAGAACTACAATCGAGGCAACATCGACATCACCTACGAGTCCGGCCCGGTTGGCGAGGGCGTGCCGGCCGTGGCGCCGATCCAGGTGCGCAGCCCGGAGATCATGCAGGGTGTCGGCAATATCGTGCAGAACGCCGTGTCGTTCGCGCGGCTTGAAGTCCGGATCGCGACGCGCTGGACGACCGAATGGTCCGAGGTCGAGGTGATCGACGACGGGCCAGGATTTTCCGAGGCGATGCTCGATGAACTGGGCACACCCTTCATTTCGACGCGGCAGGGCCAGGAAGGCCATATGGGCCTCGGTGTCTTCATCGCCAAGACACTGCTGGAACGCACCGGCGCCACGGTGACCTTCGGAAATCGCACCGTCTTGGGGGGTGGCGCCGTCGTCTCCGTGCGCTGGCCAAACCCGGTCTTCAAGGCTACATAGCGGCCGATGTCGAAGGAGTCGCCATGAGCCAGGACACAGGATCCGGCCGCCCCATATCGCCCGTGATTGCCGGCACGACGTCGAACAAGGATCGGACGCTGCTGATCGCGGATGACGATGCGGCGTTCCGCAACCGCATCGCCCGGGCGCTCGAGTTGCGCGGCTTCATCGTGACGGCCGTCGGTTCGGTCGCCGAGGCGCTGACGCAGACGGCGCGGCCGCCGGCCTTCGCCGTCCTCGACCTGCGCCTGGGTGACGGCAACGGCCTCGAACTGGTGGGACCGCTCCGCCAGGCACGGCCCGACATCCGCATCGTGGTGCTGACCGGCTACGGCAACATCGCCACCGCCGTCGCCGCCGTGAAGGAAGGTGCGGTCGATTATCTTGCCAAGCCGGCCGACGCCGACGCCATCGAGCAGGCGCTGACCGCGCACGGCCGCAAGCTGCCGCCGCCGCCCAGCAATCCGATGTCGGCGGACCGCGTGCGTTGGGAGCATATCCAGCGCGTCTTCGAGCAGTGCGACCGCAACGTCTCGGAGACGGCGCGCCGCCTCAACATGCACCGGCGCACCTTGCAGCGGATCCTGGGCAAGCACGCCCCCCGCGAACACTGACGCGCGAGCACTGATCACCGTCCAGCTCTTGCTCAACGCCACGGCGCTGGGCATGGCCTATGCGCTGGTGGCGTTGGGCTTCGTTCTCGCCTTGAACGCCGCCGGCGCCGTCAATTTCGCGCACGGCGACCTGGTCGTACTGGGCGGCGCCGTTGCCGTGGTCGCGGGCCAATCGACCGGACTTTCTGCACCTCTGCTTTTGCCCCTGGTGGCGCTGGCGCTCGGTGCCGCCGGAATCGTCGCCGCGCGGGTGGCGATCCTGCCACTCGCCGCGCGGCCGCCCGAGGCGACGTTCGTTGCCACCATCGCGCTGGCCGCCATCATCGAGCACGGTCTCACCGTCACGCTGGGCGCGGCACCGCGTACCGCGCCGGCGCTGGCTGGCAGCGGCTCGTTCGACGTCGCGGGCCTGGCGCTCGGCCGCCAGCCACTGGCCATCGTCGTGGTCGGCAGTGCCTTGGTGGCGACTGTCTGGTTCCTGCTCGAGCGCACGCAGACCGGGCGGCGCATGCGCGCCGTCTCATCCGATCGGCATATGGCGCGTGCCGTCGGCATTCCGGTCGGTCATTACGTCATGCTGTCGCTGGCGCTCGCCGGCGCGCTTGCGGGCATCGCGGGCTTCCTGCTCGGGCACCAGTTCCTGGTGGCCCCGACCCAGGGTGCCGGCCACATGCTGAAGGCCTACATGGCCGTGGCGCTCGGCGGCTGGGGCAGTGTGCCCGGCGCGCTCCTGGGTGCCCTGGGCATCGGCTTTTTCGAGACCTTCGTATCGGCGTCGTTCGGCGATGCCTGGGCATCGGCCGCGCTCTACATTGGCGTCCTCGTGGTTCTGGCCTTCAGGCCGCAGGGCCTGTTCGGCGAACCCGCGGGCCGGCGTGCCTGACATGCGCCGCCTCGATCTTTTCTGGCTCGCGGTTCTCCTGCTTCCGCCGCTCCTGGCCTTGACCGTGCTGCCGCCGTTCGGCCAGCGCATGGTCATGCTCGTCGGCTTCTATGGGCTGATGGGGCTGGGCTATCAGATCATCTTCGGCCAACTCGGCGCACTCAATCTGGCGCAGGGCGCCCTGTTCGGTCTTGGCGCCTACACTGCCGCGCTTACCGCGCCGATGCTCGGTGTGCTGGCGCTGCCTGTCGCGATCCTGGCGGCGGCTGTTCCCGCCGCGCTTGCCGCCGGACCGATCCTGCGCCTGCAGTCGCATTACTTTGCCCTCGCCACGTTGGCGCTGGCGTCGATCGTCAATCTCGTCGCCGTTCATGCGGAGAACCTGACCGGCGGCGCCAACGGCCTCTCGGGATTCGCCTCCGCGTTGCCGCGAGGGCCTCTTCTGTTGGCGATGATCTGGAGTTGCCTGATCGTCGGTGTGCTGGCCTATGCGCAACTCTTCCGCGGCCGGCTGGGCGATGAGGCGCGTCTGCTGCGTGAGGCGCCCCTGGTGGCGGCCACGCTCGGCATCGACGGTGGCCGGTGGCGGCTTGCCGCTTTCGTCGCGGGCGGTGCTTTGGCCGGACTCGCGGGGGCCTTCTCCGCGGCGGTCAGCGGCGTGGTCTCGCCCGATGTGACGGGCTTCCCGATCATGGTGCTCTGCCTCACCTCTGTCGTCGTCGGCGGCTCGCGGCATCCGATGGGCGCCGTCGTGGGCGCGTTGCTGGCCGTCTGCCTGCCCGAGATGCTGCGCGATTTCCAGGATGCCTGGCTGCTGGTCTATGCCGTGGCGACGCTCGCGATCGTGCGATGGGCGCCTGGCGGCCTCGCTGAATTGATCGATCGCCTGCGCGGCGCGCGATTGCCCCTGGCGCACAAGCTTGCGGTGCCGGAACGGCCGCCGGCTGCGACTGGAGCGCGACGGCTCGCGCTCGACGATGTCGTCAAACGGTTCGGCGGCGTCGATGCGCTGGCCGGCGTGTCGTTCACGGTCCAACGCGGAGAGATCGTCGGGCTGATCGGTCCCAACGGTTCGGGCAAGACGACGCTTCTCAACGTGATCGGTGGTCTCGACCGCGCCGACGGCGGGGCAATTGCCCTGGACGATACGCGCCTCGAACTTCTGCCGGCCCACGCCATTGCCCGGAAAGGCCTTGGTCGCACGTTTCAGACCCTGATGCTGGACGGCGACACGCGATCTGCCGACCTAGCACGCGCCGTTTCGACCGGGGCGGCCTTCCTGCTGCTCGATGAGCCGGCGGCGGGAGCCACCGACCGCGAACGCGAGCAGCTCGCCATGGTGCTGCGCCGGTTGCGCGATGCCGGGCGAGGCGTCCTGATCGTCGACCACGATATCGAACTCCTGTCTCGTCTTTGTGACCGCCTGATCTGCCTCGACCGCGGCAAGGTGATCGCGACTGGTCGGCCGGCCGACGTGCGTGCCGATCCGAAGGTGCGCGCCAGTTTTCTCGGGCTTGCCGAGGCTGCCGCATGAGCACGCCCGTGCTGGAGATGGCAGGACTTTCTGTTGGTGCAGGCGAGGTCGTAGCCTTGCTGGGCGGCACAGGCGCCGGCAAGACCTCGCTGCTCGAGACGATCCTGGGGTTCCGATCGACGCTAGGCTCGTTGTTGCTGCTCGGCCAGGACGTTTCCGCCATGACGGTCGAGCGGCGCGTGGCGCTGGGCGTGGGTTATGTGCCCGAGGGTCGTCGGGTGTTCGCCGGCCTCACGGTGCGCGAGAACCTCGAGGCGTCTTCCGCCGCGTCCGCCGCCGAGCGACGCCACCGTGTCGCGCAGATGCTGGCGCTGTTTCCCATGCTGGGCGAACGGCCCGATGCGCGCGCCTGGCTGCTGTCGGGCGGCCAGCAGCAAATGCTGGCGCTTGCGCGGGCGCTGATGAACAGGCCGCGTCTGTTGCTGCTGGATGAGCCGACGCTGGGTCTTGCGCCGCTGGTCGTCGCCGATCTCCTACGACGGCTGCCGGCAATGGCGGCCGATGGAACGGCGATCCTGCTGGCCGAGCAGCGTGCCGCGCTGGCCTTGGGCACGGCGAGCCGGGGCGTGGTGCTGAGCCGTGGGCGGATCGTTCTGGCGGGATCCGCCGCCGAGCTCGCGGCCGATCCGGCGCTCGCTGACCTGATGGCGGGCGGCTGATCAGGCCCGTCGGTTCTGGGCGTTCCAGTGGTGCTCGAGATTGGCGATCAAGGCCGGGCTGAAATGACAGTAGGCCTGCTCGCGGGCGTAGAGGGCGGCATAGCGGCGGAACTTGTCGAGCGGCTCGACGGCGAGACGGAGCGCCCGGCGATTGCCGATCGAGCCCACGACACCCGAGCCGGTCAACCGTTCGACAACGTGATCGATCGTGCGGTCGACCGCGTCGGGTTCCACGACCTCGTCGCAGATCAGCCGGCCTTCCTCTGAATCACAATCAAAACGACGCTCGTACATGATTGCCTGGCGCGCGAGCCGGTCACCGAGGAAGCGCGCCAGCCGGAGGTTCGCCATCGCCGGGATGATGCCTTCCTTGCGCGCCGGCAGGGTCATGTAGGCGTCGCGGGCGGCGATGTTGAAATCGGTGGCAAGCAGGATCTGGCAGCCGCCGCCGATGGCGAAGGTGTCGACCGCCGAGATCCAGAGCTTCTCGATCGAATCGCCCGACACTTCGTCGGGCGCCACGTCGGGCCGCGCCAGGCCTCGGGTCATTTTGTTCACGAAGCCCATGTCGCGGACCAGGAACCACAGGAAGGGGATCTTGCCGTAATAGAGATGCGTGAGGTTGATGCCGGCGTTGAAGACGCGTCGGCCGGCGTATTTGCCTTCGGGCACGTAGTCGCCGCGTAGCACCGCGGCCTGGCTCTGCGGATCGAGGATGCAGACGTCGGCGCCGATCTCGGTCGCCGACTGGGTCGAGAGATCCTCCGAGTTGAGGAAGCGCGGATTGGACAGCAGCAGCACCGCCGCCTTGCCCTGGCGCTCGACTTTGGCGGTGCCGAGGTCGAGCCTTCCATCGCGCAGGAACTTGGCGAGCGCGTCGGCGGATTCTTCGCGCGGCAGCAGCATGGTGTGGCAGAGATGCAGGCCGCAGGCGGGGTCGGCCAGGAACTGGTTGCAGAGAATGCCCTGGTCGATCTCCACGCCTTCCTTCTCCGACTGGCGCATCTCGGATTCAGCCGCGACCCGGGCGCGCGTCGGCACCAGACCGGGCACGGCCCCGGCGGCGTCGTAAACGAGGCGCTCAAGGCGCACGAACTTCCGCCGCCCGTCGGTCAGCCGGTCATAGAGCGTGCGGGCGTGCGTGCGCAGGAACAGGAACCGCGCCTCGCGCGCGGCGAGCTTGAGCGTTTCATCCGGCCGCTTGTCCAGTCGCTCCCGGACTTTGCGCCAATAGGCGGAGAAGGCGGCCGCGTCGGCCGCGAAGTCGCCGGTGGCCGCGACCGGCGCCGAAATCACCGCATCCATGTCGACGTTTCCTGCCTGAAGCGAATTTTGGAGCGGGCGACGGGATTTGAACCCGCGACCTACGGCTTGGGAAGCCGACGCTCTACCCCTGAGCTACACCCGCATTGCCGACATTCTAGCCCGCGGTTGCGCTGCAGGTCCAATCGTGTATCTGAAGTCGATGCTGGATGAAGTCCTGACCGTCGAGGAACGCGCCGTCGTGGCGCGCGCCAAGGCTTTCGCCGAGGCGCATGTCGCGCCCAATGCCGCGCGCTGGGAATGGGAGCGCCGCTATCCGCTGGAGACGATCAAGGCGGCCTGTGCCGCCGGCCTCAACACCATCGAACTCGCCAAGCAACATGGCGGGCAGGGGTTCTCCTTCTCCTGCAAGCTGCGTGCGTTCGAGGAGATCGCCCGGCACGATTTCGCCTTCGCCTTCGCGCTGATCAACCATCACAATGCCTGCGCCCGCTTTGCCCGCGACGGCAAGCCGGCGCATGTCGCGCGCCTGCTGCCGCGCATGATCGCGGGCGAGGTGATCGGCTGTGCCGGCTTGAGCGAGCCCGGCGTCGGCAGCGACTTCGGCGGCCTCGAAATGGCGGCAGTGCGGGTCGAGGACGGCTGGAAGCTGAACGGCGCCAAGGCCTGGATCACCAATGCCGCCGTGGCGGGACTTTCGGTCGCCTATGCCCAGACCGACAGGAGCCAGGGCTATCGCGGCATCGCCTGCTTCGCGATCGAGGCCGACCGGCCGGGCTTCCGGCGCGACAAGCCGTTCGAGCTGCATGGCGGCCACGCCATCGGCGTCGGCGGCTTCCATCTGGTCGACTATTTCGCGCCCGACGAAGCCGTGCTGCACGAGCCGGGCAAGGCTTTCAAGGCGGCACTCGCCGGCATCAACGGCGCCCGCGCCTATGTCGCGGCCATGTGCTGCGGCATGCTGCAGGCCTCGCTCGAGACTGCGGTGCGCTACACCCAGCAGCGCAAGACCTTCGGCCAGCCGGTGCTGGATCATCAGGGCGTGCGCTGGAAGCTGGTCGATGCCGCGACCGATCTGGAAGCCGCGCGTCTTCTCACCTATCGCGCCGCCCGCCTGATCGACGAGGGGGCCGATGCCGTGCTGCCCGCGGCCTATGCCAAGAAGTTCGCCACCGACATGGCGATCAACCGCATCGCCGACTGCATCCAGGCGATGGGCGCCAATGGGCTCCGCGCCGAGTATCCGCTGGCCCGCCATCTCGCCGGCGCCAAGATCGCGGCCTACACCGACGGCTCGATCGAGATGATGAACGAGCGCATCGGCGCCGGACTGCCCGCGGTGTTTGGCGTCCCGACGTAATCTCTCAGGCGTTGTCGGCGCGCCGCAGCGCCTGGTCGAGATCGTCGAAGAGATCTCCGCTGTCCTCGACGCCGACCGACAAGCGCAAAAGGTCGGGCGGGCAGGGAGTGCCCGGGCCTTCGATGCTGGCGCGATGCTCGATCAGGCTTTCGACGCCGCCGAGCGAGGTTGCGCGCTTCCACAGCGCCACGCGCGCGGCCGTTGCGATCGCCGCGCGCTCGCCACCCTTGATGCGCACCGACAGCATGCCGCCGAAGCCGCCCGTCATCTGCTTCCGCGAGACCGCGTGGCCGGCGAACGAAGGCAAGCCGGGATAAAGCACCTCGCTCACCATCGGATGGGCGGCCAGGCGTTCGGCCAGCGACTGCGCGGAACGGCAGGCCCAGTCGATGCGCGGGAACAGCGTGCGCATGCCGCGCATCAGGAGCCACGCCTCGGTCTGGCCCAGGATCGTGCCGAGCTGGGCGCGGATGGTGCGCAGCTTCGCCCAGTGGGCGTCGTCGCGGGCGCCGACCAGGGCGCCGGCGATGATGTCGGAATGGCCGTTCAGGTACTTGGTCGCCGAATGCATGACGATGTCGGCGCCGAATTCGATCGGGCGCGTCAGCACCGGCGTTGCCACGGTCGAATCGACGCCGAGCAACGCGCCGGCGCGATGGGCGATGTCGGCCGCCGCCGCGATGTCGGTGACGCTCCAGGTCGGATTGGCCGGCGTCTCGATCCAGACCAGCTTGGTGGCGCCCGGCCGGACGGCGGCGGCAATGGCGTCGGTGCGGTCGGCATCGACGAAGTCGACCTTCAGGCCCCAGTGCGTGGCAAAGTTGGCAAGCCAGTTGCGCAGCGACCAGTACATGACCTTGGGCACGACCACGTGGTCGCCGGGCGCCAGCGCCAGGAAGCAGGCGGTGGCCGCACTCATGCCCGAGGAAAAGACCAGCGCCTTGGCCCCGCCTTCCAGCGCGGCCAGGGTCGCCTCGGCCTGGTCGAAGGTCGGATTGTCGGCGCGGGCGTAGATCCTGCCGGAGCTGTAGCCGTTGTCCTCGTCGCGCAGGTAGGTGCTCGCCATGTGGATGGGCGGCACCACGGCCCGGGTCACCGGATCGATCCAGCCCATCGCCTGCGCGGCGAGGGAGGCGGCAGTCAGTTTCTTGTCTGTCATCGGCACACCGGGAACCTTACGAATGGCTTACACGAACGATTATTTATTGCGAATCAGCGGGTTGTCTTCGCAGGAGCGTTGGTATCCGCTGACCTGCTACGACGTTGATACATCAAAGCGTGTCGCCGGTCCTTGCCCAAGGAGAACGGCGGTGCAGTCGCAGCAAGGCAGGGGGCTCGAATGGACAGAATGGATGTCGAGGTTCCGAAACGGCAAGTGCCGTCGCACCCGGCCATGAACGGCAGTCGCGTCACGCGGACCCGCGAGGCCATCATCACCTCGGCGCTGGCGTTGGCTGAAACCGGCGACGTGGCGCCAATCGTCCGCGACATCGCCAAGATGGCCGGCGTCTCGGCGCGCACCGTGTTCCAGCATTTCGTCGACACCGCCGAACTCTATGCGGCTGTCCTCGACCGCGTGCTCGCCGCCGATTTCGGCGACATGCCGGGACCCGGCGCCGCGCTGCCGCTGGACGGGCGCATCCAGCTCGTCGTCGATCGGGGCGCGGACCGCTACGAGCGGCTGCTGCCGATGTGGACGTTCGTCGAGACCCTGCAGCGCCGCTCGCCGCCGGCCGCCGGCATGGTCGCGCAGGTCTATGCCGCCAACCAGGCCAACCTGGCGCGCTGGTTCGACCGCGAACTGGCGGCGCTTCCCGTGGAGCAGCGCGGGCGGGCGCTGAATGCGCTGGCCCTGGCGCTGGCGCCGGAAAGCTGGGTGGTCCTGCGCGAGCGGCTGGGCCTCACGATCGAGCGGGCACGCGACGAGCTGCGCTTCGTCATGGTGGCTGCCCTCACCGCCGGCGTGCCTCGCCGCTAGTTTCGGCCCTTGGTTTCGGCTCGCCGCGCTAAGTCTTCCAGGGCGCGATCGCGCAACCCGAGGTCGCGCAGATGCGCGACCGTGTTGCGCAGATAGTCGACATTGGTGCCGGTGACGCCCTTGCCGCCGCGCACCAGGGCGAGCGCCCTGGCGGCCGGCAGCTTGCCGGCGAATTGCCGGTGCTGGCGGTCGGCGAGATAGACCAGCGCCTCGACCGTGCGCCCGTCGTGCAGGTGGATCGGCCGGATCTCTTCCTTGTAGACGCCGTCGTTGTCGATCTCGCGCGTCCGCAGATAGCGCCGCACGGCGTCGTAACCGGCGCGCGGCAGGCGATGGGCCAGGCCGCGGCAGGCGCCGCCCGGCAGGAGGCCCAGGATCAGGCCGGGTTTCCGCGGCGTGCCGCGATAATGTTCGGAATAGATGCAGAAGGCGCGATGCCAGCCGTGCAGGCGCGCGGCTTGTGTTTCGGGCGCCGCGAAGCCCGGGTTCCACATCAGCGAGCCATAGGCAAAGACCCAGGAGGGTTTCGCCGGGCTCACGCCTGGTTGAGGTGGATCAGCGCGCGGCGGATCTCGCGCGTGCGCGTGAACAGGTCGAACAGCTTGTCGCCCTCGCCCCAGCGGATGGCGCGCTGCAGGTAGAAGAGGTCTTCCTGGAAGCGCTGCAGGACTTCGAGCACGGCCTCGCGATTGTTCATGAACACGTCGCGCCACATGGTGGGATCGGACGCCGCGATGCGCGTGAAGTCGCGGAAGCCGCCGGCGGCGAAACGCAACACCTCGCTGTTGAGATGTCCGGCCAGGTCGTCGGCGGTGCCGACGATGGTGTAGGCGATGAGATGCGGCAGGTGCGACGTGATGGCGAGGATGCGGTCGTGATCGGCCGGATCGATGTTCCCGACCGAGCTGCCCAGCGCCTTCCAGAACGCCTCGAGCTTGGCCACGGCGCCGGCGTCGCTGTCGGGCAGCGGCGTCAGGATGGTCCAGCGGCCTTCGAACAGATCGAGCAGGGCGGCCTCCGGGCCGGAATTCTCGGTGCCGGCCACCGGATGCGCCGGCACGAAATGTACGCTTGCCGGAAGATGCGGCTGCATGGCAGCGATCACCGCCTGCTTCACCGAGCCGACGTCGGAGACGATGCAGCCGGGCTTCAGGCTGGGCGCGATCAGGCGGGCGGCTTCGCCGCAGGCGCCGACTGGCGTGCAGACGATCACCAGGTCGGCATCTTCACAAGCGGCGGCCAGATCGGTGCCGCAATGGTCGGCGAGCTTCAGTTTGTTGGCCAACGCCGCCGTCTCGGGACTGCGCGTGGCCGCCACGATGGACTTGGCAAGGCCGCGCTTGCGCGCCTCGAGCGCGATCGAGCCGCCGATCAGGCCGATGCCGATCAGCGCGATCTTCTCAAACATAGGCTTGGTCTGGGGCTCGCTCATTTGGCGGCCACGAACCGGGCGAGCGAGTCGCGCACCACCTTCACTTCGGTCTCGGTGCCGATGGTGATGCGCAAATGCTCGGGCAGGCCGTAGCCCGCGACCATGCGCGGGATCAGCCCGTCGTTCATCATCCAGTCGTTGGCGGCCGCGGCGCGTTCCTTCGAGCCGAAGCCCACGAGCAGGAAATTGCCGACGCTGGGCAGCGGCTTGAGGCCAAGCTTGGCGAGCTCGGTGCTGAGCCAGGGCAGCCAGATGTCGTTGTTGGTGCGGCTGGCGTCGGTGTGGGCGATGTCTTCCAGCGCCGCGATGCCGGCGATCTGCGCCGGCAGATTGACGTTGAACGGCTGGCGCAGCCGGCTCATGACATCGACGATGCCGGCCGGGGCATACATCCAGCCCAGCCTGAGGCCGCCCAGCCCGTAGATCTTGGAGAAGGTGCGGGTCATCACGACGTTCTCGGCCTGGTCGACCAGCTCGACGCCCGATTCGTAGTCGTTGCGGCTCACATACTCGGCATAGGCCGCGTCGATCACCAGCAGCACGTTCCTGGGCAGGCCGGCATGGAGCCGGCGCACCTCGTCCTTGGTGGTGTAGGTGCCGGTCGGATTGTTCGGATTGGCGAGGCAGACGATGCGCGTCCTGGGCGTCACCGCGGCCAGCAGGGCATCGACGTCGCTGCCGAAATCCTTGGCCTTGGCCGCAACCGGCGTGGCGCCGACACCGAGCGCGTTGATGGCGTACATCAGGAAACCGAACTCGCTGTGGAGCAGCTCGTCGCCGGGGCCGCAGTAGGCGCGGACCAGCAGGTTGAGCAGCTCGTCGGAGCCTGCGCCGCAGACGATGCGCGCTGGGTCGAGACCGTAATGGCGGCCGATCGCCTTGCGCAGTCGCTCGGCATTGCCGTCGGGATAGCGGTGCAGCTCGGCCGCCGCCTTGGCATAGGCCGCCATCGCCTTGGGGCTCGGCCCCAGCGCGCCCTCGTTGGACGAGAGCTTGGCGATGGTCTCCTTGCCCTCGACCGAGTCCTTGCCCGGCACATAAGGCGCGATCTTCATGATGCCCGGACGCGGGGTGAGCGCGGTCATGGCAGTCTCCCGTAACGAGTGATCAGGGCCGCGCGCCCCTTATAGTCGCAGATCGGCCGGAACGGCATAGGCGCCGATCGCCGCGACGCGACCGGTCTTCAGCCCCAGGGCCGCTCCGAGCTCGCGCAGTCGCGGGTCGCCATCGACGATCACGCCCGGCAGCTCGATGAGATAGTGATGCACGCCGTCGACAACCTGGTCCAGCACCGATGTGAAGGCCGGCAAGCCCACCTTGACCAGGCCGCCGGCAATACGGTCGCGGCTGAGCCCGGCCGGCGTTTCCAGCGCGATCAGGGCGCGGTCGTCGCCGCTTTCCTCGGGCTCCATGCGGGCGAGCACGAGGGCCGAGATGCCGCGGGCCCGAGCGTTGGGCATGCCGAGGAAGGGCAGGCGGGCCACGATGTTGGGCAGGGTCGCATCGCCGCCGGCGAGCAGCGGCCACCACGGCGCGACATCGGATTCGATGGGGGCCGGCACGATGCCGAGAGTCGTCGGGCCGCCGCGCACGGCGGCCAGCACCTGGGCCGGCGTGTCGTGGGCGACGAAGGGGATCTGGCAGCCGAAATGATCGCGCGCGAGGTCCCAGTAGCCGGGCTGCTCGGCCGGCCGGCAGATGGCGATCTTCAGCCCGGGCGTCTGCATCAGCGTGAGCGCACACATCATCTCGCGCCACATGCGGAAGACGGCCGCCACCGGGAAGGGCCCCTTATGGGTCGCCAGGCGCTTGCGCATGACCAGGGCCTCGCGGCCCGGCCTGAGCGCCAGTCCGCCGGCTGGCTTGGTGCCCGCGATCCGGCCGACCACGTCGGCGCGTCGGCCGATCAGGCCGTGCAGTTCGCCGTCGATGGCGTCGATTTCCTGCCGCAGATTGTCGAGAGTGGGTGCGTTCATAAGCCCGGTAATTCCTGTGCGCAGCGGCGATACTACGTTCAGCCACATCGCGTAAAGGCAAACAAGCTCCAAGGTGCTTGCACCCGCGCGGCGGGGTCCGTATACAAGCGGTCCGTGGAATTTGAGCCGACCGGCTTGCGGCCACGTTAATCCCCGCTAAAAGGTCGGAGTGCTTTGAAAAAAGCCCCCGGCCTCTGGTCGGGGGCTTTTTTCTTTGGAGAGGACGTTGCTCCAGGATCTGACCGACGCCGAGCAAATGGCGCTCGCCCAATGCCGCCACGCGGTCTTGGGCGATGGGCGGCCGTTGCGTCTCGACTGCGGCGTCGATCTCGGGCCGTATCGGGTGGCCTATCAGACCTACGGCACGCTGAACGCCGACAAGACCAATGCCATCCTGATCTGCCACCCGCTCTCCTGCGACCAGTTCGTCGCCGAGCGGCATCCCGTGACTGGCAAGGAAGGCTGGTGGGAGAGCCTGGTCGGACCGGGCAAGGTTCTGGATCCGGCGCGTTACTACATCGTTTGCGTGAACGTGCTCGGCCACTGCATGGGGACCACCGGTCCGCTGGCGCGCGAGGCCGCGACCGGTCAGCCCTGGAACCTGCGTTTCCCTGTGGTGACCATCGGCGACATGGTGCGCGCCCAGGCAGCCCTGCTCGACCATCTCGGCATCCCCGACCTGTTCTGTGTCATCGGCGGGTCGATGGGCGGCATGCAGGTGCTGGAATGGGCTGCGACCTATCCCAGGCGCGTCTTCTCGGCCGTGCCGATCGCCTGCGCCGCGCACCACTCGGCCCAGAACATCGCGTTCCACGAGGTCGGCCGCCAGGCGATCATGGCCGATCCCGAATGGAAGGGCGGCGACTATCGCCTGCACCAGACGGTGCCGGCGCGTGGCCTCGCGGTCGCGCGCATGACCGCGCATATCACCTATCTTTCGGAGCAGGCGCTGCAGCGCAAGTTCGGCCGCGCCCTGCAGGACCGCAATGCGCTGGGCTTCGGTTTCGACGCCGACTTCCAGGTCGAGAGCTACCTGCGCCACCAGGGCTCGACCTTCGTCGACCGCTTCGATGCCAACTCCTACCTCTACATCACCCGGGCGATGGACTATTTCGATCTTGCCGGCGCCCATGGTGGCGTGCTGGCCAATGCCTTCCGTGGCTCGACCACGCGCTTCTGCCTGATGTCCTTCACCAGCGACTGGCTGTTCCCGACGCACGAGAGCCGCGAGATCGTCCATGCGCTGAACGCGGCGGCGGCCAACGTGTCGTTCGTCGAGGTCGCGAGCGACAAGGGCCACGACGCCTTCCTGCTCGACGAACCCGAGATGTTCCGCACGCTGAGCGGCTTCCTCAAGGGCGCGGCCGCGGTGCGCGGCCTGAAGGATGTGTCGTGACCACGATCCGCGTCGATCTTCAGCTCATCGCCGATATGGTCGCGCCGGACACAAGGGCGCTCGACGTCGGTTGCGGCGACGGCGCGCTGCTGGCCTATCTGGTCAACTTCAAGCGCGTCGATGCGCGCGGCATGGAACTCAGCCAGGCCGGCGTGAACGCCTGCGTCGCCAGCGGCCTGTCGGTGATCCAGGGCGATGCCGATGCCGATCTGCGGGCCTATCCCGACGATGCCTTCGATTATGTGATCCTGGGTCAGACCCTGCAGGCCACGCGCGAGCCGCGCGAGGTGCTGCGGCAGATGCTGCGGGTCGGCAAGCGGGCGATCGTGTCGTTTCCCAACTTCGCGCACTGGCAGGTGCGGCTCAGGATGGTGTTCGGCGGCCGCATGCCGCAAACCACGTCGTTGCCCTACAAATGGTACGACACGCCCAACATCCATCTCTGCAGCATCGACGACTTCC